>JANXSF010000029.1 GCA_025352795.1 Acidobacteriota bacterium
CTTCGCCCGACAACCCAAATCCGTCTTTTCCCGACTCACCCACCGGGTGAGTCTTCAGCAGAGCATTTTTCTCGGTCATCCTCAACAGTATCAACCGTTTCTGCTGCCGACATCATTTTCAACCGCCGTTTTTAGGTTGAAATGTTATGAGTTCAAAAAACAGACTTTAGGCGGGACGGGTGATGAGCGGATTCGTAGCGCTATCCCTACTTGTGGATGGCGTCATGAAACTATTCAAACCTCCAACGATTGTGGAGGCGACGTTGCAATTGGGCTATCCCGAATCGGTGATTGTTGGTCTTGGCTTGGTTTTGACAACATGCACGATTCTTTATCTAATTCCACGCACCACGATACTTGGCGCCATCTTGCTGACGGTTTAATTTGGGCGGCGTCGTGGCAATCAATGTGCGGGTTTAGGGTGGTTGGTTCCCGGCAATATTCCTCATGATATTCGGCAGCATGGTTTGTGGAGGTCTATGGCTGCGGGATGTCCGTTTACGAAACTTGCTGCCACTCAATTTAGCCAGCAACCCACTACCTGGAATTGCCACCCTTATCCGGGAATCCAGTGAAGGTAGGGCGCACATCCACGGGGATGTCCGTAGTGGCGGCAAGCGCCGCCGTAAGGTCCGCAGGCATGGTGTTGTACTTCCTATACCAAGCCTCAACCCGTGCCCGATCCCCAGTTGCCTCCATTGTAAGTAACTCTTTGTTGAGTTGTTCCAACGCCACTGGCATGCGCGCATAATCCACCTTGTAACGACCATCGGGGGCAGTCAGCAGCGCTTTCTGTTCCATCAAATAGTTGAACTCCATCATCTGTGCACGACCATGCGCCTCGCCTATCCCAAAGCGCAAAGTACGAAATATTCCGGCAACGTAAGATGCGTAATATTCTTCTGCTCTCGCCTTGGGCAATGCGCCACTCTGCATTAGCCAGGCCAAGCCAAACATACCGCCCACGTCAGCCTTAGCTTCTTCAAGCCCGGAAAATGCCGACCCAATGGATTCCCGAATGTCCACCTGCTTTCCGTTGACGCGCGAGAATGCCGGTCCCAACCCATGGGCAATTTCGTGCATCACTGTTGCGGCCATATAGCCTTCCGCCGTGGCCTTGGCTGCTTGTTCAGGCAGCATTAAACGCCGGGCCACCGGCAACACAATCGTGGCCACGCGGATGTCCATAAAGTTTTTGAAGAAGATTTTTTTAGAACCCTTCTCTTGATGTATGCGCGGATCATTGGGCAAATTATCTGCCACCGCCTGATAGCCATAGCGAAGGTCACCGGCTCGGTACGGCGCGTCCATCACTTCCATGGGCGTCAAGTGACCACGCTTCGATGGCCGGTCGGCCTCTGCCAGGGGCAAGGCATCCTGTATGTCGGGAACGTACTTTTGATACAACGCCAGTTTGCGGCTCTCTGCTTCATTGCGAATCAGAACAGAAGCGCCAAAGGAAGTCTTCACGCCCAATAAATCGTCAAGATACGATTCGTAAGGAGCGAAGATGATATCGAACTTGGGATTGTCTAACTCAAGCCAGACCAGATCGCTCTTGTAGTAATCACTGGTGAATAGGGCATCGGCACGCAGGCGCAAAAAGTTGGCAAACGCTTTATCGTCGCTTAATGCAGCGGCCTCCCGCAGCCTTGCTGCCATTGGTTCAATCCACTTTTTGTACTCCACTTGAAATGGAATCGTGATCAGTTCAGCACCCTTGCGCTTCACTACTGTATAAGGATCATAGATGGCCGCCTTCTGCTCTGGGTGCGCTACCACATACTTTTCAATTTCTTCCCGAATAACATCCTGCGGATACAGATCACGCCCTTTGGGCATAGCAACTTCACCCAGAAATGGACTGTTGCTATCAATCAAATCCCAACGGCATCCCATAATGCCAAACAGCCCTTTCAGAACCGGATTGGGTGTGACACGATAAATTTCACGACCCCCGCGGTCACTCTGCTGCCAGTAAACTTCATCTAATAACTTAGACGCCTCCACCAGCTTTTCCACCAGCTTCTGTTCGCGCGTGGTCAGGCCCTGGCGATGAAACGGTATGTCCACAGGCTTCCACTTGGCCAGCCGTTGGGCTTCGGTGAGCACCAGGCGTCCACCTTGGGCGTGGAGATTGGCAGCGGTGGCCGCCAGAATCACGGTAAAAAGAATTGTCCTCACATCAACTAGCATGAATCAAAACGCAGCACAAAGGTGACAATACGATAGAATTCAGATCATGCTATTCCGATGCATTCCCCTACTCATGCTGCCCGTTGGATTGTTAGCGCAGTCTCCCCATGAAACCCTTGTGCAGCGCGGAGCTATGCTGTTCGATAAATCATGCACTGCTTGCCATGGCGCAAAAGCTCAAGGTGGGCGGGCTCCCAACCTGACTCGTGGTGAGTGGAAGTCTGGTGGCACTGACAATGACATTGCCCGCAACATCAGCAAAGGGATTGCCGGTACGCAGATGCCCGAATTTCCGTTGCCCGCTGAGGATGTGAAGGCCATTGTCACTTATCTGCGTTCGCTCGAAAGTACCAGCCCGGAGGAAGCGGTTACCGGCAATGCGGAGACCGGGGCCATTGCTTTTTTTGGATCGGCCAAGTGTGGGAACTGTCACATGTTTCAAGGTCGCGGTGGACGCCTGGGACCCGATTTAACCGGCATCGGCGCCGAGCGGAAAGTGTCAGAAATTCGTAAGGCCATTGAAGATCCCAGTGCGGCTTTACGGGGTGGGTATCGCACTGTGGAAGTAACCTTCAACGATGGCCGCAAGGTGATTGGCGTCGCAAAAAACGAAGATACTTTCTCCTTACAAATGATGGATGCCAAGGAGCATCTTCACTTACTGAACAAAGCGGACCTCAAAGAAGTGAACCAGACCCATCAATCCTTGATGCCAAAAATTGCGCTAGATGTCACTACTATGGCCGATTTGCTGGCTTTTTTGAAGAAAGGCAAGGCTGAACCTGCAGCCTGGAAGCCTGCTGCCGATTTCAATGTCACCGATGCACGCATCCGCAACGCGGCCCGCGAACCGCAGAATTGGCTCACCTATTGGGGCGATTTGAATGGTCATCATTATTCCGGACTTACTCAAGTAACTACTGCAAATGCCAGTAAGTTACAAAGTGCCTGGTCACACCAATTCGGCGCATCGAATATTGAAACTGTGCCTATTGTTGCCGATGGTTTGATGTTTATTACTGGGCCTGGCAGTAACATGGCGGCGCTAGATGCCGCTACTGGTCGCAAGATATGGGACTACAAGCGACGCCTGCCTGAAGTGCATAATTATTGCACCGTGATGACCAATCGCGGCGCAGGCATCTTAGGAGATCGTGTGTATCTGGCCACTCTCGATGCCCATCTAGTGGCCCTTGATGCGAAGTCCGGTGCCGTGATTTGGGATGTGGAAGTGGACGATTATCGCAAGGGTTTTTCTATTACTCACGCACCTTTGATTGTGGGTAACAAAGTATTCATCGGTGTAACATCTGGTGAATGTGCTGTAAGTGGATGGGTGGACGCGTTCGATGCTACTACGGGAAAAAAGTTATGGCGCACTCACTCAGTGGCCCAACCAGGGGATCCAAATCTGGCCAGTTGGGCTGGCGATTCAGCAAAGTATGGCGGAGCACCCACATGGATGACCGGCACTTACGATTCCGCCACCGATACACTGTTTTGGACCACCGGTAACCCTGGGCCTGATTACGAAGGCACCGTTCGCGCCGGGGCTAATCTATATAGTTGCAGCGTGCTGGCGCTAGACCCGGCAACTGGACGCATGAAATGGTATTTCCAATACACCCCTCACGATGTGCATGATTGGGACGCCAATGAAACACCAGTGTTGATGGATGCTGTAGTAAAAGGGCAGCAGCGAAAGTTGCTGATCATGGCCAATCGCAATGCGTTTTACTACGCCATTGACAGAATCACCGGTGAGTTTGTCGCAGGCAAGGCGTTCGCTAAACAAACCTGGGCCAAAGGTCTGGATGCGCGCGGCCATCCGATTGTGATTCCTGGCACAGATCCAACTGTGGAAGGCAATTACGTTTGTCCCGATGCGCTAGGGGCGGCTAACTTTGCAGCTCCTTCGTATAGTGAAATGACTGGGCTGTTCTATGTGTCGGTAAGGGAAACCTGCGCCACTTACACCAGCGTTATCAAGAAACCTGTGGCCGGCCAGCCTTACACCGGTGGTGGCCAGCGGGAAGATGAAAAACAAGGGGAGCAAGGTTTCATCCGAGCGCTTGACCCGGCCACGGGCGACATAAAATGGAGCACCCCAATCCACTTAGGCTCGCACGCCGCAGGAGTTTTGGCCACAGCGGGCGGCGTGGTTTTTGCTGCATCCAAGGACGGAAATTTTCTGGCGCTGGACGCAGTGTCCGGTAAATTGTTATGGCATTACCAGACCGGTGCAAGCATGCGCAGTTCGCCTATGTCCTACGCTGTTGGCGGGAAGCAGTTCGTAGCCATCGCCAACGATTCCACCTTGCTGACCTTTTCCCTTCCATAATAGAATTGGCCTGGAAAGCCACTAGATAGGGCGGTTTCACTTAAACCGCCTTTGGTTCTACTTACTCTTCAGCACCCCAATTGGTACCCTCTCGACTTCGTACTAAGGCACTACATCTAAAACTATGGATAGGCGCATATTAGGCCATTTGGGTGGTAGATACACTCAATTCCAAAAGTTAAGCTAAGCAACGATTCGTTCCATTGATTTTCTGCGGGAAATGATGGATGAAAAACGAACCGATGGGAAAAGTGCTTCTTTAGTTTGCAACTAAACAATGGGCAACCGACTGGGTAGCAAGAAAACTTCTATCTACAAAACAGTTGACCCCAATCGGGAATTTCGAACCGCAATTCTTTAACACTGCGCCGTTCCAAACCGATAAGAGTTCCAAGCGAAGACTTCTTCACCCATTTTGCGGAGGACTTTTATGTTGGGAAATGGATTACTAAGGGATGAAGCGTCGCTGGCATCGCGTTTTAGGTTAGCGTTGGTCGCCATTGTGTTTGCTGTTGCAGCCGCAGCTCCGCTGAGCGCGCAAACCGCAACGCAGCCTGTCATTTGGACCAACACAGCAAACGCCATTGTGAATGGCAACACGTTACTTCGTGCTGATTGTTTTATATGTACGGCGTGGGGTAACAGCCAACAGGTTATCGCCAAAACAGGTTATGTTGAGTTCCGTTTGACGAAATCTTTTAGCCCTTATGTTGGGCTGTCCAAAAGCAACGCAACGGGCTCAGCGGTGGACTACTCTTTTGGATCCTGGGAAGATGGCCTGCTGGATGTCCGCGAGGCAGGCATCTATAAAGGACAAGGAAGTTTAGGTCAAAACCCCGCCAACACTTTACTACGCCTTTCTGTGGAAACTTCCGGCAGCGGACGGGTTGTGAAATACCTGATCAACGGCCAATTGATCTACACCAGCAAGCCTTTAGACGCCACTACACCTTTATATGTAACGGCGAAACTGATGGGATCTGGATCCATGGTTGGTTCTGCTGTACTTTACTTGCCATCTGGCACCTCACCCGCAACTCCGGTAACAACTCCTGCGCCTACTCCAACTCCTACGATTCCTGTTCCAACACAGCCAGCGGTACCTGTTCCGGCGCCCGTTCCTTCAGCGATTGTTCCGTCCACCGGCCAGCCTGTGGTTTGGGTGGACACCAATGACGCAATTGTAAGTGGAAACACCATCAGCCGCAAAGACTGTCTCTATTGCACGGCGTGGGGCAGAAGTTCCCAGGTGATCAGTAATATTGGCTATGTTGAATTCAAACTCACCAATTCATTCAGCCCTCATGTTGGCTTAACCACCAACAGTGCAACCGGAACTCCCATTGACTATTCCTTTGGAGCCTGGGAAGGTGGATTGCTTGATATCAGAGAAAAAGGAATCTACAAAGGGCAAGCCCAATTAGGTTCGGACCCTTCTCTGGTGACTCTGCGGTTAAGTGTCGAAACATCCGGGGATGCCCGTGTTGTCCGTTACTACTTCAATGGACAGTTACTCTATACCAGTAAGCCACTGGAAGCCTCGGCCACTTTGCGCTTTGCCGCCGAATTGCAAGGCTCGGATGCGGCTGTACGTTCTGCAATGATTTTCTTTCCCGATACCACGCCAGTTCCAACACCAGCACCAGCACCGACTCCGATTCCAACACCAACTCCTACGCCAGTTCCCACACCCGTTCCGACGCCCACACCCACGCCCATTCCCAACCCGATATCCACCCAGTTCGTTGGGCAACCCACCGTGTGGACCGGCATGAGCGAAGCTATCGCTATTGGAAACACGCTGTCCAAGGCGGGTTGCTGGTCGTGCACAGGCTGGGCCATCAGTTCGCAATCCATTGCCACAACTGGCTACGTAGAATTCAAACTTACAAATTCTTATACGCCAAAAGTCGGACTTACTACTGGATCTATTCCCGGCGCAATGATTGAATACTCCTTCGGTGCCTGGGAAGACGGTCTTATCGACGTTCGTGAAAACGGGATCTATCGCGGCCAAGGTAATCTGGGCGCAAACCCCACGCAAGTGACCATGCGGCTCAGCGTTGAGAATGCAGCCAATGGCCGAGTGGTCAAATATTGGATCAACGGGCAATTGATTTACACCAGTGGACCCGTGGCGTCAGGCGTAGTGTTACGGCTTGCCGCGGAATTAAAGGGAGACGCAGCCATTGCCGGATCGGCGAACATTTTTCTACCAGTAGTTGTGCCAACTCCGACTCCTGTGCCAACGCCTGTTCCGGTTCCAACGCCTGTACCGACACCGGTTCCAGTGCCAACGCCTGTTCCGACCCCAACGCCGGTTCCAACACCGGTTCCAGTGCCGACACCCGTACCTACACCAACTCCAGTACCAACACCTGTTCCTGTTCCTGTTCCAACACCAGTTCCGGTTCCGACACCTGTGCCAACACCAGTGCCCGTGCCAGTCCCAGTGCCAACACCCATCGTCGTTCCACTGCCAGAGCGGGTACTCATCGTATACAACTCAAAGTCAGCGGATTCCTTGAGCGTTGCACAATACTACGCCACCAATCGCAATATCCCAACTGCCAACCTTTGTGCCGTTCCCACCATAACCGGTTGGTACACATCGGAACAATACACCTTGGACAAAGCAGTCATCAAGGCCTGTCTCAATCGCGTCGGCAAAGATAAAATCCTATACATTGTTCTTTCCGTAGACGTTTCTACCAGCTTCAGCTTTACCACTGGCAGCACCTGGACTTGGTGTGGAGGAATACCCGCCAGTCAGTATGGTGACCCCCGCAGTCTGGGTTCCTTCCTGGCCGATATTTGGAAGGATGACGCCACCACCTGCATGAATTTTCTATTGGGAGAAGACAATCCTTATCTGGGATACCCATTCACGGGGCAAGCCTTTTACACGCCATTCCAATCTCTGAAAGATTTCCGCCAGCAAAACAGCAGCACTTTGGTCTATTCGGTTTGGAATTTGGGTCCGACAAAACTTTTGGCTCTTTCGCAAATCGACAAAGCCCTTGCCACCGAAGCCGCTGGCGGGTTGGCGGGCCAATTCTGTCTGGATCGTACGCAGGGCGAAGCAGGAATTGCCCCCGATACGGGTGAAGTCATCCCCATCCTTTACGACAACGTCAACAACATCATTAACTGGGCAGCCTATCGGGCCAGTTTGGTTGCTAAAGCAGGTGGTTTCCAAGTGGTAGAGGATACGACTAACGATCAGATGGGCGCGCCGCAAGCCACCGTCAAACGTTGCGACAATGCCGCTTTTTATGGTGGCGGACGCGTCCAATATTACCTGGATGTGTTCACCTACAACAATGGGGCCATTGGATGGGATTATGTCTCAACACCCAGTTACTCCCTGGGTTACCCTTTAGGAACTGGCGCTCTTTTTAAAGGACTTACCGTTAGCTCCTACCCTGCCGGCGAACCATTCGCCATTAACTTCCCCAGGGTAGACGGCGTAATTCGTGATTTATTCCAAGGTGCCAATGTGGGCGACGCGTTCCTCAGAAACAGCCGCGCCATCCGCCTGTCCATCGTCTATGTAGGGGATCCGCTATACAAGCCATTCCCCAACAAAAAGCCCCCGTTCGCTAATTAAGGGTGCCGCTGTAGTTTCTGAAACCGGCTCAAGTGTTCACTGCTTTTCCCAGTGTTCCCGGCCAGCCTATAGAGCTGGGCCAGCCTGAATTCTGCCGCAGCCAGTGTGCCGTCGCGACGCAACGCTTCTTCCAAGGCGTCAATCGCTTCTGTACGACGTTCCAAGATTGTATATTGCCGTCCCAACTCGAGTAGCGCCTTGGAGCTTTTCTGGTCCAGTTCTGAGGACAGCTTCAAATGAGGCAACGCTTCGGTCACTTTCGCAGGAGATTGCTTCAACAAGGCTAATGCCCAATAGAACTGAGCCTCACTTTGGCCCGCATGCGCAGCCGCTATCTCACTGACAATATTCAACATAGGCACCGAATAGGACGGCACAGATCCCACTGTCTCCCCTAAAAACGGCAGCAGTTCCAACTTCTTATTCTGTTTTTTCACGTTCTTCGCCAGTGCGCAAAGCAAGGCCGCGCTGGCCTCTTCTTTTCCACTTAAAAATTTGGTTACCACCACTCCTATCTCCAAACCCGATTTTCGGAAGCTCTCTTCGGCCAATGGAATCATACGGTTGCCGATCAGGCGCACTCCGTCTGCTGATCCGTGCAAGCGGCGCAGTTGCGACACCAGTTCCTCATTGATTTGTTCACGATTCGCCGAAACATGCGAAGTTCCGTCGACCACTCCTGCCGACGTGCTGGTCTGGAATTTTCCGTCGTTTTGGAACTCAGGAGGATTCCCGATCTGGGCTACCAGCATCCAAATAGCGCATAAATGTCGCATTTTGACTCCTTAAACAGGCTAATAAGCACGACAATCCGCCTTATTCTGCCCCTCTACCAACCCACACAGTGCATTCACTGGCAAATTTTTCCATTCCTCCACCTTACCGCCGGGCCAGTTCACCGTAACCCTTTCCACAACCTTTGCCGATGCCAGCCCAAAGTGCAGTGTCATCGAATTCTGCGAATAGAAACTAGACCCGCTCATCACCTCATCAATCCATTTTTTACCACCAGCTTGTACCTGCACCCGCGCCCCAATCGCCGAACGATTCGCCTTCGTCCCCTGCAAGCGCAAGTTGACGAAAGCACCGCCCAATGCAGTATTCTTCAATAAACTGGGCTTGTCGTTCATGTTCCAAATGACCGCTTCAGGACGCCCATCGCCATCCAAATCGCCGATGGCCAGGCCACGGGATGCGCGCGGAGTCAACAACGCCGGACCAGCTTTCGCCGTCAAATCGTCAAACTTGCCATTCCCCAAATTACGAAATAGAAGCGTTTGTTGGCGATACCGGTCATCCACTTTTGCCTGATCCACCTCCGGGTAAACGTGTCCATTCACCAGCAACAGGTCTTTCCAGCCGTCATCATCGAAATCCACAAAGGCAATGCCCCAGCCCAGTAGTTGTCGCAAGCCGAGCCGGGCAACAGCGGAAACGTCGGTGAAGAATTTCCCATTCTCGTTCAAGTATAAGGAGGTTAAATCGCCTGAAAAATTGGTTTTGGCAATATCAAGGAACCCATCATTGTTAAAATCTCCCACGGCTACGCCCATTCCTGCCTGCAGGCGACCATCTGCGTTGAAGGCGACCCCAGCTTCCACGCCACGTTCCTCAAACGTCCCGTTGCCGCGATTGTGATACAGCAAGCTGGGAGTCATATCGCAGGCCACGTAAATATCTGGCCATCCGTCGTTATCAAAATCAGCACTGACTGCTTGCAAAGCATATCTACCGCTAGGCTTCAAAATCCCCGACACAGCCGATACATCCCGAAAAGTGCCGTCGGCTTCCTGATGATAAAGCACATTCGAAGCCAGCGGCAATCCCCGAGGTCCGCACATGACCGGAATTTCCTTCCAGACGCAGAATTCACCCTTGCCCGGACGCGGCGTCTTGGCCAAGTCCAAATTCACATAATTGGCTACGAAAAGATCCAGTCTTCCATCGCGATCATAATCCAGGAACGTGCATCCTGACCCGAATCGGATGCCAGAAGTGGGAAGCCCAACTTTCGCGGTCACATCCACAAATCGACCCGCCCCTAAATTTCGATACAGCCGGTTATGTCCGTAGTAAGTGATGAAAAGATCTGTGCGCCCGTCGTTATCATAGTCACCGGCACAAACGCCTTGCGCCCAGCCTTCGGTGGTGAATCCACTTTCCAGACCTTTGGCTGTGAATTTACCCTTGCCATCATTAATATAAAGGGTGGGTAAACGGGGAGTTTTGGCGTTTCCACCATCCAAAGTCGTCCCATTCAGCAGCAGGACATCTTCGTCACCGTCTTGATCCACATCCAGTATGGCAACTCCGTTTCCGGTGGTTTCCAGTATGAAATCTTTGCGCTCTTTGCCCCCAAACACACTTTCCGCCACCAAGCCTGACATATCAGCTACATCCACCAGCTTCACCGGTTCGGTGCCTGCGGCCAGGAATGCCAGAATCATTAAACTTTTGTACAAATTGGTCATTTTACAGGGTACAAGGTTGATTTAGGATAGCACTGGTGCTACTATTTGCCCTAGTTGTAATAAACTCGTAGTGGGAGAAACTACCTAGTCTAATGAAATTTCCACGTATTGTGAAATTCCTGCTTTTTAACATTCTACTGACGCTTTGTGCCTTTGCACAGCGTGATTTAGCCACCCTAGTCGGTACGGTAACAGATCCAACTGGTGCCGGAATCCCTAACGCCAAAGTAAGTATTTCTGAAGAAGCAACCGGCCTCAAGTATGATCTTGTCACCAGTGGTGGTGGAGAATACGCCCGGCCCGCGCTTAAACCTGGTATCTACACCATTCAAATTGAAGCGGCTGGTTTCAAAAAGACCACTCGCCGAAATATCAGCCTAACTGCTGGTGATCGTACTGGTGTTGATTTCGCATTGCAAGTGGGCGAAGTAACCACCAATATCGAAGTTTCTGCAGAAGGTGCCGTCCTTCAAACTGAGTCCACCATTATTGGTGCCAGCGTGGATGCCAAGCAAGTCAGTGAACTGCCCCTGGGCGGTACTCGCAACTTTGCATACTTAGCGCGACTTTCACCAGGCGTTGTTCCGAATGAACCTGGCGCGCGCGATTCGACTGGTGGCGGTTTTTCAGCCAACGGTGTTCGTTCCAACGGACAGAATAACTTCTTGTTAAACGGCGTGGACAACAACGTCAACGTGATCGACTTTTTGAACCAGACCTCGTTCGTCATTGGACCCTCAGTTGAAGCCATCGGCGAAATGCGCGTGATGACCAACGGGTACAACGCTGAATACGGTCGCGGTGCTGGCGGCGTGGTAAACGTTACCATCAAGAGCGGCACCAACGGCGTGCATGGTTCTTTGTTTGAATATTTGCAGAACGATAAGGCAAACGCCAATCGTTGGGAAAACAACCTCAACGGTGTAGAGCGCGGTCCTTTCAAACAGAATCAGTTTGGCGCGGCTGTTGGTGGTCCAGTGATCAAGAACCGTACGTTTTGGTTCGCTGATTACCAGGGTACTGAAATCCGTTCCACTGGTGGATCGGTCCCTGGCTTGGGAACTTCAGCTTTCTTCACAATTCCTTCCATGGCCATGCGAACAGGAGATTTTTCTGAGCTGATGGGTGGAAACAAGGCCATCCCCAATTCGCTTGGTGTTAGTGCAAGAGAGGGCATGATTTTTGATCCCCTTACGCAATCCACCGGCACCTATGGCAATGGCACCACCGGCTTAATGCGGCTGCCCTTTGCCAACAACAGAATTCCAACCAGTCGGATTGATCCGGCTTCGGCGAAAATTGCATCGTTGTTCCCTGCTCCAAGCATTAATGTGCTTCCTGGTTTTCCGCAGAACAACTATTTCACAACTACTAGCGGTACCTCTGGTGTGAAGCAGTTCGATATCCGCATGGACCACAAGATTAGCGACAAAGACAACATCTTTGGTAGCGTTAGCTGGTCCGAACGGAACCAGTTGAATGGTCAACCACTGCCTGGCGCGTTGGACGGAACTTACTTTGCAGCCAACACCGAACAGACGCTGGCACGCAACGCAATGATGAGCTATACCCGCACCTGGTCACCAACTTTTGTGACGGAAACTCGCGCAGCTTTTTCGCGCCTGGTTACTGCCCGCACACAGTCGGCACCCAATGTGGATCAGTTCAAGGCATTTGGAATTGGTGGATACAACCCCACCGGACCTCTTAACGGCGGTCTTCCTTCCACCAACATCGACCGTTATAGCGGCTTTGGCGCTTCCGATTGGCTGCCCTCGAAAGAGTACAACAACGTTTGGGATTTTATTCAGAACGTTGCCATTCAGAAGGCTAAGCACTCCATTAAGTTTGGTGCTGAATATCGCCCAATCAAATTCCCCTTCTTCCAATTCCCCAGCCCACACGGCAACTGGAATTTCAACCGTACCGAAACATCCTATCCTAACGGTACCGATGCTTTATCGAACCTGACAGGCGATGGTTATGCATCGTTCCTGATTGGTCGTGTCACCGGCGGCCAAATGTCCACCACCAACTTCATTTCTTCACAGAAAGTAGCTTGGGGTTTCTACGGCCAGGATGATTGGAAGGTCACCAACAAGTTGACTATTAACTATGGACTGCGCTACGAACTGTTTTCGCCAATCGGTGAAAAGTTCGGACGCCAAGCAAATTTCAATTTCGACAATTTGACCCTGTACATCCCCTCTGGTAAAGACCAGAATGCGGCGCTTCCTCCTAACTTTGCCACTGACTTTAAGAACGTCAAAGTATCTCGCGGTGAAGTTGGCCAATACCTGATTCCATGGGACAAGACCAGCATTGCCCCGCGCATTGGGTTCGCTTATTCGCTCAACCCCAAAACAGTACTGCGCGCCGGTTATGGCATTTTCTACGGTGGTGAAGAAAACCAAGGTGGCAATCCTAATCGTGGTGAAGGTGTGCCGTTCAACCAGACGACAACCCTCAACCGACCTGCTGCAGTGGGCACCTTCGATGCTAATCCGTTCTTCACAAACGTATCCAGTGGCTTCCCGGTGAACATTTTCTCGCTCAATGCTCCAATTAATTTCCGCAGCATTGCGCAGGATTTCCGCAATCCGTTAGTTCACAAATGGAACGTCTCGTTACAGCGTGAATTCCGTGGTGGCAATGCGTTAGAAGTCGCTTATGTGGGCAACCATCAGGCACATCAGTTGCACTTTTCTGATCCCAATGCCTGCTACAACGATCCGCGTCCCAACATTCAATGCGATGCACGTCGTCCTATCCCGAACATCAGCGGTGTGAATCTGACATCAACGTTCGGTTATGGTAACTACAAAGGCTTGACCACCAAGTGGGAGAAGCGCTATTCGGGCGGACTCCAGTCCCTGTTCTCCTACACATTCGGTAACGTGAAGGCAACATCGGGCACCACGCTCAGCGGCTCCAGCGGATTCGGTCCTAAGGATCCACGCAACTACTCAGCAGCTTACTCCGATGCAGCCTGGGACATTCGTCACAGCTTCACCGGCAGCTTCCTTTACGATCTACCAATCGGCAAGGGCAAGAAGGTCAACCTTCAAAACAAGGCAACCAACGCTTTGTTAGGCGGCTGGCAGGTTAATGGAATTGTGACGCTTCGTACTGGCGCACCATTTACTTTGGGAACAAATAACTGCGTTGGCAGCTTCGGCAATTGTACGCCGGACGCCATTGCAGGCAAAGACCCCAATGCGGCACCAGCTAACGGCCGTTCGGCTGCACAATGGTTTGATATTACTAACGTAGCCAAGCCTACGCCTGGTACCCCAGGCAGCTTGGACCTTCAAACTAATCGCATCCCTGGCCAACATTACATGGATCTGTCTTTTTTCAAAGCGGTGAACCTCACCGAACGATTCAAAGTTCAATTCCGTGCGGAAGCCTTCAACCTAACCAATACTCCACAGTATGGTTCGCCGAACAGAATACAGGGCGATCCTAACTTTGGTCGTATTTTCAGCACCCAAGATGGAACACAGCGTCGCACGCAGTTCGCGTTGCGCTTCATGTTCTAGACCCGTGTAATTGACAAACGGGCCGCTACGTTCAGCCTATGCAGTATGCTGAATGTAGCGGCCTCTTTTTATTTAAACATGTACCTGCTTGCAGTGGATCCAATTGCCGTTGCTCAAGCCGCATTTGACGCTGGTCACCTTGCGGAAGCCCGGGTGCATTTAGAATCTGCTCCCAACGATGCCCGCGCCGCAGCCCTGCTTGCCCGAGTCTACACCCAACTGAAGATCCCCCAACTGGCCGCCGATGCCGCCCGACGTGCGGAACGTTTGGGGTCTACCATCCCAACGGTTCAGCACACATTAGCCCTCCATTACGCGCAATCGAATCAACGCAAATTAGCAGCACTTTGGGAGGGACGCTTTGCCCAATCAAAAGATGCCGATGCCGCCGCCCCATTGCGTGCCGCGCTGCTCTACCAGGAAGTAGGCCAGTGGCCGCAAGCGGAAACATTTGCCAGGCTTGCGCTGAAGAACAATGCCGGTGCCGATGCCCATCGTATTCTGATTCAAGCCTTCAATGCCACCGGTCGCGCCAATGAAGCAATCGCCGAACATCGGGCACTGGTGGCGTTGCTGCCTTACGATGAACCAAGCCACGCAGAGTTGGGCCAAGCCCTGCTTCGTTTTGGCCGCTTCAATGAAGCTTCCGCTTTTTTGGAAGATGCTGTAACCAAGTTCGATAAAAGTCCCCAAATAGAACTGGCCTTAGGTGTGGCTTACTACACGCAACGTCGCTTTGCCGATGCCGGGACGCACTTTCTTCGGGTCATTCAACTGGACCCCACCGTTCCGCAACCCTACATTTTCCTTGCCCGAATGATTGAGCAATTGCCAGATCGGGTGCCGGAAATTCTCGGCGTGGCCAAAGCCTGGCTTCAGAGCGAACATCAAAACGGGTACGCTCCCTTTGTATACGCTAGAGTGTTGCAAGCCGCAGGGGAGCCCGATGAACAAACAAAGCCATTGCTGTTGGAAGCGCTGCGTCGCGATCCGGCAACTTGGGAATTTTCGTTTGAACTGGGCAATTTATTGGAACGTCAGCGTGACTTCAACGCTGCTGCGCGGGCCTATGAACAGGCCATTGCCAATGCCCCAAATTCCCCCGAACCGCACTATCGTTTGTCGCGCGTTTATGATCGCTTAGGGCAATCCGTTAAGGCGCAGCGTGAGCGGGCAGTGCACAAACAACTGTTGGCTCAGCCCAAGGCAGGCATGTTATGACACGCCGTCAACTGCTGGCGCTACCGGTGCTGCTAGCTTCCCCTGCTGAAGCTGAAACCCTAACCGTACATTACCGCAACGATCCACCATTTCTTTCCTACACCGGGCTCATTGAAAGCGGTCACGATGAATTTCCACCGGACCCTATGCAACCCCCGGTGCCGGTGCCCGTTAAAGAGGGACGCTTTGCCGATGTCACAGGAACAGTTCTGGACTGCGATGCATTGTCAAAGGGCATTCCTTATTGGCTGGCGAGGCTGGACCCGGCGACAGGCATAGACATCTACGGCAACAACGGAATCGCCGTGGGCGATATGGATGGCGATGGTGTGGATGAGGTTTATGTTTGTCAGCCTGCCGGACTCCCCAACCGTTTATTCCGCTGGCGCGACGGCAAGCTGCAAGACATCACCACAGCCGCCGGAGTTGATTTGTTGGACGATACTTCCTGCGCACTTTTTTTGGATCTGCGCAATTTGGGTCGTCAGGATTTAGTGGTGCTGCGCGGAGGCGGTCCCACGCTTTTTCTGAATGATGGCCACGGCCAATTTACACTTGTTCCCGATGCGTTTCGTTTCGCAGCATTGCCCCAGGGTGGTTTTACAGGCATGGCTGCTGCCGATTACGACGGTGATGGCCGCCTTGACCTGTACCTGTGCTGCTACAGCTTTTTTCAAAGCGAGGCCCAGTTCCGCTACCCCGTTCCGTACTTCGACGCGCAGAATGGCCCGCCAAATTTCCTATTCCGCAATCGTCTAAACAGCGATGGAACGGGATATTTTGAGGATGTGACCAGTGCCACCGGTCTAAGCGAAAACAACAATCGGTACAGCTTTGCTCCGGCCTGGGCAGACTACGATGATTCAGGTTTCCCTAGCCTCTATGTGGCCAATGACTTTGGACGCAACAATCTTTACAAGAATCAGGCAGGCCACTTTCACGATGCTGCAGCCGCAGCGGGCGTAGAAGACATCGGCCCAGGCATGAGTGCTTTTTGGTTCGATGAAAATAGCGATGGCCGCCCTGATTTGTACGTCGCCAATATGTGGACCGCCGCTGGTCAACAGTTGGTGCGCCACAAATCGTTCCCTTACAAATTGAATGAGGCGTGGCGCGGGCATACCAAGGGCAATTCTCTTTATCGCAATCTGGGCAATGGAAAATTTGTGAATGACGCTGCGGCTCTGAACGTAGAGATGGGTCGGTGGGGATGGTCCGCTTGCGATGCCGATTTTGACAACGACGGACGCCCGGAATTGCTGCTTACTTGTGGCATGTTGACCGGTCCGAAACAACCGGACCTGATGGGCTTTTTCTGGCGTCAAGTGGTTGCCCGAACGCCCGCCACCGCTGTTCCTAGTGGTCAATATGAAAATGGTTGGAATGCCATTAATCAGTTCATCCGTGAAGGCTACAGTTGGAATGGGCACGAACCGAATGTTCTTTACGTCAAGCAGGGTGCGAAGTATCGCGATGCCTCTGCTGAATCCGGTTTGAACTTTGCCGACGATGCCAGAGCATTTGCCATGACCGATTTTACAGGCGATGGATGCCTGGACATTCTATTGAAGAACCGCTTGGCCCCACAACTTCGTGTTCTGGAAAATCGCTGTGGCCAAGCCAACCAGCGGATTGCACTGCGACTCATCGGCAACAAATCCAATCGGGATGCGATTGGCGCGCGCATCCGGATAGATGGTCAGACCAAGTGGATCACTGCCGGGTGTGGCTATCTTTCACAGCACACCAAAACGGTTTACTTTGGAATGGCTGACCAGGAGATGGCCAAATCAATAGAGATCACTTGGCCTTCAGGCTTGAAGCAACAGTTCAACAATTTGAGCTGTGGCTACTGCTATGAGGTGCTGGAAGGCACATCCCCACGCAGTCTACATTCATTTCGGAAAACGAATCCCATCGCAGTGAAGACTGCTGCGGTGGATAACCAGCCGCGGCTTCACGATACCTGGCTTCAGGATCCGGTTCCGCTGCCGGAACAGCAGGCAGGTCCAGGATTGTTTGTTTTGACGGCGGATGCCCTGCAAGGGAAGGCCGATCTGACTGCCGCTTACACTCTGTTTCGACGCTATCTTTTTGAATTCCGCGCGCCTTTGGAACTGCCCCTTGCTCTGCTTCTAAACAGTAACGGGCACGTTGCCAAAATCTATGCCAGCGTTCCGTCAACAAAGCAAGTGGAAGCCGATCTGGTGTTGTTGACCAATCCGCCAGCTCTGCCCTACCCTGGGCGCTGGCTCACACGGCCGCGTCGCGACTATTTCAAACTGGGTGCGTCACTTTTGTGGTGCGGTTACCCGGAACAGGCACTGCCTTATTTGCAGGCCATGCAAACGCAGCAGCCCGGCAATGTACGGACGATGGTTTTATTGGCGCAAATCCATCGGGAAGCCAAGCGTCTTGAACTGGCATCGACCCTGTTGAATGAAGCCATTCGATTGGAACCATTCAGTGCAGAAGCGTGGAACGAACTGGGTGGAGTGGCCATGGCCCGCAACGATCCGCAAACCGCTTTGCAAAACTTTGAACAAGCGATAGCGGCTAAGAGCGGATTGACCTATGCATTGCTCAACGCCGCCCAGGCATGCGATAAATTGCAGCAGCTTGCCCAGGCCGAAACATATTATCGGCAGGCCATGGCCACTGATCCGCAATCTTCTGAAGCTGCGCAAGGCTTGGGCCTGACGTTGGCCAAACGTGGAAACGCTGGTGAAGGGGAACGGTATCTGCTGCAAGCGGTGCGCCTGCGTCCAGCTTTTTCCAGCGCCTGGAATAATTTGGGTGTGCTCTATCTGCAACAACGCGACCCGGCCAAAGCCATTCAGGCGTTGGAAAAAGGCATTACTGCATCGCCCGAAGATGAACTTTTGTACCTGAACTTAGGGCGTGTTTACGTCCAACTAAAACGAACCGCCGATGCCCGGCAAACTATGGAAAGGCTGCTTAAGGTCCAACCAGAAAGCCGTGTGGCGCAGAAAGCTTTACAGGATCTTTCCAATGCTCAACCGTAGAATATTCCTTGCCGCATCCAGTGCGGCGGCCGCCAATGCCGACCAGCCCAAGTCGAAACTATTGCTTCCCAGTGATCAGCCAGATGAATTTCATTTAAAGCTGATGTGGTACAATCCGGTGCCACCAATCAACCAGCAAACATGGCGATTGCAAATCAAAGGTCTGGTGGAAAAGCCGCAGCCAATTCCCCTGGCTCAATTGCGCGCTTTGCCCCAACAAACACAAATCTCGCGGATGAAATGCGTCCAATGCTGGTCGTCCCGCGCCTCCTGGTCAGGCTTTCGCTTTCAGCAACTGTTAGATATTGTGAAGCCATCGAAGAAGGCGAAAGCAGTGCGCGTAGACTGTGCCGATAAGTGGTATGAATATTTCACGATAGAAGACTTGTTGCATTCCCATGTGATGTTCGTGCTGGATCTTGCAGGCAAGCCCTTGCCCGATAAGCACGGCGCACCACTGCGATTGCTGGACCCATCGCGGTACGGTTATAAATCAGCCAAACTGATTACCGCTTTGTCCTTTGTGGAGGAAGGCAAGGGAAGCATGGCATGCGACATTGGACCCTATTATTCTCCCGATGGTCGCATTCTGCCAGGCTATGATACGCCGCTCGATTTGGGCGGCAAGACCAAACGCAAGATCAGCGGTGGCGAGATAATAGACTATTGAGCTATGCTTACACGTGACTTCCTTAAACTTGCCGGCCTATCCATTGCCCAGCGCATTCTTCCGCCATCCCTTTTGCAACTGTGGGCGCAAGCGGCTGATGCGCAGGCCAAAGGACGCAAAGTCATCCTGGTGACCTTTGGCGGTGGCGTGCGCACCGCAGAAACGTTCGCCCCGGCGGGTTTGCATAACATTCCACGCTTGGCCGCCCTTCGCCCGGAAGGCTACTTCTATCAGAATTGCCAGAACCAGGGCGTGTTGTCTCACTTCAATTCCACCGCCAGCATCGTCACCGGGAACTGGCAGCGGGTAGATGATTTCGGGTTTGAAGCACCTGCATCGGCCACCATATTTGAACATTTTCGCAAAGCGAACAAGGCCGGTCCATTAGACGCCTGGGTCATTGCAACGAACAAAAGCTTTGCCAGTATGGGCTCCAGTAGCAGGCGCGATTTCGGTGTCCCGTTTGGTGCCAATGTGGTGTTACCGAAGCAGTTACTTTTAGACGCCGTAAAGAACATTGTTCGTAAACCGAAAGACTCCGATTTATCGGATCGTGATGCAGTGCATCGTCGACTGGAAACGATTCTGCAGGAAGGTTACGAAGGGGTCGGCTGGACCATTTTCAAAGGCGGACGGCAAATGGATAAGCACGTCCAAGCCACGCTGACCCGCGCGCTGGGCGAGTTCATTAATGGTCCGGAAGCACCCACATCGGGCGATGAACTGACTTTCTTCATCACCAGAGAAGTGATGCGCGAATTCGCCCCACGGTTGTTGTTAGTCAATTTTTGGGATATGGATGTTGCGCACTGGGGATCTTACTCACTTTACCTGCAAGCCATTACACGCACAGATCGACTTACAGGGATGCTGTGGGATGAAGTAAGTCAAAATCCAAAGTACAAGGACAACACCACAGTTTTGATTCTTCCCGAGTTGGGTCGTGATGGGGACGCCAACACCGCCAATGGATTTTTGAACCATCGCAGTGGCGACCCGTCCTGTCGCAATACCTGGCTGCTTGCCCTTGGTGCCGGTGTAGCCAAAGGGGCCACGGATAAGCCCATCAGCCACGTGGACGTGGCTGCTACTGCTGCGGCAATTCTCAACTTAAGAGCCGACGGAATGACCGGCGTTGCGGCAAAGGAGATCCTGATTTAAAGTTCCATGCCGCCGCCCCGATTCGATTTCGATCATGTCCCTGTAACCTTCGCCGCCTATTTCAATGAACAGCTTCGTGCCTGGGAAACTTTGTTCCCTGCTGAGAAAAGTTACTTCGATCGGCTTGGCACTTACCTTGAAAAAGCGCCCCCGGCGATGTTCACCGCACTGGCTGAATTGGAACCAAAGATGGGAGTTACATCCAGTTCTTGGCCACGCGGACGCTTCACGTTACAGCAAGTGGACTTCCTCAATCGGAATCCGTTGTACCCCGAATGGCGTCGCATCATTACGGCGATCTTCGACCAAATCAACCCCGCTTTAGATGCCACGACCAAAGGCGTCCCGCGCATTGTCATTGTGCTGGCACCTGCCGATCTTCCCGTTGGACCAGATAGAATGTGGACCCGACTTGTCGGCAAAGGTCGACGGGTACCGCTAGTCGTTCCAGAAGATATCAGCCACTGCATCCCGCTGCTTCTTACGGGCACAGCAAATCACAATATCGAAACAAGCCTGGTGGAACTCTGCTCAGCAGCGCGCGGCCCACACTCCAGTTGGACCATTG
Organism: Acidobacteriota bacterium; assembly: GCA_025352795.1. GTDB lineage: Bacteria > Acidobacteriota > Terriglobia > Bryobacterales > Bryobacteraceae > JANXSF01. The sequence goes on from JANXSF010000029.1 coordinate 20,807, forward strand.
AAACGGCTGCGACCATGCAAGCTTATTCGCAGAAAGGGACGCATCTTAGTTATGAAGGTCTGCGTACTTACCGCATGAGGTTAATGGCGGAAGTACAAAAGATTGCCGAACAAGGGGAAATTCGTGGACCCCGGCAGCTTGGCGAAAAGCTGAAAACGTTACAGCCTCGTGATGCCGAATTTGCCAACGACCCGCTGATGGCCGAGTTCATCCGAGCCACTTTGCTGGCTGGGAATGGAACGCTTTTGGTGAACAATACTTTTGTGGAATGGGCCAGTGTCCAAGCTATCCGCCGCGCTAAACCATCGTTATTAGTTACGTCTTTTGGGATTCGCAACAAGGTGAAGCCGTTCAGCAGCCTGCTGATTTTCGAGGACCAGGACGCAGCCACTGCAATTCCAACACAAGCCGACATGCTGGGCTCCTATGTCGACCTTGAAGTTTTCTATCAGTACTTATGGCAGGAGGCTGGAAAATATGCGGAGTATCGTAACAATACGGCGTACCTGTTTCTTGCCGAGGGTATGGATGAGATGTTACTCATCGCCCCAGCCGACTTTCCCCAAGCTGATGTTACTCCAGGACAGCGAGTTACTCTGGAATCGTTACATAAGTCATGCCGACTCTGGCTAGGCGTGTAACGTGTTTCCTCATAATTCTGGCTACTAAACGTGGAAACACGCGGGCTGTCCCCATGTTCTGCTGTCAATGCTTGGTATGGCACTGATAGCTACTCGGGTCTCCGCACAATAAACCCTATTTGTCACGCAGAACCACCTTTAACTCCAAATCGTCGGTAGCTTTAAGCGAAATGTGAGCAGGCTCCTTCCCTTGTTTTGTGACAACACCCTCAATCACTCCACGCGCCTTGACGACTCGGAACAATCTACCAAGCGGATCGGTTAGCGTAGAACCACCGCCCATAGAAGCACTGCTCGCCGCGAATTGTGCATCTGCTAAGGGTTGACCCTTCTCATCCTGGACGCATAAAAGAACCTGCCGTTCGGGTCGCACCCCCATGTGATCACACGGGTTATCCACAAAAGTAATGAAGACTTTCTGAATTTCAGGCCAATTAAATTTCAAGCGGTGATCGCGGCCCTGAAGCGAACGTTTCTAGAAGTTAATCTTCGCCCCCAATTGAATCTGTCGTGGCCCGATGGACGAGTAAGTGAAACCTTGCTGCAAAGTCGTGACGCCAAACAAGCTACTGGTGGCGGTAGTATTCGGAGCGCCAAACGTCGCCTGGTTGGTCGCATTGTTTGCGTCCATTCGTAACTCGAAACCGATCCGTTCCTTGATGACGAAGCGCTTGAAGAAGGAGAGGCTCACCTCCGGCACGGCGCGACCGCGGAAGTCGCTCCACTGCGGCACTGGCTCTGTATTCAACGTGAATGGCTTCTGGATGAGCCAGGCCACGGGTTCGGAGTCGCTCACGCAGTTCTGGCGTAAGTTGGTGTTCTGATTTAGCGTGCAAGTGTTGAACCAGCGTTTGAACGTGCGCTCGCCGAGCGTGGGGTTGATTCCGGTTGCATAAGCGCTTCCTACGTTCAGCAACCCGCCGGAAATCCACTGGCTGTATCCCGATACCTGCCAGCCATTCAAAACGGTCTTTACCAAACGGCTCTGCTTATTGAACAGATTCTCGGTATACGTGAAGACCAAGTTGAACACGTGAGGCGGGGTGCCGCCATCGCGCGTGATGAATTGCCCAGGGGCATCCAGGCCGTTGTTCAAGTAGCTATTGTAGGTTGTGCTCTTGCCTAAGGTACCGTTCATCATAACCGAAAGGCCGCGGGAGAGCCGCTTTTCAAACTGGAAGACAAATGATTGATACTTGCTGCTTCCAAGGGACATGTTGCTTTCGGTAACGCCTGTGAACTGCGTATAAGGCAGCAGGGATTGTTGCAAGGTTACCGTGGCCCCGTTGAGCCCAGTCCCCGGCAACAGGTTCGCATAGGGATTTGCCACGCTTGTGCCCGTCAAAGCGGCCCCGTATTGCAAGTATTGGGCGGCCGTAACCGAGTTCCGGTTGTACGACGATGGCAGAGCCCGCCCGAAGCGCCCGTTGTAGGAAATTTCGATAACAGAACGAAACGGCAACTGATACTGCATACCAAACGATACGGTGTGGCTGTACGGCATCACGCGGGTTGGGGAGATAAACGAAACGCCTTGGCCAACATTCGTCAGCAAGCCCAGCGATCGCCCCGGAGGCGCCAGAATTCCTGTAGGAAAAGGATTGGCGAGCATGCCGCAGTTGGCTCCGCTGCAGCCCGGAGTAACGAGCGGTTCAATGCCGGCCGCCGATACCGAGGTGGCCGGCGCAGTCGCATAGCTGAAGCCCGTGGTCGGCGCAATGTCCGCCGTCGGGGTGTAAGTAATTCCCCAGCCGCTGCGAATCACCATCTTTTCCATCACTTGATAGGCCAGGCCAACTCGAGGCGCGAAATTATTCAGATCGCGTTTGTAAGGCAGCCTATTGCTGTTCGAGGCGAATAGCAGTCCACCCTTAATCGCCGGTCCATTGGCCGATCCTACGCGCGATACGGTGGATGAATCGAACCCTGTAATCGCCTGGTCGAAACGGTCGGTAATCGGAGACTCATACTCCCAGCGGCCACCGAGATTCAAAGTCAGTTTCCTGGCAATGCGCCAATCGTCCTGCGCAAAACCGGAAAAATAGTGTTGCCCTTGCGCCGGGAATGAATTGAAGCTGCTGCTTACACTGCTTGGATAGCCGAGTAGGAACGAAGCCATTGCGTCCCCCGATTGCGCATTCGCCACCAGTGGATTAGCCTGTGTGAATCCGGCCGAAGCGTTCACCACGAAAGAGGCCGGCGGACTGGATTGATTATTCATCAAATTCCGGAACTCGCCGCCAAACTTCCACGTATGCTTGCCCACCGTCTTGGTGAGCGTATCGCCCACCACGAAGTTGTTGCTGTAGTTCAGCGTGCTGTTGCCGCCTCCCAACGTGAAGTAGTTAGCAACTGAGATTTGCGGAAAGGCCACCGTCTGTATTTGTTTGCTCAGCGAAGACGGAAAACCAAGTTTAGCCGGGTCATAACCAATAGCGTAATAAGAGATGCCGAACACATGCCGGTTCCAACTGGTCCGCGCGGTGTTCACCATGGATGGCGACAGCACCGACGTCAGCGTGATTCCACCCGCGATGTTGCCGCGATAGTGAGAAAAGGAATTTGAGGCGAATTCGGTTCCTTGCGCCTGAAAGGCCGGCAACCCGGCGCCGCCGCCGTTGGTCTGGCCGCGAAGGTCACGCATAAAGTTTATGAAGAAGCTTTGCTTCTCGCTCAATTTGTGATCGAACCGGAAGATGTATGAGTTGAACGGTTCGTGATCGTAGTTAGGATACACACCCACATTCGGCTGCGTTCTGGCGGCGATCTGGTTTGGCGTCAAATAGAACTTCGCAATGTTGGCGGCAATCGGATTAATGCGGCTGGGCGGAATCACGCTGCCCGCAAACGGCGTTCTAGTGTAGGCCCCAGCCGTGCTCTGTAACGTCGTGAGTGGATCGTAAATTGCAATGGCCGCACCGCTCGTCCCCGATACGTAGGTGCGGGAGAAGTCGCCAGACCTCTCGAGTAATGTGGGTGACGTTAGGGTATTGCCTGTCGGGCGGTTGTCACGGTAAATGTCTTCGGCGAACGTGAAAAATGTCCGGTTCTTCCCGTTGTAAAGCTTAGGAATGGTGAACGGGCCGTCAAGCTCAACGCCCGGTTCATTCATGCGGAAAGACGCGTTCGGCGCGCCCGTGGCGTTAGCCTCAAAGGTGTTGGCGTTTAAAGCGGGATTTCGCATCAACCAACTGACCGATCCATGGTATTGGTTGCCGCCGCTCTTAATGGAGACGCTAACCACGCCGCCGCCGGTGCGCCCCAACTCCGCATCGTAAACATTGGTGATAATCTTCACTTCACCCACCGCATCCGGCGGAGGGGAAATTGTGTTGGCAGCCCCGGTGCTCTCCCTATAAGTGTTGGGCGATCCATTGAGCAGAACTTCATTGTTGTTGCCGCCAAGGATACTAACGCCATTGTCCCCGCCATCGAAGGGGCGGACTGTGGTGCCACCGGAGGCTCCGGCGGTGTAACGAGTAAGTTGAAAAACGTTCTTCGCATAAGTTGGAACAGCCTCCACCAGGCTCTGGTTAATGGTGCTGCTTCTTGACGCCGTAACGTTGTCGAGCAACGGCGCATCCGCTGTCACTGTGACCGTCTCGGTGGCGGCGCCAATTTGCAGACCGAAATCAACCGCTTTCCGATCAGAACTGCGGAGTTCCAGATTGCTCTTTATAGCCACTTTGAAACCAGCGGCGGTTACTGTTACCGAATAAGTACCAGGATTGATCGGGGGCGCGGTATAGGTTCCTGACCCGTTGGTCTGGGTGCTGGTGACCACATTGGTCTCCAAATTCCGGATCTCAATTTTCGCCGCAGGCACCGCGGAGCCTTGTGGATCGGATACGGTTCCGCCCAGAATGGCTCGAGTCTCTTGACCCCAACCGGGGATGCCTTGCGCCAACAATACTGCCACTGTCGCGCCCAATAATCGTTTCGTTAGCTTCATTTCCTGACACTCCTCTAACGCGTCCAGGTTGAAGCATTCGAACACTGGTGAGACATCCAGACAACGGTGCGACAAACCCTGCGCGGTTCTGGGTAGCATACCAAAATTGCAGTCTGCCAGCAATGGCTTATGGTTCGCATGCTTTTCATGCTTGTGGCTCTGGCTGGATGGTCCCCGGCCCAGCAGCACCTCAAGTTAACAACACAGGATGGCGGAGTGGTGCATGCCAACCTGTATGGAAAAGGGAAGCGTGGAATCGTGTTGGCGCACGGTGGACTGTTGACCAAGGAGAGTTGGGCGAAACAGGCGCAAATTTTGGCCGCCGTTGGGTTCCGTGTGATAGCTATAGATTTCCGCGGCTTCGGCGAATCCCGTGCAGCTGGGCAAACCGATTCTGACACGGCCCCGCACCATCTCGACGTTCTAGCTAGGCGTCTTCCCTATGGAAGTGCCGCCGCTGCGTGACCGGCGCGAGGACATCCCCACATTGATTGCGCATTTTGTGCGCCAAGCCTGCCTGCGGTTTCACGTCACGCCACCAGGTTTTCCGAATCGCGAAATCGAACGCGCTCAGCAATACTATTGGCCGGGCAACGTGCGGGAATTGCAGAACGTCGTCGAACGTGCGGTTATCGTCTCAAGAGGTGGGAAGCTTACGTTGGACCTTCCCGAATCCGGCAAAGCTCCCAGCAGCCGGAAGACGTCTGCCCCAGTACCCATGGTTCCAACGGACCCTGTGATCTCAGAACAGGAGTGGCGTAATCGGGAACGAGCCAACGTCCTTGCGGCGCTGCGGCAAGCCAACTCCCGCATTTCCGGCAAAGGGGGTGCGGCAGATCTACTCGGTATTAATCCAGGCACGCTGGCCTCGCGGATCAAGGCTCTTGAGATCAATAAATCCGACTACAAGTAGCATTGCTGTTCCATTGGGAATAAAAGGTCAAATGAGAGGGATTAGGAAGTATGCGCCTCTGTCCAGTGCTCTTCGTTCTTGCTGTCACCGCCAGCGCCCAGACGCTTACGTACACTCAGCTTCCAGTTGGAACCAATCCCCCAACGCCTCGCGTAGATGGGACCGTCGTCTACGATCCGGGTGGGCGGCAGATTTTCATGTTCGGCGGATCGGGACCCTCAGCGCGGGCCGATCTGTGGGCCTATTCGTTTGACCAAAATCAATGGCGTGAGGTACAGCCGTCGGGATCAAAACCGTCTGCTCGGTTTGGGCACACGCTGCTGCTGGATGCAAAGCGGCGGAGGGTGATTCTGTTTGGCGGCCAAGCTGGTGGTTTCTTCAACGACACGTGGGCTTATGACATCTCTGGCAACGCGTGGACCAAACTCGGCCCAGCAGGTCCGCTGCCCAACGAACGCTACGGGCATTCGGCGATCTACGAAACTACACGGGACCGAATGGTTATTTCGCATGGTTTCACCGATTCCGGGCGGTTTGATGACACCTGGGCGTTTGAGTTTGCTACAAATACCTGGCGTAATATTTCGCCGTCCTCCAATCGACCTCTGAAACGCTGTTTGCATCATGCGGTTTACGATCCCACCGGCGGGCAAATGCTGCTGTACGGCGGTTGTTCCAGTGGCTTTGGACCTTGTCCGCAAGGCGATTTGTGGTCCTTCGATTTGGCTTCGAATCAATGGACGGAGAAAGCGTCACAGCCGTCTCCGTTACCCCGGCAGCACTATGGCACAGCTTACGACGCAACACGCGAAAGGATGATTGTCTTTGGCGGATCGGGTAGCGGCACATTGAACGACACTTGGGAGTACAATCCCCGAACCAATTCTTGGCGACAGCTTTCCATACCCAATTCTCCTTCGGGGCGCAGCCGTGTGGAAGGGACGTACGCGGCGGATCGCGGGGCTATCTACTTTTTTGGCGGTTCGACTTCGTCGGGTAACAGCAATGAACTTTGGGAACTCTCCTCAGGAGCGATCGCGGAGCAGCCTGCGCCCAGAATCAGCGACAACGGAATTATCAACGTGTTTAGCGGAGCAACCGGCGCGGTCGCTCCGGGTGAAATCGTATCGATCTTTGGGGAGAATCTAGGCCCAGTGGAGGGCGTTGCTTTGGGGTACGATCCCCAAACAAATCGGTTGTCCAAAACTGCCTCGGGCGTCTCCGTCACGTGGAACGGGATCGCGTCGCCGCTCTATTTCGTGCGGCAGGATCAGGTCAACGTCCAGGTGCCCTACGAACTGGCTGATATGACGGAAGTTCGCCTAACAGTGAATCGCAACGGGCGCAGTTCGGCGGAGAAAAGCGTGGGGATTGTGTCGACGCGGCCAGGGCTGTTTCCAGCAGTTTGGAATGAGGATGGCAGTATAAATTCAGCCACCAACCCTGCGGTTGCAGGCTCGATCGTGATTCTATTCGCGACCGGTCAAGGACTGACAGGGCCCGCGAGTACAACAGGTGCCCCCGCTTTGGGCCCTTACCCAGAGCCGCTGAAACCAGTCGACCTTCAAATCGGCAGCGCTCGGGCCGAAGTCCTCTTCCGCAGTCAAGCTCCGTTCACGACCGGAGTTATGCAGATCAACGCTCGCATTCCCGTGGGGCTAAGTGGGGCGCAGTCGGTGAAGCTCACTGTAGGCGACGCAGCCAGTCAACCGGGAGTGGTTGTTGCAATTCGTTAACGCTTGCTGAGCATCAGGGTTTATTCTGAAGGGCCGGGTACTGTACAAACCCGCAGAAATCGTTTTGGCGGAGCAAGTACAGGGTGTAACCTCGACACTGCGGCCACGGCTTCTAAGGGTGAAGTTTCCAAATTTTAAGCAGCCGCCTTGCTTCCATTAAGGGTTCCCTGTTAAGTCGCAAGCGCTCGATACTAGCACGGCCTGTTGCGGTTCTCCCCACAACAATAAGCTGGTCATCGCTCCATGTAAAATGCTCAGCCCATTTTTGGTTTCTAGGGTGAAACAACGACACGACTTCTCCAGTAGTTTGATCGATACCCTCAAGTGCCGCAGCCTTGTGTCCGTTGCAACTATTGCACGACCAAGCCAAGTTGTCCAGCGACTCGTCGCCACCTCTGCTTCGCGGGAAAATGTGCTCCACTGCAAATGGTCCTGAACGGATCAAGTCAGGGAACCGGCAATATTCACAACGTCCTTCAGCCCGGTCGCGCACTGCGGACCGCTGGGAAGCACTCATGCGTTTGGGTGAAGGCCTAGCGCTGCAATGGTTTCGGTCAAACTAACACCGCGCAACATTGCTAGTTCGGATATGAAACCCAAGCGTGAAGCATTCCGCTGCTCCACTCGGTCAACCATCTCCAAATACTCCAGCCGTTCCGATTCTGGTATTTCACCTTGGTTCAGCCGCCCCCGCAGAAAACGATATCTGGTCCAAAAAACTTCAGGAAATCCTTCGCCGATTTTTTGAAGAAGTGTCGACTCCGAGAGAGCCACTGCGCGAGCCTGAACTAAAAGGTTCTGCAGTTCTCTGCCAACAAATTCGTCCACCAGTAAACCTTCACGCGCCGCTTCCACGCGAATGCGCTCCCCTAACCCATCGGGCAAAGTAATCGTGACGCTCATGATTAGGATTATCGCATGTCCAAAGTGTGTTGCAATTGAAAAAGCCTCAATCAGGACACCAGCGCTTCACTGAAGCGAAACTCCTCCGCTGAATAAAGTTGCCAGTCACCGCCGGGCTTCAACTCCAGCACTTGCGAGTGGTACTTCACCAGGCCTGGATGGTGGCTCACGCTGACCAGTGTGGTGGAAGTTGCGACCAGGTGCTTGTACAGTGCCGCCTCATTCTCGCGATCCAATGCACTGGTTGCTTCATCCAGCAGCACGTAGCGCGGATGCTTTAACAGTACTCTTGCAAACGCCAAACGTTGGCGCTCTCCCACAGACAGCACTTTTTCGAAATCAAGTTCGGCATCAAACCCTCCGCAGCGCTCAATCAGATCTGGCAGGTTCACCAGTTGCAACATTTCGCGAAGCTCTGCGTCCGATGTACTTCGTTCAAGATTCGGGTAGCAGAGCTGACCCCGCAAGCTGCCCAGTATCATGTAGGCGTGCTGCGGAACAAAAAGCATCTCCTCCGCCTTGGGACGTTCCAACGTTCCCGACCCGGCATCCCAAAGTCCGGCCATTACGCGTAGCAGAGAACTTTTGCCACAGCCGCTGGCACCCACTATCATCAAACCCTCCCCTGGCGGCACCAAAACGGTAAGCGACTTCACCAGCGTTCGTTCGTAGTTCGGGGTCTGCATGGTGACGTCATTGAAACTCAGATTCTCTCCCTCACGCGTTTCGATTTTGCTACGACCAGCATCGGCTTTCATTTTCGCGGGAGTCATACCTTTGGCCAATGCTTCCAATCTACTTACGCTGGCAGCGAAGCGACTCAGGTTTTCCAAGTTGTCCACCAGTAAAGTAAGGGCACTCAATATGGCCGAAAACGCACCCGCAGCTTGGACCACTCGACCCACTTCCAGTTCGCCCGAAAGTACGCGCGGCGCCATGATGATGCTGGGCAATACCAGTGTGGTCAGGCTATAAGCGTACTGGAAAAAGTTGAATCGTAGAGTCCAGCGGATGAGCTTATTGAAGTTTGCAAACACGTGGCCGAAACTGCGTTGAAGCTGGGCATGTTCTTGATTCTCGCCGTGGTAAAGTGCAATGGATTCGGCATTTTCGCGAATCCGCACCAGACCAAAACGGAAGTCCGCCTCTTTCCTGCGCTGATGGAAATGCAGGGAAACCATCTTTTCGCCGAACACGCTAAAAGTGACCAATGTCCCAGCTATTGCATAGAACAACAGGATAAAAACGAGGGAACGTGAGATAGACCATAACACGCGGCTGAAGGCCAACAATTGAAAAACGGCACCTGCGAATAAGAGTAGAAAATTGAGCGAATGCTGAGTGAAGGAGGATATGTCCTCTGAAATGCGCTGGTCCGGGTTATCAATCTCAGAGTTTTTAAGAAGCTGGTAAAACGCCTTGTTATCGAAGTATCGGCTCAACATGCGGTGCGTCATCCAACGTCGCCAATTGTTTCCCAGCCGATCGCGCACATAGTAGTGGTAAGCGTAGATGGGCACAGCAAATAGCAGCAACCCGCAGAAATAGCGGATGGAATGCCAAAAGCGGGGTGCATCCTGGGCTGCTAACGCCGAAGTAAATTCGCCAGATTGTTCGTTGAAGAATACATTGAACTGCGTTTCCCCAACTAACAACAAGACAAGCAGCGTAAGCATCCCACAGGCTCTCCATTTAGCTGGTGACAACCAATAAGGTTTGGCCAGCCAAATAAAGCGTCTGAGCAGTTTCAGATTGAGTTTATTCATTCAGGTTTTGAAAGCAGGTGTTTAAGATAATGAGTCACGTCAGGGCTTCTTCGTTTCAAATATTCCTGAAGTTATCTTGTGAGTCTTAGCGTTGCTTTGGGACTACTTTGATCTCAAACAGTTTAGGCCAATACTTTCCCGTCACAAAAAGCCGTTTCTCCACTGCGTCGTATGCAATGCCGTTCAGCACATCGGCCTGCGGCGGACGGTCCGGCAGAATGCCGAACAAATCGATCCAACCCAGCACTCTGCCATCCGTTGGTGAGATTCTGGCCAGGCGTTCCGTGCGCCAAATATTTGCGTAAAGTTCGCCCTCCACCAATTCCAGTTCATTCACATTGGAAATCTGGTTGTCTCCATCGTGAACCGTAATGCGCATCTTTTCCGCCAAGGTTTGTCTATCCCAAATGCGAACTTCCGACGTGCCATCGCTCATGTAGATCTGCTTGGAATCGGAAGTCAATCCCCAACCTTCACCGGTGTAAGTAAAGGTTTTTTCCAACTGAAAATCTTTGCGATTATAAATGAATCCCAGATGAGTCTGATAAGTGAGTTGAAGGATCTTGTCTCCAATCACAGTCATTCCTTCGCCGAAATAATCAGGCATCAGGTCAAAGCGTTGCACCACTTCCCCTGTCTCCAGTTTCACCTTGCGTAGCGACGATTGACCATTCATCCCAGTGCTTTCGTAAAGGAACCCTTCGCGATATTCCAACCCTTCGGTAAATGCAGTCGGATCGTGCGGGTAAGTGTGCACAATTTCATAAGTGAACTCTTGAGGAGCTGCGGCACCACATCCGAAAGTGAGCAAAACTATTGGCAGGACTGCCAGCGTGAGAAAGATCCGGCGCATGAACTATTTCGATGTTACTACCGTTTGGAAGAATTCGGGGATGGAACCGGTAATGGTAACAACCCATAGACGGCCACTTCGTAGGAAAACGTGGGGAGATACACGCGTCCATTCACCACTGTTGGGGCAACAAATTTGGCGAAGCGCCCGGGGCCATCACGATCTTCGTTGAACGTGCTGCACCAAAGGGCGTTAGTAAGATCGTCAGCATCCATTGCGCAGAAAATGGCTGGAACACCTTCACGAGAGTAATCCCCGTAATTCAGCCAAAGAATTCCCGACCCTTCCGTTGTGCCGTCAGCACTAATAGCCACACCCTGATAAGCGGCATCACCGGCAGCTCCAATTTTCGATAGCGGAGTTGGTTCCAAGACTCCATCGGCCAAGCGAAATACTCCAGTCCACGATCCTTCACAAGTAAGGTAAACCAGCGCGTCTTTCTCACGAGCCCAGACCGCCATGTTGTATATGCCCCCGTATTCCAGGGGTTGCGAAACCTTTGGCGAAGCTGACCCCTTAGAGCCAAGCCGCCCCATATTCTTTTGGTTGACCACGTAGAAGTTGCCTTCCTTATCGCCGCCAAGCAGGGAATCGGAACCAGGCACCAGAATCGGACCCATGGAACTGACGTCGGCATCGTCATGGCCAAGTTGTTCCCAATGTTCAGGAGTCGCCCAGTCTACTAACCCGAGGTTGGGAGATAGCTTCAAGAAGGATTGGCTGAAATTAGACTTGCCATCATAATCGCCATTGCCGGTGGTGACGAATACATTGCCCTCTTTATCAGCAGCAAGTCCTCTACCCGATTGCCAAATAGAACCATAGCCGCCAGTTGGAGTTGTATTATAAGCAACCACTTGATTTTGAATGTTGGCGGCGTCGTAGGCGGCAATCCAACCATGAAATGGGTACTCGTCGGCATGCGATCCAAAGGCGATGTAAATATTGTCATTGGCCAACAACAGGCCGGGACGTTGTAAGTGCTGAATGGGGTCGAAGGGAATTCTTTTCCCATCGCTACCATCGCCAGTTCCAGGCACATTCATTTTGATCGGCATGGGGCTACCCAGTTTGTCTGCGCCGTTGGTGAGGTCCAACGCGTTCAGAGTGAAAACAGGTTTCTCATTTTGATACGTGCAAGTAACCACATAGATGGCGCGGCGACCTAAATCAATTGCTGGCGTGCTGAGGATCCCGATTTCCTTTTCGATATCGGAAAAGCGCCGGTAGTATTTGGTGGGCAGTGATTCGCCCAAATTCACTTTCCACAATGGTTCGGAAAGTTGTGGCTGGTCGGCATCAAACGCGTAAACGCTGTTGTGCATGGTTGCGACGTAGAGCACATTTTTCAATTCGCCATTGATAGCTACGTCTCTTACATACAGCGGTTGGGCAAACACATGTCCATCTACCGGGTAGGCGCCGATTTTACCGAACGCATCGGGATAAACAGTAGCGGGATTAAGAATTGTCTCCGCCAAGTTGGCATTGGTACGGTTGTTATCGTAATTGGAGGTAAGAACGTTGGGCTGCGCTTGCAGGTTAGCGCTGACTAAACAAGCCAACAACCAACCGGAAAGGTGAGCCGAGATGGGGGGGTATTTCGCTATCAGGTTCACAGTAACTAGAATAGCAACTTGTTAACTGAGTTAAGGGTGCTAGCCGAGCCGTGACTGCAAAGGAGCGGTGTTTGAGGAATTTCATTACGTTCGCGTGATGATGGGGTGCGCACCCTTGAATTAGTGCTTATTTGTAAGTCTGCGGCAGGCAAAACCGCCTAATACCATATAGTTTTTCCGCATCTGTATAGAATCTCCAACTTTTTTTGGGATAACCTGTGCTTAAGAGACCGCTCCCTCGCGGTCACGGATCGGTAACGAACTGATTCTACAGAGCCGTGACCGCGAGGGAGCGGTTTTTCAAAGGCCTGATAAGCTTCGATCCAACACTTGAAGCTATCCGATTGAGGGAAAACTAAGTGGCATTGGGCATTCAGCCTGCCAGTTCAGATTCGAATCAGGCGACTGCTAACCGCCGCCCTCTTCAGCATGTCAATGAACAAATCATAATCATAAAAAATCTTAAGATTAGGCCATTATTCGAAATAAGTTAGCCCTCCAAGCTTTCCGTTAATCAAAAGAATGTGGCAAAGATCGGAGGGCGATGACTTACAACAACCTAGCTATTTTTCAGTGATCCGCATAGAAATGCGACGGTTCTTTTGCTTGCCTTCTTCTGTGGCATTATCGGCCACTGGATGTTCTTCTCCATAACCTTCTGCGGAAAGCCGTGTGGCACCAACACCCAATTTCACCAGCTCAGCGGCTACGTTCTTGGCACGTTCCTCAGAAAGCTTCTGGTTCATTGCTTTGTCCCCAACGTTGTCTGTGTAACCGCCAACCTTGGCCTTCACGTTTGGATACGCCTTGAAAATATTGGCGATGTCTTCCAACTGTGCTTGCGATGCTGGTTGCAGTGTAGCCTTGCCCGTATCGAACAACAGACGATCAAAATCGAACCAGGTGGTCTTATCCACTGGCATTGCTGCGTTCTCAATGAAGTCCAGCAACTTGTTTTCAACACCCATCTTGGGAATGTTCAGCTCAATGCCATTCGGCAATTTACGCTTGAAGAATTCTCCCAAAGCGGCCCACATGGATTTCGCCTCATCGCCAACTGTGTTGGTTGCTGTGACGGCTGTGGTTTCCGCTGTCTTTGCTACTTCCTTCACTGTGTCTTTGCTCTGATTGAGGAACCAGAACAAACCGCCCAGCAACGCCAAACCAAGCAATGCCGGAACTAACCACTTCATCCCAGATGCAGCTTCATCAGCTACAGCGGCAGCTCCAGACGCAGATGGCATGCTGCCCAACAGTCCACTTACACCGGCTGGCAGAAAGCTTTTCAGCGAAGGTGCTTCAGCTCTCAACATGCTGCCCAAAGAAGATGCGCTGAGGCTTCCATCACTTACTTTTTGACCCAATAAACCCAACACCATTGGAGCGGCCATGCTCAACAGGCTGCTGGCCGAACTGGACTTTAATCCAGAAGACGCGCCAATTGCACTGGCAATTCCAGATTGTTGTGTTCCCAATACTTGCGACAAAAACTTTGAACCAAGATCGGTAACCGAGGAAGACGCACTACCCGATGCCAACGATCCCAAGCTGGATAGCAAATTGGATCCCCCGCCGGAACCTGTGATCAAACCGAAAATTGTCTTTAGAAAATCCCCGTCTCCTGCCTTGCTGGCGAGAGCTCCCAAAATGCTTGCGGACCCGCCCTGTAAACCTTTTTGAACTGCGCTTTCGGATTCCCCGAGACGCGATGATAGTGCCCCAACAATTTGTGGGGTCGCCATGCTAATCAAACTATCTATCAATATACTCATCAATTTTCTCTCCTCAAATTGGTAACATCGCTTGCCCGGCAAGGGGGCTTTGCATTCGCGAGCGCGCTACACAGTGTCTCATGTTTTACGCTGTAATACATAATTAAGCAAAATCTCTAATCCCGATTTCAGTATTTGCCAGCGACAAGTGACCATTTTTCAATGGAGTTAATCATGGGTAACACGATGTTTGTCAACACCAACGGACCTTAATACTAGTGAGTCACTGAGGTTAAGTTATGTCCACTATTGCATGGTGTAAAAAAAAGTACGACATTTGCGAGACGTGGAAGGTCGAAATTCGCTATAAAAGATGGTAAGTATACCACCTTGTCGCGCCGCATCCTGTTGTTTCCAATCTTACTTGCCAGCTTTCTCCCTTCTTGTGGAGGTGAAAAGACTGCCCCTGCGCCCCAAAAGTCCGCAGAAGAAGAGGGCTTAGCTATTCCAGCAGATCGTTTTGTGGATGACGCTGCCCGTTATCTTGCTGGCCTTTCTGCCAAACCAGGAAGCAAATTGACGGACCTGCATGAGTTACCTTCTTACAAACATCACGTTGAAGACTTCAACTTTAAGTTTTCAGTTTTTGAGCAAGGTCGGCGAGCAGCCATGCAGAAATTTCAACAAACAGAATTATCTGTCACACAAGTTACTGGTTCAACCTTGTTATACGCTTTTGGTGGTCCTGACGTTCTGACTGCACATACTTTTTTCCCGAAGAACAAGACTTACATCCTGATGGGCTTGGAACCTGCCGGCGGCCTACCGAGTGAAGAGTATTTAAGAAGTAAGTTGAAGTCAGACTATCTTCCTAAGATCCGTGGCAGCATGAATTCCCTGTTAGACAAAAGCTTTTTCATCACCTTATTGATGGACCAGATGTATCGCGGCCAAATCACCGATGGGTTGATGCCCATCATGCTGGTGCAGTTGGTCCGCACCAAGCACACTGTGCTTGGTTATCTGCCAGTTACTTTGAACGAAAACGGCAAGTGGGCGGCACGCAATCCAGAATTGAAAGGTACCGATGGCATGATCATTGAAGCCCAGAAAGAATCTGGGGACAAGTTACGCATCATCTACATTTCGGCTAATCTTCAAGATGATAAACTGGCGGAGAATAAGCCGTTGCTTACTTTTCTGGCATCACTCAAGCCAACCGTTGCCTACTTCAAGGCAGCGTCTTACTTGCCCCATCACAAGGACTTCAAATTGATTCGGGATACCATCCTCAGCCTGTCTTCCGCCGTTTTGGAAGATGATTCCGGCATTCCCTACAAGTACTTCGATAAAGAAGAATGGTCCTTTACACTATTTGGGAAATATGATCGCCCTTATGGCGGCTTCCGCAATATGGTGCAGCCCACTTTGAAGGCCGATTTTGAAGGTCCCAATGTGAAGCCGCTGGACTTCCCCATTGGCTATGGATTCAAGCGTCAACCATCAGACCTGATTTTAGCTATCAAGAAACCTGCCGCACCAGTTGCAGCCAAGCCGTAAGCAAGTTTCAGCTCCAGAACGTCAAATCCGGCTTGCCTTCAATGACTCTATGTAAGTAAGCCGCTAACTCCATGGCGTGGTAATCACCCCACATACAAGCCTCCCCTGATGGAATTTTGCCGCCACTTGGAATGGTGTCCCAACCGTTTGGACGATGGTAAATGGAATGCAGCAGTAAGCCCTGATGGAGCGGCGATCTGCTGAGATATGGGTCACTAAACAGTGTCCGACTAATGGTCAGCCCAGCCTGCCAATATTGTTCGTTCTTCAAATATCGAC
The DNA here is from genome assembly GCA_025352795.1 of Acidobacteriota bacterium. GTDB lineage: Bacteria > Acidobacteriota > Terriglobia > Bryobacterales > Bryobacteraceae > JANXSF01. The sequence continues at coordinate 36,741 of JANXSF010000029.1, forward strand.
CCAACCGTAACAGCCCTTGTGCGGCAATTGCAGCAGCCGAGCTATCCACTGGTTCGTGGTCATTGAATGGGTTAGAAACTTGCCCCCGCCAATCGCCTACTTTTTCCAGACCTGGGGCACCGGTGTCCCAGTAAGGAATGCCGTCCAACGCTGAGTTGGCAATGTAGAAATCACTGGTAGCGGTGGCTGCTTTGGTGAGGAACGCAACCACTTTTGCGCGACCCCCGTGGGGTTCCAATTCCACATCGCTGATGGTTTCCAGAAACTCCAGCTCTTCGGCGAATCCGCAAATTGCCCAGGCCAGCCCGCGGGTCCAAGTGCTGAAGGGTGCGTAGCCTTGCTGAGAATTGGGGCACCGATAGTTGCCGTCATTGGTATTAAAAACGCTTTCGTGAGCCGTGCGACCTGAGACGTCGTAAGAATCGCGACCTTCGCCATAGTAAATGGAATAGCGCGCCGTAGCATCCATGTGCCACAACATGCGATCCAGCAAAGAAACACGCTTGTCATTTTCAGTAAACAGAGCATGACCCAACCGATGCCCCACGGCCAGGGCGCGCACAGTGCGCACCGTATCCACAAACAAGGAATGCGGCCCGTTAAATGAATAGATGAAGCCGCCGCCGTTGCTGATATTTGTCCAGCGCGCAGCCTGCACAGCCCCGGAACATTTCAGGGCAAGTTCGTAAAAATTCTGTTCCCAAGGGTTGGCCTCCATACGGCCTTCTTTCAATAAGCGCAGCAGGTTTCCGTAAGTGCTGACGTTGTTGAAGCCGTGATCATGCACGCCAATGTGAGTGATGTGGGGAGCCATGACTTCCACCGTCCGGGTGCGTCCAATACGCAGGAATTCAGCGTCACCAGTGGCATCAAACTGCAGCAGGGCTGAACCAAATTGGAACCCTTGCGTCCATTCCGTCCAACCGCGGCTGGTGTACTTTCCGCCGGAAGTAAAGACTGGGGAACCCGCGCCAGGGCTCCAGGAATCATTCAGGGAACGGATCTTGACGGCAGCAATATCGAACAGAGCTCGAACGGCGGAGGCCAATTGTGGAGCTTGAAGGTTGGAATCAATTTTCATGGGTGGGGAAAGCTATAGTGTAGCCAACTTATTGGGGTTGGGGAAAATAAACAACCCTCGCCAACGACTGGTTTCGGAGCAACAAAATTGCCCGATTCCAGCCGCAGACGAGGATGGTTCACTACTGATTCAAATGCTGTTAACGATCGCCGGAGCTGGACATTCCTGCGGGTCTACCCGTGGAGGAAATCACGTACTCAGGATAGGCGCTAATGCCATGTTCATGCAGATCAATCCCGTACTGTTCGCCTTCTGCGGAAACGCGCAACACACCCATTTTGTTGACTACCCACATTACCAGGTAAGCCACAAAAAACGTCGAGAAAGTGACGATCACGCTACCAATCAGTTGAGCAATCAGAACCTGTGTGCCGCCACCATAGAACAGGCCTTTGAGCGGTGCGGAATGGTCTGGTGCAAACTGCCCAGTGGAACCATACTTACCACAGGCGAACAGGCCCAGTGACAGCGTACCCCAAATTCCACAAATGCCATGGACTGGAACAGCGCCAATCGGATCGTCAATGCGCAGGTATTCCAACAGCTCAACACCCAACACGACGATCACACCGGCGATTGCTCCAATCAGGATTGACCCACCTGGGCTTACCCAATAGCAAGGGCAAGTGATGGCCACTAATCCGGCCAGGAATCCGTTTACTGTGAAGCTGACATCCCACTTCTTGCAGTAAAAATATGCTGTGAACATTGCCGATAAACCGGCGCCGCAAGCAGCCAATGTTGTGTTGGCGGCCACGCGTCCCACGCCTTCAAAATCCATTGCGGAAAGGGTTGAACCGGGGTTAAATCCGTACCAGCCGAACCACAACAGCAAGCCACCCGATGCGGCAATGGTCAAATCATGCGGCATCATTGGTCCGCCGCCATCGCGCTTGAATTTGCGACCCAGGCGCGGGCCAAGAACTATTGCACCGGCCAGTGCCACCATGCCGCCAATGGTGTGAACCACGGTGGATCCGGCGAAGTCATGGAAGCTGGTGCCGACCCAGGGAAGAAACATGTTGGGAGCACCCATGGTTGCCAGAAATCCATCTGGACCCCAGACCCAATGGCCGATGATGGGGTAGATGAAACCGGAAACCGCGAAGCTGTATAGGAGGTCGCCGACAAAACCAGTGCGACCGATCATGGCACCTGAAGTGATGGTGGAGCAAGTATCGGCGAATGCAAATTGGAATAGCCAGAACGCGAGGAACGCCACGCCTGTTGTTTCGTAAGTAGCAGGGACGCCGTCGAGGAAGAACCAATTAAGACCAATCCATCCGTTGCCATGACTGAACATGAAGGCAAATCCAAAGGCGTAAAAGAGAAGGCCGCATAGGCAGGTATCGACAATACATTCCATCAGGACGTTGACGGTTTCGCGGGATCGGCAAAAGCCAGCTTCCAGCATGGTGAATCCGACTTGCATGCCGAAAACCAGAAAAGCCGCGAGTAGAACCCATAGTGTATTTAGTGGATTCACAATGTCATTGCCTTTTAAGACAGGGTCTGCGGCAAAGGCGCGCATGCCCATAATGGCCGGGTTGGAAATCATGGCGATCAATGCCACCAACCCGATTCCAGAAATCTTGCCCATAAGAAGCAGCTTTCCATATTGACGCCACTCGGGACTTCGTAATCGTTCACTAAGCCTGGCAACTTTACCTGCTAGCGACATCTGGCTATTCATCATGAAAAACTCCTCAGTTCGTTTGATAAAAAGATAAACAAAAATGGGCTCACTGCGGCTCTTGGAAAATCATTTCAGTTGGGTTGGTGGGCCGCTTGGACAGGGAGCGACACGGATAGCTGACAGAACATGAGTCAGCCGCAGTTAAGCTTGATACTAGACAGTAGCGAAAGCGAAGCAAACAGGCAAGATGGAATTTCTTATCGGCTCAATCGAAGATTGCTATGGCAGGTGAATCGGTTTGCATTGGTAGGCGATGAATGTCTTCTGGAGTTAGAGTGACACAGGCTTTTCGAGGTGAAGGACGAGTTGGTGGATGGGTTATTGCAAGCAATGGGAATGTTATTTGCGGATGGGGTGGGAACGCATAGATTTTTTAGGCGATGGCGGAAGTGGGAGAGATGTGACTGGGTTCTGACGGCTGCGCCTCCTATGGAAAGTACGGTAAGAGGGTATAATTTTGGGTGGGTGAAGGGCGGTCACTTCCCGACATTTTTTAGGGACTTAAGAATCTGGGTGCTTCCACTAGCGAGTCTTCTAGCGGCCAAGGAAAGCCGAAAAACTTGAAAGCTGATCCGCCTCGGCTGGCCCGGCAACCAACCGCATGGTCCCATGCCCCGCCACACCAGCAATGATATATGCCACTGAAATGGCCAGCATCGGAGCAATCCCCGGCGCATAGGTTCCCCACTCTGGAAAGGTGATCATATACCAGGAGTCGCGTAACGGCCCCACCCCTGCGATTACGAACAAAGCAATAGCCAAACCACGTCCGCCGAACCGCCGTGCCAGCCGCCACGTCAGTAAGAAGACGAACGCCCCCACCAGCCCGCCAATCCACATCAGCAGCAAGTAATAGGGGTCCCACCGCGTGACGAAGCGCCACCATCCTGCAGCCTGGCAAATTGCTATGATCCCCAGCATAAGTACGCCGTCAACAGCGCCACCTGCCAATGCCCCCATTAATCTCCTGCGCGTGGGATGGGTGAAAAAGATAGTGACCATCAATAAGAGAAAATATAAGCCGTTGCATATGTAGAGTTGGTTTATGGTCACTGCTGGACTCTATCACCCACCGCAGTGGAAGTCGAGGCTGCTTCAACAACTAGACAGAAGAACTGGGTCGAAGAACTGGAAGAACTGGGTCAGCCTGAACTTACACTTTAATCATGATGTGAAACGGAGGCAGAAGCAAGCTGGCACTATTCCTAGTTTCGGTAGATTTGAAAACCAACTGCAATAGGTTATCAGTTTGAATAAGTTATGGCTTAGTTTAACATCCGAATACGAGCGAACCCTCGGTAACAATTGGCGAGGCAAGTCGAAATTTGCGAGCGCGAACAAAGCGATATCCTCGATATAAAAGCCCAAACTCGCCTAAAGAGCTGTAAAATTGTCCTTTCTTGCATGTCGGTACAAACCCGAAAATTGTGCCACTCGGCTGCCTCCTTATTGGTGAGTCGATAAGGTGTAAGTTCAGGCTGACCCCGTATTTCCATCGAAGCCTTCGAGCATGCAGATCTTGCCGTGCTGGCGGACAAACGAGACGGCGAGTCTGTTGCCGTCCGGATGAAGGCTGATAAGCCCGGCCAGGATGGAGTCGGCGGCGGATCCAGCGTGGCGAGTTGCTTTTCGACGCCGGATTTGACATCGATCGAGACCAGCCGCGGAACGGGGTCTTGCGGCGTCGGGTACCCGTCAAGATTGAGCGGAACGAGCGCCAGCGTTGCCCGATCAAGAACGCCGGATCGTGGGGGCTTTGGTCGCGCGCGGAACCAGAGAAACGGCGGAATTCACTCCGGCGCGACCACAGGCCCGCGATGATTCTGTCGCATTATTGAGCATGTTCGACGATGTTCGCGATAAGACGTCCGGGGCCAAGGAGTGGGATAGACTCATTAACTTACCAGCCGAAGGACCACGCTCGCCAGAATCAGGCCCACAGCCGCGAACGGGAGATACCACCGGGGCGGCCATTTCACCTCGCTATAAATCTCCTTGCCATCCACCGATACGGTGAATCGGAGTCCCCGCGGACTTTTTGAAAAACGAGTGTTGGCGTCCACCTTCATAGACCGGTTCCCGTCGGGAATGGTCGCCTGAAAGCTGCGCGGTTCCCAAGTGGCGCCTGGCTCCCTAGCGATTTCCTTTCCATCGACAATCAGCCGCTCCAGCCTTGGCCGATTCTCCAACTCGATGACATGTCCTTTATACTCGGTCTTCCACGTGGTTTTAAGCACTCAGAGCCTCCCGGCGTGCGGCGAAACGTCACATCATACCAGTTTGGGTGCGGTTGCGCTGACCGTGCCGCGCTCCCTGTTGCGCTTCACCTTTCGCAAACGAGCTGCCGCCTGCGCCAGAGAGTCCGCCACGGCGCTCCCCTGGGCACATTGCTCCGCGTTCTGCCAGGACGTGCCGCCCGAAGTCAATCCAATAGTTCACGGTCGGGAAAAGACGAATCGGCTGATCATGCGACAGGCGCTCGCAGCCATGCTCTGACGACATCGGCGTGTAGTTGGCGCAATATTTCCACCGTTCGACAGACCAACTCGGTCCCGAAGACATTCGCGAGTACACTGCCCACCTGTGCAGCCAGGTCGTCGATGTGCTCGTCCGGATAGCTGCTGGATGACGCGCCACTCTTCCAAAGCTGCTTTGAGCAAATTTTCAGGGGAGCGTCATTTAATTGGTGTTACAAGTAGTCTCGCGCGGGTGATGAAGCTGTTTGACTGGAGAACCGTCCTGGTCGGCATCTCCGAAGCCGCGCGGAAACATCGAACGCGCCGGTGCCATTGCGGGCGCGGTCCAGACAGGGGCGATCATGAATTTTCGCGTCAGGACGGCTCATCGACTGCAGAGGGGCTGCGGTCGATGAGCCGCGCGGCCCCTATTTCTTCAATGCTTCAATCACAAAGTTCGGCGTGGGAGTCGGAATGATCCGCTCCAACTGGAACCCATTAGAGCCCAATAATTCGCGCCATTCCGCCTCGCTGCGTTCCTTGCCGCCGCACATCACCATCATGTTCATGTCCATCATGCGGGCATTGTTCGCGATGGAATCATCGTCGGGAACAACAGCTTCAACCAATGCGAGCTTGGCGTGTGCTGGCATTGCCCGGTGGATCGACTGCAAAATTCTCGCGGACTGTTCGTCATTCCAGTCATGCAAAATCCATTTCATCGTATAGAGATCACCGCCGGTCGGAACCGACTGGAAGAAGTCTCCGGCTCGAAACGCGCACCGGTCCTGCAAGCCCTCGCCCGCTATGTAAGCCTCCGCACCGGGCCGCGTAAACTCCAGGTCCATCACAATTCCCCGCAGCCCTGGTTGCTTTTTCAGGAAAGCGCAAATCATCGTGCCGACGCCACCGGCGATATCGACGACCAGCCCGGAGGCAGGCAGCTGATACAGGTCGAGAATCGCGCCAATGAAGCCGACGCTCATCCCCTGCATCGTCTTGTTGAAGTTCTCGCCCTCGGCGGGATTAGTCCTGGTGTAGTACTCCCAGATATCGTGCCCGTAAGTCTTGATAAACGCGTTGCCTTCCGTCTGGGCCGAGTACGCCAGATTTTCCCATGCCTTGTAGTGTCCGCAATTCGGGCTCAAGATGGCGAGCGCCGCGGGTCGCATCGATCCCGGTATGTCGGACCGAAGCAGATTGCCGACCGGTGTCAAGGCATAGCTCCCCCCTTCAAGGCGCTGCACGAGCCCTATCGTCGCGCATGTGCGCAGAAACCGCTCGTTCACGCCCGGATTCAGGCCAGCGGCAATTGCGTCGGCAACGCCGAGTGTAGCGAACACCTCTACCAAACGTGCCCGGAAATGTCCCCAGGCTAAGTCAAAGAACAGTGCATGCGGCGGTACTGGCTGATGTTGTGGTTGCATTGGTGAAAACTCCAGGATAATTGTACGCCTTTGAACTAATCATCCACCAGGCGAGTCCATAGTGTACCACGCGAGTCCCCCAATTTCTTCCGGCCAGTCTTGTCTCATGCAAGATGAGCCTGAAGCAAAGGTCGATTCTCACACAAGATGAGCCTGAAGGGGCAAGGTGTCGGAAGCTGGGGATTGATCATCAGCATGAAAGGTGGAGAGAAGCTAAGCCTGGAGAAAATCCAGGCGCTGCTGGAAGCAACGATAGAAGTACGATTTTCCGGTCACAGCCGAAAGGAAATGTATGAGTGGATGGAGTCGACCTTGAATGAGCACGGTTACCGCAAGCAGAGCCGAAAAGGGAAAGGAGTACTGCGGGAGTACA
>JANXSF010000041.1 GCA_025352795.1 Acidobacteriota bacterium
CTTCGCCCGACAACCCAAATCCGTCTTTTCCCGACTCACCCACCGGGTGAGTCTTCAGCAGAGCATTTTTCTCGGTCATCCTCAACAGTATCAACCGTTTCTGCTGCCGACATCATTTTCAACCGCCGTTTTTAGGTTCAAAGACCTGATACGCTTCGCTCCAACACTTGAAGCTGTCCGATTGCTGGGAAACTAAGTGGCATTGGGCAGTTTCGCCTGTCCAATCCGTTCTGAAATCAACACTCGGTTTCAACCAAAACTCCCCAACACACGCTACAATCGCAACGTGGCTATTCTTGAATTTCCTACGGCTCGCAAATTGGTGATCGACACCTTCCTTGCGCATCGCTCGACCCCTGAAATCGAGTTAATTCCACTGATCGATGCCAGCGGACGGGTCTTGGCTCAATCTGCCACCGCTGACCGGGATTACCAACCATTTGACCGCTCCGTAAGAGACGGTTTTGCCATCCGATCCATAGATTTACCCGGCGAACTTCGCGTTGTAGGTGAAGTGCAGGCAGGCCGAGTTTTTGCCGGAGATGTAGGTCCCGGCCAAGCAGTTGAAATCATGACCGGAGCCCCCGTCCCAGCCGGTGCCGACCAAATCGTCATGGTGGAGCACGCCGAGTTCGATGCCGGGATCATGCGCACAACCCGCCCTCCCTGCCCCGGCGAATTCATCAATTACAAAGGCTGCGAGTCAAAATCCGGAACCGAAGTTTTGTCCGCAGGGATCCGTCTGAACTATTCCTCGATTGCAGTGCTGGCAACAATTGGTCAAGAAAATGTTCCGGTTTTCCGGAAGCCCAAAGTTGCTATCCTCGCCACAGGAGACGAAATTGTCCCTGTCGGATCGCAGCCGGAACCCCATCAAATCCGCGATTCCAATTCCTATTCCATCGCCGCCCAAGTCTTACGAGCTGGCGGTATTCCCCACATTCTTCCCGTTGCCAAAGACAATTTAGCACAAACCAGAGCTTTGATCGAACAAGCTTTGGACTACGATTTAGTTCTACTTTCAGGCGGTGTATCGGCAGGAAAGTACGATTTCGTAGAGCCAGTGCTTGCCGCCTTGGGTGCCGAATTCTTTTTTGATGGCGTGCTGATCCAGCCTGGCAAGCCGCTAGTCTTTGGAAGAGTGCGCGACAAATTGTACTTTGGACTGCCCGGCAACCCGGCATCCACCATGGTCACATTTGAACTTTTTGCGCGCCCGGCAATCGAATTATTAGCAGGGCAAAGCCACAGTCATTTGCCAATTGTGGAGGCCAAACTCACTGTCCCGTTCCGCCATAGAACAGGACTCACCCGCTTTCTTCCAGCAGTTTTAAGTTCAGCAAGGGCCAACGTTACACCAGTAGCATGGCAGGGATCTGGCGATGTGGTGGCACAGGCTCGGGCTAACTGCTTCCTAATTGCCGACCCCAATCGGGAATCATGGCAGGCGGCGGATTACATTCAGGTACTTCTTCAATGAACAATCAACTCTCTCATTTCGACGAAGCGGGCCAAGCTCGCATGGTGGACGTTTCTGATAAAACGAATACTCTCAGAACGGCCAAAGCCGAAGCATTCGTAGCGCTAAGTGAATCTGTTATCAAAGCTTTACCTAACAATCCTAAAGGCGATCCTCTGGAAATTGCACGCATCGCTGGCATCCTCGCCGCAAAGCGTACAAGCGAGCTGATTCCAATGTGCCACCCACTGGCTTTGTCGTTTGTTGACATTCAATTGCAAGTAACATTGAATGGAGTTTCTATTGTTGCCGAAGCACGAACAACAGGTCCCACTGGCGTCGAAATGGAAGCTTTAACTGCGGCATCTATCGCCGCATTGACTGTGTATGACATGACCAAGGCGTTGGACAAATCCATTGAAATTACTGGGGTCCGCTTAGTGGAAAAGACTGGTGGGAAAAGTGGCCATTACAAGCGGGAGGCCAAATGACCGCGGCAGTGCTCACCATCAGCGATTCCGGATTTCTGAAAATGCGAAAAGACGAATCTGGACCGGCCGTCAAAGCTCGATTGGAACAGGCCGGGTTCACTGTCTTGATTAGTGAAGTGATTCCTGATGAAATCCATCTGATAGCAGACAAACTAAAAGAGATCGCTGATGGAAATTTAGTCCGAGCAATCATTTCTACAGGGGGAACCGGGGTGACCGAACGCGACGTCACGCCGGAAGCGCTGCGTCAGGTGCTGGACAAGGAAATGCCGGGGCTGGGGGAACTCATGCGTAGCGAAGGGTTAAAGAAGACCCCCTTGGCCGTCCTAAGCCGTTCCACGGGGGGTACCAGAGGGCGTTGTTTCCTGGCTGCGCTCCCAGGCAGCCCGAAGGGTGCCGTGGAATCGTTGGATGCTATTTTGAAGCTCGTGCCACACATTTTGGATTTGATTGATGGAAACACGTCCCATGAGAATCCGGGGAAACTGCAACCACCGTCGTAACGTCCATAAATGGTAACTATCATGCGAATCGTTCTGTCCACTTTTCTCCTTCTTTCCGCTTTCGCTAACCTCCAAGGGCAGGAATCAACAATTCCAAGCTTTGTCGGCGAAGTGAAGAATGTCATTGCCCCAACCACCGTCACGTTCAAAGATGGACTGGGCGTCAACGATTTGAAACCTCACCAGTTCATGCTGTTTGATAACGGCAAGGAACAAAGCATTCGGGTTGACCAGCAGGTGATGCCTATTTCCATTGTGGTTTGTGTGCAATCGAACAGCGCGGTTGAGCCAGTTCTGGACAAGATCAAGAAAATGGGACCACTGCTGGAAGCGCTGGTCATGGGCGATTCCGGGGAAGCGGCTCTGATCGCGTTTGATGGCCGAGTCCGAGTGATGGAAGACTTCACTCATAGCGGCGAGAAAATTCAAGCAGCGCTGAATAAGATCAATCCCGGAGGTTCCACCAGCCGCATGGTGGATTCTGTGGTCAAGGCGGCCGATATGTTGAAGACTCGCCCCAGCGGGAATCGCCGAGTGATTTTGCTGATCAGCGAGACTCAGGATAAATCGAGCGAGGCACCGGTGCGGGAGGCTTTGTATGCGCTGCAGTTTCAGAACATCAGTCTGTATTCCGTGAATATCAACCGGTTGATTGGAAAACTGTTGGCGAAGGCACCGCCTCCCCGCGATAGTCCAATCCCGTTAGGAGCTCAGCATTTGCCTCCAGGGGCCGCAATGACGCCTCAAAATGCGGTCAACTACAGCCCGCAAGGCAACGTTTTGCCGGTTTTTGCCGAGATTTTTAAGCAAGTGAAGTACATTTTCATCGACAATCCGCTGGAAGTGTTTACGAAATTCACCGGAGGCAAAGAGCGATCTTTCCTCAATCAGCGTGATTTAGAGCGGGTGATTGCCGAAATCGGCGAAGAGCTCCACAGCCAATATATGCTGTCCTACGCACCTAGCGAGAGCGTCAAGATGGATGGTGGCTATCATGAAATCAAGGTTGCCATACGTGATCATCCAGAGCTGATTGCGCGCAGTCGTCCAGGATATTGGATGGCGGCCAGGCCCAAGTAATAAAGACTTACAGCCAAAGAATCACGGAGCAGGTGTTTGGAAAGGTGATGGTTGGGTTATTCATAAGGTTGATACTTAGAAGAGTATTACGTAAACTCGCTGATCCCTATGGACCCAAAGTCCCAGTAGTCCTAAACGAAAATTGGAAGCTTGTACTAAGATCCAGCTCTGACTGCCGTTCCGCAGAAGTTTTCAACAGTCGCCACCAGATCGGCAACATTCACTGGTTTCGCTAAAAACCCTTTGAAACCAGCCTTTTTGCACATTTCCCGATACTCAGAAGTTGAGTTTGCGGTGAATGCCACCACCGGAGTCTGTCTGCCGTTATCAAGCTTGCCAATGCGCAAGGCTGCTTCAATCCCATCCATTCCCGGCATCTGTAAGTCCATCAAAATTAAATCAAATGGTCCGGAATTCACCCGATCTATGGCATCCGCTCCACTCAGTGCAGACACCACCCGATAGTTCCGTTTGGTCAAGGTTTTGCTGACAATTCTCTGCGCTACCTGGTTATCCTCGACTACAAGTACTGACGGAAAATGACTTCCACCCGCCCCAGCAGCCGCCGCCGCCGCCAACGGAGCCTCTTCCCGGATGGCTTCTTTGATGCAACCGAAATAAACTGGTACCTCAAAGCCGAAGGTACTGCCGAACCCCGGGCTGCTTTCAATGAACAGGGAACCATCCAATAACTGAATAATTTTTTGAGTCAGCGCCAAGCCTAACCCTAAACCAGAGAATTCCCGTGCCAACCCAGTTTCCAGTTGATGGAACGCTTCAAAAACCACTTTCTGCCGATCCTGTGCAATCCCGATTCCCGAATCTCTGATTTGCACCTTCAATCGAAACTGTTCAGGGGTTTCGGCGGGTGCGCTGCTGACAAAGATTTCCACTTTGCCGGCATGTGTAAACTTGATCCCGTTGCTCAACAGATGACAAAAGACCTGTCGGATGCGCACAGCGTCCCCGATGGCGGTTTCTGGAACCGATTCATCGCACTGAAAGGTGATCGTCAGATTTTTAGCAAGGGTTTGCGCAGAATATTCATCGATGGCCGACCGCAACAACTCCTCAATGTGGAATTCGGCCTCTTCCAAAGCAGCATTCCCAGCGGAAAGTGCCGAATATTCAAGCGTCGCATTCAGGACATTGAACAGGCTTTCGGCACAAACTTTCAGCGACTGCGCGTACTCAATCTGGTCCCCTTTGAGGTCGGCCTCTAACAGCAAATCGGTCAATCCAAGAATACCGTTCAGCGGGGTCCGAATCTCGTGATTGAGACTGGCCAGAAATAAAGATTTCAGTTCGTTCAAAGAATTAGGGGTCTGGCTAGTGAGTGGAATCATAGGATTCAGGTCCTGATGTATTTATCGGCCAACGGAAAGCCGAAGTTTAGGTGTTTTCTAAGAAAAACACTTAGACAGAACCCTACCACCCTACAGACCTTGGTACTATGCGGCCTAATCCTCGCTGTTAAAAATTCGTCCAAGGCCACCCAAAGGGCTGTGTTCATCGCCACCGCGCTTGGAAGGAGCCAATTCCCGTCGCAACTTTTCCAGTGTCAAACTCTGCACAATCACCCGACCCGGCCCGGTTAAAGTTGCCAAAAACAATCCTTCTCCACCGAACAGAGCAGTCTTGATTCCGCCTACCAATTGGATGTCGTAATTCACCGATTCATCGAAGGCGACAACGCAGCCCGTATCGACCTGAATCATCTCACCGGGCTTCAGATTGAACTCCACAAAATCACCACCGCCGTGAACGAATACCGTACCTGGACCGGTGAGTTTTTCCAGGATGAAACCCTCTCCACCGAAAAATCCGGCACCCAACTTTTTAACCAGAGCCACGGTTAACTGAACGGTGGGCTGAGCGCACAAAAAGCCGTCGCGCTGCACTAAGATGCTTTGCCCTGGGGCCAAATCAAACGGCTGAATGCGTCCAGGGTAACTGCCTGCGAAGCCGACTTCGCCGTCGGTCTGGGCTCGGAAATAGGTAAGGAACAGACTTTCACCAGTGACCGTTCGGCGCAGTGCTCCAAGCAGCTTTTCTCCTATGGAATTGCCACTCATGCGAGTTTCCCAATCCACGTTGGCCGTCTTATAGACCATTTTCCCAGCTTCGGCATACACTTCCTGACCGGCCTTCAAGCGGATACGAACAACTTGCAGGTTGTCGCCCTGAATTGAATAGTCAAGGGCAGGTACTTGTTGCGATGGTAGTGTTGGATTTTGAGGACCTGCGCCGAAAGAATTGCCGCAGGCCGGGCAAAAGCGAGCCTCGTCAGCTAATTTGTTACCGCAGGAAGTGCAGAATGGCATGTGTTTAGTAATTCTCCAATGACTTAGGTATTTTACAATACGAACAGGATGCGATTTTTGTTCACTCCTTGCCCGCTTACGATTCTTACCGCGTTAACCTGCTTGTTGTGGGGTCGGACGGAACCGGCTACTTGCGATTACCATCCCTGGAAATTTCTTGAAGAGAAGGATCTTAGCGCCAAAGCGGCAATGCGTGCTGGTTCTCCGCGCAAACTGGCCTTGCGTGCGGCGCGTTCTAATGCTCGCGATGTGGGAAATATCGCTGTCCTGGAAGATTCTGGCGGAGTTGTTTCCCGCAGAAATTCGTTTAATCTTTCCCACCGTAAAGTTATTTTCGACGCCGTCAACGCCGAAGCAAGCTCCTACCGATTTAGAATCTCTGATCCCTTCTCCGATGAGGCGGCACTGGTGGGTGCGACAGGGGAAAACTTAGACTCGTTAGGCGATGATGATTCGCGCAGTGTGCCACTTCCCTTCCCTTTCCCATTTTTTGGGCAAAACTACAACAAAGTATTTGTGAATTCCGATGGCAACTTGACGTTCACTGAGGCCGATTCATCGTCCCGAGCCAGGTCCTTAGGCCGGTTGTTAGCCGGGCCACCAAGGATCTCTCCACTCTTCACCGATCTTGACCCATCTAAGTCACCCGGCTCAGTAAAGGTAACTCGCCTTGCAGACAGGATTATTTTCTCCTGGGTGGATGTTGCCGTATATACCGACACGGGTTTGGGTCCACGGCAAACCTTTGAAGTTATGTTGTGGGCCAGCGGACGGATTGAGATGACCTGGCTGGGCATTACAAGTTCCAGCGCGGTGGTTGGCATAGCGCCAGGGGGTTTGGATAGTGTGCCTTCTTTGGTGACGTTCGCCGTAGGTTCAGAGCAGCAGTACGCTTCAGCAGTGGCCGAGCGGTTTGGAAATCTGGAAGAGCTAGACTTGCAAGTAGCTGCCCAACAGTTTTACCAAAATCATGAAGACGCCTACGATTACCTGGTGTTCTTCAACATCATCAACGTATCGCCAGGAGTGGGTGTGCTGGCGTTTGCCAATCCCGTACGCGACGTTTCCATGGGGAACGGTGCCCCACGAACTGGCGATTCCGGCGCGCTGTTTGGATCGAAAGACAAACTGAAAGCGGTACTACATATGGGGACTTTGGACCAATACCCGGTTAACCCGAACGCCCTGGTTCCAGCACGCTTCGCTTCAGGAGACACATCGCTTACGGTGCTGGGGCATGAAGCAGGGCACTTGTTTTTGGCTTATACCAGTGTTCGGGATTCGGCAAATGCAACGTTACGGCCCATGTTGGGACGAAGCCTGTTCCACTGGAATTTCTTCTTCAATTCTGAGGCTTCGCTGCTGGAGGGAAACCGTATTGCCGACTTTGGGCAAGGCGTGTCCCCAAGATTCGCAACCACAGCCACCGTGCAAGGATATTCGTCACTGGATCAATACCTGATGGGATTGCTTCCGCCGGAACAGGTTGCTCCAACATTTTTGGTTGAGAAGCCAGACATCCCGCTGATTGGAACGGATCCCAGAGTTGGGGTTCGATTCAACGGCAATCGCCGCGAAGTGAAGGTAGAAGAAATTATTGGGGTGGAAGGACCGTTGAAGCCGGATCATACGGTGTCGCAAAGGCAGTTCCGTTTTGCTTTTGTGCTGATCGTAAAAGCGGGCGCCGCAGCAGATGCAAATGCAGTTCAGCAATTGGAGACTTTGCGATCCCAATTTGAGCCGGCGTTTGATCGGTTTACGGAAGGACGGGCGCAGGCCGTCACATCACTGAGCAGGAATCTGCGTCTGTCCATTGATCCTTACGCCGGGATTCCTTTGAACAAGCGAATGACGGCATCTTTGTACATTGATGTGCCGCAGTCTTCAGATTTAGATGTGGGGTTAGTCAGCGGATCGGGTCTGGTGGGCTTGCCTGAGAAAGTAGTGATTCCCGCAGGATCAAGGCGTGTGGATTTTGAAATGCAAGGCAACAGCGCTGGCGTGGATCAAATAACCGCAATAGCGTTCGAACGCTGGTTGCAACCGGTGTTCCGGCCAAGTATTGCTAAGGTGCAAATTTTGGAACGGATCGCAGATTTGCTGTTGAAAATTGAGAGCGGTGATAAACAGGTGGGGGTAGACGGAGTGGAGTTAGCTGAGCCACTGAGTGTTCAATTGACCGATGGAAATGGCGTGCCCTATCCTGGCAGAACGATTCTGGTGAAGACTGCTCAGGAAGAGTTACCCAGTCTGGTGACAAATGAAAAGGGCCGGATTCTGGTGCGCTGGACACCTGGACCCGGCCCTAACAATCAACTGACGTTTACTCTTGAAGATTCTGCAAGCGTGACGGTTTCAGCGACTACTGTTTCACCGAAATAGTGGTGACAATCACTTGCCCATTGGAACTTTGGGTGCTGGGGATGTTGTTCACAATCACAGCGACTTGCACCGTTGGTCCGGGAAGAACCTTGTCGGGAATGCGGATATTGAGTTGCCACAGACCGACAAAGCCCGGTGCTAAACCGGAATAGAGAACATCATCGCCGGAAAGTTCATCGGTTCCAACAAAGACTCTCGGTTTCACCGCAGATGGTGTTTGACCGGTTGCCGCTACTCCATCGGGTGGGGCGTTGGGAACGAAGCCCTGACCGGTCCCATACAACGAAATGATTCCTTTGCGGGCAATCTGGTTGGATGCAGAATTGATGGTGCCATCCTCGTTAATTGAGGCAATGGGTCCGCGTCCCGATTGGGCAGTGGTGAAGAAGCCGGGCGTAGCCGGAGCCATGGCAATTACCGCGCTGGCTAGAACTTGTTGCACCGATTTCTTTTGCACAATGAACTCTGAGGTTCCGGAAGTTGGTGCGCCCATAGGTATGTAGAAGTTGATTTGAGCAGGGTCCACAAAGTACAGCGGAGCTGCTACGCCATCGACCAACACTTCAATATCGGCTAGTTCTTTGGGAAGAGGATAACCCGAGAATATTTTCTGCGTATCACCAAACTTAACGCCCTGCGGATACAACGACACAATCAAGCCGGGTGAAAGCGGACGGGACAGGTAGTGGGCGGCGCTCAATCCGACTACTGAAGGGAAATGGAAGACCACTCGATTTGAGGAATCGGCAATCAGCAAATTTCCCAAAGGGTCGAGGGTGAGCGAAAGCGGCTGGGCAGGCATGGGAAGCGTGTAGTTGGCCACGGGATTGACCACCAAGTTGTCGAATTTCGGGAAACGAACGGCGCGACCGTTGGGTGTATCGGCAACCCAAATTTCCCCCGTCTTGTCACTAACCCAAATGCCTTGGGGATTTCGAATACGATCGTTGGGGCCAATAGAACCGATAGAAAACACCGGTGAAGAGCCATTGGATGATTGCAGGATGCTGTTGAAAATGGCGATGCGGCTGTTGCCGGTATCGGCCACGTAAAGCCGATCATCGCTATCCACAGACAGATGGTGCGGAGTATTCAACTTATCATCGCCATTGCCAGGAGAAGCTGTGGTGAAGTCACGCTGGCCCAATACAGTTGAGGCCGCCATGCCGTTAGTGAAATCGCCGGTGGCCAGTTTTTTGTAAAGGAGCACGCGATTGTATTGCGAATCAGCCACCACCAGATGCCCATCCACTGTGAGTGTGACACCCAGAGGGCGGCCCAAATTGGTGCGGGTGACGTCTTGTATTTTGAAGTTGAAACCGGATTGGCCAATGACCAAATTCGCCTGCTGGGAACGACCTTGGCTCTGGGCCAGGAATGGATTGGGATAGCGCACCACGCGTCCATTCAAACTATCGGCGATAAACAAGTTGCCATTGGCATCGACGGCTAAGCCAACGGGTTGAAACAGCCCAGTATCGGAGGTTTGATTGGCGTCAAACGTGGGCGAATTGGGAGCTGTCGTGAAAAAGTCTGCCTGACCGATTACCAAATCGGCAACATCTCCAGATTTCACTTTGCGGGCATCGGCGAAAGCCAGCACACGATTGTTATAAGTATCGGCAATGTAGAGCCGGGGAGGATTCGACTTCTGGTCGGTAACCACCCCACTGCTTAAAGTTGCCGTGCCGCCAAAAAGAGGTAAATTTTGAGTGTTGGCGGCAATGAACAATTCCTTGCCCTCAACAAAATTTGCGGCATTACGATTGACGGCGTTCTGACCCAGAACACGGCTGGCATCCGTAAGATTGTTGGACACAAGCGGGATAGAAAGAACGCGATTGTTGCCTGTATCGGCAAGCCATAGTTCACTTTGAAAAACCACCGCATCGTTCGGTTGTGAAAAGCTAACCCCGCTGGGCAGACGCTGATCGCGATTTTCGCGAAAACTGAGAAAATCCGATTGACCATAGACTGCCTTTGCCGCCGGAGAGGGAATGGCGATGGATTCGGGCTGCCAGGAATCGGCGGGATCGAATTTCACAATTCTGTGGGTGGCTGTATCAATGGCAAATAATTGGTTGTTTGAGGTGAACAAACCCTCAGCATCGGTAATGGTAAATTCGTTCACGGGTGGCTTGTTCCCGTTGTTTACATAAACACCCAGAACGCGAATACCTTCCGTTCCTGTGCGGAAAGGAGGCTGAAATACAACTACCCGATTGGTGTCAGAAACGTAGAGGCGCCCGTTGGTATCAAAGGCTAAGGCTGAAGGTACGCGGAATTTTGTTTTGTTGAGATTATCGTCCACCCTGGTAATCAACAATGGCTCACGAGAGTTGAAATCAAGCTGCCCTAATACCAGGTCGGCGGAAGGCGCATTGGTGGCGCTGTCGGTTAAAACGGAGGCGTTGTAGCGCAAAACCCTATTGTTGCCGCCATCTGCCAGCCACAAGTTTCCATCTGGATCAAAGATCAGGCGACTGCGAATAATTTGGCTATTCGATCGGGAAAACAATGTCTTTTCATTGGGCGTGGCTAATCCCTGATTAGGATTTTGGGCGCTCAATCCGGTTTGCCCAATCACCAAATCAGGTTGAATAAAATCACCCTGCTGGGAAAACGGCTTGGGATAGCGCAAAATGCGATTGTTGCCAGTATCGAGAACGTACAGATTTCCGCGCTTATCGACGGCTACTGATGAAGGGCTGGACAATCCACTGGAGAAACCAGTACCCGGACCTTGCGGGAACGTAGTGAAAAAATCTCGTTGCCCCACCACGAGGTCGGCTGAAGCTCCTGAAGAGCTGCGGGCATTTTTCCAGACCATGACACGGTTATTAAACGTATCAGCTACATAGAGGATGGGCGGAGTTACGGAGGTATCTAAGGCCACTCCCGAAGGTCCGTTTAACTCTTTGCCCTCAACCAGATTCGGACTAGCCGTGGTTAGTTCTCTTCTAGCGTGGCCAAACACACGAGTGGGACTGGGGTTCAAAGTGACAGGCGACTGGGCCCATGCAACAGAGGTTGCGCAAACAGAGGTTGCGATGCAAAATGCAGTAGCCACAACAGAAGGGCTTATGTAGGAACGACTCTGTATAAAATGTAGAAACGTGGAACCCTTTGCGGGCTTCTGGGAGATTTTCATATGTTTTTCCTCGCGGAGCCTGCGGGAAAGGCCTATTCGAAAAAGTACCACATTTCCCACAGTACTTGCCGTACTTGGCCGTCCGACGTACTTGCCGGAGGCTCTATATTGACTCATCGGCTGATTCGCCGAGTCCTTATAGTACTCTACAACAAAAAGTGCCTAATATTGCAGTGTCGCATCCAATCGTTACAGAAGCGAACTTTTCTTAACAACGCTTACTTCGTTGCTAAACTAGCTATTTGGTTATGCAGAAACCCATTTACAGAGGTCATAAACCCAAAGTTGCTGCAGTCAGTTATCTGAATACGGTTCCTTTAGTTTGGGGCGCGCTGCATGGCCCGCAACGGGACGACATGCAGCTTGAATTCAGGGTTCCGTCAGAATGTGCGGATATGCTTCGATCAGGGCTGTCTAACATCGGCATACTTCCGGTGATTGAAATTGCCCGACAGGGTTTGGAAATTTTCCCTGGGACTGGAATCGCCTGTCATGGGCCGGTGCGCAGCATCCTGTTGATTTCCAAGGTGCCGTTTAACCAGATTCGACGCTTATCCTGTGACCGCGGTTCGCGTACATCGGTCATGTTGGCTCGATTGATTTTACGGGAACGGTTCGGCGTGGAACCGGAGTTCCTGCCGCCAGCGACGCCGCTGCTGGGCGGTATGTTGCTTTCAGCAGATGCGGCATTGGTGATTGGCGATCCGGCATTGGCCATTCAGCCGGAGACGCTGGGTTACGAATGGCTGGATCTAGGCGAGCAGTGGGTGCAGATGACGGGATTGCCGATGGTGTTTGCAATGTGGGCTGGCCCAGCCGATTGGGTGACCCCGGCACTTGAGCAATCTTTTCGGGATTCCCTGGAGTTCGGGTTGACGAACCTTGACTGGATTGTGGAACAGGAAGCTATCAGTCGGCCGTTCTCTGAAGCGGTCATCCGGGATTATTTGACCAAGAATATTGTGTTCCGCCTGGGAGCGAAGGATTACGAAGGCATGCGGACATTTCTGCGCTTGGTTTCGGAGATTGAGCCCGGTTTGAAATGTCCTGTGATGGAGAATGTACTGGTATGAGAATTACTGACGAACAGGCACTGGACATGTTCCATAGTGACGATTTGATCGGCCTGGGTATGGAAGCGGATGGTTTACGACGCAAATTGCACCCCGGCGGGGTAGCATCGTACATCATTGACCGCAACATCAATTACACAAATTTTTGCACAGAATATTGCAGTTTTTGTGCATTTTATCGGCCCATGGGGCACAAAGAAGGCTACGTACTGAGTCGGGAAACCTTGCATGAAAAAATCCAGGAAACGATTGATTTGGGCGGCACAGGCGTCCTGATGCAAGGCGGTTTGCATCCGCACTTGAAGATTGAATGGTATGAAGAGCTGATGCGGGATTTGAAGCAGAATTTCAAGATCCATCTGCATGCGTTGTCTGCTCCGGAGATTTTGAACATCGCGGAAATTAGCGGCATCACGATTGAACAGACCATTGCACGGTTGCAGGCATCGGGCCTGGATTCGATTCCAGGGGCTGGTGCTGAAATTCTGGATGACGAAGTTCGGTACAAAATTGCCCGGTTGAAGTGCCGATCGTCAGAATGGATTGATGTGCATCGGACGGCTCATAAACTGGGGATGCGCACCACCGCTACGATGATGTTTGGATGCGGAGAAAATTTGCAGCAGCGGGTGAATCATTTGCGTTTGCTGCGTGAGTTACAGGATGAAACAGGCGGGTTTACTGCTTTTATTCCGTGGAGCTTCCAGCGGGAAAACACGTCGCTGGGTCGGTTTGTGAAAGAGGAAACAACGTCTGTGGAATTTCTGCGGACATTGGCGATTTGCCGTATTTATCTGGATAATATTTTGAACGTGCAGACATCCTGGGTGACCCAAGGGTTGAAGGTTTGCCAACTGGGCTTACGCTTCGGCGGGAACGACGTGGGGAGCATCATGATTGAGGAAAATGTGGTTTCTCAGGCAGGTGCAAGGAATCAGGCGACGGAAGAGGATTTGCGGCGGATTATAAGGGATGCAGGATTTGTGCCGAAGCAGCGGGATAGTTTGTATCGGACTTATTTTCTGAACTAGCGGTAAGATACAGATATGCGCAACGAATTCACCGCGATTGTCGAGCAAGACGGACCATGGCACATCGCCTATTGCGCTGAAGTTCCAGGTGCCAACGGTCAGGGTGCGTCACGCGAAGAATGCCTGAATAACTTGCGTGAAGCAATCGCGATGATTTTAGAGCACAGGCGAGAGGAGTCGTTGCGGGCTCTTCCTCCCGAAGCGAAACAAGAGCTTGTCGTAGTTGGATGAAACGCGAAGCTCTACTGCGGTACCTTCGGCGCTCAGGATGCGTGCTTCGGAGGGAAGGCAAAGAACATTCGTTTTGGGAAAACCCTCAAACTGGTCATGCCGAAGCGGTTCCGCGACATATGGAAATCGCGAACCAACTGGCTAAGAGAATCTGCCGCAGGCTTTCCATTCCCGATCCGCCTCGATAGGAAATTAGGACAGGCTGGGACAAACCCCTTTTTTCCCTGGAGCATCTGGCTGCGTTGCTGGTCGCATGATAGAATTACCAACGATGACGAACTTCAAAAATCCACGCAGAGACTTTCTTACCAAGTCCGCTGCTGCTTTATTCACCACCAATATTTTTACAGGCCAAGTGCGCGGTGCCAACGATAAAATCAACGCTGCTTTTATTGGCGTTGGACGCATGGGACAAGGCAACTTGGGCTCCGCTATGAAACAGGACAACCTGGAAGTTGTCGCTATCTGCGACATCTACAAACCTAACCTGGAGAAAGCAGTGGGCATGACTAAGGGTCGGGCCAGGGGTTTGACAGATTTTCGTGAAGTGCTGGCGGATCGCTCCATTGACGTGGTCAACATTTCTACCCCTGATCATTGGCATCCTTACATGACCATTGAGGCGTGCAAGGCGGGGAAAGATGTCTACGTGGAGAAGCCGATTTGCGTGACCATTGAGGAAGGTCAGAAGATGGTGCAGGCCGCCAGGAAGTATAAGCGGGTGGTGCAAGCAGGCACCATGCAACGGTCTGGCACTCATTTTCAGGAAGCCACAAAACTGGTGATGGACGGGGCCATTGGCAAGGTGACCGCGATCAAGACTTGGAACTACGGGCTTGCCAACCCTGCTGGCATCGGAAATCCTCCTGATGGTGCTCCGATTCCTGAGGGTCTTGATTGGGACATGTGGTTGGGCCCTGCACCGAAGCGTCCGTTCAACGCCAACCGATGGGGCGTGGATCCCAAAGCATTCTCACACTTCCGCTGGTTCTGGGATTATGCAGGCGGCATGATGACCGATTGGGGCGTGCACGTTCTGGACATCGCCCAAATGGGCATGAACGATGTGATGCCCAAGTCCGTTAACTCTTTTGGTGGAAAACTTTGGTATACCGACAATCGTGAGACTGCCGATACCATTATGGCTACCTACGATTACCCCGGCTTTGTGGCAACGTATGAGCATCGAAGTGGGAACGCCAATTCCATGTTCGGCAAAAGCTACGGAACGATGTTCCACGGTTCCAAGGCGACGCTCTTCGTCGACCGCAGCCTGTACCATGTGTACCCGGAAAAAGGGAGTGCAGTGGAAGAGGTGGAAGTTAAGTCATCGAACAATTCCGGGGTGGCACATTGGGCCAATTTCCTGCAATGCGTGAAGACTCGGGAAAAGCCCATCAGCGATATAGAAGTCTGCTACAAGTCGACTGTGACTTGCCTGCTGGCGAACATTTCACTGCGGTCTGGTAAGAGAGTGGATTGGGATGCGGCGAAGGATACGATTGTGCAGCCTGATCTTAAAAAGTGGATGCGAAGGGAAGAACGGGCTCCGTGGAAGCTGGTGGTGTAGGGTACGCGTCACATTCAAGTACTAGCGCCTTTTTGAACCTGTACTGTGTCGGATTGGTACTTCACCCGTTCAAGTTTGTTCCTTATTCTTGGACATCGAACGGGCAAACCAAAACATGACACAACTGATGTTTCAGTACGGCTACCTTCAAATATTGGACTTCCTCACCACCATCGCCTTCTTACTCAACGGAGTCCAAGAAGGCAACCCGGTAGTTAAGTGGGCCATCAACGCTTTTCCGAACCCGATTATTGGACTGGCATTCATTAAGATTTTAGCGGTGGCATTGGGGATTAGTTGTTGGTATCGGGGTCGGGATCGACTGCTGAGCCGCATCAATATTGGGTTTGCGGTGCTAGTGGCATGGAATTTGGTTTCATTGATCATGAAATCGGTTCATGTGGCTGGTATGGCGTAGAGCTCCCCCCCGTTTATTCCCTTCACTTGCAATGTGATTACAAACGGAGGAAGAAATATGCCCCTTACCCATGACTTCAAAGAAACGATTCAGGCACGTGCGCGGACCGATCAAAAATTCCGGCAAGCGCTTTTGTGTGAAGCCGTGGAGAGCTATCTAAACGGTGATCTTGAAACCGGCAAGGCTGTGTTGCGGGACTATGTGAATGCGACCGTGGGATTTCAAGCGCTGGAGGAACAGACGGGTATTCCGGCTAAGAGCCTGATGCGTATGTTAGGACCGAAGGGCAGCCCGACCGCAGCTAATCTGTCCGACATTCTGACCGCGTTGCAGAAAACGGAAGGCGTTCATTTTGAGCTTTCATTGCGACGATAAATTTTCTTCTTATGATTCTTTAGGCCAAAAATGCTTGCCCTCATGCGGTCCGAAACGCGTCCCAATTCCACGACGCTCTGCCAGCGTTTATTTTATCGAAGACGATCATTGCGCGGTCCAAATTCGCTGTTCTTCCATGTTTCGTAAGTCTTCAGGCCTTCGACGCGTTTGACCTCTGCCATGCACGAACTGCATCTGAATGCTTGGCGCCTGGATTGGCAGCCATAAAGTCGGAAATGAAATTTATGTACCGGCCGTGTTCCAGCCTTAAGGGTCCGGATTTTGTTTGATTGAGAGTTAGGGACTGTTGGACCAAGTCTCGATAGGTCAATTTCCCGCCTTCGGCCATTTGTTCTTCGCGCCACCGATTCAGGAGATACCGCGTTCCAGATTTGTGTGTGAAGCCAGGATCGATTTTCCTTGCCTCATGGATGATAAAGTCCTTAATGGTCGTGTTGCTCGTGTAATTGGTGATCGGGAGGTCCAACCGCAACCCGAGTTCGAAGTCGCGGACTCCGTACTTTTTAGGTGAATTGTTTTGACGTTGAATCACGCCTGAAAGCAGCCATGTCCTGATGGCTTTCTCAAGCTGGTCTTTCATCATTGCGGAGGCGCGCTTGATCCCCAAATCTCGAGCAAAGGACTTCAGTTCGTCCAGCGTACCAATAACCGTTGTCGAACTGCTCTTCGGTCATTGTTCGCGTCAAGGGCTGCTTGTTTCCCATACGTATTCCCTTCTATGCTGCGCCCTCATCCCTACAGGACCGGGGCAAGATTCTTGAGTGTTGCTGATAAAAGGCGCGGTTTTCCGTTCCAGCCTTTCATGTCTAAGTCGCACTGGTTATCTCGTAAAGGGTCCTTTGTGCAATGATAAGGAGAAAATTTTTGGGAATAGCGCTGCCCAACATTGTAAAAAACTACGCATCATGAGTTCCGTCATAGTAGCAATCAACCGTACGCTCAAGTTGATTAGTCTTGCTCTTCCTCTTTGCTTGGTGTTTTTTGGATCCACCTCATGCAAATCTCCCGCTGCTGCTCCTATCACAGAAGCGAAGTCTGCTGGCAGCATTATTAACAAAAAAGAAGGCACAATCGATTTGCAGCCCCTGATTCGCGCCAAATCCCTCCGATGCATATTCCCAGACATGGGGAACGATCCAATCAATTTCGATGCAATTTCAGTACCGGAAGGGAAGAGTTACGGTACAGCTAGGATAATTTCAATGTTTGCGGACAGCATCAATGTGGTCTCCCACCCCAGCGGGGGCTTCACGTTTTTGGAATTTCCTCCGGCGGGTTACGTCAACTTCACCACAGTGTTTCCGGTTCTCAAAAATGAGCCCGATGCGCAGTTGATTGCTCCGGAGTTCTGGGCCGTTCATTCCCGTCACTCTGGATTTGCGAATACCATCCTGCCCCAACAATACATTGGAACCTGCACAATCTCAGAATAGGCTGATTGTTGTCCAGATTAAAGTGGCTCAGCATTCTGACATTACCTCATTTGACGAAAACACTTTTTGAAGTTGACAGAAAATATGGCGTCATGGGTGATGTGTACCGAAATGGGTAATTTTCGGAGGAGCCACAGAGATAAATCAACTTTTAGAAGCCAGTAAGAGCATGTAGGGCTAAGCTTTACGGGCGTCGAGACCGAAGTCCCGCTGCACCACGTCGTACCAGGCATCGTCGCTTAAAGCGTTCCAGTCAACCCACTGCTCGTCAGTCATCGACGCTCTATAGTCGACGAACGGCGCTGCATTCGGACCGGGCAGGTGACGCAATTGCCAAGTGCCGCTCTCAATGACTTGGCGGATGGCAGTGGCGGTGGCATCGGGAGATATCGGGTTGGCCAGCGACGCGCGGAACAGGGCGGAAAATCGGTCCACCTGAGGATAGATTGATCGCGGTCCTTTGGCGATATCGTGGGCCATGCGGGTATCCTGAATACCCGGCTCTATCAGAGCAACTCTGATATTGAATGACTTTACTTCGCCGGCGAGCGCTTCACTGAACGCTTCCAGTGCGAACTTAGAAGCGCAATAGGCGCTGAACGGAGAATTGGCGATTCTGCCTGAGATCGATGAGACGTTCACAATGCAACCAGATTGGCGTTCACGCATTTGAGGAAGCAGGGCCTTTATGCAGCGTACCGCGCCAAAGCAGTTTGTGTTCATGACGGCGATCATGGAGGACATGGACAACTCCTCCACTGATCCATGAATCTCGATGCCCGCATTGTTGACCAGCACGTCGATTGGTTCTGCGATGAGCTTGAAGCACGAACTCACGGATTCGTCCGAATCGACATCCAATGGTAAAATCTTGATCGGCAATTTCTGGTTTACGGCGGTCTCCTCAAGTTGCGGTGCCCGATCGGGATGACGCATGGTGGCAAAAACCTGGTGCCCCGCACGAGCGAGCTCGAGCGCAGTTGCAAAACCGATTCCCGAACTACAGCCGGTGACAATAACATTTGACATTGGGAAATTGTAGCAAAAGAAAGGCCCAGCGTTGGAATCTTATTTGCGTCCCGAAATACCTAGGATTCAAGGCGGAAAACGCGATTGATGACAACAGTGGTTACACCGTCATGACGGTAGCGAGCAAGGCCAACTCTTTAGAAAAAGCATTGCCTACCACGGGACCATTGCTACAGAATGTCGATTGATTAAGTGCAGTGAAACGCCCTTAAGGCTTTTTGGGCATCGGCTGCCAGAGTTCAATTTTATTCCCATCCAGGTCATAGATCCAGGCAAAGCGACCGTAGGATTCATCCATTCGTTTGGCGTCAATTTTTACACCCTCTTGCTTTAGGCGGTCGAGCAAAGCATCCATATCGTCCACGATGTAGTTGACCATGAACGGTGCGGGGCTGGGATCGAAATAATCAGTGGACGCGGGAAAAACAGTCCAAACTGTGACGTGTTCCTTTTGCGGATCGGCGTGTTCGCGCCACGGAAGCATAGCGCCATGACCTTTATCCGCGAGTCCAAGATGCTTCGAATACCATTCGCGCATCTGATCGCGGTTAGCGGATTTGAAAAAGACACCGCCGATTCCAAGGATGCGCCCGCGCTGCTCCACTTCGACAGGCGGCTTCGACTTTTCAGGTTGCTGAGATTCCACTTTTTGCCCTCCTTTTGAGCTGACCGAGATGAGCAACAGCGCGCCAAGCGCAATTGTGATCCAGGGTATTTTTTGCATCTATGGATTATATCCGTTTCGATTCGGGAGAAAACGGTTCGCTCAAAGCGCCATAAAGGAATGTGACATTCCTATCATCTGGAAGCGAGTATTATGATGGGGTGCAACGTCTTTCAGCGACATTTCTGTTTCTTTCCTGTTTGACCTTCGGCCAGACTCCATCCACACCTGCATCCCGTTTGGACGGCGTTGTCACCGATGCATTGAGTGGTGCGCCGGTGCGCCGTGCGACCCTCACTCTTACCCCAACTCGGGGGAATGCAGGGACCATCATTGCGTCATCCGATGGTGACGGGAAGTTTTCAATCACCGGCATTGCGGCAGGCGTCTACAAGCTGTTTCTGGAAAAATCAGGCTACTTGAATCAGGAATACGGTTCGAAGAACTATCAATTCGCTGGTGAGGCGATCACGCTGGGGGCGGGCGAAACAAAATCGGACTTGCAATTCAAGGCTATGAAGCAATCTGTGATTACGGGCAAAGTGATTGACGAAGATGGGGACCCAGTAACGCAATCATCCGTTTCAGCAATGCAAAAATCACGGTGGAACACCCGCAGTGGTGGAACCAACGGCAATACAAACGATATTGGCGAGTTCCGCATTGCCGGGCTCACGCCAGGTAAATACATTGTGGTTGCTAACTCCTTCAATCGCAGAATGAACCGTTCCACCACCGGCATGATTAACGGGGTGATGCGCACTATTCGATCAAACGTGACGCAGCAACCGTCTGCGCAGGAAGAGGATTTTGCGCCAACGTTTTTCCCTTCGGCAAATGACGAAGCATCGGCTTCCGTCATCGATATCCTTCCGGGCCAACAGATGGATAATATCGTGATTCGGATGCGGAAGATTGCAGTGTATAGCATCCGCGGAACAGCCCAGTATATTGGTTCCAAACCGCCGACGGAGCAAGGTGTGCAGGTGCAGTTGATCCCAAAGGATGCAGTAGCACTTTCCAAAGGATTTGGAGCTCGGCAAATTAGCACCATGCTTCAAAAAGACGGAACATTCGAGTTTCAAGCAGTGGCCCCTGGGTCGTATAACGTTGTCGCTCTGCGACATGATCTGGCGCAATGGCCGTTGGGGTCCACGCCGATTGATGTGCATGGCAATGTTGAAAATTTAGGGATCACGTTTGGAGATCCAGCTAAATTGGCGGTGGAAGTTATTTGGGAAGACAAAGAAGAAACCAAACCCGTCAATGGATACGTGATGCTTACATCCATAACCGTTGGCAATTTTGTAACGCCTACATTGATGGTCAAAGAAGGAAAGCTTCCGGTTACGGGTGTACCTGGGGGAACCTATTCGGCACAATTTCAATCCAGCGATGCGATGGCCTACGTGAAACAGGTAAGGGACAAATCAGGTACAGATCTTGGGCGTCAACTGACCATCGTTGAGAATACAAATCCGGAATTGACGTTGGTATTGAGCACCAAGATGGCTCGATTGGAAGGTTCGGTTTCAGCGGACGGCAAAGCGGCAGGCAATACGACGGTGGTGTTGTTTCCGGATGGGGAAAATCGCGGCAGCATGGGAAGGCTTCGGACATACAAGACGGATGCTGGTGGAAGATTCAAAATGGAACGAGTGGTGCCGGGATCGTATAAGCTTTTCGCGTTTGAAGAAGAGATTCCGGGTAACGTTTTTTTGAATGGTGCCCCACCGCAATTTCTTGAAAATAAGGGAACTGTGGTTACTGTGAAGGAAGAGTCCACGGAGAAGGTTGATTTGACCATTACGAAAGTAGAATAGATTGTTGCCCTAGTGCCCGCCAACATGGTCCAATGGATGAAACCCCACCCGGAGGACCAAGCGAGTTGAACAAAGCAATCCTCGCCCTGGAAGATGGAACAATCTTCGAGGGTAAGGCATTTGGTGCGTCCATTGAAAGAAGTGGCGAAGTAGTCTTCAATACTTCTATTACCGGCTATCAGGAAATCTTCACAGACCCTTCCTACTCCGGACAGATTGTTGTTCTCACTTATCCACAAATTGGCAACTACGGTGCCAATGAACAGGATTCCGAATCCAGTCAGCCATACATTGAAGGATTGGTGGTTCGCGACTTTTCGCCGAACACCAGCAACTGGCGATCAGACGAATCTGCGGATCAGTTTCTGGCAAAGAATAATATTCCTGTTGCAGCTTCCATTGATACGCGAAAGTTGGTGAAACATCTGCGCACGCGTGGAGTGATGCGCGGTGTGTTGTCCACGGTGGAGAGCAATCCCGACACCTTAGTCCAGCGGGCGCGAGCCATTCCATCCATGGCCGGACTAGACCTGGCCACACGAGTTTCCACTTTGAAGCAGTATGAGTGGTCAAAGGGCGTGGAGCCATGTTCGCCTTCCGAACGACTGGCCCATGTGCGTACTTTAAAAGACGGCGAACAACCGTTGCACGTGGTGGCTTACGATTACGGCATCAAACGGAATATTCTGCGCAGGCTTGTATCAAGCGGGTGCCGCGTGACGGTGGTGCCGTCGCTGACAAGTGCGGAAGACGTGCTTTCGCTCAATCCAGACGGTGTGTTTCTTTCAAACGGTCCGGGCGACCCGGAGCCTTTGGTTGCGCAGGCGGCGCAGATCAAAAACCTGATCGGCAGAACTCCAGTATTCGGAATTTGCCTGGGACACCAGATGCTGGCATTGGCCTGCGGGGCGAAGACCTTCAAATTAAAGTTTGGCCATCGCGGCGGTAATCATCCGGTGATCAACCATCTGACGAAAAAGGTGGAAATCACGGCGCAAAATCATGGCTTCGCCGTGGACCCCGATTCGCTGAAAGCTAGCGACGTGGAACTGACGCACGAGAATTTGAACGATCATACGCTGGAAGGATTTCGGCTGAAAAATGCTCCGGCTTTCTGCGTGCAATATCATCCGGAGGCTGCACCGGGCCCGCACGATTCGCTTTACCTGTTCGACGATTTTATAACACTGATGCGCGAGCACAAACACTAAACGTACAATGCCCAGACGCAACGATATCCACCGCATTATGATCATCGGTTCTGGCCCAATTATTATTGGCCAGGCTTGTGAATTCGATTATTCTGGAACCCAGGCGTGCAAGGCGCTAAGGGCTGATGGCTATGAAGTTGTGTTGGTGAATTCCAACCCGGCCACCATTATGACAGACCCCGATTTGGCGGATCGAACGTATGTAGAACCGCTGCATCGGGACTATCTTGAAAAGATCATTGAGCGCGAGCGTCCCGACGCATTGCTGTCCACTGTGGGCGGGCAGACGGGCTTGAATCTGTCCATTGAATTGGCCGAAGCAGGCATTTTAGAAAAGTACGGCGTGGAACTAATTGGGGCCAAGATAGACGCCATCAAGAAAGCTGAAGATCGCTTGTTGTTCAAAGATGCGATGAAGAAAATCGGCTTGGAAACGCCGCAATCGCAATTGGTGAACAGTCTTCCTGGGGCGCTTAGGTTTGCTGAAAAAGTTGGATATCCGTTAATTCTACGGGCCAGTTTCACCATGGGTGGAAGCGGCGGCGGCATCGCTTATAATCGTGAAGATCTGGAAGCGATTTTGGCGCGTGGCTTGGATCTTTCTCCAGTGCATGAAGTGCTGATTGAAGAGAGCGTTTTGGGTTGGAAAGAGTTTGAGCTGGAAGTGATGCGAGACCAGGCAGACAACTGCATTATTGTCTGCTCCATTGAAAACTTTGATCCAATGGGAGTGCACACCGGTGATTCAATTACCGTTGCTCCCGTGCAAACATTGACGGATCGTGAATATCAAATGATGCGCGATGGAGCGCTGCGCTGCTTGCGGGAAATCGGCGTGGATACAGGCGGTTCCAACGTGCAGTTCGCCATCAATCCAGTAGACGGGCGCATGGTGGTTGTGGAGATGAATCCGCGCGTGTCACGGTCGTCGGCATTGGCATCGAAGGCGACAGGATTTCCGATTGCCAAGATCGCGGCGAAGCTGGCGGTTGGATACAGACTGGACGAAATTCCGAACGACATTACGCGCTTAACGCCAGCCTGTTTTGAGCCGACCATCGATTACGTGGTGGTGAAAATTCCTCGCTGGCAATTTGAAAAGTTCCCTGGCTCTGATCCGACACTTGGCACCCAAATGAAGTCGGTGGGTGAAGTGATGGCCATTGGGCGGACGTTCCAGGAGGCCCTGGGCAAAGGGATTCGCAGCTTAGAGACAGGGAAATCGGCGACCAAAGTGGACGCGATGGATGTGGCCTTGATCCCACAGAAACTCATCACACCAACGCCGGATCGTCTGAACTATATTCTGTTCGCAATGGAGCAGGGTTGGACGGTGGAACAGATCCACGAGCATTGCCAGGTGGACCCCTGGTTCCTGAAGCAGTTGCTTGACCATGTGACGCTGACCATGCAAGTGGGCGCACTCAGCTTCGACACGATTGATAGCGAAACCATGAGGGAAGCCAAGCGTCGCGGCATTGCCGATACGACCATGGCCAGGCTATGGGGCAAGGATTCGCTGGAGATTCGTGTTAAGCGTAAGCAGTTGGGTGTGACGCCCAATTTCAGCCGCGTGGACACATGCGCAGCGGAATTTGAGAGCTTCACGCCCTACCTGTATTCGACGTATGAATCGGAGTGCGAAGCGGATGTTTCCAGTCGCAAGAAAGTAATTATTTTGGGCAGTGGGCCGAACAGAATTGGCCAGGGCATTGAGTTCGATTATTGTTGCTGCCATGCTTCGTACGCATTACAAGGCTTCGATCATGAATCGATCATGGTGAACTGCAATCCAGAAACGGTGTCGACAGATTACGATACTTCGGATCGACTTTACTTCGAGCCGCTGACACTGGAAGACGTATTAAATATTTGTGATATTGAAAAGCCTGACGGTGTGATTGTTCAGTTCGGCGGACAGACTCCGTTGAACCTGGCGCTTCCCTTGAAAGCCCAAGGCGTGCCGATTATCGGAACTGATCCTGAAAATATTGACTTAGCTGAAGATCGTAAACGTTTCGGAAAACTGCTGGTGGATTTAGGTATTCCCTGCCCCGAAAATGGCACGGCGACCAGTGTTGCAGAGGCTTGCGCAGTGGCTCGTCGTCTGGGATTCCCCGTGCTGATTCGCCCCAGCTACGTGCTGGGTGGACGGGCAATGGTGATTGCCTACGAAGAAGCCAGCGTGGAACGGTACATGAAAGAGGCCGTGGTATTTTCACAGGAACGGCCGGTGCTGATTGATCGCTTTTTGGAAGAGGCCGTTGAAGTGGACGTGGATTGCCTGTCTGATGGCACCGATGTGCTGATCGCCGGCATTATGGAACACATTGAAGAAGCGGGGGTGCATTCCGGTGATAGTTCCTGCGTGCTGCCACCGTTTTCATTGAAAGATTCCGTGCGCCAGACGATTGAAAAATATTCCGTGAAGCTTGCTCTGGCACTGAATGTCATCGGCTTGATGAACGTTCAATACGCGATTAAAGATGGCAAAGTTTATGTGTTAGAAGTGAACCCACGGGCGTCACGAACGGTGCCTTTTGTGAGCAAGGCTACAGGTGTGCCGCTTCCGAAAATTGCGGTGGGCTTGATGTTGGGGAAGAAGTTGAAGGACTTTGTTCATCTTACAGGCGGACGGATTTCGGGTGTTCTGCCGGTGCCTCAATACTTCGTAAAATCACCTGTGTTCCCGTTCAATAAGTTCATTGGAGTTGACCCGGTGTTGGGTCCGGAGATGCGTTCTACTGGCGAAGTAATGGGTGTTGGCGACAACTTCGGCGAGGCGTTTTCAAAGGCACAACTCAGTGCCGGTTCGCCGCTGCCAGATCATGGCATGGTGTTCATCAGCGTGAATGAACGGGATAAGAACGATGCCGTTGAGATCGCCAAAAAGTTCGCTGAGCTGGGTTATGAACTGGCAGCAACACGCGGCACGGCATCGGCTTTGACTGCGGCCGGGTTGAAATGCAAGACCGTGTTCAAGGTGAACGAAGGTCGTCCGAATGCAGTGGATTTATTGAAAGGTGGCCAAGTGCAACTGGCGATTTATACGACCACTGGTAGCCATTCGTTCAGCGATGAAAAGGCGTTACGACGGGCTGCGGTGGCATATCGGATTCCGTGCATCACGACGATGAGCGCAGCGAAGGCAGCAGCGGAAGCGGCAGCGAGTAGACGTCGCGATCCGATCCGAGTGTGGAACTTGCAGGAGATCCACGCGGCTAATTCTTTGAAGGCCATTTTACCGGGTGAATGATCTCCAGAGTTGGGAAGCGGACAGGCCAGGAGGCCTATCCCACAAGGTTCCGAAATTGTGTATATGAGATCATGTAAAACAAAAGCACAAGGGTTTGCTATTTGCATCAGCAATGTCGGATATCCCGCCTCGTTAGAAGTGCAAAAGCTGTATCCGATAGTGGATGACCCACTTGCGCAAGCGAATGATCTAATTCGTGTAATCGACGAATCGGGTGAGGATTATGTCTATCCAAACTCTAATTTTCTGAAGGCCGTTCCAACCGCTCAATAACGAACGTCGGAACCGGACCTTTCTTCGATTCCAGCTTGAGCCCCAGTTGTTCCTGCAGCGCAGTGAAGATGGACGGACCAGCTTGCTCTGCCGATGACGTTGGGCCAAGATCCGCGGACCACTTCATTTCAAAATCGAACGTGCCATCCAAGCCGGTTTCATTTGTTACTGGACGCCCCAGAACATTGCCCAGCAAATCTCCGAGACCTTTGAGCGTAGTCCGTTGGGCACTGAGTGTGCCGTTACCGTTGTTCTGACTTGAGCGTATGCTCGCACCGCCACCGGGATCAACAGACTTCAGCTTGGTCCATTTTTACCAATGGTAATGGTGTATGTGGGAAGTTCTTTGGACTCTTCTCGAAGCTTTAATTGAAATCGATCACTTAACAAACTGCGCAACCGAGCCTTTGTCTCAGCGGTCTCGGCTTTAGCAGAAAGCTTTACGGCGCCTTCTGGTTGATCGAACTTTGCCCCAATGTCGTAACCGTCCGTCCGCATCCAACCTGGCCCACCAATAATTTGATAGGGCTGCAGGGAGTAGGCAAATTGCAGCAGTTGAATCACTTTTGCATTGTGCGTACTCATTCCACCATTTTTTTGATTGAGACCTGAGTTGCCGCCGGTTTCCTGTGTGGGGCGGATGGAAGCTACATCGAAAATGAGGTTGCCCTCCTGTGCGTGCAGTGCGATGGCAGCGAAGCATAGCGTGAATTTGGGTAGTGTCATAGTTTATGCAATAAATTGACGCAAGTAGTTCCGGGTTGTCCTTAACGCAGTCTTGCGCAACTCGATTGTTCCTTCATAAGCTCGGTCTTCTACTTCGACGCACACCGGCCCTTTATATCCCGTTTCTGTTAAAGTTCCAAAGAAACGGCCCCAATCCACGTCCCCCATGCCGGGAAGTTTGGGTGTGTGATAGAGGTTCGGAAACGCCAGCGTCCCCACTTCATCCAACTTTTCCTGATCCAAATGAACGTCCTTAGCATGGATGTGGAACAGCTTGTGCTTGAACTCACGCATCGCTTTTAAGTAATCCATGTGAAGCCATACGAGATGCGATGGATCGAAGTTCAACCCGAAATGGTCACTGGGAATATCGTTGAACATGCCTCGCCAGATGGCCGGCGAAAAGGCCAGATTCTTACCGCCGGGCCATTCATCCTTAGTGAACGACATGGGGCAATTTTCAATGCCAATTCGAACGCCGTTAGCCTCCGCATGCTTGATGATTGGCTTCCAAGTCTTGAGAAAACGCGGCCAGTTGTCGTCAATTGATTTTGTAAAGTCGCGGCCCACAAAAGTGTTGACCACGTCCAGACCCAACAGATGTGCAGCAGAGATCACCTTCTTCAGATGCTCCACTGCGACTTGTGATTCCGTCGGGTCGGGCGCCAGTGGATTGGGATAGTAACCCAGGGCGCTAATTTTTACACCGGACATGGCCATTAAATCATTCACGCGACGCGCGTCATCGGCTTTGAATCCGGCCACGTCGATGTGCGTAATGCCTGCATAGCGACGCTCGGCTTTGCCTTTGGGCCAGCACATTACCTCAATGCAATCGTAGTCATTTTCACCAGCAAAAGTGGCTACTTCTTCCAAAGACAATTCCGGCAGAATGGCGGTGACGAATCCTAATTCCATCATGTGGTTTTCCCTCTTAACTCTCTTCGCAGAAACTTGCCCGATGCAGTTTTCGGTATTTCCGTTACGAACTCAACAATGCGCGGGTACTTGTAGGATGCCATGCGCTGACGGGTGAAGTCGATGATATCGGCTTCGGTGACCGTTGCTACAAACTCTGGGCGCAGGGCAATTACCGCCTTCACTGTTTCGCCGCGGTAAGCGTTGGGAACACCCACCACAGCAGCTTCGCGAACGGCAGGATGCTGATACAACACATCCTCTACATCACGCGGCCACACCTTGTAGCCTGAGGCGACAATCATGTCTTTCTTACGATCAACAATGTAGAACCAGCCATCGGAATCCATCTTGGCCACGTCGCCAGTAAGGAACCAACTATCGTGAAAAGCGCTGGCAGTCGCTTCGGGCTTATCCCAATAACCAGCAAATAGGAACGGCCCCTTCAAAGCGATTTCACCGGACTCGCCGGATTGCAACACCTTACTGGGATCAGCTAAATCGACAATGCGCGCTTCACAACCAGGGATGGGCAAGCCGATAGCCAGAGCACCGGAATCGCAATCAACACGACCCTCCATTCCAAGTGGAGTCAGGTGGCTGGGCGAATTCACTTCAGTCAATCCATAGGTATTGTGGATCTGCACTCCGAAGCGATTGCGAAATTCTTCGACAACCGTTGGAGCGACCGGAGCACCGCCTGTGCAGCATTTGGTGAATGAGGAAAGATCGGCTGTGTGGGGATCACGCAGCATGGCGATGTAAGCAGTAATGGCAGCTACTGCCATGGTGGCTTTCCACTTTTCAATGAGCCGAAACGTTTCCTTGCTATCGAAGCGATGATACAAAATCAGCGGCACGCCAGTAAGGGCCGAAAGCGCCATTTGCGCCACGATTCCGGTGATGTGAAACAGCGGAGCGATGCCTAAAATCACGTCTCCCGGTCCAATATTGAACCAGGTGCGAAAGGTGTTTGCGTTATAGGCGATGTGGCGATGCAGACTGATGGAACCTTTGGGCGGGCCGGTTGTGCCGGAGGTATAAACCAGGCATGCAACATCGTCCGGGGACACTGCAATGCGATGGTTTAGGAACGCGGTTGCCGTTTCAAGAGTGCTTGCAAAGTCGCTCAAAGGAACAACGTGCTGTACCTGCGTTTCAGCCAGTATATTGTTGGCTTCGTTCTGTAGAATGGCATCTTCAGCGACATAAACTTTAGCGCCACAATCAGCCAACTGGTAGCCGATTTCTTTCTTCTTGAACATAGGACTGAGCGGCACAACAATGGCGCCGCGCTTCCAGGTGCCGTATTGCGCGATCAGAAATTCAGGATCGTTCTGAATGGAGATGGCAACGCGGTCACCATGGCCGATGCCCCAACTGGCAAGCAACGCGGCAAACTGATCGGAACGCTGATTGAGTTCTGCAAAGGTGATGGTCTGGTCAAAGTAGTGGATCGCTGGTGAATGTGGATGTGCCGCAGCGGTCTGCTCAAAAACGTCGATCATGCTGAGTTGCGGCGCAGGCAGTTCCGCCGGAACAAAATGGGAATATTGGGACAGCCAGGGCTTTGACATGGAAGCCTTTCAGTTTATCGGTTTCGGCTAGCGGCTTGCAGTCCAATAACTGGGTAGATCTTTTTTGGTGTCGCGCAGAATTTCCAGCACTGCCTGCCGATCCTGTCGGCTCAACGAACGGAAATCCTTACTATTATCGGCACCGGTCAGCACTTCCCACAGTCGTTGATAAAGGTAATCACGGGCCGGTTTTGGAATGGCATCGAAGGCTTGTGAATAGATGAGATAGCTGCATGGGTAACGGAATGTTTTGTGCTTCAGGTCGAAGTCCCTTAAAGACCGACCTTTCGAATCGTGCGGGCCGTTTGTGGCAAAACTTTGCTCCATTCCAGAAGTTCCATGCACCGGCCCAAGCAGCGCAGGCTCGTCTACAAACAGCAGGTAACGCAGCAACGTTTCTACGGGGTTATAGATTCGGCGTCTAGTAGAATCGCTCCACTCTCGAATGGGCCGACCTAACGCCTGATTCATTTCACGTTGCGAAAGCAAAGCAACTTTGGTTTCGTAACTGACCCTGGTAAACAGATTGTGCATACGAGTCTGATGTTCCAGCACCATCAGCGCGACAATATCGCTGTGCCTGGTTAGATAGGGCCCAACGTCAAGTAGGCCTTTGAGGTCAATAATATTCGCCCCTGCTTCCACATTCAAATGATCGGGGTGGGTCTTATCTTCCACCAGCACGTTTCCCATATGACGTTGCTTGCCATGGGTGCCAGTTACATACCAGCCTCCCCAGCGCTCTGCAAAGGGGCTGCGATGATCGGTCACAAAGCCACCAGCCTGCGTTTGAGGGAAGCCTTCGTCATCGGTATAAACGGATCTTACAAGGTGCCCGGGAACACCCAGTGTTCTGGGGGAAGCGTGGCATTGCAGGCACTCATCACGACGTTCAAAGCGGGGCTTGACGGCTTGTTTCTGATCTAGCGAATAAAAGATGGCGCCACGCTCGGGATCCACTGCGGAAACCTCTACCACCTCGCCATTGGGAACCCACCCGACATACACATCGTCATTGAAGTATAGGGCTCTGGGCGTGGCTGGGGAAATTTTCCCGAACTGAAAGCTGGTCTTCGAAAACACCAGCATTTGTGTTTGTTCGGAAACTCCCAACGCTTTCAGAACAGCAGGCAGATAACCATGCTGTTGATCGAACGCTAAGGAAACTTGGCCCGAGTCAATTTTCCTTTGCAATACGGCAACTGGGTCACGCGTGGCTGGGGCGGCATACTTTATGGCATCGCTATCCAGGGGAAACGTGAAGGATCCGCTGAGGTCGGAAACCTGCGCTAAAAGCATTACCGTGAAACAAGTCATAGAGCCACTTCCAACTTGGGATGAACTGGCAGTGATACTTTCAAACAGTAGGACATGAACATCCACAATATTACACCCGAAGTCTTCCAGGTTAAAACGGAATTAGAAATCCTTCACACAGGCCATATAAAGCATGAGATACTGCCTCCAGTGACCCGTCAACTCAGCATTAAATCATCGAAAGAAGGAATCCGAACCGTTGTTCTGGAAGGTACGCGGCTTTTGCTTGGCCGGTCAGAATCTGCCTTCTTTTCTTATCCTGACGATACATTGCTCTCTCGTTCACATTTGGCATTTGAACCAGGCGAAGAAGAATGGAGCGTTACAGACTTGGGCAGCACCAACGGATCTATGCTCAATGGGCAAAAGATTACCGGTAAGCGAAACCTAAAGCCTGGCGATAGAGTCACGGCAGGCAACCTTACCATCCTTTATTTAACAACCACGCCCACGGGATTGCAGAGTTCGGGATTAGAGTTTACATCGGATCCAATCTCCAGCACTGGAACCGTTGCCATGACGCTGGAACGGGTTCTGGCGATGGCCAAAGAGAGCTCGTCGTCAAACAGAGAGCTCCACACGCAGCATGCCATGCGGGCACTGATGGATGCCGGCAGAGAGTTAGCTGCGCATCGTC
Organism: Acidobacteriota bacterium; assembly: GCA_025352795.1. GTDB lineage: Bacteria > Acidobacteriota > Terriglobia > Bryobacterales > Bryobacteraceae > JANXSF01. Next base: position 30,974 of record JANXSF010000041.1, read on the forward strand.
CGCTGGAAGATTTGTTTCAGGTGATCATTCAACTGGCAACCTCTGCGGTATTGGCTAAACGTGGAGTGCTGATGACCTTCGATGGTCCTGAGCTGGTTGTAAGCGCGGCCATCGGCGAGGGATTCCGAATCAGCCGGGCGGTGCGGACAAGAGTGGTGGAAGAGCGGAATTCAATTCTGATTGCAGACACTTCCCTTGATACAGAATTTCGCGAAGCCAGAACGATTGTGGAACAGCGAGTTCGGAGTCTGATTGCGGTCCCGTTGCAAACCGAATCGAAGGTAATTGGACTGATCTATGTGGATTCGCCCGATGTGATTCGTCGGTTCTCTGCGGATGACTTGAGTTTGCTGACGGTGATGGGCAACATTGCTGCGGTGCGTATTGAACATTCCCGACTCTTAATCGTAGAGCGTGCTGAGCAGTTGATGGCCAAAGAATTGTCGCAAGCTGCGGAAATTCAGAATGGACTTTTCCCGCAGACGGCCCCCGTTATGCCGCAGTTGCAACTGGCCGGGAAAAGCGTCCCGTGTCGTTCCGTAGGAGGGGATTACTTTGACTACCTTCCCCTGCCCGATGGTAAGCTGGTGATCCTTGTGGGTGACGTGGCGGGCAAAGGCATGCCTGCATCGCTATTAATGACCAGCCTGCAGGCGCGGGTGCATTCCCTGGTTGAACATTATGGGGACATGGCTCAACTGACGACGGTGCTGAACAAGGGAGTAACTGCCAAATGTCCTCCGGGAAAATTCATTACGTTTTTCATTGCGTTGCTTGATCCGACGGCGGGCACAATTTCCTATTCCAATGCTGGCCATAACCCACCCATGTTGATTAAAAGTAATGGCGAACTGACAACCCTCTGCGTGGGTGGGCCTGTTTTGGGAGTTCTGAAATCGTTCACTTATGAAGGGGAAACGGTTCCCTGGGAAGTTGGTGATACGCTGCTGTTGTACAGCGACGGAGTATCGGAAGCGATGAATCCGAAAGAAGACGAATACGGCGAAGATACGCTGGCCGAATTCTTGTCGAAGAATAGGAATCAATCGGCCAGCCAGCTATTGGACAGCATTTATGAAAGTGTAACAGCGTTCATGGATGGGGCTTTGGCTGCGGACGATATTACGGTTGTGGTTGCTAAACGCACCGCATAACTTTGCGTCACCGTTTACGTTTTTTAACAGGCCGACCGTTCTCTGGACCTGGAATTCGTTCGGCGTGAACGCGAGCCAGGTCGGCATCCAAACCATGAATCGGTGGATCGCCTGGATAACGCCATTTATCTGGATCACTGGGTGGTTTGAATTCTTCGGTGCTGAAAACGCGCGGGGCTTCGCCGGGTCCGGCCACTTCAAGAGAAAGGGCAACGGTTGTGCGAGGTCCCTGAAAGTAGGGGAGGCGAATGGTGTGCATGCCGCCTTCTAATCGGACGCTGCCGAGCCGCACCATAGTGGAATGGACACCGTCATTATCGGCAATCAATTGACCATCAATGTAGAGCATGGCACCATCATCAGAAACGAGTCGGAAACGGTATAAACCGGGCTTTTCAATCCAAAATTTGCCGGTATAGTTGATGGCGAACCACTCAAACCGCGAAGTAACTCCTGGAAATCCGATAAGACAATCCTGCGGTGGCACGTTCAAAGAAGTTGTGTAGATGGTCCCAACTGACTTATAGCTGGGCAGATCGGCCAGCGTTTGAGTTCCTTCGGCAATGTGGAAAATTTCGCCGCGAAGGCCAGAAGGGATGACCACCGTTGTTCCGAAAACGGCCATCGGCTGCTGCTGTGCTGAGCTAACCACAGCGCTTAGAACGGGGATGAAAACCAGAAGGAATCGCATGTCAATTTAAGTAATACGAGTGGGCCATCTACCCGGTTGCAACAAACTTACTGCATCTGGCAAAACACATTCACACACACAATTACGATTTATCGTGGCGCTATCCTACTGATTTTAAGCCTGTTGCTATCCACTTACAGGACACTCACCATCTGCGTCTACAATACCGCAACTTACTCTGAAGACGGCTGAAGCAGTTACTTTTCACCCGGTCTGAAGAATAATCTTTCAGATTGGGTTCTTTCTGGAGGCGGTTATGACACAACTAAACAACATCCTAGAGGGAAGAATCTGGTCAAGACGGGTGTTCTTCGCTCTTTTCCTTATCCTTTCCGGGCAGGCATTTGCTGCACTGCCATTGGCAACAATTCAAGATGTGATTTTCAATGCAGACGGTACCCGTTTCAATGGGGTGGCCAGTGTGGAATGGAAATCCTTTCAAGCATCCGATGGGTCTATTGTCGCTGCACAATCGGTGAGTGTGACCATCGTAAATGGAAACCTTCGCGTACGACTTGTTCCTACCGCGAATGCCAGCGCTGGGGCAAAGTATACGGTGCGCTACTCCAGTGGTGGCAGGATTTTATTCACGGAATATTGGTCCGTTCCGGTAAGCACCGTTGTCCTGAAACTTCGCGATGTTCGATCCACGGCAACTGGTCAATTACTGGGCAGTGCAACCACAGTAGAAATCGCTGATGTGGGCGGGCTGCAGGATGAATTGGATTCAAGACCTGTAAAGGGTTTTGGATTCGCACCCAATCGGGTGATGGTCGCTGGGGCCACGGGCGCATTGGAAGCGGCATCGGGAAGCCTGACAGATTGTGTCCACGTGGATGGAACGGCGGGCCCTTGCGGAGGGTCCGGTTCAACAGGGTCATCAGGTCCGGGCTTTGTGGATTTTGAAGTTCCCGCTGGTCCGGTGAATGGGACAAATACTTCCTTCTCCCTTGCACAGGCTCCATCCCCCAGTTCCAGCTTGCAGCTCTTTCGCAATGGCATTGTATTGAAGCAGGGGCTGGATTACACACTGTCAGGAAATGTGGTTTCGTTTTCCAGCGGGTCGATTCCCCGGCTGGACGATATCATCGCCGCATCCTACCGGCTGGCGACGGCGGGGCAGATTTCCATTTTACAAAACGGCACTTTGGTGGTGCCACAAGTAATCTGTTCGGCACCGGGATCCACTTCGTCGTCTAACCTTCCTACAGTGATTGGCACCTGCACTATTCCGGCAAGCGTACTGCAGGTTGGGGATCGAATAGAAATTCAATACCGAGTGGCACATGCGGGAAATAGTTCGATAACCACTTTGATTTTGAAATGGGGCGATTCGGTGGTTGCCACCCAATCCTTAGTGGCATTGGAAGCAGCAGCGGTGGGCAAAATCAGCGTGTCACTTTCAAGCTCCAGCAGCCTTTACGCTACTCAATTGTGGGGAGGCAGGTCTGCACAGGTTTCTTCAGCAGGCTTGATTCAGTCAGGCTTAGGGCAACTGACGCCCATTACTCTGGAAGCCCAGGTACCAGGGCAAGGAACAGATTCGGTGATGCTTCAGCATTTCAGCATTGTACGGTACCCAAACACTATGGTTCCCTGAGTTTTCAGTACTCCTTTTGTGGATTCGTCTAAGTGCGAATTCTTTAGTACATACAGTTATATTGCTGTTGTTCGTTTTGCAGTTTTCGTGGAAGATATAGAAGAGGAGAGAAGCTATGAGCAAGGGAGCTCATTCTATCTTGGGGAAACTAACGTCCGGCTTTTTCCGCTTATTGCGAGATCGAAAGGGTCAGGACCTCATTGAATATGCCATGCTTGCGGCGTTTATGACTGTAGCAGCCGCCGCAGTAATGCCTTCTAATATACAATCGACAACCAGCACTATTTTTTCGCGACTGAATGGATCTTTGATTACAGTGGCGAATGGTAGCTAACTAACCGTGACTCTGATCGCTGCGAAGAAATTCGCAGTGATCGGACAACGCTATTCTAAATACTTCTTCAAATCAGGGTTAATCTGTTCCTGAACCTCCGCTGTCTCCAAATTTTCTTTGGTCAGCAGCTTAGGACTCAAATTATTGATTTTCTCCACCTTTTCACCCTTCAAATGCTTCACCGAAGCGATGACCGATTCGTAACCCATCTTAAACGGATGTTGTGCCACCAGCGAATCAATCAGCCCTTTTTTCAAATCCTCTAACAGTGTAGGACTCCAATCAAAACCCACCATCTTGATTTTGCTGCCTCGTGTTTTGATGGCCTGCCCTGCCCCAACTGCACTGGATTCATTGGAAGCGAATAGTCCGACCGCTTCCGGATGCGCCGTCAACATATTCTCAGCCACGGCCATGGACTTGGCAAAATCGGCCATTCCGTACCGCTTATCCACAATTTCAATACCAGAAAATGCCGCCTTGATCTTATCCTCAAAACCCTGTTCCCTGGCCATAGTGGATGCAGCACCGGGTTGCACGGCCACAACAATCACTTTCCCTTTGCCGTCCAGAATTTTACCCATGCGCTCTGCCGCTAATTGACCAGCCTGATAATTATCGGTGGCTACTTGAGAAATAAATTTATCAGTATCTACAGGGGAATCGAAAATGATCACTGGAATGTTCTGGCTGGCCGCACGTTCCACAATGCTGACCATCACTTTCTTATCAATGGGAGCAAGGCAAATGGCATCTACACGACGATTGATGAATGCGTCCACAATCTGAATCTGACCATTGTAATCAGTCTCCGTCGTTGGACCATTCCACAGAATTTCCACATCGCTTTCTCTAGCCGCTTTCACGGCACCGGCATGTACCGATTGCCAAAACAAATGAGCGCGACCTTTGGGCACCACGCCGATCTGCTTCTTCTTACTGCCGCCGCAACCGTTCAACGCGAATAGCGCCGCACCCACCGGGGCGATGTTGGTCAAAAATGTTCGTCTAATCATTGTGGAAATTTCGATGGTTCTTTAATGGATTGCCAACTGTTTCCGTCAAGCGACTTTAGGAATTCAACAAGATCCTTTTTCTCATCCTTGTTCAAATTCAGTTTCTTCAACTTGTCATCCAGGTTCTTGTTGGGAAGGCCGCCTTTGTCATAGAAATCAACCACTTCATCCAGCGTCTTCAAACTTCCATCGTGCATGTATGGCCCGGTTTTAGAAATATCACGAAGGGTTGGAGTCTTGAAAGTACCCCAATCTGCCGGGTTCTTGGTCACCGCAAATCGCCCTTCATCGGGACTCGGCTTATCTGTTCCGACGCCCAAATTGTGATATGCGTTAGTAGTGAAATTAATGCCTTCATGGCACTGATCACACTTTGCTTTCCCTTCAAATACATGCAGCCCACGATACTGCGCATCGGTGAGGGCCTTTTTGTTGCCAGCCTTGAATTTGTCATAGGCCGAATCACCACTCAGCAGCGTCCGTTCAAACGTGGCGATAGCCATGGCCACATGATCAATGGTGAGATCTTCAGTTCCGAAAACTTTCTTAAACATTGCTCGGTAGCCCGCGATGCCTCGCAACGTTTGCACCACATTTTCATGGGTGTTTCCCATTTCAATGGCGTTCTGAATTGGACCCTTCGCCTGATCTTCCAGGGTCCCTGCCCTACCGTCCCAAAATTGATTCAGACTGTAGGCACGGTTAAGAACGGTGGGCGCGCTGCGTCCCCCTTTCTGCCCACGAATGCCAGTAGAAGTTGCCCCACCATCGGTAAATGCATGGTCAGGATGATGGCAACTCGCGCAGGAAACTGTGTTATCAGAAGAAAGTCTCTTGTCGAAATACAATAGCTTCCCCAACTCCACTTTTTCAGGAGTGTAAGGATTTTCTCTGGGAAATTGAATCGGCAGCAGGCCAAGGGGTTCTTTAATCCCCTTAGCATCTGCGCCAAAAAATAGCACGGGTAACACAACGGCTAAGCCGCCGACCCAAAAAAACCGCGTGGAACTCATCTGGTCTCCCGACTCTTATTTCTTCAAGTAGCCCTGAACGTAAATGGCTTTCATGCCTGCCTGTTCCGACATTGTGCCGGTAACTTCCATGATGTGAGCGGTGTGTTCCACTGCCGCCGAACGGAAATCAGTCATGCCGTCACGACGCAAGTCATGCTCTTCGTCCATCAACATATAAAGATTGCCATCTTTCGTTAGAAGCCCGATGGGTTGCCCATTCTTGAAACATTTCTGACCACAGGAGCGATGCTTTTCACCATGTTTGCCGATTTGCAAATAGCAGGAAAAATCCACAATTTCACCGGTCATGGTCACAATCTTGGCCATGTTCGGTTTACCGTCAACGGACGCACCCATCGTGGTTGCAGTCCATGCACTATCGGGCTTGGTTCCAATGGAGCCCATCGGCTTTTCGTAACTACCACCTTCCACAACCATTTGCGGCTGCAGAATGCCAGGCGCTGAAGCCATAACTTTTTTCTTATCTTTGGCACCCATCGTCAAAGTCATGGCCAATGCCGCGACCAATCCAATGCTTACTTTCCCTAACTTTGTCATCTTATGAATCTCCTTAGTTAATCCAAACGTTACCACAGCGCGCTACGCTGTTGTTGGTTCACTGATTGTCAAGCTATGTCTACCTTATACGATATAGAATAGACCATCAATGAAGAAGCTTTTCCTTACCATCGTAATTCCATTTCTGGCTATTGGACAAGAGCGCTGGCAAGCCCGATCCATGGTGATTTCAACTCAGGGAATTGCCGCTACAAGCCAGACACTTGCGTCACAAGCAGCAGCGCAGATACTGGCTCGTGGAGGTTCGGCAGTGGATGCGGCGATTGCTGCCAACGCCGTTCTGGCCGTGGTGGAACCGATGATGTGCGGAATGGGTGGCGATCTGTTTGCTATCCATTGGGATGCGAAGCTGAACAAGCTTACCGGCATGAATGCCAGCGGCCCCACACCGAAGGGCATGACCATTGCAGCACTGAAGGCCAAAGGGCATTACAACATGCCTGCCTCTGGAATCCACACCGTCTCAGTTCCAGGTGCAGTGGATGGATGGGCGAAAATGCATCAACGCTTTGGCCGCTTGCCTTGGCGCGACCTGTTTGAACCGGCCATTCACTATGCTCGCACTGGATTTCCAGTAACTGAAATTATTCAATATGATTGGTCTCACACGGTCGGCAAATTGGAATCGGATCAGAATGCCCGGCTTAGCCACTTAATTAAAGGTCGCGCCCCGGAGGTTGGTGAAAAGTTCCACAACCCGCAATTGGCCAATGCCTTTGAGCTGCTGTCCAAAAACGGCCGCGATGCGTATTACAAAGGTCCCATTGCCCAGTCGATTTTGAAAACATCGAAGCGCCTGGGTGGCACCATGACAGCTAGCGATTTGGCCAGTTTCCAATCGGAATGGATCGACCCCATCTCAACGATATATCGGGGCTGGAAGGTTTACGAAATGCCTCCCAATGGCCAAGGCATTGCCGTTCTGATGATGTTGAACATTATGGAAAAGTTCCCTCTTCCAGAAAAAGATGCCTTGAGTGCCGATGCGTTTCACTTGAAGATTGAGGCGCAAAAGTTGGCCTATCAGGATCTGCGCGCTTACAATGCCGACCCATTGGTTGTCAGTGTTCCTACCCAAGGAATGCTTTCTAAAACCTATGCCACTGAGCGGTCAAAATTGATCGATGCAGAAAAAGCCACTTGCAGTGTCTCGCAAGGGGAGCCCAATAAAGGCTCGCATACTATCTATCTTTCCGTGGTGGATACGGAAGGAAATATTGTCTCTTGGATTCAAAGCATTTCCGATCTGTGGGGCTCTGGCGTTGTAGTGGATGACTTTGGGTTTCATCTGCACGACCGCGCTGGTGGCTTCACGTTTGAGGCGCAACATCCCAATGTACTGGCACCTGGCAAGCGTCCCTTTCACACCATCATTCCTGGCTTCATGGAAAAAGATGATCAGAAGATTGGGTTTGGAATCATGCGTGGGGCAAACCAGGCGATGGCCCATGCGCAATTTGTTTCGAATATCGTTGACCACGGCATGAACATTCAAGCAGCACTTGAGGCACCCCGCTTCACTCGCCAAACACTAGGTGGTTGTGACGTACTCATTGAAAGCAGGGTTCCCGCAGCCGCAAGAGAAGAGCTTACTAAACGCGGTCATTACCTGGACGTTCGCGGCGAATATTCTGGTCAGATGGGCGGTGGCCAAGCGGTGCTAACAGACACCTCAAAGAAAATGCACTATGGGGCGTCGTCACCTAGAAAAGATGGGGCAGCAATTCCAGAACCTATTGATTTTTGGAAAGGTCAGCCAGCACCAGCCGGATCTCGCCGAAACTGATTTCGGGTGGAAGTATTTCTTTAATCGGACTGGCTTTTTCAAAACCCATTTGATGGGCGGCAGCTTCAATCAACTTACGACGTTCTGCCGTCATCCAAGTTGGCTGCCACTCAATTTTTCCTAAAGACACCAAAGAACAAATTGTGCTGATGATGGTTTCCACTTTTCGATCGCGAATTTGAGCAATCTCGGCAATGGATTTCCCACCTTGAAGAAGCTGCAGCGTGATTTCAGCAGGCGAGAGCTTGGGTCCATGCTGATCAGGATCGTCCAGCCTGTGGCCGTTTTCAAACGACTGGATGGCCGCCAAAATTTCAGCACCTAATTTTTCAGCCTTCGCTTGCCCAATGCCAAACACTTTCAACAGATCTGGAAATTTGTGCGGAACGCGTCGAGCCAAATCGTCAATGGTGGCATCGTGAAGAATGATAAACGCTGGTTGCTTGGTTTGCTTTGCCATTGCCAAACGCCACTTGCGCAGATAGTCCCGCAAGCCTTCGTCTACTGACGTTTCCGACTCCAATGGAAGCAACTTCTTTTCTGTAACCAGAGTCTTTGCATCCAGCCATGCCAGCGTGTAGCCGCAAACATCGCAGGCTCCGCAGCTTTCCCACTTGGGAGTTTCGCCAAAGTATTTGCAGAGGGTGCGGGGCCTGCAGGCAGATCCTTCCACGAATTCGCGCATCACGCTATAGCGAGCCCAAGCGCGGTTGCGTTCTTCTTTGTCCTTCAACTGTTCAATGAAATAAGCCAGCAGACCAATATCTTTTTTCTGCCACAATAACAAGCAATCCGCCGCTTCCCCATCACGACCCGCACGACCCGCTTCCTGGTAAAACTGCTCTAACGATTTAGGAAGTGCCAAGTGGATCACAGCCCGCACATGTGGCTTATTGATGCCCAAGCCAAAGGCCAACGTTCCGACGAGCACGCGTACTTCATCGGCCATCCACAGGTTCTGATTGCGCCTGCGCGCTTCAGCCCCCATCTGCCCGTGATAGGCGACGGCCTCAATTCCGTTTTGCCCCAAATCATCCACAGTGGTTTCAACCGCAGAAATAGTTGGTGCATAAATGATCACCGTGCTGCCTTCATGCGCCTTCAACGTTTTCAGTAGAAGATCGAACTGAGTTTTGGAATCGCACTGTCGAATTACAAAGTGAAGATTGGGGCGGTGGAAACTGCGAATGTATTTGCCAGGCTGATCCAGCCCCAACTGCTGAATAATATCGTGCCGAACTTTTTGCGTGGCAGATGCTGTGAACGCGGCGATTGGGACATCAGGAAAGTTGTTCCGCAGCCGACCCAGCATTCTATACTCTGGACGGAACTCGTGCCCCCATTCGGAAATGCAGTGCGCCTCATCAATGGCAAAAAGCGCCAGTGGGATATTATGCAGCCAATCAATCGTACCTTCACGAGCCATCCGTTCTGGCGATAAATACAGCAACCGATAAACCCCACGCTTGGCATCCCACATCACTTTTTGTTGTTCTGCGAAAGGCATGCTGCTGTTCAGCACTGCGGAAGAAATTCCCATTTGTGCAAGTTGTTCGGCCTGATCATGCATTAGGGCAATGAGTGGAGAGATCACCACCGTGGTCCCGTTGCCAACCAAAGAGGGCAACTGATAGCACAGCGATTTTCCACCGCCAGTGGGCATTACAACTGCGGCATCCCGCCCAGCAAGAAGGCAGCGAATGATGGCTTCTTGTTGCGGTCTAAATTCGTCAAATCCCCAAAACTGGCGTAGCAGCCCATGAAGATCAATCTCAGGTAAAGTCGTGTCCAACACAATCATTGTAGCTTCGATAGAATGGGCATGGACCCATGAAAACTCGCCGACAAGCAATTCAAACTGCACTGGCAGCTGCCGCTGTGCCTTTGGCCGTCGCTCAGGAACATCAACATGAAGCGCCTTTGGTTGAATTGAAAGCCACAAAGAAGGTGGCCAAATTCTTCAGCGCTGATGAGATGAAGACGCTGTCCCGCTTGGTGGATCTGATCATCCCACGCACCGATACCCCAGGTGCTGCCGACGCCAGCGTGCACTTTATCATCGACGGGAATTCACGAGCGCGAGCCAAGCTGGGCGCAGATTTCCGACGAGGCATTGCTTCATTGAACGGCGATGCTCGTAAAAAAGATGGCAAAGCTTTCGTGGATTTATCGGAGCCGGAACAGGTGGCCATGCTCACCGCGTTCAGTAAAGAAGAAGGCACCAGCCGCGCCGCATTTTTCAAGTTGTTGAAGGACGCAACGGTGGATGGTTACTATTCCACCAAAGAAGGTTTGCAACAGGAACTTGGCTGGAACGCCAATACATTCTTGAAAGAATTCCCCGGCTGCACGCACCCGGAGCATCAGGTGTAAACCATGTACCCACAAACATCGCAAAAGAAACATGACGTGGTAATTATCGGCAGCGGTGCCGCAGGCGGCATGACGGCCTGGAACCTGACCCGGTTGGGCGTCAACGTAACTGTGCTAGATGCTGGTCAAAAATTCAACAAGGCACAGTTCTGGTCACACGTAAAACCGTGGGAGTGGCGCGACCGTTTGGAGCGCGGCTTACGACCTCCGCAAATGGTACTCGATACGAAAGAGCAACCGTTTGAAACGCCCGCAGGACAGCCGTTTGACTTGACTCGTGTGTGGGGTCGTGGTGGGAAGACCAACATTTGGGGCCGAGTCTCGCTACGCTATTCCGACGTCGATTTCACTGGTCCAGAAAAGGATGGTTGGGAGATCCCGTGGCCGTTACGCTATGCCGACATTTCCCCTTATTACGATAAAGTGGAACAGTTGATTGGCGTGTGCGGTGGCACTGACGATCAGGATTCCCTGCCCGGCAGCAAGTACATGCTTCCCGCCCCAAGCCCACGGTGCGGTGAACGGTTGATGCAGAAAGCGGCCAAGAGCATTGGCGTTTCCATTGTTGCTGGCAGGCGTGCAGTTCTTACGAAAGAGCACAACGGTCGCGCGCCCTGCCACTATTGCGGCGCTTGCGGCAAAGGTTGCGACATTGGAGCATTCTTTAACTCCACTGACTATCTTTTGGAACCTGCGATGAAGACCGGCAAGCTGCAGGTAATCGACAATGCGGTGGTGGCTCGGGTGTTGGTGGACGACAAAGGTCTGGCCAGCGGCGTGCAATATTTCGACCGCAACACCAAGCAGGAACATACAATTCAAGCACGCATCGTGGTGATGGCCGCGTCGTGCATTGATTCTACGCGTATTTTGTTAAACTCGAAATCGTCGAAATATCCCAATGGCATTGCGAATTCAAATGATGTCATTGGTCGTTATCTGACAGAGCAAACCCGCTTCCACATGTACGGCTTCGTTCCCGAATTGCGTGGTGGCAAAACACAAAATGACGATGGCATTGGCGGTGAGCATATCTACATGCCCAGGTTCAATCATCGGGATGGTCGCAAGCGTGATTATCTGCGCGGATTCGGATCGCAATTCTGGTCCACCGGTGCACAAGCCAGTGCAGAATTCGCGAAGTCTCTGCCCGGCTTTGGAGTGGACTTCAAAAAGTCTGTGAAGAATCGTTACCCAGCCATGGTGGCGTTGCATCCGTATGGTGAAGTTCTGCCGCGCGCTGACAATCGGGTGACGGTGGATGGGACGGCCAAGGATCGTTACGGCGTGCCCGTTGTGCGGATTGACTTCAAGATCTCCGATAACGAACGCAAGATGGTAGATGAGATGTACGATACGGCGGAATCTATTCTGCGTGCGGCGAAGGCAGAGATCCTGCCATTTAAACGCGGTGAACTGGCGCTGCCGGGCAGTGCGATTCATGAACATGGAACAGTGCGCATGGGCAGCGATCCAAAACGGAGTGCGGTGAGTAGCTTCGGGCAAGCGCATGAGGTGAAGAATTTGTACGTGATGGACGGCGCAATTTTCCCAACGGCAACAGAGAAGAATCCGACGCTAACCATTTTGGCTGTGGCGTGGAGGGGAAGTGATCAGTTGGCGGAAGAGTTTAGGAAGGGGAATATTTAGGATCGGGTCACGTCACCGGTCCAGGATTGAACGGGGCTAGTGCGTTGTGCAGGCCCCAATGATCTGCCCAAGTTTTCTTGCGCCCACTGGCCACATCCAAAATGAAGCGATACAGTTCCCAACCAACGCTTTCAATCGTTGCCTGGCCCGTGGCAATGCGCCCTGCATCCACGTCAATCAAATCATGCCATCGTTCTGCCAGTGCAGTGCGCGAAGAAACTTTCACCACTGGAACGAGTGCCAAGCCATAGGGCGTTCCCTCGCCTGTGGTGAATACGTGCATGTTCATTGATGCTAACTGCTGCGTTCCGCAAATAAAATCGCTGGCTGGTGTGGCTGCAAACGTCAGACCTTTCGCGGTCACTTTATCGCCATGACTGGCCACCATGCTGATAGCACTGGTGCCGGCTTTTGCCACAGAGCCCAATGCCTTTTCCACTACGTTCGATAAACCACCACGCTTATTGCCTGGTGTTGGATTCGCGCTACGATCAGCACCGCCTCGTCCCAGGTATTCGTCATACCAACGCATTTCACGAATCAGATCGCGTGCTATGTCTTGCGTTGCGCAGCGTGGCGTCAACAAATGAACGGCATCGCGAACTTCGGTCACTTCAGAAAACATCACACTCGCACCGGATCGCACTAAGAGATCAGCCGCATAACCAACAGCCGGGTTACAGGTCACTCCAGAAAATGCGTCACTCCCTCCGCACTGCAATCCGACGTTCAATTCCGATGCGGGACAAGTGGTACGCTGCCTACGATTCAACTCTTCCAATCGCTTTTCGGCAAAGCGCATAATGGCCGAGATCATGTCCCCAAACCCGCGCAGGTCTGCATCTTGAAGACGAACCACATAGGGATCTTCATTGAAAATCGGGAATGTTGAGTTGTTGAACGGACGCAGATTTTCGCCTGGCAACAACCGCATCGGCTGCAATTTCTCGCAACCAAGACTGACCACCAATGGCGAACCTCCGAAATTTGCGTGTCGACTAATGTGGCCCAAAGTGCGGACTGGAATACCGGCGCCTGGCGCGTCAATCGCCACCCCACAACCATATGTGTGCGTGATGGCCACCACATCATCCACGTTGGGAAAGCGCGGTAGCAGCTCCGCTTTGATGCGGCGCACCGCGTAATCCACAGTAGGCGCGACGCACTGTACTGTTGTTGTGATGCCCAAAATATTTTTCGTGCCCACAGTGCCGTCTGCATTGCGATAGCCCTCAAACGTCTGCCCTGCCAGCGGTGCGAGTGGTTGCGGAACGGCTGTGGCCAAGGCTAATTGATCCAGTGGAGGAGCCACGGGAAGGTTCAGCATATCTTCACGAATCCAACCACCAACCGGAATTTCACGATTGGCCGTGCCGATCACTTCGCCATAGCGGATAATCAGGTCGCCAGGAGCGAATCGCTTCAAAGCAACTTTGTGCGATTGGGGAATGCTCTCCACCAATTTCAATCCATCAGAAAAAGCGACTCCAGCGGCCAGCCCTTCCGGGTTCACTACGATGGCAACATTGTCTTTGGAATGCACTTGAATACGAAGAGGGTCCACGCATCGGAGAGTAACACAATTAGGCCTTTGAATCACGCTTAGTCCCATCCACTTAGTCCCATCCAAAATTGTTCCAGCAACGGCAGGCAATTGGACGTTTTGTGGTTTGCCTGTGAATTCCCAGTCTTTGGATACACTACTAAGCTCAGCGGAACAACAAAATAGTGGAAGCAGCGGTTAGAACAATCACCATTGCCTCAAAAACATTGGTCGGAATGCGTCCTAACAACCACCGTCCAGTGAGTGCTCCCAGTAAGACCGCCGGGACAAGCACCGCATCAAAAATCAAGGAAGTACGACTGAATAACCCATGCCAGGTGTAGATTGGGATCTTTGCCAAATTGATTACAAAAAAGAACCAGGCTCCTGTGGCGATGAATTCTTCTTTGGGCAACTCCTTGGTGAGCAGGTAAAGATTCATCACCGGGCCTGCTGCATTGGCCACGGTTGTGGCAAACCCAGCAGCCATGCCGTAGAGTCCGCTGTGCGCCGGACGAAGGTCACTCTTCATGCGGCGGTATAGATACAGCACCAGCATGATCAGCACAATCGTACCGACCAACGGTCGCAATATATATTCAGGTAGATAAAGTGCAGCCGCCCCGCCAGCCATGCCGACAACTACCCAAGGGGCCATCGCAAATAATTTATTTGCCGCAGCGTGCCTTCGCCAGTAAAAAACAGCAAATAGATCCGCAGTGCAAAGAATGGGTAGCAACCAACCTGCGGAATGTTTTGTATCCCCGGCAGTAAGCACCATCAAGGGAATTGCCAAAATGCCAACACCGGGCATTCCAGTTTTGGCAACACCAATCATGAAGGCACACAAAGCACCGAGTATCCATTGCCAAGGGGCGAGATTAGGCATGTAAAGACGAATTGGTGATTATAGCGCGTCTGGACGCTGTTTACCGTTCCATCTTAGAATCTTGTGGATTCCTGGCCACCTGTGCGACATCCCCGACAAATGCCGTAGCCGCTTCCGTTGCCTATGATGTTGGCGCATCGATTCGTAATGGAAGCCAAGTCACCAGCGCTAAGTGTCGCTAAAAGAAATGGCCGTTCTGTAAGTGCATAGGGGCCGCCAAGCACCGGGGTTGCATGCAGAGTGGTTCCCCAAGCTTGCGATCCTGAAGCAAAGGGTAATGCTGCCGATCCCACAAAAGCCGCGGAGTTATTACAGCTTGTGCCTGTGAAAGTAGGCACTCCTTGAATTGCGCCCGTAGCCGTGGTGATCAGTTTTACCGTTGCCGAGTTTGCCCGGATGCCAGTCAACGTATTGTTCATCAGATCGTTTGTCACGGATAGCGAAACCAGGCCGTTGGGCGTTATCACGCAGGAACAGCAGGTCACTAATTGTTCATCAGGAGAGAAGGCGTATAGGTTGACACAAATATTTCCGACGGGACCGAACCCTGGGCCGGACAGCGAAACTCCATTCACACCTGTATTCGTTATATTTACGATGGAATCCCCTTTTTCCAAGTTTGCGGCATAGAGCACTTGGACGGTTGATTGGGCGTGAACCGTAGTGATGAATAGCGCTGCAAGAAGAGTAAGAAGAGTTAACTTTTGACGGCTCATTTGGGATGGTCCTTACTTCCAGACAATTTTCCTGGTAAGTGAATTCAAAAGTACCAGCAAAAAAGGTTCAGTACAATCCCCAAAAAGCAGTAATCGAATGGGTTACTAAACTTTGTAAGTCCTGATAGTCCTGGGACTAACATCAACTTATAGTACTTTCAAATACTTATTAGAGACGAGCAGACTTCCCTCCGTGACGCCTTGGGGGCTGTTCCTTTTCAACGCATCATGCAATTCGACTGAGGAACTCTCGCCATCCAAGAACCTTCCAAAGGCTTTAGAGATATTGAAAAGTTGCGTGGGCTGCTCATGCACAAACTCCAAACGAAAATGCTCAATACCCGCGCTGATCCAGGTATCCATGTATCTACTGGCTTGCTGTGATTGAGCGCCAAACACAGTATTTCGACAGCCCACATCAGCCATTACAGGATGTTCCCGACCGTTTTCATCGCGCAAAGAAAGACGATGGGTTTCACAAGGATGTCCGCAATCCTCGAACGTTGTCCCCGTTGAAAGAAAGCGACAAAACACGCAATGCTCCATGTGGAAAACAGGAAGATGGTGATAGGCAATTACTTCAAGGTTACTTGCCCCAGCGCTGGCGGCAAGCCTTGTAACTTGATCCGCATTTAAATCATGCGCAGGAGTAAGCCGGGTTAGTCCTAATTGGAGTAACATCCCGGCAGTGATGGCATTCGCTGCATTTAAACTGAAGTCGCCAATTAGTTGTGGATGCTTTCCGGTTGTAAGTGTATCTAACAACCCGCCGGAACGAACAACAATGGGACATTCCAACTTTCGCAGAAAGTGTACAATCCGCTCTTCACTCGGCTTAAGAATCCGGGGACTGGCAACACGCGCCTCAATCCCGGCATTCTTAATTTTCTCAACCGAATCTCGAAGTCCATACAATTCCAGATAGTCAAGAGTGATGCTCGCTGGTCTCAACTCCATTGCGGCATCCAATTGCGTTGCTGTTCGAGTTAACAAATGCAACTTCTTGCCACCAGAACCTTTGCCTGTGGTAACGGCTTCATCCAAAGCGGATCGGACGCATTGGACTGGGTCCGCTGTGGCTATTGAATGAACAGTGCTCTGGAGTTTTACAAGCTCTTCCACCGCTTGTCGACGATGCAGGTTCAGTAATGAAGTTGGGACAAACGGGCTGCCTTCAATCTCAGTTTCAACCGAATGCAGTGCGTAGGGAGTATTTCCTAAACGGGCCACCTGCTCCTTCACCGAATCGTTTGTGAGGGAATGATTCTGCGCGGCAGCAAGCGGTTCATCCGACGTTATCCGAACCAGCAATTCTCCAAGCTTCCATTCTGATACAAGCGGTTTCCCACTTTGTGCTTTCACTGTTACTTGCAATGGCTGCTTTGCAATTGGCGATACAGCTTCTAAATACGGTCGTGCTGCTTTGTCGATATCGGGATCATGAGTGCGCCAAATTGGATCACCTGGATGCACTCGTTCGAAGTCAATTGCCCCATTGGCAAAGCCAAGTTCAATGTTGCCGTCCCCCAGTTCAATGACCGTAAAAATCCGCCCGCCTTCTTCTTTTTCCTGCGGACTCAGCCGATCAGCCCCATCGAATACGACGCCATCACCGGGCTTGATGGCAGCTAGAAAATGAGCGGCTGATGGCTGGATAGTAATGGCCTCGTTCAAGCAACCAACCACTTCACCCATCCGCACGCCGCGATGCCGTGGAGCCCTTCCATTCACCACGGTCTGATGATTGGTTCCAGAAAGGAAATGTGGTGCCAAGCCCCGTGAATAGACCTGTTCCAGTTGCAGATCCTCCAGCTTGGTTGCACCTAATGGCAGGCCAGCCCATGCTTCATCCACTGCCTTTCGATAGGCTGTGGTTGTCAGCGCCACGTAATCAGAATCCTTGTAACGGCCTTCAATTTTGAGGGAAGAAATTCCTATCTCAACCAGCTCTGGAACTTGGTGCAACGCAAATAAATCTCCAGGCGAAAGCAGGTAGCGGGCGTCACCCAGTGGCTTCAAAACATCGTCCACGATCAGTTCATAGGGCAATCGGCACGCCTGCGCGCACTGGCCACGATTCGCACTACGACCACCCCACGCTTCCGATGAAAAGCACTGCCCCGAATAGGAAACACACAATGCCCCATGAACAAACATTTCCAGTTCGCAATCGGTTTTGGCACGAATGGTGCGGATGTCACTCAGGGAAAGTTCCCTGGCCATCACCACACGGCTCACCCCATGACGCATGGCCAAAGCAATTCCCTCAGCGCTGGTAATGCTCATTTGTGTGCTGCCGTGAATGGCAAGATTTGGTGCAATCAGCCTTGCCAATTTAACCATGCCAAGGTCTTGCACAATAATGGAATCGGCCCCAGACTTGGCGATGGATTCCAAGGTCCTGGCTGCCGTCTCCAGTTCAGAATCGTATACCAGCGTGTTGAATGTTACGTATCCTCGCACGCCGCGGGCATGCAATGTTCGCATCACTTCGGGAAGCTCAGATACTGTAAAGCCAACCTTTGCCCGAGCACTAAAATGATCCAGCCCAAAATACACAGCATCCGCGCCTGCTTCAATGGCAGCGTGCAATTGCGGCCAATGCCCGGCCGGACTCATTACTTCCGGTTTGTTGGGAATGATCACAATCTTAGGATATCGTGCGACTACTTTTTCGGGACAGAAATTGTGATGTTGCGGAATCGAAGCAACCCTTTGTGATCGCCCTGCAGGAAGAAAGGTCCAGGTTCATCTTCATTGGAATCCAGTGCTCCGCCGGTGATCCCTTCCATTTCCTGCTTGTCATGGATCATCACTCCGTTGTGGATTACCGTTACCTGACGGCCGATCAAAGTTACATCGTAAGTCTGCCATTCATTCGGTCGGGCAGGAACCTCCTTTGCAGGGGCATGATATCCGTAGATCGCCCCCATTTCATGACTAGGCAGTTTCCCGCCTTCGGTACCAATTTGTATTTCATAACGACCGCGCAGGTAAATGCCGCTGTTACCATGTTCCGGACAATTGAATTCAATATGAAGCTTAAAGTCATCAAACTTACGTGTGGATTTTAGATTTGCGCCACTTTCAGGATTTACCAATTCCCCATCTTTCACTTCCCAACGGCTTGGTCGTCGATTGGCGATTGGTTCCCAACCAGTCAAATCTTTCCCATTGAAAAGTTTTTCAGGACGTCCCCAGGCATTGGGCTCGTCCCTGCGTAAAGCTGGAGCACGAACTCCAGTAAGTTTTGCATCAATGACACCACCAGTTTTCTGGACGCCGGTGAATGTTTTTCCATCTGGAATGGAAAGTTCCCAAAGTACTTCTGGACGATCGCCGACTCGTGGCACCAAAGTAATCACAAGGCGCGCGCCGTCCCATTTGGCACTGGTTGCTCGTCGAACAGCACCTCCACGAGGTTGAATGCGAATGGGGTAACCATCTTCTTCTTTCACCTCCATCCATTGCGGATAGGTTTCCGTAGATGTGGTTACGTTCAAATCCCAACGGCCCAAGAATACCTTGGTCTGCGCTTCACTGGGTTGCACTTGAAAAGCTAGCGCTGAAATCGCCGATATTGTGAACATCACAATGGAATGCTTCATTCCCCCTAGTTTACCTTCTTAATATTCTTGATCAGCACTTAACGAAGCCTTATCACTACCGCGATGTTTCAGTTGCGATACTTTCAAATGTGGACACAAACAGAGGCCAAACCGTTTTCCTATGGTTATTTGTAGGATTGCTTGCAGCGTCCACATTATTGTTGGCGGGGTTGCAATACCGCTGGATCAATGAGGTGAGCGCCAGTGAACAGGATCGTCGACAAAGACGTTTGCAGGCCGATATCGACCGATTGGCAAGGGATTTCGATGACGACATTTCAAACATCTTTACAGCCATCGCAACTAACAACCGCGATTGGAGCGAACTGGATGATGCAACAATTGAAGCCGGATATTTGCAGCAGTTTGAGGCGTGGCGGGAATCGGCCAAACACGAACAGTTGGTGCGTCGCCTGGTAAGAGTGATCCCCAAAGGTGATTCCTTTGTTCTGAGGGAAGCCAACCCGCTTCGTAAAGAATTTCAAACTGTGGATTGGCCCCCCGGTTGGGAGAGGTTTCGAGAACGAATGAATGCCCGATTGAGAGGAGATGGTTCAAGGCCCGGACCCATGGACGGCGGCACAATTAACGTCATTGAAATTCCGCGCTGGCGAAGTCGCGAAAGGATTGAAGGAAATGGAATTCGCGAATGGCTTGCCGTGGAACTTGATCTTCCATTAATTCAAAAGGAATGGATTCCAGAACTGCTGAAACATCATTTGGGCAGCACTGGTCCTTTGGAATATGATGCCGAAATCACCATGAGCGAAGAGCCGGAACGGATTGTATTCGCTTCTAACTCGACCGGGGAAACAATCGGCACCGCAGCCGATGCCACCTGCCAACTGTTCCGATTGAAATTTCCTCGTGGTCGTTTTGGGCCAGGGGGTGGACGTGGAAATTCCGAACAAGGCCGCTGGCAGTTGGCGGTGCGCCACAAACAAGGATCGCTGGAAGTGGCCGTGAGTCGGGCTAGAACACGAAATCTGGCTTTGACAACAGCCATTCTGGCATTGATGTTAGTGACCATTGGCGCGCTGGTTTGGTTAACAAGGCGAGCCCAGCAGTTGGCTTATTTGCAAATGGAATTCGTCGCAGGTGTCTCACATGAATTGCGCACTCCGTTAACAGTGATTGGAACAGCAGCGTTTAACATGGGGAGTGGCATAGTGAAGTTTAATAATCAGCCCCAACTGGAACGCTACGGAACATTGATTCAGGATCAGACAAAAAAGTTGGGTGCCATTGTTGAGCAAGTACTTCGTTTCGCTGGGGCACGCCCAGATCAGGCTCATTGGAAACGGGAAGTAGTGATGGTGGACCAATTGGTTGACGATGCCCTGGCCGCCTCTGCCCAGGCAATTGCGGAATCGGGATGCACTGTGAATTGGAACATTCCAACTGATCCCATTGCTGTGATTGGAGACGCTACTGGGCTCCAACATGTATTGCAGAATTTGATCAGCAATGCCGCCAAATATGGTGCCAGCGGCGGGCAAATTGAAATTGCTGCACTGTTAACTTCTGGTAACGTAGAAATCACCGTGAAAGATTATGGCATGGGCATTTCAAAAAGCGAGGCGGGTAAAATTTTCGAACCATTTTTTAGAGGCAAAAAAGCAGTTGCCGATCAGATTCATGGCACTGGGTTGGGCTTAAGCTTGGCCAAGAGAATTGTTGAGGGCAATGGTGGAAAGATTTTTGTGAAGAGCCAGGAAGGGAAAGGGAGCGAATTTATAGTGCGTTTGCCAGCAGCCCCCAAGGAGTCGATGAGTGAATTCACGGATCCTGTTAATTGAAGACGAACCAGGCTTGGCCCTGACTCTTTCCGACTTGCTTTCGTCCAGCGGTTACGACGTGGATACAGCCGGGGATGGTATTTCCGGGCTCGCTAAGGCGAAAGGAAATCCTTACCACTTGATCCTGTTAGACGTGATGCTTCCTGGTCGCAGTGGGATTGAAGTGTGTAGAGAGCTGCGTCAGTCTGGATCGGATGTTGCCATTTTAATGCTCACTGCCCGTTCGCAAATTGTGGATCGTGTAGTGGGTTTGCGCACCGGTGCCGATGACTACCTCACCAAGCCTTTTGATCCATCTGAATTGTTGGCTAGGGTGGAAGCATTGCTGCGCAGGGTTCACAAGGAAAATCCAATTGCCGTAGTGCGGTTTGAGTTTGGCACGGTTCAAGTAGATTTTGAAAAGACAGAAATCTTGCGCAATGGAAAGCAAGTTAGTCTGGCAGGCAAAGAAGTGCAACTGCTTCGATACCTAATTGAGCATCGCGATAGGGTCCTTTCTCGTGATCAGATTCTGAGCGACGTGTGGGAATATCAACCCAACATTACAACTAGAACAGTGGACGTCCATGTTTCCTGGTTAAGGCAAAAGCTTGAGGAAAACGCCCAGTTTCCCAAACATATTCTCACCGTCCGCGGCGTTGGCTATCGATTTTCTGCATAACCAACCAGGTCAAATTCCATGGAACCGTGTTTGAAATTGCATGGGACGTTTAATCTTAAGTTTCGGATTGTTCGCATTGTCGGCATGGGGTCAGGGTAGAGGTGGACAGGGAACAATTCCGCTTGTTTCTCTAAAGACTATTGCTATTCCTGAAGTTCCAAACCTTAGTGACTACGTACAAGATCGTACCGCCCTCATCGTTTTAGGGAAAGCATTTTTTTGGGACGTGCAAGCAGGTAGCGACGGTCGAACCGCTTGTGCCACTTGTCATTTCCACGCTGGTGGCGATCATCGGTCGCAAAACCAACTGGCCAGCCCGGCTTCACTTACTGGCGCGATTCCCGCAAATTTATTGCTTGCTCTAAACGATTTTCCTTTTCGCAAATTGTCCGATGCAAACAACAATCGATCCGCCGTTCTACAGAATAAACGTCAAGTTGCCGGATCTGCCGGTGTGGTGCATCGTAGCTTTTTTGGTTCCATTGCGGAAACATCCGAAGAAGACGGCGCTGACATTGGCGGAGAAGCCGCCTTTTCAATTAATGGAATTAGAGTGAGGCAAGTAACAGCCCGGAACACTCCTTCCGTCATCAATGCAGTTTTTAATGTTCGTAATTTTTGGGATGGACGGGCTCAAAGTCTTTTCAATGGAGCAACCCCATTTGGTGATTCCGATCCAGGCCTTCACTCGACTGTTTGGAAAAATGAACAGTTGACCCAAACAAAAGTTCGATTGGCAAATTCCAGCTTGGCATCGCAAGCCGTCGGACCTGCATTGAACTCAACCGAAATGTCCTACGAAGGGCGCAACTGGCCCCTGTTTGCGAAAAAGATGTTGAATTTGACGCCTCTTGGTCGTCAGAAAGTTGCTGACAGTGATAGCGTATTAGGCGAGTTGGCGAACCCCGAAGGCAATGGCTTGAACGCCCAATACACCGCTTTGATTCGTACTGCTTTTCAACCAGAGTATTGGGCCAGCCCGACACTGGTTGATGTTTCTGGAACTTCTTTCACACAAATGGAAAGCAACTTTGCACTTTTCTGGGGCCTGGCGATTCAGGCTTACGAATCGACGCTGGTTTCTAACGACTCTCCCTTTGATCGATTCATGGAAGGCAATACCCAAGCGCTAACCAACTTTGAGCAACAGGGATTGCAGGAATTTCGCGGTGGCGGTTCGCAATGCACGCAATGCCATCAAGGTGGGGAATTTACAGCAGCATCTTATTCCAACACCAGACGGGTCAATGCGAATACGAACGATCCGCAAGCCATGGGCTTCTTTCGCACCGGGGTCAGCCAAATTTCTGAAGACGTTGGGTTAGCTGGAAAAGATGGATTTGGAGTGGCCTTGTTCCCCAATGCTCGAGCTGGTTCTTCTGCCGGATCGTTCAAATCCCCAGGGCTGCGGAATGTAGAATTAACCGGACCTTATTTCCATGACGGCAGTCAAGCCACGCTGGAACAGGTGTTAGACTTTTACGGTCGCAACGGAGATTTTCCTGGGGACGGAAATCTGGGTAACGGCATTGGCCAAATCCGACTCACTGCACAGGAAAAATCACAAATGGTAAGTTTCCTGAAAGCCTTGACCGATGAGCGGGTTCGCTTTGAAAAAGCCCCTTTCGATCATCCTGCACTCTGCGTTCCCATCGGACATGCTGAACTTTCCCCAGGCGTGCTTCAACTGGACAATTCTGATCCCAGGTTTGCTTTAAGCGCTATAGACAAATGGGCACTGGTTCCAGCAGTTGGCAAGACCGGTTCCACTGCTCCGCTGCAAACGTTTGAAGAATTGCTACGAGGCGACACGGCTAAGGCTCACAGCATGACGGAATCCTGTCAACCGTAGCGCTCCATTTGAGCGACTCCGAAGTATTCAGAATACTGAAGTATGCTGAATATGGATGCTTCGCTACGCAATTTTCTTAACCTCCATTGGTGCTGCTTTTGCTGGAACTAATTCCTTTGAAACGGCGCAGGATTTCCTAAAGCGGAATTGCGAAAAGTGTCACCATGAAAAAGCTGCCGCAGGGGGATTTAAACTTAACCTCGTCAGCACGAAAACCAGCTTGCAGACCGATGGGGAAAAGTGGAAGTCTCTTGCCCTGCGCGTGAAAAATGGTGAAATGCCTCCGCGTGGTGGTGCCGTTCCAACGCTGGATGATCGTGAACAGTTCTCGCAGTGGGTGGAAAGTGCAGTGCGCGCGGAAGCCTGCTCGGCTGGCATCGGTGCTGGACCCTCTCCCATCCGTCGCTTGAATCGCGATGAGTACTCCGCAACATTGCGCGATCTTCTGGATATGCACCTGGATATCGGCCATGCGCTGCCTGTTGATGGTGCTGGCGGCGAAGGGTTTGACAACGCAGCGGAAACTTTGTTTCTATCTCCATTGCATTCGGAAAAATACATGGAAGCGGCCAAGTTCGCCACGGATTTTGCGGCCAAGGAATATAAATCGCATGGCATGATTTTTGAGAAAAAAGATCACCCCCCGCAGTTGGTGTTGAAACGTTTTCTTACTCGCGCCTTCCGCAGGCCAGTAACCGATGCCGAGGTTGCACCCTACTTAACTTTGTTCCAGGCAGCGCAAAAGCAGGGCGAACCAGTGCAACCGTCCATCCTTTTTGCCTTGCGAGCGGCATTGGTTTCACCAATGTTTCTTTACCGCTTTGAGCCAGCCAACGAAAGCAAAGAGCCCCGATTACTGGACCAATACGCATTAGCATCGCGACTCTCTTATTTTCTATGGGGAAGTATGCCCGATGAATTTCTGTTCGATATTGCCGCTGCCGGAAAGTTGCAGGACCCGGAAGTCTTGCAACAGATTATTCCCCGAATGATGAAGAACGATAGGTCACTTGGTTTTACCCAAAGATTCGCCGAACAGTGGTTGCGCACCAGAGAGTTGAGCACCGATAAGGTTCCCGATGCGAAACTTTTCCCCACCTATGCCGCCAGTGAAGATCTGCGCTCCGATATTCGATTGCAACCTGTCTTGTTTCTGCGCGAGATATTTTTACAAAATCTATCACTGCTGAATTTGATTGATTCCACCCACACCATTGCCACCAAACAATTGGCCACTCTCTTCGATGAAAAGTTGCCGTTGAACCCCAACGCTGCCTCGCAACCACAGTGGGTGGAATTACCCAAAGGCAGCAGACGCGGTGGATTGTTGGGGATGCCCGCAGTGCTGACCGTTTCATCCTACCCCTACCGCACCAGTCCTGTATTGCGCGGCGCCTGGATTCTGGAATCGATGCTGGGAACTCCACCACCGCCTCCGCCGCCCAATGTCCCTGCTCTTGAGGAAACAAATCCCGGTTCAACCAAAATGACCGTTCGAGAAAGACTGGCGCAGCACCGGCAAAATCCCAACTGCGCGGGATGTCATAGCCGCATTGACCCAATGGGATTCGCTCTGGAAAATTACGATGCCATCGGTCGTTGGCGTGATCAGGATGAAGGCAAACCAGTGGATAATTCCGGCGAACTATTGGATGGAACCGAATTCAATGGGCCCGCAGAATTGAAGCAGGTACTACTGGATCGTAAAGATTTATTTGTTCGGAATCTGGCCAGCAAAATGTTAGGCTACGCCCTGGGTCGTGGACTGACGTTGAAGGATGGCTGCGCGATTGATAGCATAGTGGCACAAGTTAAGAGCAAAGATTACAAAGCACAGGCGCTGTTAGAAGCCATTGTGCTGAGCGTTCCGTTTCGATATCAGGCAGGTTTGAAGCAATGAATATCAACTTAGACAAAGCACGCATTTCACGACGCACTCTTTTGAAAGGTGCAGGTGTGGGGTTAGGACTTCCCTGGTTGGAATCCATGGCGGCCTCACCAGTTACTTCCGCAAGTCCAAATCGACTGGCTGTGTTGTATATGCCGAACGGCGTCAACGTAACAGCCTGGACCCCGGAAGGCACCGGTCGCGATTTCAAACTGTCTCCAACCCTTGCCCCGCTTGAAGATTTGAAAGATCGCATCACAGTGGTCAGCAATCTTTGGAACGCAAATTCAAAAGGTGGTGACGGGCACTACGTCAAAGAAGCGGCCATTCTTACCTGCTCCACAATTAAGAAAACTCCTGGGGCTGATTTGGCTAACGCCATTTCCATGGATCAGGTTTGTGCCCAAAAAGTAGCGTTGCAAACGCCACTCGCTTCGCTGGAACTGGGTGTCACACCAGTGGCCATCGGTGTGGATGCAGTGGTGGGTTACACACGCGTGTATGGATCGCACATTGCCTGGAGCAACGCTTCCACTCCGCTGGCTCGTGAAATTAACCCACGCTCAGTTTACGAACGTTTGTTTCGCGCCGCAAACGTTGGGAAAGGGAATCAGTCGAAACAAGATACTCTGCTGCTGGATCGTGTTCTGGGCGATGCCAAGCGTCTGCGAGCCCAAGTGAATTCTGCCGACAAGCTTCGCATTGACGAGTATATGTCGGTAATGCGTTCGCTTGAAGAACGCGTCACCCGATCAAGTAGCGGTGCTCAGCAAAGTTGGAAGCCGAAGGTTGCTCTGGCCTTGAAAGACGCGCCCACAGACCGGCCAACTGATCATGCCGAACACGTGCGGCTAATGATGGATATGATCGCTGTGGCTTTCCAAAGTGATACAACGCGTGTGGCCACGTTCATGTTCGGCAATGCCGTAAGCAATGTCAGCTTTCGCTTTCTGGAAGGCGTCACCGCTGGCCATCACGATGTTTCCCATCATCAGAAAGAAGCCGATAAACTTCGTCAATATCAGTTGATCAATCGTTGGCACATTGAACAGTATGCCTACTTGCTGCGGAAGTTGGCGGCAATGAAGGAAGGCGAAACTAACGTGCTGGATAGTTCCATGGTGCTGTTTGCCTCAGCGTTGAGCGATGGTAACAGTCATAATCCGCACAAGCTGCCGTTAGTGCTGGCGGGTCGTGGCGGCGGCAGGATCGATTCCGGTCAGCACTTGGTATTCGGCGAGGATACCCCCGTCGCCAATTTGTACATGGGCATGCTAGAGGCCTTTGGCGCCCCTGTGGAACGATTCGCCGATAGCACTGGCGTGTTGCCCGGATTGTTGCGAGGTTAATATGAGGCTGGCTCTGTTTATAATTGCCACCACTTTACTGGCCGATGATTTTTCTGGAACATGGATAGGACAATTCCCCACCAGAAACGGAGAGACGCAAGACATTGCGTTTCAGTTTTCGCAAGATGGAGCAAAGCTGACCGGCAAATTATACGGTGACTACCGCAGTACGCCGATTGTGGAAGGCAGAATTTCAGGCAACGTTTTGGCTTTCGCCACCGCATCGCAAGAGCAAGCTGGTAACCAGATCAACGAAACCAGATTCCGTTTTAGTGGCAGATTAACCGAAGGCAAAATCGAACTCACCCGAGAGCGAGAAACGGCCAAGAATGCCGGGAATGGTGGCAATGTTCAGTTCAAAGGAAGTACGCGAGTGACGTTTACTCTGAAGCAAATTATCCGCAAATGAACCGCACTACTGCCGATGCAACGCTACGTGATCCTTCAAGATGCATCGGTCCATTACCACGGTAATCCCCGCCTCTCGAGCCTTTTGCGCAGCCTGCTCATGCACTACCCCTTCCTGCATCCACACGCACTTTACACCAATTTGAATCGCTTCATCCACAATCGCTGGTACAAACTCAGCCCGACGAAAAATATTCACGATGTCGATTTTATCAGGCACATCCAGAAGCGTAGGGTGGCTCACTTCCCCCAACACTTCGGTTTCTTGCGGATTCACTGGCACAATGCGATAGCCATGCTTTTGCATATATTGCGCCACACCAAAGCTGGGGCGCAATTTGTTGGAAGACAACCCCGCTACTGCGATGGTTTTTGAGTTACTGAGGATCTCTTCAATTGTCATGGCCGGGTTCTGGCATCTTCAACAGTTTACGAAAACGTTCCATTTCACGAGTAGTCAAGTGACGGCATTTGCCCGGTGGAATTCCTTCCAGCCCAATAAAACCAATGCGCACCCGACGCAGCTTTTCCACCAACCGACCAAAGTGGCTGAACATCAACTTAATTTGATTAGTGCGACCTTCAATCAACTTCACTTCATACCAGGGATTTTCCTGTGGACGAATTAATTTCAAACCAGCCGGTGCCGTGCGATTACCGTGGATCGGAACGCCCCTGCGGAACTGCTCGCATTGATCATCAGTAAGCTGTCCGGTGACCTTCACCACATACACTTTTTCCAGTTTCGATTTCGCTGAAGTCACTCGGTTGGCAAAGTCGCCATCATTGGTGAACAGCAACAGCCCTTCCGTGTTGTAATCCAAACGACCGACGGGAACCACACGTTCCTTCATGCCGCGGACGAGCTTCATCACCGTGGGTCTGCCTTCTGGATCTTCCGTAGTAGTTACGCAGCCCTTGGGCTTGTTCAACGCAATATAGATCAGGTTTTTGGGTGCATGCAACAGTTTGCCATCCACCTTGATGTGGTCCTGATCCAGGTCGGCCTTGCTGCCCAGCTCCATCACCACTTTGCCATTCACCGTGACCATGCCCTGCACAATCAGGTCTTCGGCCTTGCGGCGGCTTGCCACACCAGCGCGGGATAAGATTTTTTGTAAACGTTCTACGGCCATGATGGAACAGTTCCTTACTGCTGATTTCCTTCTACTGCGGCTTTCGCCAATTCTTCTGCCGCCTCTGGTGCTAGCTCTTCGACAGTTTCCACTGCGGGCTGATCGCTTTCTGAGGAAGCTTCCGCCTCAGTCTTAATCTCTACGACTTCCGTAGACGCGGCTTCCACAATTTCTTCGTCAATCGCCAGACGACGCAACTCTTCAAATTCCTTCAACGTGGGCAGCTCGTTGATGCCACTCAAACCGAACTGTACCAGGAACTCGCGAGTCGTTTTGTAAAGGATCGGCTTGCCCACCACATTCTTGCGGCCGGACGTCATGATCAACTTCCGTTCCAGCAGCGTCTTCAACACGCCTGCACCTTGCACACCGCGTATCTCCATAATCTCTGGCGCCGTAATCGGTTGCTTGTATGCAATCACGGCCAACGTTTCCAGCGCCGCCAATGACAATTTCAAAGGCTGTTTCAGATTTTTAACGAACTGCCGGATCACGTCGTGATGTTCCGGCTTGGTGCCCATCTTAAATCCGCCAGCCACTTCTTTAATAATTACGCCACGCTCGGGTCGCGAACAATCTTCCAGCAAAGCAGCGATCACCGTTTGAATGCGCGTCTTGTCCTGCTGCAAAGCAATGGCGATTTGTTCAATAGACAGAGGCTCTTCAGTGATGTAGACAACGGCTTCCACTACCGCGCGCAGATCAAGGTCACTCATTTCCGTCGGAGCGACTGCCTCCTCACCCAAGACAATCTGTTCCGGGACGATCTCTTCCTGTACGACCTCTTCAGTCACGACGGGTTCTGGAATCGCTTCCGCTTGCTGCTGTTCTTCTTGCTCTTCCATCACTATTAAATGTAATCCCCTTCCAATTGAGAAATGGCCTGTTCATCTTCTGAAACTTCATCAAACTTATCGCCACGCTTCAGGACAATGTCCCCAAATTCATCTTTCTGCGCCAAGCTCACGGCCTGCAATTTTACCAGTTCCAGGATAGCCAGAAACAGGCAAATCATCGCTCTACGGCTGCGTTGCCGTTCAAATAAATCTGTAGCCGAAACCGGTTCGCTCTTACGGGAGTTCCCCAGCACATTACGCAGAAAGTGGATCATGTCCGGAACGCTGACATCCTCTTTCGTAATCTCAAACGCCGGACGCAGCTTCGTTCTTTCTAAAATCTTTTGCAGAGTCTGAACCAAGTCGAAAAGCGTGACGTCCAACCCTGGGTCATCATCCTCGCTCATGAAATTCTTCAACTGAGGATTAGACCAAATCACTTCTTCCACCAAACGTTTCTGTTGCAGCATTTCCGCCGCATTCTTGAACCTTTCGTGTTCAATCAACTGGTCCACCAGCTCTTTGCGCGGATCTTCCTCGGGGTCCATTTTCTGAAGCTCAGGGTCCCTGGGCAACAACGTTTTAGACTTTATGTGGATCAGCGTAGCTGCCATGTATACGAACTCGCTAGACAACTCAAAATCAAGTTGCAGGGCGCTTTCCATATACTTCAGGTACTGGGCTGTTATGTCTGAGATGGGGATATCATAGATATCTATCTGCTGTTTGCGAATCAAATCCAGCAACAGGTCCAATGGCCCATCGTACTGCTCTAAATGAAAATTAAGGGGCGATGACGACACTACTTCAATAGGGTAACATTGACGCTTGTGGAAAACCCTCAAAAGCGGCTTATTTACCCTGCTCCTTTGGCTTTTCTCTGGTCCATTCTCCAATCCATTCCAGAAACGTGCGGTACCACAATTCACTATTTTGTGGCTTACCCACCCAGTGGCCTTCGTCTGGAAAAACTAATAGCTTGGATGGCACTTTTTTCATCTGCAATGCAGTGTAAAGCTGCAGCCCCTGCCCATAGGGCACACGGTAATCTTTTTCCCCATGAATCACTAAGGTTGGCGTTTTGAAATCGCTCACGTAATAGCTGGGGGACATGCGGGCGTACAAATCAGGGTTGTCCCAGGGCATCCCCTTGAACTCCCAAAGTGGGAACCATACTTCTTCTGTTTCGCCAGCCATGCTGCGCAAATCAAATACTCCGGCATGGGAAACGAATGCCTTAAAACGCTGCGTATGACCCAGCATCCAGTTCACCATGTAGCCGCCGTAGGAACCACCAGCCGCCGCAAAACGCTCCGGATCTGCCCACTCTTTGGCAGCCACCGCATCAACTGAGCTCATAATGTCTTCGTACACCTTGCCGTTCCAATCGCTGTTGATCTCGTCCGTGAACTTCTGCCCATATCCAGTTGAACCCCGCGGATTCGGCATCACCACCACGAAGCCTGCTCCAGCGAAAACTTGCGGATTCCAACGATAGCCCCAATTTTCGTGCCAGGCACCTTGCGGCCCTCCATGAATCAGGAACAGTACCGGATATTTCTTCTTCGCATCAAACCCGGCAGGTTTCAAAATGAAGCTGTGAACCTTCGCTCCTTCCGCCCCAGTCGTGTAGATTTCTTCCATCGGCGGCAATGCATATTCAGCCAGCAGCGCATCGTTGAGGCGGGTCAATTGCACCGGCGCACCACCTGCTGACGATACTTTGAACAACTCCGGCGGATGCCCAGCGCTCTGCTCGCTGTAGACCATGGTCTTCGCATCGGGAGCCAGGCGAAGGTCGTCGAACGTGCTGTTTCCAGTGATAATGGAACGGGCCGCACCGCCATTCACATTGATCATTTGAACCGACTGACGTCCACGATCTTCAACTGTATAAAACAGTCGAGCCGAGTCAGGACTCCAAATCATGCTTCCCACATTACGATCCAGCGTCTCAGTCACTTCCTTAGTTTTTCCATTGGCTCGGTCCATCACCATCAAGCGCCATCGATCAGACTCGTAGCCCGCCGTGCGTTGCGCCAACCAGGCCAGGCTCTTACCGTCAGGGGAATAAACAGGACCAGTATCGGCACCAAATCCAGAAGTAACTCGTTGCGGATCACCACCATTGGCCAGTACCGTGTATAGATCGGAATTGGTGCTGGTGGAGGGATCACCATCGGCATTCAGCACATAACAAACTTCCTGCGAATCGGGCGAAATCGCGTAGCCTTCCGGCCCACCCAATGAAAAGCTGGGGACATCACGATTGCCAGGAGTAATGTCTTTAACTCGCCCACCATCAATGCTGACTATCAGCAGATGCTTACGACGTTTGGATTGCCACTGATCCCAATGTCGGTAAAGCAGCCCCGTATAAGTACGGGCTTTCACCTTGCTGACTTTTTCTTTTTCTAAAGCAGCTTTGTTGCAGTCCTCAGAATCGCATTGCGGGTAAACTTCACTGGTAAATAAAACGTGCTTGCCATCGGGAAAGAACAGAACACCATCGGCTTCTGTGGCAAGGTTGGTCACGCTCTTGACGTTGCCGCCATCGGCATCCATCTGCCAAATTTGCGTGGTCTCGCTGCGGTCGGAAAGGAATACCAGATTTTTCGAATCTGGAGACCAACGGGGTCGCTCGTTGTTGCCTTGTGTTGTGATTTGCTTGGGCGCCCCACCGGCCAGTTCCACCATCCAGATTTGTCTGGGCTTAGTGTTCTTGTCCATATCAACGGTCTGAACGGTGAAGGCCACCCGCTTCCCATCAGGGGAAATTTGGGGATCAGTCAGCCGTTGCACTTTCATCAGAGCCTCGAACGTAAAGTTCTTTTGCGCGAGCGCCACTGACGGGATGGCCAGCACAATTAAACCCAGGACAATTTGGCCCAGGGCTATTTGAAAATGAAGCTTCCGCATAACCTCTCTATTGTAGAGTTTCTCAGGTGCTTTCAGAAATCGAGGAGAGCGATTTATTACGCGTATCGTGTCATCTTGTTCAGAAGAAAGAAGAACGCCTTTCTCCCGAATGCAAGCTTTTTGGCGACGCCAAGCCCATCCCACTTGTAAACTATGAAGGTGGATAAACCTGTTGCCCTCATCACCGGTGCCAGTCGCGGTATTGGACGCGGCGTTGCCCTGGAACTTGCCCGAACTCATCAACTGGTTGCGACCTATCGAGATCGTAAAGATGCCGCTGAATCCTTAGCCGCTGCCACTGGTGCCAGCATTTTTCAATGCGATATTGGGGTAGTCGCCGACCGTGCAAATTTGTTGGCCTTCACCAAAGCAAAGTTCGGCAGATTAGATTTACTGGTGAATAATGCAGGCATGGCTCCACGCCTCCGTCAGGATATGCTCAATGCCACCGAAGAAAGTTTTGATGAACTAATCAATACCAACTTAAAGGGACCCCACTTTCTCACCCAGGCAGTTGCCCACTGGATGCTGGAACAAGGCAGCGGCCGCATCGCATTTGTCACCTCCATCAGTGCCTACACTTCCTCAGTCAATCGCGCCGATTACTGCCTATCGAAGGCCGCCCTCAGCATGTCCGTCGCACTCTACGCCGCACGCCTGGCTGAAGCAGGCATCAAAGTTTTTGAAATTCGTCCCGGCATCATTCGCACCGACATGATCTCCGCCGTGGAATCTGTCTATGAAGAAAAAATTGCCAACGGC
Organism: Acidobacteriota bacterium; assembly: GCA_025352795.1. Classification (GTDB taxonomy): domain Bacteria; phylum Acidobacteriota; class Terriglobia; order Bryobacterales; family Bryobacteraceae; genus JANXSF01. Next base: position 63,536 of record JANXSF010000041.1, read on the forward strand.
TTGCTGCCCCAACGTCGCATGGGCGAAACCTCCGATATCGCCAAAGCCATTCGTGCCATTGCCGACGGTTTGCTGGATTATTCCACCGGCCAAGTGATCAACGTCGATGGCGGATTTCACTTGAGGACATTGTAGAGACAACCATTTGGTGGTAGCCTACGGCCATGTGGATTCGTAAAGCCGCCCGCGACAAGAAAAAAGGGATCGATTGCCCGGTTCCCACCCAACCAGTTTCCAATGAAGAATTTATCCCCCGTGCCCAAAGCACGCGGCAGAAACAACTGGAAGCATTAATTGGCGATATGTCCCAAGCCAATGCCCAGAAGTTAGGCATGGATCGCCGAGCTTTCATGACCACCTCCATGGGGTTAGCCACTTGTTGGTGCGCCACAAATCAGGTTTACGGAAAGTCGCTGGACGTCGAAGAAGCTGAAATGTTTGAACCGGCAGCGACAGCTGAAAAGTTTCCCAAAAGCGATTACTTCATCATGGACGTGCAAGCTCATTTCACCAATGGTTTTGCACTGGACTTCCGCAACATGGAGTTCATGAAGAACATGGGCTTCAATCTGAAGAACGACAAAGATGCTTACAGCTATAAAAACTTTGTCAAGGAAATGTTCTTTGATTCAGAAACCGACATGATTGTCATCTCTGGCGTTCCCGGTCGTGAAAAGCAGCGCGATGCCGATGGCATGACGCTGGAAGGCAAAGCCCGCGCCGGTGGCATTCTTCCCAGTTGGCTAATGTCGGAAGCGAAAAAGGAAATCAACAAACTGGCCGGTTCCACCCGTGCCCTCAGTCAGGGAAATCTTGCCCCCAATCACTATTGGAACAAAGCCACCAATTCCATAGACAAGCAGGCAACTATGGAACAGATGGAACGGGAAGTGAAGCTGTATGGCATCGATTCCTGGAAATGGTATTGCCACACTGACCCCGGCCAAACAGGCCATGGCTTTCAGTGCGATGACGATAACGCGATGTGGTTTTATGAACAGTCGCGCAAGCTGGGCATCAAATTAATCAGCACCCACAAAGGGTTTTCCTATCAGTCCCGCACGCTGGGTCATTTAGCGAATCCCAAAGATATTGAGAAGGCAGCACTCTCCAATCCCGATTTCAACTTCGTCATTTATCATTCCGCTTTGAAGCATGGTCCCAACGAACCAGATTGGCGCAAGGCTAACGAGTACGACCCAACAACAGGGGACTTCGCCTGGCACAACATCCTGATGGACATTAAAAAGCGCAATCCCAACATGACCAATGTGTACCCTGAGATTGGTAGTTTCTTTGCGCCCTTGTTCATTGAAGATCCCATTTTCGCCATGCATGGTATGGGCAAAAATATCAAGACGTACGGTGTGGATCATGTCATTTGGGGCACCGATTGTCTGTGGTGGGGATCGCCACAGTGGTGCATTGATGCCTTTAAGCGCTTTCAAATTTCCGATGAGATGTGTGAGAAATTCGGCTACTCGAAATTAACAAAAGCCGACAAGGCCAAAATCTTCGGCTTGAATGCCGCCGGTTTGTATAAAGTGGATGTCAAAAAGAAGCGCACCCCTCTTCCAGTCGACGCGTTAGACAAATTGAAGGTAGCCTATGAAGCATCAGGTGGCCAACGCGAAAACTCCGCCTACGGCTGGGTCCGCGCCGACGATTAGTAGGAAGATCAGGACACAAGCAAAAGCAAGCCAAACGCCATTCGAAGAAACTCAGCAGCAGAACAACGCAAGCCAAACGGGGACATGCTGGTCTGGCCCAAGCAACCGAAATCTTCCCAAACCCAACAATCACCCTAAGCGAGTGGCCAGACCAGCGTGTCCCCGTTCGGCAGCATTCCCACGTCGCTCCGCCAAACGCCGTCAGAAGTACCCAGTAGCAAACCAAACACAAGCCAAACGGGGACATGCTGGTCTGGCCCAAGCAACCGAAATCTTCCCAAACCCAACAATCGCCCTAAGCGAGTGGCCAGACCAGCGTGTCCCCCGTTCGGCGGCAATCACGCGAATCCCAGACTCTTCTCTCACCACCCCAAACCGAAACCAGCCACTTACTACTAGTACTCACAATCATTCACCGGAACTTACTTTCTGGCTAACCTCGATGAGATCATAGTACAAATATTGCAGAGTTTTATTGCCTTAAACCGATGCCTCCGCTAGTATTAAGGGTCTAAGAAGTTTTCGGCAATGAGATTCCGACACGCACAATTAGTTTGCAATGCTACACAACTCCTGATGGCTTTTAGTATGAGTATTCCCCTGTTAGCACAGGCACAACCCACCTCCGCTATCGGCGGGCCGGAAATAGCTTCTGGAATGGCTTTAGTCGCATTCCTGGGTGGCAGCCTGTACGCTCTATCCAAACTTCGCGTAAAGCCAATGGCCGATGGAACTCAGCCAATTCAAAATGAAGATGTTATTGCCCGTCATTTGATTTACGGAGCCACCGACTCCATTTTCGTAATCAACGAAGAAGGGATAATTCAAAGCGCCAACCCAGCAGCCGAACGTATGTTTGGATATCTGGAAGGAGACATCCGTGGACAAAACATCGCGACTCTAATCCCACCTCCAGACCGTGGGCGCCGTCGGGCAAATTACATCCAAAACTCAGGAAGCCACGAACTGTTCGCCGTTCAAAAAACGGGAGACCGTATTCCCATTGAATCCTCCTTCAGCGAAATTGTACTAGGTGAGAAAAAGCTGTATTCCTTGGTCATTCGCGACATTACAGAGACTAGGAAGAAGCAGGAGCTGGTCAATTTCCAGCAAAATCTGCTCACTGAAATTCTGGTGAATGCGGGCTTTATGCTCTTCGTCGTGGATCGCAATGGCACAATCGTTCACTTCAACCGTGCCTGCGAAAATGTCACTGATTTCTCTTTCGGTGAAATCAAGAATCAGAAAATTTGGGATGTAGTGGCTGCCCCTGCCGATTCCGAAGCCATGCGCGAGCAAGCTGCACAGTGGTTTGATGGTCCGTTCCCGTTGCAGCAGAATTCCACTTGGACTAGCCGGGACTACACCCGCAAACCAATCGCCTGGACCTATACAGCATTGAATGATTCCTTCGGTCGTCCGAATTATATTATCGGCACAGGCTATCTCCTCAACGAGCAGCAGATAAATTCGCAAGCGCTTCAATCGCAAAAAATGGAAGCAGTCAGTCGATTTGCAGGCGGCTTAGCTCGCGATTTCAGTAACCTACTCACAGCCATCACTGGTTACAGTAGCTTGCTGTTAAGTTCTCTTGAAGACACCAACCCAATTCGCAAAGATGTCGAAGAAATCAAAAAAGCCTCTGACCATGGAGTCAAGATCACCCGTCAGTTACTGGCAGTTAGTCGGCATCAGGTTTTGCAACCGAAAGATTTCGATCTGAATGCTGTCTTGAAAGATATGGAGATGCTGCTTCGACGAATTCTGGGGAATCGCATTGCCGTGGAATTCGATCTGGCGCAGCCCGATGCCGTCATTCACGCCGATCAAGGTCAAATTGAACAGGTCATCATTAACATTGTGGTCAATGCCCGCGATGCCATGCCCCATGGTGGAAAGCTGACCATTGCCACCAATCTCTTTTCCCTTCCCCACGGCGATACCAATCTGAATCCTAACCTGCAAGCGGGGTCTTACTGCAGCATTCGCATTACCGACAGCGGCATGGGCATGGATGAACAGACGCAGCAACATATTTTTGAGCCATTCTTCACCACCAAACGCAGTGCCGGTGCTGCCGGAATGGGGCTGGCCACAGTGTATGGAGTGATCCGTCAAAGTGAAGGGTCCATCAGTGTTGTCAGTGAGCCCAATGGGGGCAGTAGCTTCCTGATCTATTTGCCCTCTGCCGAAGCAATCCGGCACAGAAAACTTCCTGAAAAAACTGTGCTGAAAATTGTGCCCACTGGCAGTGAAACCATTCTGGTGGTTGAAGGAGATGAGCGAATTCGGGCGACCGTTGCCAAAGGATTGGCCCGCTTCGGGTACAGGATATTGGAAGCTGTTTCAGGCGCTGAAGCAAAAGAGATGAGCCACAATTGGGAAGGGAAAATCCACATCCTGGTGGCCGATGCGCTGATGCCCAGCGTCGGTGGTCCAGATCTTGCCCGCGCTATCCGCATGCAACGGCCGGAAACCAAGGTGCTCTATATCAGCGCTGAAGCCGAAGAAAAAGTAATTCGCTATGGGCTTTCCACCAGCAATACCTATCTGCTTGCCGATACCTTTAACGCCGAACATTTCGCTGAAAAAGTTCGCCAGATTCTTGATACCAAAACCATGTCGGCGGGCATGTTTTAACTCTCTTTTTCTTTAATCACTTCCTTTATGACAAGTGCCTCATGCACCCGCTCACGGAATTTCCCCTGCATCCCGCTAGCTAATGAAAGGCTATCGTCGCCAAAGCGATCACGCATTTTATCTGCCGCTTGAAATACTCTTCTCAGCCGATCTTTCTTGTCGCCCTCAAGCAGGTTCATCTGTGGCGAAGCCCCTTCGAACCCAGTCAGATGAACGCCCAACAGTCGGATGGCCATGCCCGGCTTCCAATTGCTGCGGAATAGGTTCCGCACAGCGGTCAGGATCTCCGTATCCAGCTCAGTAGGGTCCGCCAGGGACTTCGCCCTGGTGATGGTGGAAAAGTCCTTATAGCGCAGCTTAAGCTGCACTGTGCGGGCATGAAAGCCATGCTCCCGCAACCTGCGACCCACCATTTCCGATAACCGCGATAGCGTGGATTCAAGAATCGTCGCGTCCGTTGTATCTTCAGAATAGGTGTGTTCATGGCTGATCGATTTCGGATCCTCGGTGGCACCAATTTCTGTATCAAACCAGCCACCAGCATCTTCGCCCCGAGCCTTGCCCGCTAGCGCCATCCCAACCTTTCCAAAATGCTCTGCCAAAAATCGCTCGTCCATCCTCGCCAAATCACGCACCTTGCGAATCCCATATTTGGCTAACGTGGCCTCGCTCACTTTGCCGACGCCAGGAATTTTTCGTACATCCAGCGGCCCTAAAAACGCCGCTTCCATTTGCGGTGTGATCCACAATATGCCATTCGGTTTTGCCTGATCACTGGCCACTTTTGAAACCAGTCGTGAGCGGGACGCTCCTATGGAATTATTGAGTCCAGTGGCTTGCTTTATTTTTTCATGAAGCTTATGGGCAGCAGCCATCGGTGGACCGTACATTCTTTCTGTCCCGGTCATTTCCAGGTAAGCTTCATCAATGGAAGCCATGGAAACTTGCGGCGAAAAGTTGCGCAACACTTCGGCCACTTTCAAAGAGACTTCGCGATATCGGGCAAGATTCCCTTCCAGGAAAATCGCTTGTGGACAAAGTTTGTAAGCAGTGCGCAGCGGCATTGCCGAATGCACCCCAAACTTGCGCGCTGCATAGGATGCGGCTGAAACCACACCACGAGCATCGGGCCTCCCGCCAACAACCACAGGCTTGCCCTTCAGCGATGGATCATACAGTTCTTCAACGGAAACAAAGAACGCATCCATGTCGATGTGGAAGATAGAACGCATCGGAGAAGCTTCTAGTGTAAATCATTACACATTGGTTCGTTGGGCGGAAATGATCCGGGGGATGCCCACAAGATCGGCAATCGTATGAACGCCAATCCATCCTTGAGTAAGCATTTGTTGCAAGGCATCGCTTTGATGAATGCCCATTTCAGCCAGAAATCTGCCTCCAGGTTTGAGGACGCGGAAGGCCTGTTCAATCAATCGAGGGTAGATTTCTAGCCCGTTTTGACCGGCAAAAAGCGCTAAAAATGGCTCAAAATCGCGTATTTCGGGCTCTAAATGCGCGTTTTTTGGTACATATGGAGGGTTAGAAACGACAAGATCCAGGCTTTCAGCGTCAAAAACAGAGCATAAATCGCAGTTCACGAACCGCACCGGAGACCCATATTTGCCTGCATTGATGCGGGCAATAGATAGCGCGGGCATGGAAATATCGGTAGCAAACACCTCTGCTTTCAGCTCCAATGCCAAGGTAACAGCAATGGCTCCAGAACCCGTTCCAATATCAGCTAAACGCTGCACTTTCGAGCATTCGGCCAGCACGGTTTCAATCAGATGCTCTGTTTCAGGCCGTGGAATGAGCACATCCGGGGTCACCAGAAAATCGCGACCCCAGAATTCCTGTTTTTTAGTGATGTACTGCGTGGGCATCCGCTTCAGTCGTTGATGCAGATAGCGACCGTAGTGGATCCAGCCGAGTTCGGTGAGTTCTTCCTCAGGGTGAGCGTAAAAGTAGGTGCGTTCTTTGCCGATAGCGTGCGCTAGCAGCACTTCCGCAGTCAGGCGTGGGACGGCGATGCCGCCCTGTTCCAGCAGGGTGCTACCCTGCGTGATTGCCGTTCGCAGATCCATCTTGTTCCATCTGCTTTTTCATCTTTTCAGCGGTGTAGAAGGTGACCAATCCGTCGATCAGCGGTTCCACGCGGCCTTCCATTACCTGATCAAGCTGATGCAAAGTCAAACCAATGCGATGATCTGTCACGCGGTTCTGGGGGAAGTTGTAGGTACGAATTTTTTCACTGCGGTCGCCAGAACCCACCATGCTTTTCCGTTCCGCACCAATGGCTGCCTGTTGCTTTTCTAATTCCAATTCGTAGATACGGGCACGCAATACGCGCATACCCTTGGCTTTATTTTTGATCTGCGATTTTTCATCCTGGCAACTGACTACCAGGCCAGTCGGGATGTGCGTCAAGCGAACAGCAGAGTAGGTAGTGTTGACCGATTGTCCGCCGGGTCCAGAGGAACAGAACGTGTCAATGCGAATGTCTTTATCCTGGATGTTGACTTCCACTTCGTCAGCTTCAGGCAGCACAGCCACGGTGATGGCAGAGGTGTGCACGCGACCCTGAGTTTCCGTCTGCGGTACACGCTGCACCCGATGGACGCCGCTTTCGTATTTCAACTTACTGTAGACTTTGTGACCACTGACCAGGGCCATTACTTCTTTCAATCCCCCAACCGAAGATTCTGAAGAATCGGTGACTTCCACTTTCCAATGTTGCAGTTCGGCATAGCGAGTGTAGAGACGGAAAATTTCTGCTGCAAAGAGGGTAGCTTCATCGCCGCCAGTACCTGCCCTGATTTCCAGAACCACGTTCCGATCATCATTGGCGTCTTTGGGCAGCAGCAGGACTTTCAGTTCTTCCTGAAGCTTGACCAACTCCGGTTCTACCTGACGAATTTCTTCTTCGGCCATAGCCCGAACTTCGGGATCAGGATCGGTTTTCATCAACCGCGCTTCAGTAAGATTCTGATCTGAAGAGCGAAATTGACGGTATTTGGCGACAACTTCTTCCAAATCAGAGCGCCGCTTGGCAGCCTTACGGTACGCATCGCCATCGCTGATTAGCGCCGGGTTGGCCATTTGGCTTTCGAGTTCGTCGAAGCTCTTTTCGAGTTGTTCCAGTTTGTCTTGATATTGCATTCGGTCGGACTTTATTTAGGCGATTACAGCCTGTCCACCCTGTTTTCTTTCAAGAGCCATAGCTCCTTCAAGTGCACGAATGGCGATGGCGGTCTGTTCGTCTGATGGGGGCTGTGTGGTGATGCGCTGTAACCACATTCCAGGCTTAGTAACCAAGGCCATAGCTGAGCCCTGCTTGCGTGCGGCGAAGCGGATGACTTCGTAACTTAGCCCCACGATGGGTAGTGTTAAAACAACCCTTGCCAACAACTTGTAACGCCAGTCTTCAAACGGCAGGAACATGTAAATGAGCATGGATAAGAACATTAGCGTCATCAGGAAGCTGGTGCCACAACGAGGATGCCAGGTTACGAATTTCTGGGCGTTTTCAACCGTTACAGGCTGACCGGATTCAAAGTTGAAAACGACTTTATGCTCGCCACCGTGGAACTGAAACAGGCCTTTCATTTCGGTGCTTTTCGACAGCGCCCACATGAGACCAACCAGAATTCCAATGCGGATAATGCCATCCACAAAGTTGAATAAAATCAGATTGTTCAACGCCGGAGTTACTGTCTTCAATCCAGTGGTAAGTGCCAGCGGCAAAGCCTTGTATAGAACTAACGCAAAGACAACCGAGAAAATAATGTTGAGGCGCATCATCCATTCAGGAATCTGCGTCTTCTCGCCAGTCTTTTCATCGGGAGGCATGGCCGTTTGGGCAGAAAAATTCATCACTTTGACTCCCAGCCAAAGCGCATGACCAAGAGTGCCGATGCCACGGAGAATAGGAAGCTTGAAAATGGGAAATTTTTCCGAGAGTCGATCCAATTTTCCTTCTTCGGTAATAATTTCGCCGTCATGTTGACGCACTGCAACGCAATAGCCGTGAGGTGCGCGCATCATCACGCCTTCCATCACCGCTTGGCCACCGATTAGCGTGGTTTCTTCCCCATTTTCCATCACAGGAACCAATTGAGTTGCCGCCGCCAGACGGAAGAATTGTTTCAAAAGCACGAGTCTTGTCGCTCCTAATTACCAGTATAGCTGGTAGGGTGTCTGAAGAAGAACATACAGCCTCTCCAAACCAGTTAGATTCCGTTGGCCCCGGTTAAGTTGCGTCTCATTTAAGGGGTTTTGCTATCAATGATTTGGAGAAGCTCGACAGCAGTTTATCGGCGGTTGGAAAGAAAACAGCCTTAGCTGGTGATTCACGGTCGTAACAAACTGAGAATGGTAACCCCATGCTTTTCCGCGGTGCCTTTGCCAATACCTGGAACATTCAAAAGCTGCTCGGTATTCGTCGGACGTTGTTCCACCAAAGCGCGTAGAGTTTGATCGCTGAACACCCTGAAAGCAGGGGTTTTCCGTCGCTTTGCTTCCACCATGCGCCAGGCCCGTAGCTTCGCTTCCAGTTTCGGATTAACAACGGAAGCAGATTTTTTCGCAGATTTCCGACCCTTCGTGAGGCTCTTTTGTCCCTTCGGTCGATTGATGGATGACTCCGTTTTCACCAAGAGTTCAACCTCTGAAGTTTCATCTAAATCTGCTGCATCGCGAGTCAAAGCTGCCTTGCGATAAGGAATCTGCTTGCCGTCTTTCTCAAAAATCGCATCGGTGAGGGTCAGAAATCCCAATCGCACCATGGCCCCTAATACTTGTTCAAATTCATCGCGAGTCATTTCCCCATGAGGGAACAATTCGGAATGAAGCTTGCCGGTGGATTTCCCTGACTGCTCTCGCAGCACTTTCACTACCCGATCAAACGCCTTGCGTTCCTGTTTGGTAGCTGGGCGAAACTTTTGTGCCTCGCAATTTGCAGGGGCACAAAAATCACAAATCCCACAGGCCGTTTTGGAATCGGAAAGATCGCCAAAGTGCCGTACCAGGGCGGCCATGCGGCATTGGTTCCCTTCCGCAAAGCGCAACACATGGGCAATTTGTTCCCGCCGCTGCTCACCATGGGCCAAGTACGAGCTACGCCAATTGGCGTGACCTTTCGTGCCATTTTCTAAGAAGTCCAGAATAGCGCCGCCGTGAATCCATAATTTTTCCAGCGCCTTATCGAACACATCGGGATCTATGCGCGCTTTCCTCTGCAAGTCATCTTTGGATTTCGGCTCGCTGGAGAGTAGAGCGTAAATCCGGTCCAGCACTGGCACTTCCGGATAGTCCCGCTCCACAAAAAAATCATGCGTGTAACGATCGGCGTAGGAGTGCATCAGCACCACCCGGCTAGGATTGCCGTCCCGCCCGGCGCGACCAATTTCCTGATAGTAGCCTTCAATGGTCCCAGGCAAAGCGGTATGGATAACGGTGCGGATATCGGGCTTGTCAATCCCCATGCCGAAGGCGATTGTGGCGACCATCACTTGCAGTTTGCCCGCCTGAAACCGTTCCTGCACCGATTGACGATGGGCTGCGTCCAGCCCGGCGTGATAGGCAGCCGCAGGCATCACGCGCGCCAATTCCGCCGATAAAGATTCCACCTGCTTTCGCGTCGGCGCGTAGATAATGGCGGGGCGCCGTTCTTCATCGTCCAACAATTCCAGCACCAACCTGGAACGGTCAGTGGGAGAAATTTCCACCACTTCTATCGCAAGGTTGGATCGTCGGAAGCCGTGAATGAACTTGGCTGCTTCCGATAACCCCAACTGCGCGGCAATGTCTTTTTGCACCATCACCGTCGCCGTAGCAGTCAATGCAACCACGGGGGCCGGTCGTAAGCTGGGAAGATGCTGGCCGAACATACGGTAATCAGGCCGAAAATCGTGACCCCATTGGGAAATGCAGTGCGCTTCATCAATGGCAATCAGGGACGGCTTACGCTTGGCAAGCATCTCTGGGAAGCCGGCAACTCGAAGCCGTTCGGGAGCAATGAAAAGGAACTGCAATTTCCCATTTAGATAATCAATGCAGGTCTGCCGTGATGCGGCGCGGTCGCGACCAGAGTGAATGCGTCCGACAGCGAAACCCAAGCTGGCAAGCTTGGCCACTTGATCTTCCATCAACGCGATCAAGGGGCTGATGACGAGTGTTGTGCCACCCCTGGCAATACCGGGAAGTTGGTAACACAAGGACTTGCCGGAGCCGGTGGGCATGACCAGCAACACGTCACGCCCTTCAATGACGGCGTTGCAAACAGCTTCCTGATTGGCCCGAAAGCCTGGATAGCCGAAGCCCTTTGTGAGTAGATCCGATAAGCTGCTGAAAGTCTGCGGCTCACTCAGAACCACTTCTACCAGGGGCTTTGAAACAACTTCGGACTTCTTCGCAATTTGTGGCGAGCCCGCTTTTCCAACCACATCGGTCACATAGGCTTCAATGCCGGAAAGGAACCCATCGAGCTGTGCCCCGCCCTTCTCAATGCGTTTCAGGTAAGCTTCCCACTGGCCGGTCATAATGGGACTCTTCACTTCTGGATGAACGACTTCAATCAGACGGATACCTTTATCGGTTGCCTCAAGGCTCTTGCCATCGCGAACAATGTATTCGCGTTTCAACAGCACTTCAATGATGGAAGCGCGGGTGGCCGGGGTGCCTAGACCGCCTTCTTTCATGGCGTCGGAAAGTTCCTTTTCATCCAGCGTCTTGCCGGCTGTATCCATGGCCGTGAGCAGCGTGCCTTCTGTAAATCGACGAGGGGCTCGGGTCTTTTTGCTAACTGCCTCCACATCCACCACATCTTGCTGTTGATCCTTTTCAAGCGAAGGCGGCAGCACTTGTTCATCAGTGTTTTTCTCCGCGGCCTTCCCTTTTTTCTTTTCAGCCTGAAGATCCAAAATCTTCCAGCCAACCTGCTTCACTACTGTTCCAGAGGAATGGTAGCGATCTACAATTCCAGGATTCTCAATTATCGTAATGACAGTGGTGACAGACCAGATGTGATCGTCATGCCATGCGCTTAATAAGCGTCGAGCGATAAGGTCATAAATTTTGGTTTCATCGGCAGATAAATTGGCTCTGCCGGGGGGCGTGGTTGTGGGAATAATGGCGTGGTGATCGCTGACTTTGGCGGCATCCACGTAACGACGGCTCAATAGACGATCGCCAGTGCCTAGTGCAAAATACTTGCCATACTGTGGTTCCAATTGCTTAACGATTGCAGGCAATGTTGCAGCAACGTCGGCGGGAAGATGTCGGCTATCTGTTCGCGGATAGCTGATGAGCTTATGCTTTTCGTACAACGCCTGGGCTAAATCCAGAGTCTTCTGCGCGGACATGCCGAACAGCCGATTGGCGTGACGTTGCAGTTCGGTCAAGTCATAAAGAAACGGCGGAACCATCCGTTGCGTTTCCAATTTCAGGGATTCCACTTTGGCCTTGCCGGATTGAGCGCGGGCTACAATATCCTTCGCTTCCGCACCATCGGCGGGCAATCGCATGGACTGCTGCAGAGATTCCTTGTCGGCTGCATTCATGGCTTGCGGACGGAACCAAGTGCCCTGGTAGACACCGCCTTTGGGTGTCGCAGTAGGACGGAAGGTGGCGATCACTTCCTTGTAATCTTCGGGCACGAAAGCTCTGAATGCCAGTTCCCGTTCCACCACCATGGCCAGTGTTGGAGTTTGCACGCGGCCTACGGAAAGCTCTTCGCCACAAGCCAATGTATAGGCTCGGGAAAGATTCATGCCCACAAGCCAATCGGCACGGCTACGGCCACGGGCAGCATCGGCTAAGCCATCGTAAGTCGAGGCGGGCTTCAGAGAATCGAAACCTTTTCGGATGGCTTCGGGAGTGAGCGAAGAAATCCACAATCGATCTACAGGCTTCTGCGAATTTGCAGCTTCGTAGATATAGCGGAAAATCAGCTCACCTTCGCGTCCAGCATCCGTCGCACAAACAATGCGGCTGATTTTGGGTGAGGTTAATATCTTTCGAACGGTTTCAAACTGGTCTTTCGTTTTGTCATAAACAACGAGCGGCCAAGACTGCGGCAGCATGGGCAATGTATCCCGACGCCAACTTTTCCAAGCGGGGTTAATTTCATGCGGCTGCGCCAAAGCGGCAAGATGCCCAATAGCCCAAGTGACCACGTAGCCGTTCCCATGGAGGAAGTTATCCCCTTTGGTGGTGGCGCCCAAGACTTTGGCGATGTCGCGGGCTACGGACGGCTTTTCGGCTAGCACTGCAATGGAGCCGCTGGTATCGGTCTGCATGAACCCTTCCAGTTTAACGAGCGATGGACGGATATACTAAAATCTTTATGACAAATTATGCAGGAACGTTGTTGACGGTGGTGGCAGAAATGCAGGCCAAGCCTGGAAGTGAGGCTGATTTGCGGCGCGAATTGCTGACATTGGTGGAACACACAACGCAAGAAGATGGGTGCGTTCAGTATGATTTGCATGAAAGCACTGCGACTCTGGGGCAGTTCGTTTTCTATGAAAACTGGACGTCTGCGGCAGCTTTGGAAAAGCACGGAGGGTCAGCGCATATTCAAGCGTTTCGAGCCAAGGCGTCGGGACTGCTGGCTGGACAATCGCGCATTGTAACGTATCATCGCATTGGCTGATATGCGACGTTATCTATTCCTGCTTACGATTTTCGTTCCAGCATTCGTCGCTCAAAAATTGCAATTGGGGCAAGTCAACGAACGGGTGACCAGCCCTTCCGTTGCCGCACAATCCTACGCGCTCTATTTGCCGTCCAACTACTCAGATGCGAAAAAGTGGCCGGTAGTGTTTGTCTTCGATCCAGGGGCAAGAGCGCTGCCCACAATCGAACTATTTCGAGAAGGCGCAGAAAAGTATGGTTACCTGGTTTTCTGTTCCTGGAATTCTCGAAACGGTTCTTGGAACCAGACAACTGCTGCGATGGAAACAATGTGGAACGACGCACTAGGCGGCTTTTCTGTGGATGAAAAGCAGTTTTATACGGCAGGATATTCTGGTGGTTCACGCGCTGCTGTTACCTTCGCATTGGCAACAAAAGCGATAGCCGGGGTGATTGCTGACGGTGCTGGATTTGCAACGCCTACGCCACCGGCGAAGATTCCATTCGCAACTTTTCTGGTCACCAGTACGGAAGATTTCAATTGGCTTGAGATGCATTCGTTGAATCGTCATATGGAAAAGGTGAAGGCAGCCCACCACTTTACCATTGTGGAAGGTCCGCACCGTTGGCCACCGGCTGCGACGATTACGCAAGGCTTGGAATGGCTGCGAATCCGGGCGATGCGCGATGGTAAGGTGCCGAAGGACGCCGCCTTGATCTTGTCTTTCACGCAGGCCAGATTGGAAGAAATAGCAGCATTATCTGGCGATCCACTCAATCTTGTGCGCGCCTATCAATTCCTTGGCGACGATTTGGACGACCAGAATTGGACATTGAAGGCTGAGGAATTGCGCAAATCGAAATCGTTGAAACAGGCAGTACGTCGGGAACAGGATGAGGAGCGAAGCATGCAGGGATTATATACGGACTTCCATCAACTGCTGAATGCCGTGGACCAAGGTCAAGAAGGAATGGCCGCAGCCAAGCGTTGGGTGGAATCGCAAACTGCAGTTGTGAAAGGTGCCGAGGATAGTCAGAATCGCCGAGTGGTGCGGCGCACATTGAGTGGTCTGGCCTCTTCATTGGTGGAAGAAAGGCTGGAACTAGAGCGGCAAAAGAAGTATGACCAGTTGGCGAGGAGCCTGCAATTAGCGATTGAATTTCCTACGGTGAGGCCCAACGTTTACCTTGAACTGGCAGTGGCCCATGTTAAAAGTGGAAATAAAAAAGCAGCGCTCGATGCACTGGAGCTGGCCGCGAATAAGGGCGTTTTGGATCTGGTGGCGTTAAATCGCAACGTGGGGCTGGAACCATGAAGAGCGATCCTCGCTGGGTTGCGATTGTTAATCAGATCAAAAAATAAGCTTCGCCGATACTTGCATCACACGCGGAAAATTCTGTTGATCCAACGGCAACATGCCGAAGCGGACACTGGTAATGCCAGTATCTGGGGCTTTATAGATGGGGTGATTCATCAGATTAAACGCCTCCCCGCGAAGGTTAAACTTCCAACGTTCAGTGAGGGCGAAGGTTTTGGCCACTGCAAGATTAATGGCAAGGTTATCCATTTGCCGCAGCCAGGCATAGCGATCCGGAACTACACGCAACGTGTAGGATGCGCGTGCGCGATAGTTGCAGCTCTTGTCATTGTTGAACCAGCGATCCTTGGTTTGGTTTTCGACAACAAGATCGGCGCAATTGGAAAGTGCATCGATTCCGGCCACGGGATTACCGGACGTGAAACGGTAGATCCAGTTGACATTCCACCCGCTGATCACTTGATGCACAAACTTATTTGGTTTCGGAAGGAAATGGCGACCCTTGCCGAAAGGAATGTCCCACACACCGCTGTAGGAAATATTCTGTGGTTTATCGTAACTAACCAATTCATGCACTGGCTCTTCGTTAAGATTCCAATTGTTCAGCCGGTTAGACGACTGCATGTTTTTAGAAAATGTATACGAGAAAACCATGGTGAGAGCACCGCTTACATTTCGATTTCCGCCGAATAGTTTTTGGGCGCTCAACTGCAATGAATCGTAACGTATTTTTGTCCAAAGGTTAGTGCTAATCGTAATGCCATTGAATGATGGATAAGGGTAGAAAAGATTTTGCGCCGCGACTGTGGAACTAGCTCCGAAGGTGCTGTTGGCGGGGAGAATTCCAAAGAAAGGGTTAGGTACTGTGCGGGTTAGAAACGTGGTGGTCTTTTGGCCCTGAAGGAAAATATCCGTCGGCAAATAATCACTGTTGTAAGCCAAACTATCGTGATTGGTGATGCTACCCACGTAAGAAGCGTCCAGCAAAACATTCCACCACATGTGCCGTTGCAGTCCGAAAGAATACTGGAATGTTCTAGGGATGGGCCGTTGACGTCCATCGAAACTAACCCCATTGCCGATGTTGGTAAGTAACCCGCGTTCTCTACCGGAAGGAGCAGTAATTCCGTTTGGAAATGGATTGGCCAAGCTATAAGGACCGCCGGAAGCGCCGGTGAGAGCGGCTGGGCTGATGCCGCCGTTCAGCGATGCCTGATAAGCCGTTTGCTGACTGAAGCCATCTGTATACCCACCTTGGGCAGCAGTGCGATGGACAATGCCAAACCCAGTCCGTAAAACTGTACGCGGAGCGAAAGCCCAGGCGATGCCAATGCGTGGTTGAAGGTTTGTCCAATCAGTGTTGTAAGTGTGACGTGAGGCACCAGGTTCAATGAAAGTCTTGCCACCATAGATGGCAATTGGCGGTGGTGGAAAGGGGAAAGCGTTAGCTTTGTTCGCATCATAGACCGCTTTGTTAGCGTTCCAGGCAGACAAGATGCGATCACTCAGTGGATTCACTGCCTTATAATCGAAGCCTGTATTCATGCGGTTCCAACGTTCGACAAAGGGGAATTGAACGTCGTATCGTAAGCCAAGATTCACCGTAAGCTTCCGACTTGCCTTCCAATCGTTCTGGACGAATAAGGCAATGGCTGGCCAACTGCGATAGTAGGTATCGTTCCAATCAAGAAAGCCTGAGCCGGGCGCACCTAATAACATGTCAGCGATTCCAGATCCATCGGACACCGTTCCACCACGCAATGGGTATTGACGAGTGGCCGAGCGATCAAAGCTAAATTGACCGTTTGGTCTGCCCAATGCTGCCAGATCCAATGGAAGCGTAGACCACATCCAAACCCATACGAATCGTTTTCTTGCCGCTTGTCATGGTGAGGGTTGGGACAACATTCCATTGATTGCTTGTGCTCCATGTGAACAAATTAGATCCATTGCCGAAGAGGTTGGCGAACTGATCGGTAATGAAGCGAGGCGGAAATTCAGAGGTGCTGGTGGGAGCATGAATCATGTTGGTCATGCCAAGATCTTTCGCCGTGATTGGGTTGCTGAGATCGGCATCGGGAGCATATAGGGTATATCTGCCGAAGGAGGCGCGCAGGTCAAAGATGGCAGACGGAGAAAGGATCCGAGTCCAACTGGAAATGATATTGAAATTGGTTCGTTCGTTATTGATGTTGCCCGATGCGGCAGCACCCGGGATACCGGTTTGATTGCGGTATTCCTGACCATGTTGAAAGGTGAACATTGCATAGACTCGGTCACGTTCGCTAATCACCCGATCCCAGCGGCCCATTGGTTGATCATAAAAATATTTGCCGGTGCTGTTTGAAGCAACAAAGTTTTGAGCCACACCAGCAGCGTTGGGAGTGGGGAAGAAGGTAACCAGCTTTTGTCCAACAGCACTCAATCGACTGCCGGGCAGCACGTTGCCTGGAAAAGGATCACGAATATATGGGCTGGAACAGGTGGCCACATCTGCCTTGGCTACGCAATCGTGAACGGTTAGGGGATCGAAAATGTTCACGTTGTATTTGGTGAAATGTTGGCCATCGCGCAAGTCTATTGGCGGTACGCTGGCCACCACCGGGAAAGGAACCCGTTCGCGAAATCCTTCAAAACTAAAGAACACAAAATCATGATCTTTTCGGATAGCTCCGCCAACCGTACCGCCGAATTGATTTCGAATATTTTTACCGCGAGGGGCACCGACTAAGTTGTTCTGCGTGTAATTAGCGTCGAAAATGGAGTTGCGAATAAAATCGAATAGAGTGCCGTGAATGGCATTGGAACCGGACTTTAGTGTGGTGTTCACACTACCGCCGCCGGTACGGCCGATGGCGGCATCGTAAGTATTTGTTTGAACTTTGAACTCTTGAATAGCGTCCACATTGGGGGCCACTTGCCACGAACCGGTTAGGCTGATAGGTGCCCCGTTGAGGCTAAAACTATTTGAAGTTGGGGCACCGCCGTTCATTACGTACGCACCTGAGGTATCCCAACCGCGTGTTCCTGAATAGCCGGAAGTTCCGAACTGCTCTTGAGTGAACAGCACACCAGGAGTGAGATCCATGAGCATGTATAGTTGACGTCCGTTCAAAGCGTATTCCGAAGTTTGTAAAGAATCGAAGTTTAATCCAAGGGATGCGTCGGCAGTTTGAATCACTTCGGCACTGGCGTTCACCACCATTCGCTCAATCACACTGCCCACTTCAAGATTCAGAGGGAGGTGCAGTTTTTCAGCAACCAGAAGCGTAATGTTTTCTCGCCGCAATTTGTTGAAGCCTTGCGCTGTCACTTCAATATCGAAGGTGCTGGGTTGAAGAAAAGGGAGAGTATAGTAACCCTGGTGATTGCTGATTGCGACAATTGCGGCGTTGGTGTTGCGCTGCACAGCTCGGATTTGGGCACCGATAATTGCAGCACCGGAAGAATCCGAAACTTGTCCTGTAATGGTTGCACGAAAGTCTTGCGCCCCTAGACGAATTACGGCACAAGCGGAGAGGAAAACAGCTATAAGACAGATGCGCACGGCGATACCTCGGCAATTAACGATTCTTGGTCTCGCCGATTCTATCTCACTTTTTCAAGTTCATCCGCCGGATGCAAAGCCGGGATACAGAGTCATGCCGCCGTCAATGAACAAGCTGGTGCCGGTCATGTAATCGGCCATGTCTGATGCCACAAAAACAGCGGCTCTGGCAATGTCTTCCGGCTCGCCAATCCGTTGGTATGGAACCAGAGTCATCAGGTCGGAATAAGCTTCAGGAGTCTGCCAGGCATCAGTGTTGATGGGGGTCCGAATAGCGCCTGGGGAAATACTATTTACTCGAATGCGGGCGGGGGCCAGTTCTTGAGCCATGCTCTTCATCAGCAACATCACCCCACCTTTGGAAGCCGCATAGTTCACGTGACCGCCCCAGGGAATCACTTCGTGAACAGAGCTCATACAAATGATTTTGCCGGCAGAAACGGAAATATCCTTCACCACGCCACGTCTCTTAAATTCGCGAACTGCCTCACGAGCACAGAGAAATTGTCCAGTGAGGTTGACGTTGATGACCAGGTTCCATTGATCCAGCGTCATGTCTTCAAAGCGAGAATCTTTCTGTAACCCAGCGTTGTTGATGAGGATGTCAATAGTTCCAAACTCGGCAATCATCTGCTTGAACATGGCCTGCACTTGCGCTTCGTTGGAGACGTCGGCTTGGATGGCGATGGCTCGGACACCAGCAGCAGTAATGGTTTCAACCACTTCTATGGCGGCATCCTCCCCACGAAAATAGTTCACCACAACGTCCGCACCGGCACGGCCAAGAGCAATGGCGCAGGCTTTTCCAATGCCTGAATTGCCACCGGTTACCAACGCTTTCTGTCCTTTGAGTAAGCCTGGAAGGGATTTGTCAACTGGAATTCGATCTGGTGAATAAGTAATTATTTCTTTCATTTGGTTGCTTCTTCCAATGTTAACCGAACAAGCATTGCTACATTGGAAGTATCTAATGTTTCCACTTGTTTCGTGTCACGCCATCCGAAAGGCATTCGGTACGCGCGTTTTATTTGATAATTTTTCATTTGTTTTAAGTGAAGGGCAGCGGTTAGGGTTGATTGGACCGAACGGCAGCGGGAAATCCACCCTTGCCAAAATCCTGGCCGGGTTGGAAGATACCGACTCTGGTACAAGGTCGCTTCGCAAGACAGCGAAGGTGGCTTACGTCACCCAGGACTCGGTTTTTGAACCGGGCGTTTCTATTCGCCAAGTGCTGATGGAAGCCATGGAAGGCCTGCACATGGATGAGCAGGACAAAGACGTGGAGATTTCTATCCAGTCTGGCAGGGCAGGCTTCGATGACATTGAAGCCGACGCTTCGCTACTCTCTGGCGGATGGAAAAAACGTTTGGCCATCACTAGTGCACTGGTGCGCAATCCAGAAGTGTTGATTCTTGACGAACCTACCAATCATTTGGATTTGGAAGGAATTCTTTGGTTGGAACAACTTTTGCTGGAAGTATCGTCAGCGTCATTGATCATCAGTCACGACCGCTATTTTTTGGAGAGCGTGGCCACAGGCATGGCGGAAATTAATCGGGCGTACCCTGATGGTATTTTTTCCTGCGATGGCAACTATACGAAATTTCTGGAACGACGCGAAGAATACTATACGGCTGAAGCCAAGCGGGAAAGCGCACTGAGCAACGTGGTGCGTAGAGAAGTGGAATGGCTGCGGCGAGGTCCAAAGGCGAGGACCACAAAATCGAAAGCGCGGATTGATAGCGCTGGTGAGTTGATTTCGCAATTGTCCGATATGCAATCGCGGGCCCGCACATCCACTACAACCATTGATTTCACTGGCTCTGAACGGAAGACCAAGAAACTGCTGGTTGCGGAAAATGTGGGCAAGTCCTTCGATGGCAGAATTCTTTTTGAAGGCGTCAACCTGACACTGAAGCCGGGAACACGTTTGGGTTTAAGCGGTGCGAACGGCAGTGGTAAAACTACTCTTCTGAAAATCCTACGTGGAGATTTCCTGCCTGATCAAGGCACCGTGGAACGGGCCGATAATTTGAAAGTTGTAACGCTGGAACAGAATCGTACTTTGGAAGATGAGACGGTGACGCTGAAGGAAGCGCTGGCACCTGAAGGCGATTCAGTGATGTTTCGGGATCGTCCCATCCACGTAAATGCCTGGGCTCGGCGATTCCTTTTTCCGGTGGAACAATTGGTTCAACCCGTGTCAAGACTTTCCGGCGGTGAACGAGCTCGAGTCTTGATTGCAAGGCTGATGTTAGAGCCTGCCGATATTTTGTTCCTCGATGAACCGACCAACGATTTAGACATTCCAACTTTGGAAGTTCTTGAGGAAAATCTGAGTGATTTTCCTGGTGCCATTGTGTTGGTGACGCATGATCGGTATCTGCTGGACCGGGTCTCCACGCAAGTGTTGGGACTGGATGGCGATGGTGGTGCAACGATGTATGCTGAGTACTCGCAGTTTGAACAGACCTTGGGAAATCGTAAGCCGGTGAAGGTGAAATCGTCAGGACAAAAGCCTGTGGTTGAGGTTGCTGCACCCAAGAAGAAGCTGTCGTTCAAGGATCAACGCGAATGGGACACCATTGAAGAAAAGATCCACGAAGCGGATCGGCGATTGCTTGCTGCCACAACGAATTTGCAGGCTCCAGAGACGGTTTCGAATCCAGAACTGCTGAGGCAATGTTACGCAGAAATGGAAGCAGCCCAAGCTGAAGTGGACCAGTTGTTTCAGCGCTGGTCCGAACTGGAAGCGAAGGCCACAGGGTAATTCTTATTTCAGCGTGACCTTGATTTGCGTGGCTTTGCCGCCGCCTCTGTAAACATGTTGAGTGGCTTTGATGAAGTCACTTTCCTTTGCCGTATAGATATCGGTGAACTTTTGTGGATTGCGATCCACCAGAGGAAACCAACTGCTTTGGATCTGCATCATAATGCGATGGCCGCGGCGGAACGTATGATTAATATCGTTCATGTCATAAGCAACGGGCGTCACTTTACCGGGCACAAAAGGTTCTGGATTTGAGAAGCTGTTTCTGAATTTGCCGCGGAACACTTCGCCGCGAATCAGTTCCTGATAGCCATTCATAGGCGTTTTCTTGGGTGTATTGCGGCCGCGCACATCGGGTTCCATGATTTCAAAATCGTCCGGGTAAACGTCGATCAGCTTGACGATCCAATCGGAATCGGTGCCGGTGGTGGATACGAATAGTTCAGGTCGCAACGGCCCGGCCATGGTCACGTCTTCTTCCAGCGCCTCGGTCTGATAAACCAGAACATCGGGTCGCGATGAGGCAAAGCGCTGGTCATCCAGCATGTACTCAACAGTCATGCCAACGGCGATGCTGTTGATGAATGGGACGGGCTTGGCTGGATCGGAAACATACTCATCGAACACTTCAGTGGATTCTTTGGGGGCAGTGAACGACAACTTGCCGCCGGCTTGAAGATACAGAGAAGCTTGCTTTGAACCTTTGGGAGGCCAGGCGTCATATTTCTTCCAGACGTTTGTTCCGGTTTCAAAAACGTAAGCTTCTGGCAACTTCATTTCCCCTTTTCCGCGCAGATGAAAGTCAAAGAAAGGGAGCTCAATATTTTGTCTGTAGAATTCGGCAGTCTTAGAATTGAAGGACACATCGCCAAGCTTTTCACCTGTGTCGCGAGCCCAACCACCATGACGCCATGGACCCATCACCAGGATATTTTGCGTGCCTGGACTGGTTCGCTCCACATTGCGATACACGTTTAGTGCGCCATATAAATTCTCTGCATCAAACCACCCGCCCACTGTCATGACTGCTGGTTTGATCCCTTTCAAGTGAGGACGCAAATTGCGCGTCTGCCAGAATTCATCGTAAGTACCATGAGTCATCATGTCGTTCCAGAAAGAGATTTCGTTCTTGTAATATTTTTCGTTGGCGTTGTATAGCGGACCCATATTCAGGAAGAACTTGTACCCATCGGGAGTGCCGTGATCGAACCCTACGCCTGCTTTCGGCACAATCGGTTCAGGCCGTGGCTTCCCAAACCCGATTAGAAAATTAAAGGCATGGGGCAGAAACAGCGCCCCGTTTCGATGGAAGTCGTCACCGGTGAACCAGTCGGTAATGGGAGCTTGCGGGGACGCTGCTTTGTGTGCGGGATGAGCATCAATCATACCTGCGGCAGTGTAGAACCCGGGGTAAGAGATGCCCCATGTCCCCACACGGCCATTGTTGTTTGGGATATTTTTAACAAGCCACTCAATGGTGTCGTAGGTGTCAGAACTTTCGTCCACATCCAAGGGAGCCTTATTGGGCTTGTGCGGAGTCATGTTGATGAATTCGCCTTCCGACATATTCTTGCCCCGGACGTCCTGATAGACGAAGATATATTTGCCAAGCTTGCCGAATTCGGCGCTGGGTCCAACATCAGTTTTGTATTTATCCACTCCGTAGGGAGACACGGTGTAGGGAGTGCGACTCATTAGGATTGGATTCGGTTCACTGTCATCCTTCGGTACATAAACCGATGTGAACAAGCGCTTCCCATCGCGCATAGGAATTCGGTATTCGTACTTCGTGTAAAGCTCTTTTACTTTGGCGGCGCCTTGCCCCCAACAGGCACTGGTCACGACCAGCGCAATGAACAGATTGCTCAACCCAAGATGCATTTTACCAGGGTAACGCGGTTCGTAAAACCAAGGCGGGTTGGCTATGTAAATTGACGAATAATTTCTTCGAGCTTTTCCAAACGGCTGCGTAATTCGGCCACTTGGGACTCCAAGTTATGAATGCGGTCAGCATCCGCTGATACAGTTCTGCGGGGAGTTAATTCTTCAATGGCATTCACATCCACCGGCCCACTCAGCAGATGCATATAACGCGGTTCGCGCATGCCTGTCTGCTTGGGAATGAAAATCACCAATGCTTCAGGCTGCCTTTCCATTAGTTTACGAAGTGTGCTTTCCACGGCTTCAGGATCGTCAAAACGGTGCAGCCGTTCGGTGCGATCCTTCAACTCATTGACAGTTTGCGGACCCCTCAACATCATCACGGAAAGTACGGCCAGTTCCCGATTGCTGAGGTTCAAGGAATCACTGATACGGTGGGAATATTTCTTTACCCTGCCGCTACCACTCATCTCCATGGCCAAACCCTTGTGCTTCAACTGATCCAAAGTTTCAAGAACCGTATGATCATCAAAGTTGGTGATGGGCTCACGATTGTTTTTCTGATTGCAGGCGTTGGTAAGCGCGTTCAATGACATCGGATAATAATCCGGTGTAGACATATCTTTTTCTATCAGCGTGCCCAGCACGCGAAGTTGTTCGGGGGATAGTTCAACCAATCGATTCGCTCTCCTCAAAGCGGACGGTGGGTGTTGCTTTCGTATTCACGTCGAGCCGAAAAATATCGGGCCGTGCGTAGTGACCAGTAACGTCCAGATCGTACTTACCTTCCAGAATAACCTCAGGATTGAGGTCAGCGGTAAGGATGCACTCTTTGTCAAAGAGGGGACCGGCAAGAACTGTTCCGAAAGGGTCCACAATCATGCTGCCGCCGCGTATCCCGGCTTTCTCAATTGCGACGCCGTAATCTGTCGGCAAGTCGGCAGCGGTAAGATATTGAACTGCCGATAAAACATAGCAACGCCCTTCTACGGCAATGTGACGCATGGTCGGTTCCCAGGTGGGCCTATCGTCCACAGTGGGGGCACAGTAGAGTTCCACACCTTGTGCATAGAGACTGGTTCGCAGCAGCGGCATATAGTTCTCCCAACAAATGGCCGCGCCAATCTTCCCGATGTCAGTGTTCATCACTTGCAAGGTGGAACCATCGCCGAAACCCCAAACAACGCGTTCCATTGCAGTTGGCATCACCTTGCGATGTTTGCCAAGCAACTTCCCTGAAGCATCGTAAAAAAGTACCGTGCAGTAAAGCGTACCGCCATCGCGTTCCATCACGCCGATCACCAAGTGCATGTGATGTCGAGCTGCCATGGCACCCATAGCTGCGGTCTCTTTCCCAGGAACATCAATTGAAGAATCCCAGTAGCGGCGGAACCACTTTCGCCCTTCTGGTGTGCGTCGCCCAAGGGTGGCTCCGAAATCCAGACCCTTGGGATATGCGGAAACAAATGCTTCGGGAAACACGCATAATTGCGCACCCTTATCCGATGCTTGCTCCAAGAAACGTGCAACCTTCTGAAGCGTTGCTTGCTTATCGAATAGGACAGGTGCTGCTTGAACCACGGCGGCTCGAATTGGTTTCATGCGTTCCAATGATACAATAACGCTTTCGTCCCAAATTATGAAATTCGTAACGTTCCGTAACTCCACAGACCAGCCTGAAGTGGGCGTATTAGATGGTGCAAATATCTATTCGCTTGCCGGTGCTGGCATTTCAGACATGACGCAGCTTGCAGCGCTGGGTGCTGCTGGCGCAGTAAAGAAAGCTACGGCAGCAATTACCGCCAAAGCTGCCAAGGTGCCTACAAAGCAGACTAAACTGATGGCACCGGTGTTGAATCCCAGCAAGATTCTGTGCGTCGGATTAAACTATCGGGATCATGCGATTGAATCGAACATGGCCATTCCGAAGTTCCCCACCATCTTCTCCAAATTCAACAACACGATCATCGGCCAAGGCGATACCATCGTGCTGCCAAAGCAGTCAACGCAACCAGATTACGAAGCTGAAATGGCTGTCGTGATTGGCGTTGGCGGCAAACACATTGCTGCGCGCTCCTGGAAGAAGCATGTCTTTGGTTACATGAATCTGCATGACGTAAGTGCACGTGACCTGCAACTTTGCACCACGCAATGGCTGATGGGAAAATCGCCGGACACCTTTGCCCCATGCGGACCATGTATTGTTTCGGCAGATGAAATTGCCGATCCGCACAACTTGAATATCAAGATCACAGTGAGTGGTGAAGTGCTGCAGAAGTCCAATACCAAGCATTTGATTTTCGATATCCCGAAGTTGATCAGCTATATTTCCAGTGTTATGACACTACAGCCAGGCGACATTATTTCCACTGGAACCCCCGCAGGCGTAGGTTTCGCGCGCAAGCCACCAAGATTGCTTCGTGACGGCGATGTTTGCATTGTGGAAGTGCAGGGCCTGGGTAAACTTGAAAATCCAGTTGCTTTAGAAAAATAAAATGCGATTCCTCTTCTGTGGACTGCTGGCAGTGGGCAGCACCTGGGCACAATCTATTGTGCTATCCAATGCCACTGTTGTGGATGGTAGTGGAGTCCGAAGCAGAGAATCCATTGTTGTTGAAAAGGGCCGTATCATTGCAGTTGGTCGCAACGTTACGGTTGCTGCTGGCGTTGCAGTAATCGACCTTGAAGGCCGCGTGGTCACGCCTGGCCTGTTCGATCTTCATACACATCTACCCTATGCATCTGTGCCCGGCGGTCGGGCTGACTGGGGCAAACAGATCAAAGCTTACCTCTATAGCGGCATCACCAGCGTGGTGGACTTTGGGTCGTACTTTGAAATGTTCGAACCAATGCGCCGCTTAACATCCACCGGCATTGTGGCGGGTCCGCGCTTAACGTTGGCATCCAGAATCACTACGCCAGGGGGCCATGGGGCAGAAGGTGGGCGTGGCGATTTCTTTTCGTTAGAAGTGCTGACTCCACGGCAGGCAAGGGCTGCGGTCAAAAGACTTGGGCCAGCAAAACCCGACGTGATTAAAGTTTTTACAGACGGATGGCGCTACGGTGCCGCCGCCGATATGACCAGCATGGAAGAAGAAACGCTGAAGGCAATTTGCGAAGAAGCACACAAGTTGGGCATCCCCGTATTGACCCACACCGTCACACTGGATAAAGCCAAAATCGCTGTAAGGGCCGGCGTGGATGGCTTGGTTCACGGCATTGGGGACAAGCCTGTGGATGATGAGTTCATACAGTTGATCAAAGCCAGCCACACTGTTTATACGCCGACTTTAGCTGTATATGAGCCTCGTAGGAAGACGGAATGGAATCAGGTATTGGAAACCGTTTTGGATGGCTCGTCAAAAGAGTTACTGCGGAAACAGAATCGATCTGCCGTGATCTCAGCATCGCGCGCCGTTCGATGGAAGACTATGCAGGCGAACGTCGCGACACTGTTCCAAGCAGGTGTGCCTATCGGCGTGGGGACTGATGCCGGGGTGACGGGAACCTATCATGGTTGGGCAACTTTGCGCGAATTAAAATTATTGGTTGCCGCTGGGGTCCCCACTCTTTCTGTGATTCAAGGGGCCACTTCGATTGCTGCGAAACTGCTGAACGTGGACCGTGAGCGCGGCACAATTGAACCTGGCAAACTTGCTGATCTTGTAGTCTTCGATAAGAACCCTTTTGAAAATCCTGAAAACTTCGATACGGTTGTGCGGGTGTTCAAGAGTGGTGTTGAAGTGAATCGCACGCAGTTGGCTGCCGACATTGCCGACACCAACATCACCGCGATCCCTGCGCGAATGGCACAAAAACAGATCGACAATTTCGAACGAGCTGACGCCAGAACCAGTATCGGCACCCTACGGATCAATTCAACCGACGCTGGTCACGACCATGCATTGATAATGTTTGAGAGAACGCTGAGAGCACCTGGGAATCATGCGATGACTGTTCTTTCCAAGATGACCGAAAGCCAGATGCCGTATGTCCGATTGGACCTGCCGCTCACTCCCGGAGCGATTGAACCATCGAACGTAACTAAGTTCCGAGGAGTAACATTTTCTGCGCGAGGCGACGGGGAATATCGTTTCATCATTACCACTCGCATGGGTCGATTTGAACGTAAGTTCACGGCCTCTGCTAAATGGACTCCCATACACATTCTATTCACGCAGTTAGAATCAAAGGCACTCTGGACGGGTTTGGATGCAACAATGGTCAGCTTTGAAGTGCGTCGACCTGAAGGCGAAGAATCCTGGTTAGAAGTGGATGACGTGAGCTTTTATTAGTAGCAACTAACGGGCGCTAACTACGGTGCGCGCTTTCACTTTCACCAGCACTGGCTCCCAACTGGCATGCAGATTTTGTTGGTTGGATCGCGTTTCTATTTGCCCGGCCAAGTAAATGAGTTGCTCCACTGGCTGTGCGGAATCTAAAGCCTCCAAGGTAAAACTTCGTTCCGTTTCGTCTTCGTTCAGCAGCACTCCGTTGAGCCCTACATCCATCACGCGAACTCGCGGAGGGAGGTTCAATACCTGAACAGGAACACGACCACCGAATCCATTTTGACGAGTAATTTTAACTTTGATCTCAGCCGTGCCGCCTGGCTCCAGAGTGACTTCTTTGGTCCGCGCTTCTATGGTGACGTCGGCTTTTTCACTAATCGAAATCAGCTTCAATCGGTCTTCGTTACTGGCTAAATGGGTCACCTGCTTGCTGCCAGCCATCGCGGTGCCCACAACTTTCAGTGGTGTTGCCGTATCAAGATTTGCCTGCACGTCTGCACTCACCAGAATCGTCGCCGTAGTTTGACCCGCTCCCACTGTCCCCTTGGTCGCTTTCAATCCTTTGGGCAATCCCAAAAGTTGCACATTAATCGGACCTTGGAAATCGCCTAAACGCAAAGCGGTAATCGTCAATGGAATTGACCCGCCCGCGGGCACGTTGGGGTTCCGTGGATTCACAGCCAAGCGGTAATCTGGCCGTGGTTCCCTGATACCCAAACGATAGCCGTAGTCCAAACCACCCTGCCCTCGAACGTCGCTAATACGCACAATGTATTCGCCATCTTCGGGAACAGTAAAGTCCAGTCGGGAATCTTTTCCGTAGGCCGGTCCGCCGTCATCATTTTTATAATACAGGCGTGTCATAGGCAAACCGTTAGGCGTGAACTGCGCTCCCGCCGGGTGAATTTGAACTTTATAAATCGCCTTGTCAATTGCATGTGCTTCGGAACTGGTGTTGAAAAATGTCAACCGCTGACCACCAAAGTTTTCAAATCGCATATCGTCATCAGGCCCCCGGGGCAGCGCTTCAATGCGCAACACTTCCCTGCCCGCTTGCATATAATCGCCCACCCCCATACCTGTCCAACTTTGAATGCGTATCCCTGGCATGGCCGAATCATGATCCCGAAGCACCATGTTTGTTTCCACAATCGGCCTCACCACCATCTGTTCAATCGGCCGACCCTTGGCATCTAAAACTTCAATTTCCGAATCCAGTTCCGATCCCAACCGCTTAGCATTCACGTCAATTACAAGCGCCTGCCCTTTTTTGGCTGCGAAGCGGTAATAGTGCCCATGAACATCCTTGGTGCCAATCGCGCCGTTTATAGTGACAGGCCATTGCACTTTTTGAGCAGTAGTCACGGTTAAATTATTCGCTGATGAGCGAACTTCAGGATCATCACCCAGTGCGAGTTTCACTTCATTAAATGCGTGCCCATCCATCGAGCTCGGGCGAATCATCAAAGTATCTTCACCTGCAATTGTCGGCTCGCCTTTTACCTTTAGTGAAGAATTCTCCAAGTGGTAACCAGATATTGCAACTTCCGATTCGGACCCTCTTCGCAGCCCAAGAGGAAAAACTCTCGTGGCCAATCCGAATTCACCCACCTTGAAACGATAAGTGTTCCCTGCACGTCCGCTGCGTTCGTAATCGCTGATACGAACGTAGTGAATCCCGGCTTGTTTGAATGTATGTGAAAACTGATTGGCACTGCGACCACCGTCATAACCATACTCGGCAAGGGTGTTCCCGTCTTTATCCAGAATGGCCACCACTGGTTGCAGTGAAGATCCAATCTGCATTCCTCCGTTATCGAACACCAACTTTTGGCCAGCCTTCACATTCAACTTGAAATGATCTACATCGCCGGGCTTTGAAATTGCTCCGGTCAGAATGCTTGGAAGGAAGACTTCAAATGCACCTTCTAACGTATCGTTGGGTTCTTTGTCTGGGCTTTCACCAAAGTATGGCTCTACTAGAAAAGTACCTTCAGGAGATGTGCCTTGCGGAGTTTGCAATCGGAAGGAGACCTCACCGATTTCAGCCTCCGCTGCAATTTCCAGTTCCACTGTTACCTGATTGCGTTGCGGCAATGGACCAAGATCGACAGTGGTTACAGTGCCATTGGAACCCAGCCTGATGTCTGGTAAATCCGGCAGTTCTTTCACTCTGACGACGCGGCCTGTGACGCCTGGTTGATTAAAGAAAATCTTACTGGCCTTGGCAAGATTAAAACCTTCAATCGTAAGCTCAACTGTTGTGCCTCGGGCCATGCCTCGGGGTGAGATGTCGCGAATGGTGGGCGGCGTTGTGCGCTGGCCTGTCTGACCCATTGCAATGCAAGTTAGGATTACAACTGCGAAAATACATTTCTTCATTGTGCTACCTCGGTACGGCGTAAAACTGTAGACTTCCATCAAAACGGGCGGCTGCGAATCGCGAACTATCTGGCGAAAATACAAGACCATTTACCCAATCCGATTGGCCTGGATAGGCCGCCACTTCTTTCAAATCTTCGGCCAGAAAAACCTTGATGACTTTGTCAGCGCTGGTGGATACCAAATACTTTCCATCAGGCGACCAGGCAATGCGCAAAATGGAATCTTCATGTGCGATGAGACTGTTTAACAGCGTTGCACCGCGATCAGCCAGAGTCCATAGTCGGATTGATTTATCCTGCCCCGCACCAGCAACCAATTTCCCTGTTGGATTCATGGCGATTGCGTTGATGCCGTCAGTTGCTTCGCTCATGGTGAAGAGCCTTTCACCAGTGGTGAGGTTCCAAACCTTCACCGTTCTGTCAGCGGCACCGCTGATCAAACGTGAACTATCGGGAGTGAATGCCAGGGCGTAAACAGCATCAATATGTTCCTTCAGCGTCTTCACTTCTTTCGCTTCGGCAACGTCCCAAATCTTAATTAACTTGTCGTAACTTGCGGTTACAATCCACTTGCCATCGGGCGAAAAGCAAGCTGCGTAGATAGCATCAGTATGCCCGTTACTATGGGCGATCTCTTTACCAGAAGCCACGTTCCAAATTTTCAATTCACCCTTTCGCGCTGGAAGTCCACCGGCACCAAGCAGCAACTTTCCATCTGGTGAAAAGGCCACGGCCCGGACTGCTTCCACAAAGCCAGCCAACTTGTTTAGCAGTTTGCCTTGCCCATCGACTAAGCGGATTTCACGGTACCCACCAATCGCAAGCACTTGACCATCGCCACGCCAAGCTAGGGAATATATGTTGGATTTTACGGCAACACGCGGCACAATATTTGGAATCGCTGGTCCGATCTTTACTGTCGAAAGCTCCCCCTGCTTGGGCGCAACCGCACCATCGTCAATCCATTTACGAATCGTTTCCAGATCGCCAGCGGCTAATGTCTTGCCACCCATCGGCATGAACGGCTGCAACTTTCCCGATGTCATCAAGTACAACCGACTTTTGCTACTCTTACCGGGCACAACAATTGGGCCATGATTGCCGCCACGCATCACGCCCTCAATGCCATCTAAATCTAGCGTGCCCATAGACACACCCTTGGCATGGCAACCGTTGCAGTTTTCTCGAAAAATAGGCAAAACGTCGCGCGTGAAGTCGGCTGCTGAAACCGTCGCAAAGAGCGCGATCGAAACTGCAATTAGAATGCGCATCAGTAGTTGAACAAGAACTCTTTACTTGTGAGTAAAGACCACATCATGTCTTCCAGTGCCTGTTGACGATGTTCATTTTGAACGTCACGCGTCAACTTCCCTTCCCGGGCTTTGCCCAACATCCCCAAGATCTGAGTAGCTTCTTCAGGCCGTGGATAACGCGAATAGGCCGATAAAAACATGTGATCCAGAATCTTGCGATTACTCAGTCCAAGCTTCAACAGCAGTGCAACATACCCATCGGCGGCGCTTAATTTCTTATTCAAGGTATCGCCATTGATGACATGCAGCGCTTGGGCAATGCTTGGATCGCTGGACCGTTCCGCCGCATCGCAGATCACTCGTTCGGGTCTGCCGAAGCTGGTCAGGAACTGGTTTTGCACGCGAACATCGGGAAGTTGTATCGCTCTGGTGCCGGGGGCAAAACCGCTGAATACCGTGGGAACACCGGTGACCTGACTCATAGAATCCAGCAACACTTCAGCCGGTAACCGCTTGATGATGTACTTCGAATAGTAAGTGTTATCGTTCTGGTTGGTTGCATTTGCATCACTTGAAAGCTGGTAAATTCCGGAATTCATGATGGTCCGCACCAGCTTCTTCACATCGAATTTATTCTTGACGAAATCAGCAGTTACCGCGCTTAACAGTTCCTCATTCGATGCCGGATTCGTAGCGCGCACATCATCCACCGGATGCACCAGCCCTCGCCCCATGAAGTTCCCCCAAACGCGATTTACAAGGGACCGCGCGAAGAATGGATTTTTTGGATCGGTCAACCAATTGACAAAGCCAATTCGCCGGTCGTCGGTGGATGACAGCGCCATTGGTTCACCGTCAAGAGGGGCAGGCTCAAGGGGGCGCAGAAGACGGGGGTGACTTATGTCGCCAGAAGTTTTCACAAAAACAATCTGTTCGCCAGCCTGATTTCCATTCTTCACTCCAATGCGGGAAAACACGTTAGCCAACTGGTAATACTGCTTCTGCGTCCATTTTTCC
This sequence comes from Acidobacteriota bacterium, assembly GCA_025352795.1. Taxonomy (GTDB): domain Bacteria; phylum Acidobacteriota; class Terriglobia; order Bryobacterales; family Bryobacteraceae; genus JANXSF01. The sequence continues at coordinate 94,943 of JANXSF010000041.1, forward strand.
AAAGGATGATTATGGCAGCGGGCACAGGTCAACCTTTGCCCCAGGAAGGCCTGCGTCACATTTTCGCTCAACTCAATGGGGTCTTTATGAATGACGAAATAGTTCAACGCACCATTCGCGCGATTGCTGCCAGTGGATGTAAAAATGTCACGAGCCACTTGGTCCCAAGGCTTGTTAACCTTTACTGAATCGCGAATCCAGTTATAGAATGACCACATGGTTTTGGTGGGCAACTTGCGGCTGGAGACAAGGAATAAATCAGACCACTTGTATGCCCAGTAATCCACAAACTCATCGCGCTCTAACAGTTGATCAATCGCTTTTTCGCGTTTGTCCAGGGACTTGTCAGCCAAAAAGTTTTCGACTTCTTCAGCCGTGGGCAGTATTCCGGCTGCATCTAAATAGGCACGACGAAGGAAGATTTCATCCGATGCCTTGGCCGATGGAAGTAGATTCAAGCTCTTCCATTTGGCTACGGCGAGTTCATCAATGAAGTTCTTTCGTTCAAAGTTTTTGAAATCTGCGGTAGTTACTTCTTTCTCAAACGGAACCGTCACAGTGGCATATAAAACCTTGCTTTGGTAGTAGAGTGTGATTGGTGCTTCACCGCGTCCGTTCATTTTCACCAGACCGGAATCGTCAACCGTAGCTACCCCTTCGTTGTTGGAATTGTACTTCACCCAATTGGTGACGTCTTCTGTTCTACCGTCGGAATATTTCGCACGAACGACGAGTTGTTGAGATGCCCCAGGTGCCAATATAGCTGTTGGTGGGAACACTTCCAATCTTGTAACGTCCGCTTCGTTCTGCTTCGGGGCAGGAGCTCCCGCTGCAATCCACTCTGCCAGAACGCGGTATTCGAGCGAATCTGTTTTGAATCGTAAACCGCCCATATGTGAAATGGCGAACGTCGGCTTCAATAAAAGTAAAGAGTGCGCAGGATCTGCAACGCTGACCCTGCGACCTACACTTTGTCGCGTCAACGAATCCCAGTCCAGTTCGGGATCATAGCCGCGTAACGACAGCTTGAATCCGTTCTTACCCGACAGTGCTCCATGGCAAGCGCCTTGGTTGCAACCAGTCTTTGTCATCACCGGAATCACGTGGTTGCGAAAGCTCCATTGAAATGGCGTTTTGTAATTGCGAACGGTCACTTTCACCGTGGCACTTAAACCATCTTTCGTCGCCTTCATGATTGCTTCGCCATCGCTTATCGGAGAGACGCGGCCATTTGCATCCACCGTGGCAATACCTGGTGCGGAACTGGACCAGCTTACGGATCGGGTCCAATCTTCCACAACAGATCCAGTGCTTAGTTCTGCCAACAATTGCTGACGGGATTCACTCGTTGCTAACTCTACCGATGCTGGAAGAATGTTCAAATTACGACTGCCCGCGGCAGCAACTGCGAGCGAAGGGACCACTAACAAAATGCAAAGGAAATGTTTCATCGGCTTATGCGAATAACTCTTGAATTGGCTCTATACCGCGGTCAACCAAAGGAATGGGACGACCTTGTGCCCCAGGCAACTCTGTGTGGTGATCAATGCCCAGGCCTTTATAAACTGTTGCGGCAATTTCGCCTGGAGTGACTGGGCGGTCCCTGGGCATGGCTCCAATTTCATCAGAAGATCCGACGATGGTCCCGCCTTTGAGTGGACCCCCACCCATCAAAACAGTCCAGCACTGCGGCCAATGATCGCGACCGCCTGCAGGGTTCACTTTGGGTGTCCTTCCGAATTCACCAAAGCCCACCACCATTGTGTTTGAGAGCAATCCTCGGTCCTTCAAATCTTCCAGTAAAGAGCTGTAAGCCATGTCGAAAATGGGGCCAACCAGGTCACGATAACAGGAGATAGGGCTGAACGGCTTAGACCCATGAATGTCCCAAGTAATTTCGTCGAACACTGTTTCAAACATGTTGATGGTGACGAATCGTACTCCAGCTTCAATCATTCTACGAGCCAACAAACAGCTTTGCCCAAAGCGATTGAGTCCATACTTTTCGCGGATCTTTTCCGGTTCGCGATGCAGTTCAAACGCTGCGCGAGCTTTTTCAGAAGACATCAGAGTGTAGGCTTGTTGAAATGTGGAATCCAGCAAGCGCGCGTCTTGCGATGTCTCAAATCGGTTGACTGCCTTATCCACCATGGATCGCCAATCGCGCCGCCTGTCTGTTCGAAACGCAGTTAAGTAATCTGGCGGCAGCAAATCAGGCACTCGGAAATTGGGATCGGATGGATCTGCATTCAACACAAACGGATCAAAACTTTTTCCTAGATATCCAGCGTTCTGCCCATGAGGCATGTTGCCGCCAGTAGCCCCAATTGGACGAGGCAAAAGCATGTGGGGTGGCACATCGCCCTTTGGACCTTTCAGTTTCGACAACACGCAGCCGTAGTGCGGATGCTCAATGCCGCCCGTAAACAAGCGGCCAGTTTGCATCATCTGATGGCCAGTATCATGCACCGCAGCCGCCGTGTGATACACCGAACGGATCAACGAAAACTTGTCAGCATGTTTTGCCATGCGTGGAAAGTTTTCAGAAATTTCAATCCCTGCAACGTTGGTCTTGATCGGCTTGTATGGTCCACGAATTTCAATAGGAGCGTTGGGCTTCATGTCCCAAGTGTCCAGTTGAGACGGGCCGCCAATCAGCATTAGCAGAATACAATTTACGTCGGACTTAGTTGGATCGGTGGCACCTGCAGCCTTCAGATCAAACATCTGCGTAAGCCCTAGGCCAAGCGTGGAAAGCGTGCCCGCATGCAAAAAATCGCGACGCCTTGATCCATCGCAAAACTCTACGGGACGATCTGCGTCCAATCGAAACATGGCTCCTCCAAACAAACTCAAGCGGATGACCTTATGCTATCGCAGTTTATACTCGAGGTTTATACTTGGGTGATGCGTTACGTGCTTTTGTCCGCCCTGTTTGTCGGCACTTTGTGTGCACAAAAAATCGACACTGAATTCGACAATGCTTTAGACTTTAAGCAATTCAAAACTTTCACCATTCGCGAAGGAAAGATCAACGCCAAAAATCCCATGCTCAACAATGAATTGGTTGAGAAACACCTTCGCAATGGGATCGCTGAACAACTGAGAGCGAAAGGATTATCGGAAGTAGAATCGAAAGGAGATTTAACCGTAACTTTTCGACTGGGTGATGGGACAGAGAAACAGACCGTTCGATCACCAGGGCAACGCGTAACCACAGTAAGGCCTAGAGGACGAGTCGTAGACCGAAATGTGGGGGGGCCGAAAACGGGTCTATGTGGATGCGAAGGATACTCTGGTGATTGACATCAAAAACAGCGCAACCAAAGAGTTGGCCTGGCGAGCAGTCTGCGTGGATCATCAGGAAGATTCAGCCAAGCTGGAAAAACGATTGCCCAACGTGATTTTGAAGGCGTTTCAAAAATACCCACCGAAGAAAAAATAATGCCACGAAAATTTAACCTTCAGGAAATTCAGGAGTTCACGAAACACATGCCCTTCAATACGCATTTGGGTATTGAAGTAATCAAAGTGCACTCCGATGGGCTGACCATCGCTCTAAATTTGCGTGATGAATTCCGCAACGTTGCCCAGGTGCTGCACGGTGGAGTAACGGCATCCATGGCCGACGCAGCAGTTGGATTGGCACTGGTGCGCCACTTTGCGGGCACCTTGATGGTCAGCACCATTGAATTGAAAGTGAATTATTTTCGACCAGTGTGGGGAAAGAAAGTAACTGCTAGGGCAAGGTTGGTTCGCATTGGCAAACAGATTTGTGTGGGCAGTGTTGATATTCACGACGACAAAAACAAGCATGCAGGCGTGGCCCTGGTCACATACATGGTGCTTGGGCCACGTGAACTTCAAATTAAAGCTTGATTACGGTTCGCCCTCTTAATTGGCCTTTCAAAATTAACCGTCCAAGTTCTGGCAGATCAGCGAGCCCAGCTTCAGTAGTCATGGCATCCAACTTATCCATTGGTAAATCCAACGCTAACCGCCGCCAAATCTCTACTCGCTCACCGTACGGAACCAAAACCGAATTGATCCCCAACAGGTTCACGCCACGAAGTATAAATGGGAACACCGTTGTAGGAAGAGTCGGTCCGCCTGCCACTCCGCAAGCTGCGATAGATGCGTTGGAACACATGGTGCGGATCAAGCCTGCCAGCGTTTCCCCGCCTACGGTATCCACTGCACCCGCCCATCTTTCCGCATCCATCGGCCGACCAGAAGGTGTCGCTAATAAACTGCGGTCGATTACTGAACCTGCCCCCAACGAGTACAGATAATTGTGTTCCCCGGCGCGGCCCGTAGATGCCACCACGTTGTATCCCAGTTTTGCCAACACAGCAACGGCTATGGATCCCACGCCACCAACCGCGCCAGTTACTGCAACATCTTTCGATGAGGGAACGAGTCCATGACGTTCCAATGCAATCACACATTGCATGGCCGTGAAGCCCGCTGTGCCAATGGCCATAGATCGCTTTAGGTGAATACCTGTGGGAAGCTTCACCAGAAAACTTGCGGGTACACGCGCCATTTGCGCCAATCCACCCCAGTGCTTTTCACCAAGGCCCCAACCGGTGGCCAACACCTGATCGCCCACTGCGTAGTCCTCGGATTGCGATTCCACCACCGTACCGGCAAAATCAATACCCGGCACCAGCGGGAAATTACGGATCACACCCGGTGCCCCGGTGACGGCTAAACCATCTTTATAATTGAGAGTGGAATAGGCAACAGCAATGGTGACCTCCCCGGCTGGGAGATCGGTGATCGACACTTTTTCAATGGCGCCGACGGGTTTTCCATCAGCGCCTTCCCGAACAATAAACCCTTGAAATGTTGAATCGGCCATTCCTACTTGTGCCCCGCGTAATCGGTTGACTTCATGAAAACGGCTTCCACTTTGTCAACCAATTTACCGTTCACTTCCGAAGCAGTTCTGGCTTTCACCCAAGCCTCATCCGCTTGAAACGCCTTCCAGGAGGAATCGCGAGCCTCTTTGCTGGGATAGCCCAACACATAAATCAGCTTTCCATCGGAACCATCTTCTTTGTCCATGGGGCCCCAGAAACCAACAATTTCCATGCCATGTTTCTTAAACAAAGCAATGGTATGGTCCCGAAAGCGTTTGTGCAATTCTTCCAACTTGCCAGGAGCAGCATAGTAGGTGCGCATTTCGTAGAACATTCCATCTTTGCGCAGGGAGGGTGAAGGGGCAGGGGTTTTTGCAAATGTTGTCATAGTGGCAATCAGTGTGAGGATCAGTAAAATATGTTTCATCGGTTATTTAGTATATCGTTCCGTACAATGGAATTTCATGTCGAAATTCTATTGGCAGGCCTTACAAACGGGTGCAACCCTGGTAACGGCAAACTCACGACTAGCCCGAAGCCATCGAATGGAATTCGATGATTGTCAGCGCAATGAGGGTCGCTTGGTTTGGCCAACAGCGGAAATTTTCCCATGGTCCATTTGGATCAACCGATTGCACCAACGTTCGTTTGCCCCTGAAGTGGTTTTGAATGTTCATCAGGAAGCGTCGCTTTGGCAGCAGGCTATTGCTGAAGATGGCGTTGAATTGCTGGACCTTCCCGCCACGGCCAAAGCCGCCAGTCGGGCGCTGCGTTTGGTTGAAACCTGGAATGTTCCACTGGAAGATGCTTCATTCGAAAACCATTCTGACGGCAAAGCGTTTCGGCGATGGTGCAACCGATTCCAGCTCAAACTCCGTCGACAAGGGTGGATTACCGCAGCGGGACAGGAACAAGCAATAGCCCTTGGACTTCAACATTCGCCGAAACTTTTGATGCTTGCTGGCTTTGATGAATTTACACCACTGCAACTGCGAGTATTAGAAAAGTGCAAGCAGATGGGAACGACAGTGGAAAGAATCGACGCAGAGCAGGAATCGACGGATCGTTATTATTGTGCAGGTTTTGAAGATCAAACCAGCGAAATCAATGCGGCTGCAAGTTGGGCGCGACGAACGTTAGACCAAACACCAAATGCCATCATTGGAATTATCGCAACAGGTCTTGCCGACATAAGAGCCCAATTGGACCGGGCTCTGGAGCACGCTTTGGGCACTAGAGCATTCAATATTTCATTGGGACTTCCATTGACGCAATGGCCCATGGTTACGGCAGCTCTTTTGATTCTTGAATTGATGGATGCACGCGATTTATCTGTAGAAGAATGGGGCGGACTTCTTCGTACTCCTTTCTTATATGGTGCAGAAAGAGAACTCACTGCAAGGGGACAATTAGAGGCTCGTCTACGACGGAGAGGTGGCATGGAAGTCAGCTTGGATGCGATTCCAGAGGGTTGTCCATTATTTTCAAAATTATTGAATGACTTGAAAATCCAAATAAACTCACTTCCCCGCAAACAGAGTATTGCAGGCTGGGCACAGACTTTTTCCAATTTCCTAAAAGTTGGCGGTTGGCCTGGTGAACGGGTGATGTCCAGCACAGAGCGGCAAACTCTTGCCCGGTGGAATGAAGTGGTTGCTATTCTCACCAGCTTGGAATCGACGGAAGGAATTGTGGATCGCCGGAGGGCTCTGGATTGGTTGCGACGGATCGCGGCCGATACGGTGTTTCAACCGGAAACTGCCGATGCACCGGTTCAAGTTCTGGAAGGGTTGCAAGCGGCAGGCAGCCGTTTCGACGCGTTATGGCTTTTAGGAATGGAAGACCGGGCCTGGCCCGCACCAGCGCAGCCCGAACCGTTTCTACCTCGTGAATTACAGCTTCGGTTGGAACTGCCGCATTCCAGTGCAGAAAGAGAATACCGATTTTCGAAGGATTTATTAGAGCGACTGCAAGCCAGTGCCCCTGTTGTAATCGCAAGCTATCCGCAGCGGGACGGGGAAGAAGAATTACGACCCAGCGGTTTTCTGTCAACGTATAAACCATATGCCGCGGAAGCCTCTTCCGTTGACTATTGGTTGGATCAGCGGAAGTTGGTGGAGGTGGAATTGTTGGACGATTTCAAAGCTCCTGAACTGCCCCCTGGAGCCCTCTCTGGCGGATCTTGGTTAATTAAAAACACTGCCCAGTGCCCATTTCGAGGCTTTGCCAGCGTAAGGCTAGGGGCGGGAAGTTTGGAATCGCCAGTGCCGGGATTGGCGCAAACAGAGCGCGGGACTTTGATTCATACAGCAATGGAAGTGTTCTGGAGAACATTGAAGTTTCATACAAATCTTGTGAACCTGACTCCGCAACAACGCACAGAAGCTATTTCCAATGCCAGCCATGAGGCTGTAGAACGGCATCGTAAAGCTTGGATGAGTAATCGCTTCGCTGCATTGGAACAATCCCGTATTCAAAAGCTGCTGACTGAATGGTTGGTTAAAGAAGAAAGGCGAGAACCCTTTGAAGTGACGCTTACAGAGCAGTCTGCGGAAATTGAGTTGGATGGTGTGAAAATCCGCATACGAATTGATCGCTTGGATGAATTGTCCGGTGGTCGTGAAGTGGTGGTGGATTATAAAAGCACTGCTCCCAACTCAAAGACCTGGGAAGGGGAACGATTGGAGGAACCGCAATTGCCGCTCTACGCCATTGTAAGAAGTGAGAAAGCAAATGGCGTGGCGTTTGCGCAAATGAAAGCAGGCGATGTGAAATTCCAAGGATTGGCCGATGGGTCAACAGGCATGGGAAGTAGCGTTAAGTTTCCCAAGGAACCTTGGACGAAACAGTTGGAAATCTGGCGTGAACAGCTAACTGGTTTCGCCCATGAATTGCGAACTGGCTATGCCGCCGTATCCCCTATTGACGGTGCATGCGATTTCTGTGGGCTTACGACTCTTTGCAGAATTCGCACGGAAGGTGGCGGTCAGGAGGTGGTGGATGAATAGCCCTGCCGATCAACCGCAACGGTTACAGGCGCTGGATATTTCCAAATCGTTCATTGTGCAAGCACCTGCTGGATCGGGTAAAACTGAATTGCTTACAAGACGATTTCTTAGCCTATTAGCAGTGGTTGAAAAGCCAGAGACTATCCTGGCCATCACATTCACGCGCAAGGCATCCAGCGAAATGTTGAGTCGTATTTTAAAGGCGTTAACAAGGGCGACGGAAGACACAATCCCCAGCAATACTTCAGAAAGAGAACAGTATTACATTGCCCGCAAAGCACTGGATCGGGATAAAGAAAGGGGATGGAACCTCCTGCAAAATCCCGGTCGCTTACGAGTTTGTACCATCGATTCATTCTGCGTAACCCTTGTGCGTCAAATGCCATTTCTTTCCAGACTCGGTGCCCCACCGGCCATTGTAGAGGACGCAACCGAATTGTATCGGGAAGCGGCGCGCGACACATTGGCGTTGCTTGATAGCACACAGAGCTGGGCAAAGCATGTTGAAAGAACGCTTGATTATTTGAACAATGATTGGGGAAATGCGGAGAAGTTGTTGATTGAGATGCTGAGTCGTCGCGATCAGTGGATGCAGCACCTAAGCAATGGAAGGGCAGAGTTGGAAGAAGGTTTGCGCATAGCCATAGAGGACGACCTGGCGCGGGCTCTTCAATTAGCACCAAAGGCGTTGGAGAAGCATCTGAGCCAACTTGCGCGCACTGCCGCTGCTAATCTTTCTGGATCGGATAGCCCCATCGCAAATCTGCGCGACATGCTTGGCTATCCGACGGCAGAAGTTGAAGCAGCACCACTCTGGCAGGGAATAGCGGAACTGCTTTTAACAAAGGGTGGGGATTGGCGCAAATCATTGGATAAAAATGCGGGATTCCCACCAGGAAGTGCCGCAAAGAGTGCCATGCTCGATCTGATTGATCACTGCAAGCATCTGGCTCAATGGCAGGAGGCTCTTAAGGCGACACGGGAATCTGCGCCGCCCAACTATACCGATGATCAGTGGAACATCATCGAATCGTTATCAACAACCATGACCCTTGCCGCAGGTCAACTACAGCAGGTCTTTGCAAAGCGAGGCGCTGTTGATTTCACTGAGCTTTTGCAACGCGCACTGCGTGCTTTGGAAAACGAAGAAGGTCCCACGGACTTGGCTTACATTCTGGATGGCCGGATTGAACATATCCTGATGGATGAATTTCAAGACACCAGCCTCTCTCAGAAAAAGCTTCTATCCAAACTGATGTATGGATGGTCGCAAGGTGACAATCGATCCCTGTTCCTGGTTGGTGATCCCATGCAATCCATCTACCGATTTCGTGAAGCTGAGGTGGGTATTTTCCTGGATGCCTGGCAGCATGGTCTGGATGCCATTGCCCTGGAACCGCTGACTTTAACTGTAAATTTCAGGTCGCAAGCAGGGATTGTCGATTGGGTTAACAGCACCTTTTCAGCGATATTTCCAAAGCAACCAGATCGGGATTGGGGGGCAGTGTCGTACGCAAAATCAGAACCGCATAAAGGTAAACTTCGTGGAACCGCAGTGCATACGCACCCATTTTTTAGTGATGACGAAGACGGCGAAGCGGACCGTGCTGTTGAAATTGCCTGCGAGGCATTGAGTGAAGAAAACACCACCGTCGCGATACTGACTCGAGCAAGGGATCACGTTAAGCAAATTACCCGTAAGCTGCAAGCCAAAGGACAACGCTATCAAGCTGTGGAGCTGGATTTACTGAAAGACAGGCCCGCCGTACGAGATTTGAATGCACTGTTAAAAGCGTTACTGTTTCCTGCGGATCGCGTCGCGTGGCTATCCATTCTTCGCGCGCCCTGGTGCGGTTTGACACTAGCAGAATTGGAAGCCATTGCTGGCAATGATAAGAAGGCTCCGGTTTGGGATTTGATCAAAAACACTGAGCGCTGCACAAGGCTTGAGCGCGTTCATGCTGTGTTGGAACACGCATTGGAGAACCGCAAACGTTTCCCCTTGGCCAGTTGGCTGGAAGATACCTGGCTTGCATTGGGAGGAGCAGCAACATTGCCTGATGAAGCCGCACGGCAGGACGCCCATCGCTTTCTTGAATTTCTAGATTCCTTTGATCGGGGTAGCGAGATCGCGAGTTTGGCGGAGTTTGAAAAAGGTCTTGAGAAGTTGTATGCCAAACCAGATCCATCCGCCGATGGGCGTTTGCAAGTGATGACCATCCACAAAGCTAAGGGGCTGGAATTTGATGTGGTAATTCTTCCTGGCTTAGGGAACAAACGGGCATCGGATGCAAGTCGACTGCTGTATTGGCTGCAAAGATCGAATCATCAATCGGACAGCGTCGTAGTGGCTTCAGCATCAGAAGCTGGTGGGGAAAAGGATGCGATTGTGGGTTACGTCAAGGCGGTTGAAAAGAAACGTAACTTGCACGAAGAGGCGCGACTTTTGTATGTGGCAGCAACTCGGGCAAAGCGTGAACTGCATTTAATTGGCGCCGTAGGAAAAGATGGCAAGGCGGGTGGAAGTGCTTTAGAGACGCTTTGGGAGGCAGTAAAGGATGAATTTCAATCACCAAAGCAGCTCAATTTATTAACAGGCTTGCAACCAACTGCTCACAACCGAATGGAACGATTCGTTGATGGTTGGCAAATTCCGGCAAGAGCACCAGCAATCCAATGGGATTCGCAGCAGCCCGAACCATCTTCAACTGAGATAACTTTTGATTGGAGCGGATTCACGCTACGGAGCGTGGGGACAGTGGTTCATCGCTTTCTGGAGCGCGTCGGGCAGGAGGGGTTGGACCGTTGGACTGGCCCTCAATTGGATCGGCACCGCAATGACATTGCTCGGCAACTTCAATCGCTTGGCGTCGCCGCAGCAGAGATAGAGCAAAACCAGATTCGTGGCCTGGAAGCGATTCGGCAAACACTCACCGACGAAAGAGGGAAGTGGATTTTGTCTAATCATCAGGAGGCTTGTTCAGAATGGGAACTGACTGGTGAGTTTGCTGGCGAGCTTCGTTCCATTAAAATTGACCGTTCTTTTGTGGATGAAAACGGAACGCGGTGGATCATAGATTATAAAACTGGTTGGCATGAAGGCTCACAGAAAGATGCGTTCCTCGATAACGAAATGGAGCGATATCGCAAGCAATTGGAAAGCTATGCGGCGTTAGTATCTTCCATTGACAGCAGGCCAATCCGTTTAGGCCTTTACTTTCCACTACTCAAGGGATGGAGGGAATGGGGCTACCAGCGAACTTTGACGGCTTACGGGCAATAAGAATCAGCGACTGGCCTACTGGAAATTGGCGACGTTTCCCCAACCAATTCGCTTCGATTTTTAGTGCTGCATGAAGGATGTTGTCTAACCACGGGGCGACAGGCTTTACCCCGCTGGTGGCTTCGCTTCGTGTCAAAGGCTCAACGATCCGGAATTTCACAAACGCTACGGGAGACAGCAGGGAGTTCGCATAGGAACACCAATCCACTTGGAATCCCTGTTTTTGCACCGCCTGAATCAGACGGTTTCGAGTGAACCTTTGCCGTTCCAAAACGTAGATAGAATGTTTGCTGCGCAATATATCCAGTGCCGATACTCGCAGGAACAAATGCCCGCCAGGCTTTAGTACACGAAATAATTCAGCTAAAGAATTGGTTTCTTCACCTTCAGGGAAATGAACAATCACATCCATGGAAACTATCGCGTCAAAGCAATCAGAGAGCAGTGGTAAATCGGAAATATTGCATTGCAGCAGATCTGCAACACCAAGGGATTGTGCATAGGCTAAGCCTTCACTTCCCAGGTCTGCCGCGATGATCTGCCAGCCATATCTTTCAACCATCGCCTTGGCAAAAAAGCCAGTGCCACAGCCTGCTTCTAAGACGAAACTGGCGGGTGGGAGCTGATCACGCATAACGTCGAACAAGCGAAACATAATGCTTCGCATGCCACGGTACCACCAAAACTTTTCTTCGGACGTGGCGATGAAGTCGAACTCAGCCGGGTTCATTCGATGTAGTGGAAGCGCTTGCCAGGGCAGTCTGCGCGCGAGGCCAGTCTCTTGGCTCAAGGTAATTATTCAAGTGTTGCCGAAAATAGGAAAGGGTCTGCTGCACTCCCTGCCGGAAGCCGATTTTTGCAGTCCAACCAAACTCTTCGAACAGTCGCGTTGAGCTTGAATAGTAGCTGCCAATTTCAATTGGTTTAAGGTCTGCTGGAAACGGTTTGAAACCAAAACCAATGCCCGCTTCGTTGCCTGCTATCCTGGCGATATCCATTAAAGATAGCGGCTCTGGGCCACCTAGATTGAAGATCCTGTGATGAAGCTTGGGTGCACAGCCAGCCGCAAGAAACGCGTCCACCACATCATCCACATGAACAGGATCGCGCAGTTGAGTTCCATCGCCAAAAACATCGAGTGGCTCACCAATCAACATGCGTCGAAAGAAATTACCCAGGAATCCTTGGCCAGAAATATTTACTGCCATTCTTGGGCCATACACGTTGGTCAGCCTGATTACACAGGCGTCCAACGAACCATTCCTTGCAAACAGTCCGTGGTAAAGATCGGCAGCGGCTTTGTGAACACCATTAAAATCCACCGGGTCAATGGGATGATTTTCATCCATTGGAAGATACCGTGGCACGCCATAGATCTGCCGTGTTCCGGCATAGACAACCCGCACGCCGGGAACGTTACGGACGCAGGCTTCCAGCAAATGAAGCTGTGCAGTAGTGTTCAATTTCAAATCCCTCAATGGATCCCGCATAGAGTGGATATGGCTGATTTCACCAGCCAGGTTGAAGATCACGTTGGCCGTGGCCAACAATGTGGGAAGCTCTTCAGCCTGTCCAACATCCCGCACCAGTACATTGATTCGGCCGCCGGCTGGTGTGAGATTGAAACGATTCCCTCCACAACCGGGAATGGCGGAATCAATGATGGTGACGCGCGCTCCTTCTTCCATCAAACGCAACGATAGATTAGATCCAATAAATCCAAGTCCACCAGTAACAATCACATGTTTATCGCGGTAACGCATCCAGGCGGTGTTCCCTTATGAGACGCGAACATTAAGAGTTAGCGCTTTAGCTATTCTACGCTGTTACGCCGCCAGCAATTCTTGCCCGTCTACAATTTTGTGTTGGGCTGCCGTTACAGATTGCCCATTTACCAGCATTGCTAAGGGTTGTGGTTCATTACTAAGAGCATTGGTGATCTCTAGCAAGAGCATTGTTGCCAGGCATTCCCAATTTCGTGAAGCGTAAAAGTGGCTTAGATGAAAGAGAACGTCTCGACTAAAAGTACGAACCAATTTATGAAACCGACGTAAGCGGCGAGCTTCCGTCAAGTCCGTTTCCTTACGCAAAGCGGCCAGTTCCAGGCAAATTCGTTGCACAACATCGAAGAGATCTGCTTCGCCAACGAAAAGGGAGTCCAAGTTTTTTCGATTATAAATTGCGTACGTTGCACCCTCATATGCTTTTCCGGGGGAATAGCGACGCGCTAAATCAGGCATGTCCATCGCCTGCAAAGCTGGAGCAATCGTTTCCAGATAACCGCGCATGTTGCGTCGAAATGATCGGAACGCTTTTTCCATGGAATCGGCATCCAGAACGTCGTAACTGAATTCGCGAATGTTCTTGGCCTGCGGCGAAGTAGTTGCAGACCAGGCAAGCAAAGGCCATACCAAGGAGCTGTCCATATACCGGTTACGTTCTGTGAAAAATAGGAAGGGAACCCAAAACCGCATCGCTTTTCGCATCGCTACAGAAACGCGAGCATAGACAGGAAGAAAGTGTCGGTTGCGCTCTGGATAGGTACTTTCCCATGAGCTCTCCCCGCTTTGCGTAAGCGTCACAGACACCGTCATTGGCGTGCAAATGCGACCATCCTTTCCTTCGCCTACTTGAGGGAACCAGGGCAAGTAGGCTCCGGCTGCCGCTTCAGTGGAGTGTGTGAAGCTAACCGACGATGGAATCTTTTGTGAAATAGGAAAAAGCGCCGGAGCCATTAAAGTTAGGCACTGACGAAAAAACTCCTGCTCGAAGTTCATCGTTTGACGTTTTAATCGAAACACCTGTGGAGTGTCTTTTTCAAGCAACGTGTCAGTTAATAGTTGATCGACATCCGCCAATTCTTTTCGTTCCATGAATGGCAGGTGCAGTTCGCATTGGTTGAGCGGAAGCTGGCTTTCTATTTCGCTAAGACGTCCAATCGTTTCGCCCTTGAGTTTTCTTCCAAGCAGCATCTCCACTGCGCTGCCCAAGCTTTGGCCACGAGAAATGGTGGTGACGAAGGGATACGAAAACCCTCCCTGTGCTGAGTCCCGCATCCAATGCAGGTGAATTTTTCTGATAGACATAGGCGGCGAATCCTTGTGTGGGAATTAACGACTCCACAATAGCGGACCGCACTCAAAAATCGTTCGCAGCCGAGGCGGTCATACAATCCGCGCAATGTCTAACGATCCTAAATCCCTCACGTTACAAGTAGCAAAGAAATTTAGGTATGAGTTGTGACCGACTCACTCTGCTTCACAAAAAAGCGACGCATTTCCGCTTCCAATGCTGGTGTACAAGCCAGACAGTTGCCGGCATAAATGCTGGATCCGCCGTCCATGTTAAAAAACTTTCCACCGGCTTCTTCAATCAATAATTTCAACGGTGCCAGATCCCAAGGCTGGGAAGTCGGCTCAAGCCACGCGTCGGATTGACCAGAAATCAGCATCATGCAATCAGGACCACCGCCCTGGCTGCGCACAGCCCAGAACTGTCCCATCCATTCCACCAGATTCTTAGCCCAGGAAAATTGATTCACCTTCTGCAAGCTGTTGGCACATAGCACAGCTTTCGATAGATCCGTCGTTGCAGAAACACGGATGGGTAGATCGTTACAAAAAGCGCCGCCACCTTTGATGGCCGTATAGGTCTTGCGTAATGCTGGGAAGTGGGCAATACCAGCCGTCACCTCTCCATCGACTTCCAGGGCCAAAAGCACAGCCCACAATCCATTGCCACGAACAAAATCACGAGTGCCGTCCAGCGGATCAATAATCCATTTGCGTCCATTCTTTGAAGGCTTGTTTGCTCCTTCTTCGCCAAGCAAGCCATCTTCAGGAAACGCGCTGCTCAAAGCATTGACAATCAACTTTTCTGATTCCTTATCGGCAATGGTCACGGGGGATTCATCGGATTTTTCTTCGGCGGTTACACCCTGTTCGGCATAGCGCAGAATCAAGGCACCCGCCTGGGCGGAGATGCGCCGCATGATTTCCATTTCAAGTTCAAAAGACATTAATTTCATTTTACGTTTTTAAGTGTCTGGCGTGATAGCATGAGCTTTTATGGAACTGCGCACCATTTATTCGCTTCTGGATGAAGCAGTAGAAAAATGGGGCAACGCTCCGGCGTTGCACCAGCCCATTGCAGGTCACAAATACCAGACCTACTCGTGGATTGAATATCGTGAAGCTGTACGCGAAATTGCCGCTGGCCTGCGAACCTTGGGAATTCATCGTGGCGATGTGGTTGGGCTTGGATCCGAAACTCGAGCTGAATTCTATTTGGCCGATCTTGGGGCCATCACTTGCGGAGCTGCCTCCGCTGCTCTATACGTGAACTCCCCGCCTGCAGATCAAATCGGTTTGTTGCGGAAATGTGAAGCGAAACTAATTTTTGTAGAAAATCCAAAGCTGCTCAACACCCTGCTAACAGCGGGTGGAAACAATTTGAGTGCCACATGGGTGCTGCTGACAGGCGAAGCGCCCAACGTGCTGACCCTGGCTAATTTGCGTGAACGTGGACGTACAGCAATAGCAGAAAACGTGGGATTGTTCTCCCAAATTCTGGGTGAATCCACTCCCGAGGATTACGCTATTCTCTACCTCACTTCAGGCGCAACAGGGGATCCCAAAATGGTGTGGAACACGCACCGTGCCTTGATTGCAAACGTCGACATGGGCCCTGATATTTTGCCGGGCGTAGTGGCGCAAGATTGTGCCCTTGCCTTTTTGCCTTCGGCTCATATTGCGCAACGAATCGGCATTGAACTTCTGCCATTGCGAATGGGGATTCAAGTTTATTTTTCTGAAAGCCTTGCCCGCATGCCGCAAGAATTCAAATCGGTCAGGCCCACTTTGTTTCTGGCGCCACCCAGAGTTTGGGAGCGAATCTATGCCAGCGTCCGCACGGAAATTAAAAAACGAAACTCCATTGCCCGACAGGTCTTCTATGCTGCTCTTGGAGTTGGTAGCCAGGTTAGCCGCTACAAACAGGAAGATAAACCTGTTCCAGCGTGGCTAAAACAATCCTGGAACGTAGCCGACAAGTTGGTTTTTTCTAAAATTCGCGAACGATTTGGCGGTCGTATTCGATTTGCGATTTCCGGGGCAGCCCCGTTGGGCCGCGATCTTGGCGAGTTTTACGAAGCCATTGGCATGCCCCTTATGGAAG
Source organism: Acidobacteriota bacterium (assembly GCA_025352795.1). Lineage (GTDB taxonomy): Bacteria > Acidobacteriota > Terriglobia > Bryobacterales > Bryobacteraceae > JANXSF01. The sequence goes on from JANXSF010000041.1 coordinate 111,274, forward strand.
GCTACGGGTTGACAGAAGGCGGAATTGTTTGCCTGAATTCATCGGGTAAAGGGCGTCTGGGAACCGTTGGTAAACCTCTCACTGGAGTTGAGTTGAAGCTGGCTGAAGATGGGGAACTGTTGGTTCGATCCCCGGCATTGGCCAGTGGATATTTCAAGGATGAGATAACAACCGCGCAAGTGTTTCGTGATGGCTGGCTGCACACCGGCGACTTGGCTGAAATTCAACCAGATGGGTATGCAGTCATCACCGGTCGCAAAAAAGAGATGATTGTTTCCTCCAATGGAAAGAAGATTTATCCGACAAAACTTGAGGCCCTGTTCAAGACCGAACCGGTAATCAGCCAAATGCTTTTAGTGGGCGATAATCAATCCTACGTTGCAGCGCTGTTCACCATTAACACCGCAGCCGCTGAAGTGATTCCAGGGCTGAAAGGTAAATCCACTACTGAGATTTGTGCTTCATCCCAAGTGCAGGCAGAGGTAAAAAAAGCAGTTCAAAAAGCTAATCTGCAGTTGGCGCAATATGAGCAGATTAAGAAATTCAAGGTTCTGGATAGGGACTTCACTATTGAATCAGGCGAAATGACACCCACCATGAAAGTGCGTCGTGCCAAGGTTTTGGACAACTTTAAGGCGGAGATCGCGGCAATGTATTCGGCTAAGGAAGACCTGTAATAGAAATTAGTCTGGAGTCATCTTCCACCGCATAGTCAATGCGAACCTCCACCCGATCCTTGGGCATCAGCGCCGGAAAACGCTCACCCCATTCAATTACCACAATCGCTTTGCGGTCAAAGATTTCTTCCAAACCCAGCGATGCCACGTCATGCGGTTCTTCCAATCGGTAAAGGTCAATATGATAAAGCTTAGGTGGATTTCCGTATTCATGAATCAGCGTGAAGGTGGGACTGGAAACATCGTCTGCGGAACCCAAGCCAAGTTGCTCAACCATTCCTTTGGTGAAGGTCGTCTTCCCTGCCCCCAGGTTGCCGATCAGCAACACAACAGCTTTCCCTGAAAGTTGCCGAACCAATTGTCGACCAGCGTCGATGGTTTCCTGTTCAGACCTGCTGTACGGCACGAATCGCTCCCGGAAGATATTCCAGTAAATCAGTGGCGAGCAAGCACTGCTCAGTCTGTGCCTGTGCTCCCAATTCCCCGCAAAACCCATGCAGGTAAACAGCAGCACAAATCGCCACCTCAATCGACTGCGGGTGCTGCGCAATCAGCCCGGCCACAAGGCCCGTCAACACGTCGCCACTGCCTCCCTTGGCCATTGATGGTGAACCGGTAGGATTGATCCAAACGCGGCCATCGGGAGTCCCAATCAATGATCGCTGCCCTTTCAAGACAACCACAGCGTTGCGGGTCAGTGCCAATTTCTCAACTGCTCCAATCCGATCAGCTTGCACTTCAGCCGTAGAGATTCCTAACAACCGCCCCATCTCCCCTGGATGCGGCGTCATCACGGCAGGCGCTTGGGAGGCACTCCATTCCATGCCTGCCAACAGATTGAGGGCATCGGCATCAATTACTAAAGGCACCTTAGCCGATGCCAGCAGCTTCACCAACAACGCAGCGGCTTCAGCCGAATCTCCAAGCCCAGGTCCAATCGCAAGCACGCTCTTGCCTGGCAATGCGGCCATACAATCCCACAGCCCGTGCGTCATCAATTCAGGGTTGAGTTCAGCCGCGTCGGTCGCCACGGTGACCAGGCCTGCGCCCATCTTCAATGCCGCAAGGCCAGCCATGCGCACAGCACCTGATTTCCCCGCTGCGCCACCAACAACCAATACATGGCCATAAACACCTTTATTCGCGTCGCCTGCCCGCGGTGCGAATAACGCTGCGAAGTCTGATGCTTCACTCAGCGCCAGCTTGCTTCTAGCTAGCAGTGAAACAGGACTGCCGATGAGCACGACCACAAGTTCACCAATGTTGACGCAGTTGGGAGCCAGGACATGGCATGGTTTAGGAGCGGTAAAAGTAACTGTCAAATCTGCCCTGACAGATTCATGATCAGTCCGGCTGGCGTCACTGAGCATGCCCGAAGGAAGGTCCACCGCAACCACCTTCGCTAACGGAAATTGCGTGTTGATCGCGTGGATTGCTTCCAGCGCGGCACCTCGCGGAGGGCCGTTAATTCCGGTTCCCAACACAGCGTCCACAACAATAGTGGACATCCGAGCGTCGAATGGGAGTTGCTGATGCCGCTCAATTCCCACAGCCTGCAACATTTTTACATTCGTTGCAGCGTCACCTTCAAACTCTGATTCAGGGTGTACCAAAACCACATGCAATTCTGCAGGTTTATGATTCACTGTCAGCAGACGTGCTATTGCAAGACCATCGCCGCCGTTGTTTCCCTTACCGCAATAGATAACGATGCGATGCAAACTGAGCGGACCGAAAGCTTTAACCATTTCCCGAACCACCGCATGAGCGGCGTTTTCCATCAAAATAATGCCCGGTATGCCCAGTTCTATGGTGTGCCGATCAACCTCTCGCATTTGCGCAGCGGTCAAAACCTTCATCTAGCAACCTCATTCGGTAACGCATTGAACTGAAGCAAAATCAACTCCTCCGGACAATCAGCAAAGTCATGTCATCACGATGCGCGGGGTCATAAGTCCACTGCTCAACCGCGTCAGCAATTTTCTGTAGGATCTCAGATGAGGGCAAGTGGGCGTTGCGAAGCACCAGATCGGCCAACCGATCTTCGCCATACATTTCTTCATAAGCATCTTCGGCTTCAGACACGCCATCGGTGTAGAAAATAATCAGATCGCCAGGCAACATCGGCAAGTGGCTTTCCGTGTACGGAACTTTGGGGAACAAGCCTACTACAGTTCCATTTACCTCCAGCGATTCCACTTTGCCGTTGCGAATCAGCAGCGGCGGAAGATGCCCGGCGTTGGTATAAGTCAATACTTCAGTTGCTTCGTTGTAAACACCCAGAAAAAATGTGGCATATTTTTCAGGATTTGTATTGGCATAAAGATGCTTGTTGAGGTGCCCCACCAGTTGGGATGTAGAGATAATTGGATGATTCGCTTCCAGACAGAAACTGAGCTGGGTGCGGACAGTTGATGCCAGTGCGGCCATTAGAAGAGCGGCAGAAATTCCTTTTCCCGCTACGTCACCAATCGCCACTGCAATCAATCCATCGCCAGCATTTTGGTAATCGTAATAATCGCCTGAAACGCTAAGTGCGGGATTGTACTTCGCCTCAATATGAAAGCATCTGGAATCGGGAACCTTGGTGGGGTACAGTTGTGCCTGCACGGCCCTGGCAATCTCCAGTTCAGCAACAATTCGCTCCTGCTGCTTGGCCACAATCAACAGTTGTTCAACCTTCGTCGTCATCTCGTTAAACGATCCGCTGAGCGAAGCCAATTGATCATTTCCATTGATTGGAATCTTGTACTGAAAATCCCCTTGCTTCACGCGCATGGTGCCCTGGTACAGGTCATGTACAGCTTTGGTGATGAAGCGCGAAAGTGAGATGCCAATGGCGATGGAAACAACCTGAATGACAAGAAAAGAGGCCAAAATAGAGTAAAACAGAGTCAGCAAAGTGGATTCATCGAAATCTGCTTTGTCTGAAAAAATGACACGAAACACTGCGGAAATATGACTGAACAATCCCAACGTTGCGGTGGTGGATTTTTGCGGAGAATCCCACAAGGCAGTGGGCATTATTTTGTAATGACTGATAAACAAATCCAGCTTGTTCATGGCAGGCGGAGTTTCATTGCTCACAGGGCTGACGGTCGAATCCTGATCGTGTAAGCGCATCATGGATCCCGCCCCATTTCCTCCAATAATTGTCACCTTGCCCAAATTACGGACCAAGGCTGCTAAGAAATTGGGCGTGATGGGAGTAAGCAGCGTCACTTCAAATTGGTCGGAAATTTGATGTGCCCAAATGTAAAGGTGTCCATCCTTGACAATCAATCCTGAAGCGTCTTTCCAGCCTCTTGGTGGATGCGCTAATTCTGGTTGGGCGGGAAGAAGTGGCACATCGGCCTTGGTCAGCAAAAATTCCGCGCCTGGGAAGCGATCTTCCAGTGAAGCTTCCACCCGCAAAGCGGCATCGTGCCTGCCTGCCTGCTCCATGCGGATCAACGATTGCGCGGTGAATTTTACTTGAGAAACGTGGCGGTCAAACTCATTGGAAATCAGGTAAATGGCCACTTGTTCTGAAAGGAATAAAGCACCAATTTCAGCGGCAAGGAACAACAGTAAAATGGGTACTACGGCCATGAACAAGTAGGCCACAATCAGGCGGTTTCGTAGCCGCCAAATCATCATTCGCAAGCCCCGTCTAACGATCCGAACGGTGACCCACAAAGCAAGAACAATAACGGCCACTTGGAACAAAACCCGTAGGATGGTTTGTGGGAATAGCCATTGAACAACTATCCAAAAGACTAGGGAAACGATCAAAGCGATTTCCGGTCGTCCTATAAAAGGCCGAAGAATTTGCCACGGGCTAGGTTTCAAGCAGGGGGGCTCGTTGATCATTCTATTTTAGAGATTCAGCAATCGCTGGCGTCTCCAATTCCTGCTTGGGAAGAGGCTTTTTGGGGTGAAGATAGTTCTCTGTCAGAAATTGCTGCAGCACGGTAAACGCTTCCGCCGGGCTATCCACAAAACGAAATAACTGCATATCCTCTGCACTAATCACGCCGTGCTTAATCAGCGCATCAAAATTCACAACTTCCTTCCAGAATTTGGATCCGTAAAGAATCGTGATCATGTTCTTGTGCAGTTTCTTGGTTTGGGAAAGTGTCAAAACCTCAAACAGTTCATCCATAGTTCCAAAGCCACCGGGGAACACGACTAGCGCTTTAGCCAAGTATGCAAACCAGAACTTACGCATGAAAAAGTAATGAAATTCAAAGCTCAATTCCGGAGTGATGTAAGGATTGGGAAGCTGTTCAAAAGGGAGCCTGATGTTCAGCCCAACCGTCTTTCCCTTGGCATCGTTTGCACCGCGATTGGCCGCCTCCATGATACCCGGACCACCCCCAGTGCACACCACAAAGCGATGGTTAGGATTTTCAAAAGTCTCACACCATTCCGTCAGCAAACGGGAAAGTTCACGAGCCTCATGATAATACTGGGCCAGTGGACCATCTTCCTTCACTCTGGCAGAACCGAAGAACACAATGGTGTCACGGATTCTTTGCTGGCGAAAGGTGTTCAACGGCTTCAAGTATTCAGAAAGAATCCGCAGTGATCGAGCACTGGGCGTATTCATGAACGCATCATCCTCGTAAGCCAAAGGATGACGATGCTGTTCTGGGGGGTTATCCATTTTCTTTTTGTTCTCTCAACTCAAGTTCTGAAATGCGTTTTTCCAATTGTCGCACTGTCTTCAAAAGATCAGCCAATTTGGGGAACGCAGTGATGGATCGCAGCCATTGGCGACTGTCAAAGGCAGGTGAGCCGGAAACCACAGCGCCTTTCGCCACATCGTGACCAATGCCACTTTGAGCGTAGATGACGGCGTTGTCGTTGATGGTCAAGTGTCCTGAAACGCCCACCTGACCTGCTAACAACACATTATTGCCAAGAATCGTGCTGCCTGCCAAACCAACTTGAGCACAGATAATGTTGTCTTCACCAACAACAGAGGCATGGCCAATCTGCACCAGATTGTCGATCTTGGCACCACGCTTTACGCGAGTCTCGCCCATGGTAGCCCGGTCAATTGCGGAAAGCGATTGAACTTCCACATCGTCCTCAATCACCACAAAGCCGCTTTGCACAATCTTAAATTGCGTTCCCTGTTTGGTCTTGGCAAATCCAAAACCGTCACCGCCAATCACCACGCTATTTTGCAAAATTACGCGATGGCCAATCACGCAGAATTCGCGAACAACGCTGTGGGAATGCGCCAGAAAATCATCTCCAATCCTGGCTCCTTTATAGATCACGACGCTGGGATGCAGCGTGGCATTGCGGCCAATGGCCACGTTCGGACCGACGACGCAAAATGGTCCGATGGAAGCACCTTCACCAATTTGGGCGGATGGATCAACGTAAGCAAGCGGGCTGATTCCCGGAGTCGGTTGCGGTGGCTGATAGAACATGGCCAAGGCTCTGGCAAAATCGTGATAAGGATTTGCGCTCACCAGGCAGGCGATAGAGAGCCCTAAGATAGGTTCTGCCACCAGAATCGCACTGGCTTTTGTAAGCTTCACTTTCGATGCATATTTTGGATTGGCAAGGAATGTCAGTTGCCCGCAAGCGGCCTGTTCCATGCCAGCCAATCCGCTGATTTCCAATGTGGGATCTCCCACCAATTGACAGCCTAACCCGGTCGCAAGGTGCTCCAAACGCATTCGCTGATTCTTTCTCCGCTCACTATTATGGCGGAAATTATCGACATCCACATCGACTTTTAAAGAGGGGACATAGGAACACGGCCCCGAATTAAAAAGGCTGCTTAGCTGGCCTTTGCGGCGCTTTTTTGCAGACATTCTGCGGAACAAAAATATACGGGTGCTTCAGACTTGCCTACACGTTTGGTTGTTGATTCTGGTGTGAATGTGCCGCATTGGGCGCATCGCCTCAGCACTTGTGACGCCGGATCGGCAGTGGGTGGACGCATGGTTGGTCCATTGGAAGGTGTGGATTGGGAGAAGACGGTGGAGGTGAACAAACGGGCAACTGATCCGATTACCGCTCGTAATGCGGAGATCATGAAGATGGCGGCAATCAGTCCGAAAAGCACTCGAAACATAGCTAATTACCCTCCTACAAACGCAATCGGGACGCCTAATAAGTAGACGCCCCGACTGTCTGAAAGACTACTTCTTTTTTGTAGCCCCACCCTTTTTAGGTGCGTCAGGATTGACGTATTTCGTTTCAATGCTGCTTTCCATTTGCTCTAGCATTCCCTTTGCCCCAGGCGCATTAATACCAGTAGGAGAAAGCTTCAAATAAGTTTCAAACGATTCCCGCATGCCCGGAGGGGGAATAATTTTCTTCCCATCGGCAGTCATGGTTAATTTCGATGCCAGACTCATGCCGTATTGGTAGTGAGCCTCAGCATAGTTGGGATCGCGATCAATGGCTTTTTTGAATGCGCTGGATGCTGGTTCCAGTTTCCCGGTGTTGGTCAGCACTGCTCCCAGGTTGAAGTAATACTTACCAGCACCGGCAGGATCAATCGCCGCAGCCTTATCCAATTCAGCTTCTGCTTCTGGAAACTTACCGCCTTTGGCATAGGCTAACGCGAAGTTATTGTGCGTTCCAGCGTCATCCGGCTTAATTTCAATTGCCTTAGAAAAAGCATCGTAACTTTTCTGGGCTGCAGCTTCTTTTTCAGCGCCTTGTAAAGTAGTAGCCAAGCCAGTGTACGCTTCAGCCATGTTTGCCCAAACAACAAACTGCTTGGGATCCTGAGCCGCTGCTTTCTCAAAAGCTTTCACTGAGACATCGTACTGCTTGTTCTTCAGCGTCTCCATGCCTTCGTTGAAAGCGTCGTTCAAATCTTTGTTCTTGGCCATTGCTGCAGCTCGTTCTTTCACCGCTTTTTCTATGGCTTCTTTCTCTTCTTTCGACATTTCACGCGATTGTTCTTTGGTCAGCGGCAATCCCGATTCGGCTGCTTTGGCCACAGCTTCCTGACGAGTTTTGGTCGCGTTTGCCATTTTCTGCAGGTCGAAATTGATAGGCAGTGGGTCACCCATGCGAGACCGAACACCCTTTACGGTATCCTTCACCACACCATCTACTTCGCACGAAATATTGTAGGTACCAATGGGCAGACCAGCGTGGAACCAATGACCTTTTTTATCTGTTTTTACCTTATAGTTGCCTTTAATGTCCGTCCGTTCCAACTTGATCATGGCACCAATCAGGGGCTTGCCATCGTCGCCTTTAACGTCCCCCTCAAGTGAAGTTGTTTGGGCCAGTGCGCCACCTACAAACAACATGCTCAGGGCCGTCAGCCCAACCAATTTCTTCATTGCTGTCATAGCAAAAATCCTCCAAGGGGGGAAAGTAACTTTCCTATCGAGGATACTACATCCCCTCAAGCAGATGAGACGCCGTAAACAAACTTTGGGTTACGAAACCAAAGCCGAACAGATTTCGTAGACACATACATACCGCTATTGCACAGATCCGAATCGTTTCTCATCCGTAACGCATCCGAAAGATATCGATTACAATAGTAGTACAGTTCAGGGATATTAATGAGTTCCTTCTATCAACAGTTATTTTTCACTTTACTACTTCTGGCACCAGGAAGTCTGCTTTTTAGCGCCGGTTCCACTCCCGCAGATCAATTAGCCCGAGCCACCAACGCCTACAATCGCACCGATTACCAAGGTGCCCTGGATGCAGTAGTCAGCCTTCCGGTGAAGCCATTGAAAGCCAATCTGTTGATTGGTAAGAGCTATTACATGCTGGGTGATTTCAAGAAGGCATGTGATTTTCTGCACAAAGGTGCCGAGCAGGATTCCAACAATTCCGAATATTACCTGTGGCTGGGACGCGCCTATGGCCGTCGCGCCGAATCGGGAAATCCACTCACTGCCCCGACCTATGCCGGCAAAGCTCGTCAGAACTTTGAAAAGGCTGTCCAGTTAGACCCCAAAAATGGCGATGCGCTTAACGATCTTTTTGATTACTACTTGCAGGCCCCAGGGTTCCTCGGCGGCGGCTTGGATAAGGCCACGGCATTACTGCCCAAGATCAAAGATTACGATTCTGCTGAATTTCATTTCGCGCTGGCCCAAATCGCTGAGAAGCGTAAAGAATTCGGTACTGCTGAACAACAGTTTCGACGGGCTGCCGATCTTGCTCCCCGGCAGGTGGGTCGCATCCTTGATTTGGCGAAGTTCATGTTCCGCCAAGGCAGGGTTCGCGAAGCAGATTCGTTGTTGAAGCAAGCCGCTATTATTTCCCCAAGCGATCCTAAGGTGTTGTTTGAACAAGCTAGCGTGCTGGTCCGATCTAAACGTGATTTGAATGAAGCAAAACGACTGTTGAAAATCTACATGCAATCCCCGCTTACACCTGATTTGCCGTCTCGTGCCGATGCTGAAAAACTTTTGAAGCAAGCCGAAAGCGGCGCCTAGCCCACGGTGAACTTCTTTAGCCCAGACATACTCCGGTTCAGTTTCAACGCCCTGCAAGCGAATAAAGTTCGCACATTTTTGACAGCGCTGGGACTGGTCATCGGTAACGCTTCCGTTATCCTGGTGGTCACTATTTCTATGACCAGTCGGGATTATATTCTGGAACAGATTCGTGGTCTGGGTTCAAACGTCATCTTCGCCTATTATCAGGTTGGCAACCGATCAGGTGGATCTGTGGTTGATGCGGACTACGTCAAAATCGCCGATGTGGAAGCGATGCGGCAAGGTTTGGGTAACCGGATTATAGCGGCCACCGGGATCATGAGCAGCGGTGATCGCATTATGATCCAAGGCAAAGAGCAGGACATTTCCATTATCGGATCGGATGAATATTATTCCGCCGTGCGAAACTTGGTGTTGCTGTCTGGTCGCTTTATGAGTGCCGACGATGTTGCTATGAGACGCAGAGTGGCCTGCCTTACCCAGCGGCTGGCGAACCGAATGTACGGCGGTCAACAAGCTTCTTTGGGCCAGATCATCAAGCTGCACGGCCTGCAATTCACCGTCATTGGAACGTTCAAGGAGAAAACGGAAAGTTATGGTCTTTCAGAGATCATGACGGAAACCATTCTAACCCCCATCACCGTTCTACGATATTTTTCACCGGAAGAACGTATAGACCCGATGTACGTTCAGGTTCGCGATCCTGACGATGTGGAAAGTGCCATGGCTCAGGTGAAGCAAATTTTGGAATCACGCCATCGTCCCGGTGCCAAATATTATGTCGATAGCTTGAAAGCCATCCTGGACGCGGCTAAGCAAATTTCCATGATTCTCACCATGGTTCTGGTGATGGTTAGCGCCATCGCCCTGATCATTTCTGGGATTGGGATCATGAATATCATGCTGGTTACCGTTACCGAGCGCACCAAAGAAATTGGCCTGCGCATGGCATTGGGTGCACCGCGCAAAGCGGTCCTCTTCCAATTTTTAGCCGAAGCGGTGATCATCAGCGTCGCCGGTGGTTTCATTGGCATCTTGTTTGGAGTGGGGATCCCGTGGGTCGCAGCGCTGGTATCGGGCATTGATATCCCCATCTCTGGCCTATCCGTGGCCATTGCTTTTGGAGTGTCGCTTTTAGTCGGTGTGGTCTTCGGACTGCTTCCCGCCAGCCGGGCGGCTCAGTTGAATCCAACAGAAGCCATTCGTTACGAATGAAATCCCTTCAATTCATTTCCAGGATTCGTTAAAGAAACCACCAGCAGCAATTTTACCTGGATGATGACCATCGGCAGCAGTGGTGACATCAAGCACAGCCCAATCTGGCAACTTTGAAATCTGTCGCGCGTTGTTCAAATAATCAAATTCACGGAACGTGAACCCGCTATTCAACACCACGTACTTTTTAGGATTCAAGGGATTGGGATAAATCAGAATTGGCAGGTGCGTTGCTGCATCGTATTGCTTGCCGCCCAACTCCAAACCAGTGGCCAACCACTTGATGGGAAGTTTATCGGCAATGCGCGCCAGAATTTTGTTGCTCTGCGGATCGCCCCAAAGCACCAGGTTCGAAGCGGCGATTTCTGCATCCGTAATTTCCGAATCCTGCTTCACTCTGGCTTCTCCACGAAATTGGCGACGCCACTCTTTAATGGCACGATTCTGTTCAGAGGTAATTCGCTCCGTCACCGCCGCGCTGGCCATGGGTGAGCCGCTGGGTGTGACAAAAATAAAGTTATTACGGAAGGCATCATCCACCGGACCCTGCAAGCTGTGTCGCTTCTGCAAGCCCGCTAAACCGGCCTTGTCCGCAACAGCCCATTGATCCCCATTCTTAGTGAAATGAGCCACCCAGGAGCGGTCCGTTTCCAAGCTTGGGGCCTTCAGCTTTTGCCCATCAATCGTCACTTCCGGCTGCGCAGTAGGATCTAAAGGTGCCCCTCCAGGGCCAAAATTTAAAGTCAATGCGGAGATGTTGGACGTCTTCAAATCCACCCCTTTGTCGCCGACAATGGTCCCATCCACCCTGGCCTGTTCCCAATGCTGTTGCAGACCATCCACGGTGAGCCATTTCATTTTGTTGTAAGCAAGAGTATAGGTGACAAAGCGGATGCGGTTGGGGTAAGCATCGCGACCCTTCTCTGCAATGGCATCCAAGCGGCGATTAATTTCCACCTTCGAATCTGGATGATAACGATGGGGCGTCTTAGGTCCAATGACATGCGTCATGTTCATCCCTTCCTTCGCCAAATATTTCGCCATCAAATCAGCAGCTTGCTTTTGTCCGTCAATCTCACCGCTATAGGCCACCAGCGGCAGGTTGAAGAAATTGGCAGCATATTCGGTGGCATCGTACATGCGCCACAGCTTCTTTTCCCAGTCCGGCATTTCTGCTTGCACTGCCGGGGAAAGATGCAGGAATTCGGCTGATTCACTGAAGCCCGCGCCCGGTGCTGCGGCTGCCCAAAGTCCAGGGTAGTGTGCTGCAAAGTGCCAGACGGAAGCACCACCCATGGAAAAACCACGAATCACAATGCGATTGTCGTCAATCCGGTAATGCTTCTTCACATCGGCCAATGCTTCAAAAAGATCTACTTCACCAGCAAACTTGTTGGCATTGCAATAGCGGCCATACAGATAGAGAACGAAGGTTTCCGGAGGCGTGAATTCGCCTACCTTTGAGGTTAGAAAGTTAATCTCATTCAACGTCTCTCCACGACCGTGAAACCAGGTATCCAAGCGCCATTTCCTGCCTGAGTTGGGGCTCCACTCCGATGGAACCAACAATACGTAAGGCTGCACACTACCATCGATTTTCGATATATAACCGCGCATGATCAGCCCGGTTTGAGCAGACCACGGTGCCGAACCTTTTTCCAGTGACTTGGCCCGCGCCATGCCCGCTTTCAACAAATCCTTAGCTTTGGGTACTTCATTGGCGTTGAAAAATTCGTTGTAAGTGAGCGCGTAACGAACCGCATCGCCAAGCACCTGGACGTCAGGGGAGAGTGGATGCTGGGCCACAGCCTTAGTTGCTGAAGTTAGTTCTGCAAGATTTTTTTCAAGTTCCGCCCGATCTTGGGCAGAGATGACAATGCCCGGAGGCGGTATAGGTTTGTCTTGCGATTGCCCGCACGCTGCAATGACGCACAAAAGAAGAATCAGAGGTTTCCACATGGTAAGGCCCTCATTCTATCTCTAAACTGGTTATGAAAAAAATGGCCGAGCGTTGCCGCCCGGCCTAAGAAAATACTGTTGAGGATGAGAATGGAAATGAAAACTCTACAAAACTTGACACGAACTTGAATGACTTAAACCCGATGCGTTAGTCCTTTTTGAAGTCTCGCTTCTGGTTTAGGTCTGTGTTGTTCGCAAGACCAGAATAGGCATTGGAGCCGATTGTTCCAATGGGGGATTCGTACCGATTTGGATGGAACTAACAGCGACGTCAGTACCAGCTTGAGCCTAGTACGGCTGAATATTGACCGCCCTTCCCTCGTCCGCGCTGCGATAACCGGCCTCCATCACGGCCACAGATTTGAGGTAGCTTGCAGCATCCGATTCAAATGGTGCGCCGGAACGTAAGCAATCTATAAAGTGCTGTTGGGTAGCGTGGACGCTGTCACCACGATATCCGCCATGGGCGGTATTTTTCCAGGCAAGCCGCTCCTCGCCAATGGCATTGCGGTGATAAACATCGCCTAGGGGATGAAGCCACAACATCCCTTCATCTCCTTCGAAAAACGCATCGCCCAGCGGACCGCTGTTCACCGCCAAATCAAGAAAACGGTGACCGTCAATTATGCCGCGCAGTTCACTCTTGTGTGTGGTCAACAGCAGAGCTTGATCTTCCCCTTGAATCAGTGGATTGTTGCGACGCACTTCTGCATAGACGCGTGTGATATCTCCAAACAGGAAGCGTGCTGTATCAATGTGGTGAATCAGCGTTTCATAAAGCAGCAAGCGTTTATAGTTGCGGAAATATGGCTGCGCGGCGTAGGGTTCAGCACCTAAACCATCGCGCCGACGAGTTCGGAAATGATAAGTAATGGGGTGCCCAATATCCCCCCGATGAATCATGGTGTGAATTTCACGAAACCATTGCTGCCAACGCCAATTTTCGTGAATCATCAATCGGATTCCAGCGACCCTTGCTACCTCCACAATCTCCAGACATTCGGCAAACGTTGGGGCCATGGGCTTCTGACAAATCACCGGAATACCCCGTTGTGCAGCGATTTTCAGCATTGGAAAATGCCATTCCGGACGAGTGGCGATGTCCAGGAAATCCAATTTTTCCTGATCCAGCATCTTTTCCAAATCGGTGTACGCAGCAGGTGCGGCGGCCTGCGCACGGGACAAGTCCAGATCGCAAGCGGCTACCAGTTGAACTCCAGCAATGCGCTGCCAGGCTTCCGTGTGGAACTGCGCAAAAAATCCGCAGCCAACAATTCCACCTCTCAATGGGGCACCTTGTTGACAACGTTGATTCCGAATTTGTCGAAATAGACAGCAGGCAGTTTGGCCAGCTTCATGTTCGTATCCAGAAAAATATGCTTGGTGAAGCCTTCGGCCAACTTTACGTTATCAGCCAGTCGGCGAATGTCGTAGGTGAAACGCAGAATACGAGGATTGGCTTCAGCAATGGTGGTGTGGACTTCAATCTCATCATCGTAACGGGCAGGTGCGATGAAGCGGCAATTTGCTTCAATCACGGCCAACCGTAGATTTTCTTTATCTTCCAGTTCGCGATACACCACGCCTACTTGCCGACAGAATTCGGTACGCCCCACTTCCATCCAAACAATATAATTGGCGTGATAAACAACGCCCATCTGGTCGGTTTCGGCATAGCGCACGCGCAGGCGAGTAGTATTCGTTAGCATTCTATTTCCGACGCAACTTGTAATGAAGCTTGGCAACCATTCCCATATAATGATTCACAAAATATTTATTGGCCGCCAAATCCATATACTTCAAAGATTTTTTGGCATCCCCCTGCGCTTCGTAATAGAGCCCGGCGTAGAGATTTGCATAGAACATGGAATCAGGACTTTTGGCAGCTTTGAACATGTCTTCCACCGTGCCTGTGCCACGAAACATGGCATCTACCTGCATCATTGGGACCCGGTCGTCCTGCGGAATGGGGATCATAATGCGACGCGCCTCTGCTGGCGAAGATATTTTGGAAACGCATAAATAGTGCCACACGGCATTTTCCACATCGCTGGGATTCATCGTCTGATGCAGCTCAAATTGCCGCTTGCACTCATCGAAACGATTGGCATAGTACAGTGCAATTCCACGACGCCAATGGTCAGGCTCCAGGCGAGGCTCCAGCATTATGGCCACGTCGAATTCTTTAATTGCCTCGGCGATCTTGTGATCTTTCAAAAGCAATTCATCGGCACGGCGGTCGTGAATCTTCCAGTCATCTGCTGCAGAGCAGAGCAAAATGCAAAATAGGAAACCAGGGATCAGTTTCATCGGTTTTATAAGTATCGCACTCCAACGCGTTTGGGAACGGTTCCCGTAAATGATGAAACCGGGAAGCTGTGCAAGCAGTCTGTTACCATGAGCCTGTGAAAGTGAAAGTTCTTTTTTTTGGGATGGTCAAAGACATTGTTAGCGCTTCTGAAGCTACGTTAACTATGCCAGAAGGTACTGTTCTAAGCCAGGTATTCGATCATTACGAGACCCAATTCCCAGCGTTATCCAATCTGAAATCGAGCGTAGTTTTGGCTCGGAACCAGGAATTTGTCCCGTTATCAACGCATATTCAAGACCAGGATGAGATTGCATTTTTGCCCCCTGTGAGCGGAGGTACCGGCCAGTGGATCAAACAAATCACACTGGAACCGGCAGGACACTTCTTCGCCCTCACTCGGCAACCGATTCATGCCGATGAATTACGAAACCAGATTCTGCAGGATCAGGATGGGGCTATTTGCACCTTTGAAGGGGTCACCCGGAATAATTCCAAGGGCCGGACCACGCGCTTTTTAGAATATGAATGCTACGAAAGTATGGCCATAAAATTGATGGCCCAAATTGGCCAGGAAATCGCTACCGAACATGGCATTACCAGGATTGCAATCGTGCACCGCTTGGGTCATTTGGAAATCGGCGAAGCAAGTGTGCTGGTAATGGCTGCGGCACCGCATCGGGGAGCTTCGTTTGATGCGACGCGTGCAGGAATTGACCGCTTGAAAAAAACAGTACCCATTTGGAAGAAAGAATTTTTCGCCGATGGGGAAGTCTGGGTGGATGGGGAATGGGACAACAACGTATTAGCGCAACAATAGTATTCACGCTACTAGCCGGAGCGGCCCTGGTCCTTGCCCAGCAGGATACAATCTTTCGCGCCGATGTCCGATTGGTGCGTGTTCTGACCAACGTACGTGATGAAAGCGGCACTTTAGTCAACGACGCTGCGAAAGAAGATTTTGAGGTTTTCGACAACGGGGTAAAGCAGCAGATCGCCGTGTTTGAACGCCAGACGGCGCAACCTCTTTCGGTAACCATTCTGATGGATATCAGCGCATCCACTGCAAAAGACTTAGGAATAGAGGTCCAAAGTCTGCAACGTTTCATTGATGAATTTTTCAAGGAAGGCACCGGGGAAGATTTCGCATCACTCTATTCGTTCAACGATGAAGTAACTCTACTTTCAGGCTTCACTCGAAATGCACGGCAGTTGAAGTCATCGCTCAACAGAATGAAATCTGAGGCAGGCACATCATTCTATGACGCACTGGTGCTCTCTACTCCGCGATTGCGGGATCGTGAAGGAAGAAAGGCTATTTTGGTGGTCACCGATGGTGGTGACACCACAAGTAAATACACCTATCATGAGGCGTTGAAAAAAGTTCACGAAGCGGAAGCCTCGCTATTTTCTGTCTTAATCCAACCCATCACAAATGAATCTGGTCGCAACCTTGGTGGAGAAAATGCACTTTACACCATGGCCGCTTCCACTGGGGGCAGAGTGTTTCACACAAGCGTAGGCCCACGCATGAATGCAGCGTTTGCCGACGTTTTGAAGGCGTTACGAACGCAATATTACGTGGGTTTTTATCCGAAAGATGTCCCGCTTACCAAGAACTCGTTTCACACTTTGGAAGTAAAGTTGAAACGTAAGGGTTTGCACGCCGAAGCGCGCACTGGATATTATGGGGATAGCTTGAATTCGAAGCGCAATCCGTAAAAGAGCTTCCCTAAAAACACATGGCAAAGTCCAAGACCCGCGCACCGGAGTCCACCCTTGAAGAAATCAAGTTTCTCCGCAGTTTGGCTGACAGCAAGAAAAAGGTCAGGGTAAAGATGGAAAACAATGAAGAGGTGACCGGCATGGTTGAGTTTTTCGACGCCACCTTCATCCGCCTCACCCGGCCAGGGGAACCCAACTTATTTATCTACAAGCACGATATCAAATACATTTCGGAGGAGTCTGAATAGGTGGCCTCCTATCTTGAAACGGCTATAGAAATTGCTCGCGAATCCGGGGCGTTGATCAACAATTTTGCCGAACGTAAAATCCCTTTTGAATTGAAAGGTGACTTTGACTTGGTCACCGAAGCAGACCGGGCTTGTGAGGAACTGATCGTCAGCCGTCTGCTATCCCACTTCCCTTCGCATTCGATTGTAGGCGAAGAAGGGGGGGAGCGCCGCAACTCGTCAGAATATTGCTGGTACGTGGATCCGGTAGATGGCACCACCAATTTCGCTCATGGCTTTCCTGTTTATAACACCACCTTGGGGCTGGCCAAGAACGGTGAAATGATCGCCGGTGTGATTTTTGATCCCACTCGCAATGAAATGTTTGCTGCCGAAAAAGGCGGGGGTGCTTATTTGAATGGCCACCGCATCCATGTTTCAAAAGCGAAGCGGGTGGAAGATAGTCTGGTGGCAACCGGCTTTCCCAGCCGTAGACGACGGGAAAATATAAATATCCATTTTTACTACCAGTTAGCCTTGGAAAGTCATGGGGTTCGACGCGCCGGAGCGGCTGCCATTGATTTAGCCAATGTTGCTTGCGGTAGGCTAGATGCTTTTTGGGAATTCGGCCTCAATCCCTGGGATATGGCGGCTGGAATCCTGCTGATTGCCGAAGCGGGCGGCAAATGCACCAGTATGAAAGGCGGCCCGGCCGGTTTGGACGGAAGGCACCTGCTGACCACCAACGGGCTGATCCACGACCAGATGTTGTGCTTGTTTGCTGACATTTTCAACGGCAAAGCAAAATACCCCATGATCGAAATGAGCGATCCCGACAAACAATAGTGTTTACAAGTAATGGTAAGTCTGGTAAGAAGCAGGATATTTGGGCAATCCAGCTTTACTTTCAATGGGATAACCTGCTAAGCTGACAGATCATAATGCGTACCGTCGATCTAATCCACCGTAAGCGCGACGGCGAGGAGTTATCCGCCGAAGAATTGTCGTTCCTGGTGAAAGCCTACACAACCGGAGAAATTCCCGACTATCAAATGTCGGCTTTTCTCATGGCTACGTTCTTTTCCGGAATGACTGATCGCGAAGTCAGTTCGCTTACCGACTGCATCATTGCCAGCGGAGAAAAGGTCGATCTTTCCGGTATTCCCGGCGTAAAGGTTGACAAGCATTCCACAGGCGGCGTCGGCGATAAAACCAGCTTAATCAGTGCCCCCATTGCTGCCGCAGCGGGTGTGATTGTGCCCATGATTTCCGGTCGTGCCTTAGGTCATACCGGTGGAACTCTGGACAAGCTCGAATCCATTCCCGGTTTCCGAACCAACCTGACCATTGACGAATTCAAGGCCCAGTTAGCAAAAACTGGTCTGGCTTTCATTGGTCAAACACAACAGATTGCCCCTGCTGACGGGAAGTTATACTCTTTGCGTGATGCAACGGCAACGGTGGAAAGTATTCCACTGATCGCTTCTTCCATCATGTCGAAGAAAATGTCCGTGGACCTGGACGCTGTTGTGCTGGACGTTAAAGTGGGCAGCGGCGCGTTCATGAAAAAGCAGGTGGACGCTCGACGCCTGGCGCAGATGATGGTTGGAATTGGACGGCGCATGAACAAGCGCGTACAGGCTCTGATCACCGATATGAACCAGCCTTTGGGCTATGCTATCGGCAATGCGTTGGAAGTGATGGAAGTATCGCAGACACTGCAAAATGCTGGCCCAGTGGATTTAACCCGGCTTTCGTTGGAACTGGCAGCGCGCATGATTTTCCTTGGCAAAAAGACAGCAACCATTGAAGAAGCTCGGGAACTGGCGCAAGCCAAGCTGGTTGACGGTTCGGGCTATCGGAAGTTGAAAGAAGTGATTGCAGCGCAAGGCGGCAACCCCCAAGTGCTGGACCGGTTCGATCTGCTTCCCAACGCCACCGGCGCTCGGGAAATCAGTTCCCCGCGTGGCGGTTATGTTGCGGCGATTGACGCCGAACTAATTGGCCAGGCATCGTCCATCATCGGCGCAGGTCGAGATAAGAAGGAAGATGGAATTGACCCTGCAGTGGGCGTGATTTTAGAAGTGAAGGTCGGCCAGAAAGTGGAACCGGGCAGCGTACTTTGCCGCTTGTATTACACCAATGAGGCTCGTCTGGACGACGCTGGGGAATTGATTGAAGATGCCTTCCGCATTTCTGCCAATCCACCAGACGAACGGAATCTGATTCTGGAAGTAGTCGGCTAACAGTTTTCTTCAAAAGTGAACCAAGGGCACCGGACATCCGGTGCCCTTTTCTTTTATTCGATACAATCGACTGATGCCCGTTTCTATATCCCGCCGTGCGCTCCTCTTAGCCGCCCCCGCAGTTCTGGCCGCAGCATCACGGAAACCACTGAAGATTTCCGTCTTCTCCAAACACCTGCAATTTGTGAAAGACGCTGAACTAGCCGAAGCAGCGCGGGACATTGGTTGTGCTGGGATTGATTTGACGGTGCGCAAGGGTGGTCATGTAGACCCCAAAGACGTGACGATACAGCTGCCCCGTCTGGTAGAGCTGATCCGAGCCAAGGGGATGGAAGTTCCCATGGTGACAACGGAGATTTCCCAGGTGAATCCTGAGGCAGAAGCGGTGTTGAACGCTTGTTCGAAACTTGGCATTCGCCATTATCGTTGGGGCGGACTGAAGTACACCGACGCATCCGCACCACAAGAACAACTGGCCGCATGGAAACCAAAGATCAGGGCATTGGCCGACCTGAATCAGAAGCTGGGGATGTGTGGCATTTACCATACCCATTCTGGTGCAGGGCAATTGGGCGCGTCCATTTGGGATTTGCATATCCTGTTTGAAGGGATGTCGAACGAAGCGATTGGAGTGAATTACGATATTGCCCATGCCACCATTGAAGGCGGACTGGGAGGCTGGATCGCCACGACAAAACTGACCGGCGCTGGCAGCATGAAGGGGCTGGCAATCAAGGACTTCGTTTGGATGAAGAGCCCCAAAGGTTGGGAAGCCAAATGGGTTCCACTAGGCGAAGGCATGGTCAAGTTCCCTCAATTTTTTGCATTGCTAGCGAAGACCAATTTCAATGGTCCGGTGCAGATCCACTACGAATACCCGTTAGGTGGTGCCGATAAAGGGAACACTACGCTGACCATGGATCGCAGCAAGGTTTTGGACGCTATGAAGAAGGATGTGGTGTTGCTAAAGCGCTGGCTGACGGAAGCCGGCTTGGCCTAACTCTCTTCCGTCAGCTCAACTAATTTCTTCACATCCATATAATAAATCGCCGACTTTCCGTGCATGTCCGATTGGAACAGAATACGCTGGCTGGACGGTGTGAATCTCACCCGCACCTGGCTCGCATCAGACGCTTTGTGTTCGCACAAAGTGAGTTCCCGCTTCGAATAGCGAATCAGCAATAAAACCACTGGAGACGCCTTGCTCCGGCTGGCACCCAGAAATACAGTGGCGTCGGAGTTTGGTGTAAATGTCACAAATTGACTGGTAGACCCGATCAACACATCGGCACCTGAATCCGGGGTGTGTTCGCACAGCGAATTCAGCTTATTCGATTCCTCTGGAATCAGCAAATACTCCACCGCTTCCCCTTCTGGCGACCAGTAGGCGGAGGCGACTTTTCCTGCGGCAGTCTTCAATCGGCGATTCTGTTTGCCGTCATGGTGCACTAACCATATGGCATTGTCAGCCCGATAGAGAAAGCTGGCCCGCTTTGGACGGGAACCGATCAGCTCAATGGGAAACGGTTGTTCCGCCAACGTAATTGCCGACCCCTTGCCCAATGAGATCATCCGCAGTCGATATTGGCCATCTTTCACTTCAACCGCGAAAGCATTCATACCATCGTCAGCTACATGCAAACCGGGATGATGCCGCCATTCACTGCTGGATTCGTAAACTACCCGTTCCTTGCCCACGGACATGGGTCCCACACACAACCGTTCCTGGTCGAAATAGGCGATGGACCGATCTTGTGGCAACAGAACCAGTGAATCAGGATCGAGCGATTCGCACTGTGTAAGCTGCCGCCAATTGCCGTTTTTGATATCCATGCGGAAACCTTCCAAGGTCCCCGTGCGATTGGATGCGAACAGGTAGAAATCAGAATGTCGGGAAACAATGCGGGCCGCAGGAGCAGGTAAAAAACTGGAATATCCGGCGCTGGTCAGGCGGACAACTTCAAACTCGGTGGCCGGGTCTGGATACTTGCCTCTATCGGAGGGCAATTCCTGACCTTTCCCAATTGAAGCGGCTCGGCTGAGGGCAGGAAGAAGGCCTAGAACCGACCTTCTTGTCCAAGTGTCCATACCATCAGTATACAGCTTGGTTATTTGGCAGCGGAGTGATCGGACTTCATGTGATCACCCAACAAGTCCAACCCAAAGTCGCCTTCGTAATCGCGCCAAACCGAATGGACGTGATTGTTATTGTTCTGGGTGTTGTCGTATTCCACCAGGAACGTTGGACCCTGCACACGATAGTAATGCGGTCCACCGCGTTCAGCTACGCCAGCCCAGGCAAAGTTGATTTGTGACCCAGCTTTCTTGATCTGTTCCAGACGAACTTGGGCAATCTGGTCGGGCATGTTGTAGGCGTACTCTTCCAACAGATTCTGCAGCAGCTTCTTTTGTGCGGAGTTCAATTTCGAGGCTGATAGCCCATTTGGCTGACCCTTCAGAGCTGCTTTACGATCAGCCATAGTGAAAATGTCTTTGTAAGCGGTTTCGCTAACCACAGCGTCTTTCCTCTGAGCCGGAGTCAGAGCCACAAACAGTTCCCTGCCCTTGTCTTCCTCGGCACCAAGAACTCGTAAACCCTTGCGTGGTCCTTTCATGATTTCTGCCGGATTCGTGCCGTAAAAACTGGGGCTACCAGCCACTTTTCCATTCACAATGGTCCAATTCTGGGCCAAATGATGCCCTTCAACACGGAATCCCCAGGTGCCTGTCTCTGTTGGCTGACCAAAGATAGAGAAGAAATATTGTTCAGGATCACGAACATTGGTGCCCACGCCCAGTTCCAGAATGCGCAGCACTTCTTCCAGACTCATGATGCTGGTGGCCTTAATATAACCCTGCTGGCTTAAACCGGAGTTCAACAATGCCTGGGCCAACAGCCGCTGTTCCTGCGTCATCTGCTTCAGCGGAAGACCTTTGCGTACCCGTGGAATGAAGTGCCAATTCATGCGTTCATCGCTGGCAAAATCAAACGATATGATGGCTTTCTGTTCGGCGGAAAGCGTCGCCAAAAGCGCGCTGGCGGCGTGCGACATTACACTGGGAGAATTTAACCGGCTGTACGCCGAGGTCAACAAGATTACGGCTGTCAATCCGAGTAGAGACCGGATGAGTAGGGGGCGCATAGGCGAAGTCCTTATCGAAACATTAAAACGGCAGATCTTTCTTGACCACCGCTACGACCAAAGTTTTTACAAGATATTTGTAGGGGTTTACTGGGGCCCCGCCTTGATGCACTTCATAGTGTACATGGTTGCCCTGAGTGCGACCTGAATTCCCTGCACGGCCGATGACTTGACCTCTGCGGACTTCCTGGCCTTGTACCACGTCGAAGTTGGAAAGATGGGCGTAGTAGGTTTTTAAGCCATTGCCGTGATCCACAATAACCAGTTTTCCGAAAGTGCTCATCCAATCAGCTTGTTCCACCACCCCATCAGCGGCGGTCTTGATTGGAGTTCCGTAGGCAGCCTCAAGATCGACGCCAGCATGGAAGGAGTCACCACCGTTGAAAGGATCGGAACGAAATCCGAAGCTGGAAACCAGGCGGCCTTCCACGGGCCAAATGGATGGCTGGATGTTTACCTGCCAGGTGTGGGCTACTTTTCTGAAACTGTTTGTGAGATTGGCGGTGCGGAGCGAATTGTACGTTTCAAGGGTTTGTCCGTAGGTGGGAATCAACCGGCCTTCTTTGGCGATACTGCTTGGACCTTCCAGTTTCGCTTTGATCCCATAAGCCTGCGTTACTTCATTGGCGAGTATCTGCAAGCTGGCCATCTGTTCCCGCTGCGTTTCTGTAGATTTCTGTAAATCCTGATAACGCTTGCGCAAACTGTCAGCTTCTTGACGAAGGGTATTATAGTTGCCAACTTTCCAGGCCATCCGGACATAGCTGGTAACAATTCCTGCCACCGAAAAAAGTCCGATCAGGGCCAAGGCCAAAGTTACGTACAGAACTTTGTAAGGAACGTGCACCCGACGAAGACGACCGTGTAACGAATGCGCTAGAACGAGTATAAAATATGGCTGTTTCATGCAATCACACTTAATCCTGCAACGTCCTGAACCTTGGGGGATTCAGGAAACTCTATCAGCCAGTGGGGGGCATGTCAAGCCGATGCAAACGAGTACCGGAATATTTAACTTGTTTCATTATACACCCGATTGTAACCCCGCCAATGGTACGGGCTGCTTAATTGAGAGTCAATTGTATATAAGAAAATTGGGGTGCCCAATGGGATTTGAACCCATGACTTCTTGAATCACAATCAAGCGCTCTACCAACTGAGCTATGGGCACCGTGAGGAAGACGTACTCTCCAATTTAACACGTTGGCCTTACTTCAATCCAGCTCGATGCCACATTTCATCCACCCGCTTAGTCACTTCGGGCGACATTTTGATGACATCGGGCCATGGTCGGGTGAATCCTTCGGCAGGCCATTTGCGAGTTGCGTCAATGCCCATCTTCGACCCAAAGTTGGGCAGACGGCTGGAATGATCCAGAGAATCAATGGGACCCAGTACAAATTCCGTGTCCCGTTGTGGATCAATGTTGTTCAGCGCTTTCCAAGCTACTTCGCTTAAATCCTGGACGTTCACATCTTCATCCACCACGACAATACATTTAGAGAACATGGCTTGGCCCGTACCCCAAATTCCGTGCATCACTTTGCGAGCTTGGCCAGGGTAGGACTTGCGAATAGAAACAATGATCAGATTGTGAAAAATGCCTTCAGCGGGCATGCAAATGTCGCGAACTTCAGGCAGGTTGAGGCGCATCAATGGAAGAAAAATTCGTTCAATGGATTTCCCCATGTAGAAGTCTTCCATGGGCGGCGGCCCAACAACGGTGGTGACGTATATTGGATTTTTGCGACGGGTAACGCACGTTACATGAAACACAGGGTACTCATCGGCCAAGGAATAGAAGCCCGTGTGGTCGCCAAATGGTCCTTCTGTGCGCATTTCGCCCAGTTCCACATAGCCTTCCAGGACGATTTCGGCATTGGATGGCACTTCAATATCCACCGTTTCACACTTGACCATTTCTACCGGTTTGCCGCGCAGAAAACCGGCGATCATCATTTCGTCCAGTTCCGGAGGTAAGGGAAGAATCGCCGAATACATCACTGCCGGATCAGCGCCAATGGCCACCGCGATATCCATGCGCTTGCGTTTGCCTTCCTGCAGTAATCGACGATAGTGATCGGCACCTTGTTTATGGGTCTGCCAATGCATGCCAGTAGTTCGTTCATCGTAAACCTGCATGCGATACATACCGCAATTTCGCTTGCCCGTTTCGGGATTCTTTGAAAACACTAACGGCAGAGTAATGAAGGGGCCGCCATCTTCAGGCCAACAGTGAAGCACGGGAATATCTTTCAACGAAAAATTATCTCGCTCAACAACTTCCTTGCACGGACCGCCAGAAACAATCTTCGGAAAAAAGTTGCCCATCTCCGCCAACATTGGAAGCATTTTCAGCTTGCCCATAATCCCTTCGGGCATCTTCATTTGCAGGTATTCGGTGATGCGGGCAGCAATCTGATCGACATTTTCCACCTGCAAAGCCAATTGCATGCGTTTGATACTGGCCATGGAGTTCACCAAGACCGGCATTTTGTAACCTTTCGGTTTTTCAAACAGCAACGCGGGACCGTTGGTTTTGACGCTTCTATCGGCAAAGGCCGTCATCTCCAAATAAGGGTCCACCTCAAAAGGGATGCGCTGCAATTCCCCATTTTTTTCAAGTGCTGCAATGAATTCGCGTAAATCGTTATATGCCATATGATGGAACTAATATGATAAACCGTACCGCAATGATTACCGGAGCCAGCCGCGGCATTGGCCGTGTTTGTGCACTGGAGTTAGCCCGCACCGGCATTCGTGTTGTCTTGGCCGCACGTTCCCTGGACAAACTGGAAGAGGTGGCTGCTGAGATCAAGGTTGCCGGAGGCGAAGCGAAAGCGGTTTTGATTGATATGTCCTCACCAGATTCGATTCGGGGAGCCGTGGCCGAGGCGCAAAAAGAGTGGGGGCCTATCCATATTCTTGTGAACAACGCAGCGATTACCAAAGACGGACTGGCTCTAAGAATGAAAGCTGCGGATTGGAATTCCGTACTGCAAACCAACCTCACTGGGGCGTTTGTGGCGATACAAGCAGTGATGCAGGGAATGATGAAGGAACGCTGGGGCCGCATCATCAATATGGCCTCGGTTGTTGGCGAAATGGGTAACGCTGGGCAATCGAACTATGTGGCGTCGAAAGCGGGATTAATCGGGTTGACGAAATCCATTGCCCGGGAAATCGCCAGCAGGAACATCACGGTAAATGCGATAGCGCCTGGTTTTATCGAAACGGATATGACTGCAGGGTTGAGTGAGGAACTGAAGGCGAAAATGCTGGAGCAGATCCCATTGAAGCGTCTGGGCAAAGCGGAGGACATTGCGGCGGCGGTGAAGTTCCTGGCCAGTGAAGAGGCGGGCTACATCACGGGACATGTTTTAGATGTCAATGGCGGCATGTATATGTGACAGGTTGCTACAATTTTGTATGCGATCAAAGTGTTTATTCCTTGCGTTACTATGCGCCTCAAGTGCATTCTCTCAAGCCCGCAAGAAGGCATCTACCTTTACTGTTTACGAAGCCAGCATTCCGCAATTGCAGGAGGCTTTGAAGCTAAAGCGCGTGACTTCCCGCCAGCTTGTAGAGCAGTATCTGATCCGTATTGCCACCTATGAAGACAAGCTAAACGCTACGCTGCACGTTAATCCGAAGGCGCTTGAAGAAGCGGATCAGTTAGATCGGGAACGGGCGCAAGGAAAGATGAGAGGCCCGCTGCATGGCATTCCTATCGCGCTGAAAGACAACATTCATACCACCAATATGCCAACCACCGGCGGAGCACTGGCCTTTGCCGGATACACTCCGCCTTATGAAGCCACCATCACAAAGAATTTGCGAGATGCCGGTGCCATTATCATTGCTAAAACCGGCATGACAGAGCTGGCCAATTGGGTGGCTGGCGCGCCCACACCAATGCCCACTAACTATAACGGTCTGGGTGGATTTGGCTTCAATCCTTATGATCCACGGCGTGACCCGCGCGAATCTTCCGATGGACGTCCTGTACTGGCAACAGGTGGATCCAGTTCTGGCATTGGCACTGCGGCAAGTTTCTGGGCTGCCAATGTGGGGACAGAAACTTCCGGCTCTATTCTTAGTCCTGCGAATCAAAATATGCTGGCGGCAATTAAACCGACGGTGGGCCGAATCAGCCGCTACGGTGTGATCCCCATTACTGCCGATCAGGATACGCCTGGACCAATGGCGACCTCTGTTGCAGGTGCTGCTATTTTATTCGGCGCCCTTGAAAGTCCGCAGCCCGACCCGAACGATGCGGCTACGAATCGTTGCAAGCCACCGCCGAACCGCGACTATACTAAGTTCCTCATCAAGACCGGATTGAAAGGAGCCAGAATCGGGATTCCTCGCGCATCCTTCTACGACAAAGTTCCACAACCCGACGGTAAGGAGCCACGTGGAGACTTGGATGAAGCCAGTGCACAAGTCATGGCTGAGGCCATTGAGATATTGAAGCAGCAAGGGGCGGTAATTGTTGACCCGGCCAATATTCCCAGTATTCTGGATCCCAATCCGGCAGACAACTTTTCATCCTGGAGCACCTGCATCGCAGCGAAAGGCAAAGATGAGGATTGCTCAGTGGTTTTCAAGTACGGTATGAAGCGGGACTTTAATTTATGGTTGCAGTCGCTGGGAACCACCGCTCCGGTAAAGTCATTGACCGCGCTGCGCGAATGGAACACTGCCCATGCCAAGGCGGGTTCCATCAAGTATGGACAATCACTGCTGGATGTTTCGGATGAAATGGATTTGGTGGCGGATAAGGCGCGATATGAAGCAGATCGGGCAAAGGATATCCGTCTGAGTGCCACCCACGGCATTGACGAGTTGATGAAGGCGAACAACTTGGACGCGATCCTGTTCCCTGGCGGTAACGGTGCTTCCATTGCTGCCAAGCCTGGCTATCCCACGGTGATGGTGCCTTTCGGAACAGTTCCTAATGTTGGGCGCACCCCATATCCAGAAGGGTTTGAGGCGAAACCGGCACCGCTGGGTGTCAGTTTTACTGGAATGGCATGCAGTGAACCGACGTTGATCCGGATTGGTTATGCCTTTGAGCAGGCGACCAAACGTCGGGTAGCACCTCCCGGGTTGAAGTAGAACTTACTGAGGTTGTAACTACAACTAAGTTCAAAGTAATGAAAGTCAAGATTTGGTAAAGAGAGTAAAATGCAGTTACAGTGGCGCAACGTGCGACTCACTCGGAGCGTCACTGGCTATGACGCTCAATGAGCCGTCAAAGTAACATAACTCACAAGGCTAAATATGAAACATTCACAATCTTTGGTGTTAATTGCTATCGCCACTTTTTCTGCTCTGTCCGCAGTAGGACAGTCCACCGCCACAACTCGAGTAACATCTCTGCCGCCACTTGGCTTGGGAACTACCGAAACAGCTAGGGTCTACCTAACCAATATCGCCACCGCATCCACTGCAGGAACAGTGGCATCCTGTGATGGAAGTGTATCGTTTCTGAACGCTGCTGGAGCCACAATCGGCGTAGCCACGACGTTTAAGATCGCCACGCAACAAACAACAGCGGTCAGTCTGCCTTTTTCAGGTGCAGGTCTAACCGGACCACACGGAGTAATTCGGACGGTAATCTCAGTAACTAGACCGGCATCGACTACAACCACTCCGGCCCCGCCCTGTTCATTACTAGTAGCTGAAGAAACTTTTGAAATCGTAAGTGGAGCAACTCACTTGTATTTTACGGATCAAATTGCAGTAAGTGGATTCGGTGGTGGTAACGGACATTAAAGTTCAGTTACAAACCTTGCCTGGTGGCTGCCCGCCAGGCAAGAAATCCCATTGCAATTAAGAACGCACCCAACGCATTGTATTCCTCATTGCGCAGATACAAGGACCATTGAAATACACCGGGCGAAGTAAGGCCTGGCCAACGAGGCCATAATAAAGGGACTTGCTGCGCGTAAGCAGGATAGTCGACGAAAAGATTGCGCAAATGCTGATCTTCCAGTTCCATACGCGGCCAATAGACGCCCAGAAATACTGCCCCAAACAATACCGCCAAGGACCATTGGCAAGAGGCCAAGGTTAGCCCTGAAGCAACCAACAACGTGCCGGCATAGAGCGGATTTCTGAGGTACTTGTAGGGTCCACTGGAAACCACCTTTTCGTTTTTTTCCAAATGGCCGGCAGCCCAGCCTCTGAGCCACAGACCAACCAAAGCAAGCGGAGTTCCGAGGGCGATAGATTCCCAGGTTGGACTGGCAAACCATAGAAATGCTGCCAGTAACAAAAAGCCACTGGGTACGCGCCAGCGTGCTACTGCGTCGGCGTAGAATTTTGGGAATAGGTTGCTAGGCATCGTTTCAATTCGTCAATCACCATGCGCGGATCAATGGCTTTCATTGCATTATCTTCCGATTGGCGGCGCTGGTAGGTGGTGTGCGCATCCGATGTACGGAGCACGGAAATGCTTCCTCCATATGGTCCATTGCGAGCGGGGTCGGTGGGTCCGAAAATAGCCACTCCCGGTTTCCCAATAGCAGCGGCCATGTGCATTGGTCCACTATCCAATCCAATCACCGCATAGGCGCGTCGCGTGGCCCAAATCAAACCTGCCAAACCAGAATGATGGGTTGCGTCCGACCCTGGCGGTCCATTCAACACCAGTTTCAACCCCAGCTCCTTTTGCATCAGTATGGAAAGCTCATTATAGTAACTGGCTGGCCACTGCTTGGCACCCCAACCAGCTTGAGGGCAACTTAATACAAACGGCTCATCGGGTAATTCACCTTCCTGATGACCCTGCGGCAGATAGAACTGGGCAGGCGAATCGGCACCACCAACTGCCTTTGCCAGATCGCGATGTTTGTCCACCATGTGAATGGAATTCGTTGGGTGGCATTCTGTGTAGAACAGCCCAGCATAGCTTTCGCGCAACTGGTTTTGCTGGTATCCAACTACTTTAGGAGCCCCAGAACCAAGGGCGATAGCACCAGACTTTATCAGCCCTTGGAGATCTACTGCCATATCGAACGGCTGATCGCTAAGCTTTATCCATGACTGAACCAAATGGGATCTATCGAAAGTGATCACATCATTTATGAAGGGACATCCTTCCAGCAAGGGCTTCCATTTCGATTCCACGATCCAGGATATGTGGGCATCGGGCAACCCTCGTCGCAGGCTGGCTACGGCGGGCATGGCATGAAAGATATCACCCATGGCTCCTAATCGAATGACAAGAACGCGTTGGCCCTTAGACATTATTCCGTTTGCGAACGTGGGCAGCCAGGTCTTGATAGCGTTGCTGATCTCCCAATCTTTCATCGTTGCATCGAAAGCCAAGCGACTGTCTTAGGGAAGCATCCTGGGCAATGGTTACCCGCTCAGTTACTCCAAACGAAGCGACTAATTCCGCCCTGGCTTGACTGGTGAGCAGCGGTGAATCCATTGGCTCTACTATCACCAATAGCTTTCCATTGGGGGCAAGCGCCGCCAACCGTTGCGCATGAGGAGCCCACATGGGATCAAAATATCCGCAGACGATTATATGATCTGGGTGAGCTTCGGCATAAGACAAAAAGTCCGCAGGAGAAATAATTTTGGAGCGCGTATCGAACATGGAGCTCCTTCTATTGTCCACGCAATTGCACTAAATCCCAAGCTTCTTCAGCCACGCGCCGGGCACTAACCGCAGTCATGCAGCGATGATCAATAGGGCATTCTCGCAACAGGCAAGGCGCGCATTCAACCGGTTCGCGAACAACTCGCGCCAGTTCACCGGTTGGACCTGTTGCCACATGATCGGTTGCGCCAAACACTGCGATTACAGGCACTCCAAGCGCTGAGGCGATGTGCATTGCACCTGAATCATTGGTCAAAAATACCTTAGCTGCAGCGGCTAATTGAACAAATTCCGCCAGTGATGTGGCACCGGCAAAATTGGTGGCTGGAAATCCGGCAGCTTCGATTTGCAGGGCGATTCCCTGGCAAAGGTCTCGTTCATCATCAGAGCCGAAAACGCCCACCCCAGCATTCAGTTTGCCAGCCAATTCCACTGCAGCTTGGACAAAGCGTTCTGGCAACCATCGTTTGGCAGTCCCGTAAGCTGCACCTGGAGAAACGCCAATTAACGGTCTGGTCCAGCCTTGTGCTTTCAACTTGGCCAACCCTTCTGCACGAAGCCTTTCCATTCCAGGAAGCCTGATTTCATTCACTTCAGGGAGCTCTTGCAGAATGCCCGCGCGTCGCAACAGCTCCAAATAGTAATAGCGCTGATGATTGGGAATTTCACCAGTTTTGGGAACCGCCACCGCGTGAGTCAACAAGAGACTGCGGCCATCACGGGCGTATCCAATGCGCACTGGAATTCGGGCCATGCGCACCAGTGCGGCGGCTTCAAAGGCGTTTTGAAAAAGAATGGCGGCGTCGAACTTTTGCTGACGAAGTTGGTACGCCAGACTGCGCTTAGCATCCAGTTCTTTCCAACCCTTGGCTGCGGTGTAAGGGATCAATTCGTCAATCAGTTCCTTACCGTACAGGCCCGCAACCCACGGGCGAGCCAGCACAGCAATGTGAGACTTGGGGTAGCGCGTGCGCAATGCAGCAAGGGCCGGGACGCACATTACGGCATCGCCCACCCAGTTGGTGGCACGCACCAGGATGCGGGAAAACTCCATGCTGTATACTTTTAACGTGACGGAAACGGACCGCCAATTACTCCAAGATCAAGGGTACCTTATCTTGCGCGGATTGATTCAGCCCGCATTCCTTGCTGAGCTAAGGGAACGAACGGAAGAACTGCTCGCAATAGAAGGTTCCAACGCTGGATCTGAATTCAAAAAAGAACCGGGCGCCATTCGGCTGGCAAATCTGGTGGACAAGGGCGAAGTATTTGAACGAGTGGTCTCTCATCCCGTTGTACTGGATGCCATGGCTGCCTTGCTGGGTCAGAACTTTAAGCTGAGTAGCTTAAATTACCGCTCTACGAATCCGCACTCTACAGAAGCCCAACCGCTGCATTCCGATACTGGTGCGATTGCCGACGAACATGGTTACTGGGTGGCAAATTCTGTTTGGTTGCTGGATGATTTTACGGCGGACAACGGGGCCACACGGTTTGTTGCCGGTACGCACAAGTTGGCTCAATTGCCTGAAAATCCGCAAAAACCGCATGTTGATGAACAACTATTGATCGGTAAGGCGGGGGATGTAGCCATTATGAATGCCCACATGTGGCATGGAGGAACGGCCAACCGCACAGCCTTTCCTCGTAGAGCATTGCACGGCTTTTACACGCGCTTCGATAAGCCGCAGCAGCAGTATCAAAAACAACTTTTACGAGCGGAAACTATCGTCAGACTTTCCCCTGAGTTGCGCAAGATTTTAGCGCTGGATGACCCTTTGAACGACACTCTGAGTTCCGCACAAACCGGCATGAGTGGCTTTCTTAAGTAGCCTTGCCCCACTGCAGTACTTGCAAAATAAATTGATCACGACGGGCTTTCACTGCGTCGGCACTTTTCACGGACCAATCGTAAAATCCCTTGCCAGTTTTCACGCCTAAGTTTCCTTGGGCAACCAAATCGTGCAGCATTTGTGGTGCGCGCTTTTCACTATTCAGGTCAGTGGCTACGTAATCTACAATGCTCTTGGACATGTCTAAGCCCACCATATCCTGATGCTCAAAAATCCCGTACATGGGGAGGCGCAGGCCAAAGCCGGTACGGGCCGCCAAATCGACATCCTCCACACTGGCAATGCCTTCCTGAACAATGTGGATGGCCTCGCGGACAAGGGCCATTTGCAGGCGGTTGCCCAGTTGCCCTGGCGTATCGCGTTTGACGATCACAGGAACTTTACCGCAAAGAATGAGTAGCTGTCGCACCTCTTCGGCAATGGCTGGATCTGTGTTTGCACCACGGACAATTTCCACCAGCGGCATGAGATGTGGTGGATTCCAGAAGTGCGTGGTCATGGCGCGTTCCTGATGTTGGCATTTTGAGGCGATGGCCGTAATGCTGAGCCCTGAAGTGTTTGTAGCTAGAACAGTTGTGGGCTTTGAAATCGTATCTAAGCGGGCGAACAAGTCTTGTTTGAACGCCATATTTTCCGGAGCCGATTCAACTACCAGATCGACGTTGGGAATCAGAGAATCGAAATCATCGGAAATGGCCAGCAGGTTTTTCGCCTTCTGGGCTCGGACGGGATCAAGAAGGCCGTGGGATTCCAGAAGTTCCAGTTGGGCAATAGCTTTTTTAAGTCCTTCGGCTGCGCTTTTAGCAGTGCGGCTCAGGATGGTGGTTTGCACTCCACCGTAAGCCAAAGTTCCGGCGATTCCTGGGCCCATCATGCCAGTGCCAATGACTGCTGCGGATTGGAATCGGCTCATTATTTCAGCTCAATGGTCAGCGTGCGATAAGGCTTTGTGCCAAGGTTGGTCAACACTGGAGCGTCCTCACCTTTGTCGTGCCAGATCACCTCACCGGGCTTTCGAGTGCGAACCGTTTTTTCGCCCGTGGCGGAATCCTTACGCTCATATTTGCAATCGTCGAGGAACACAATTACCTGATCGGTAGGGCGGATATACCGTTCCCGAGGTGCTCCGGGGTTGTAGGTAACTTCAGAGATTTTCACCTTTGTATTTTCCAGCTTGAGGGATGTGGGCGGTGGCGCCCAGCCCATCATGCGCATGGAAAGAATGGTGCCGATGCAACTGGCGAATGCTGTGAGTAGAATCAGTTTATTCATGCGTCTTGTACCTTGGGTGCGTATTTTCGTTGAACCATAAAAATGTAGGCGGTGATGCCAGCCACCAGGAAAAGCCAGATGGCTATCATGGGTGCGTTGTAGTTGCCGCTGACTTTGATCAAATATCCGGTGAAGGCTGAAGCGATGGCACCGGCTATGTTTGAAGCAAAGTTTTGAACGCCGGCAATACGTCCAGCGGCCGCTCCAGGAATCAGCAATTGGGTCAATGCCCAGTAATTTGCAGTGGCCAGGCCCAACCCCGATAACGAGAAGATAAAAATGTAGGCCGACATTTCTGGCGAGGTAGCTACAATGCCGAATATTTCTGTGGACGCTATGATCAAACCAGCCAGGGTGAAGCCCTTGCGGACTCGGAGTGGATCCCATCCCTGATCGATCAATTTGTCAGCAGCGAATCCCGCCAAAATCGCCACCGTAGCCATGCCAGAAAAACTGAAGAACGTATAGCTACCCATTTTTTCCAAGGAAAAATTGCGATATTCCCTGAAGTAGGAAGGCAGCCAGGTCATGCAGAAGAAGACGAAATAATTATATGCGAAGGTACCGATGATGACTCCATAAATAAGCGGCGTCTTCCATACCTGACGAAAGGCCATGGCGGGCTTACCGCTACGCACCAGCGCGGCGGATTCCAATTGTTTGTCGTCATTCTTGACCATGAACATCCAGGGGATCAGCCAAAGCAAGCTGCCAAAACCGAGGATCAGAAACATTTGTTGCCAGCCAAAATCCTTTGCCAGATAAGCAGCCAGGGGCACCCCGATGGCAGGGCCGTATTTGGTTCCAGCCATGTAGATGCCAACCGCCAAGCCCCGTTGTCGCTCGGCGACATTGAAGCGAATCCAACGCATGCTGGCGGGCGTTACCAGCGATTCTCCAACGCCAAGCATCATGCGCAATCCGATGATTTGCCATGCGGTGGAAACGAAACTTGTAGCGGCGGACATCAAGCTCCAAAAGAAGAATGCAATGGCGTAAGGATACTTCACACCATAGCGGTCTACCAAAAAACCTGCTGGGATTTGAAGCAATGCATAGGACCAGAAAAAGGAGGAGGTGAGCAACCCTTTTTGGAAATCGTCCAGGTTGAATTGCTTTTTGAAATCGGGAAGGGCAACCGCTACGGAAAGATTGGCACGGTCAATATAGGCGATGATCATACCCAAACTCAACAGACAAACAACGCTCCAGCGACGTGCCGGCGTGATGTGATCATAGGCAGTTGTAGTGTCTTTTGTGGACAAGTAGACAAGGTATCACACTCATGCGGATACCTTTGCGGTTGTAAGTGGAACGGTGAACGACAATGGTTCAATAAATTGCTAAACTCTACGAATATGCCCCCGCAAACATCCTCAAGGCGCCAGCACCTTGTGCAAATCGGTATGGCAATTCCTTTCAGTCTTCTGCCGATCACCGGTCAAACAAAGTTCGCATTATTGGACCCTGCTACCGCTGCTGAAATTGAGGCGCTAGCGGCGCAAATCATTCCCTCCGATGATTCCCCTGGTGCCAAAGAAGCAGGAGTGATTTTTTTCATCGACGCTGCTTTATTCGGTTTTGACAAAGAAAAGCAGGCCATCTATAAAACTGGCATGGCCGATACGCAGCAGAGGCGCAAGCAGCTTTTTCCGACCTCGCAATCCATTGCCAGCCTGAGTAATGTGCATTGCCAAAAATTAGTGGCCAGCATTGAATCAACTGATTTTTTTAACACATTGCGCGAACACACCGTGATGGGATTTCTGGGAGATCCATCGTACGGTGGTAACAAAGGCAAGGTCGGTTGGAAGTTGATTGGGCTGGAAGACGCGCATCACTTTTCGCCACCCTTCGGATTCTACGATTCCCCAGAAGGCAGCGGCAATGCCTAGCGTCCAATTTCGTTCGTCCGACGAAGTGGACTTTGTAGTGATCGGTTCCGGTGCGGCAGGTGGAGTGATGGCCAAGGAATTATCCACTGCCGGATTCCGCGTGGTGGTTTTAGAACAGGGTCCATACCTTAAGGAAAAGGATTTCACTCACGACGAGATCAAGTTTATGCGTCAGGGATACCTGACCAACAATCATAAAAAGCAGCCAAATACGTTTCGCAAATTGGCGAACGAGCCCGCTGTTCTGCAGCCTGCCGTTGGTTATGGCAGACAGGTGGGCGGTGGTACAGTCCACTTCACTGCGAACTATTGGCGATTTCATGAAGTGGATTTCGAAGAGCGAACTCGCTGGGGTGGAATTGAGGGAACGTCCATCGCGGACTGGCCGCTGAAGTATACAGAACTGGAGCCTTACTACACAAAGGCTGAACAGGAGATTGGCATTTCAGGACTGGCAGGTGCCAACCCATTTGACCCGTGGAGGTCCAAACCCTATCCGTTGCCGCCGATGCCGGTTAAATCTTCCGGTGTACTTTTTGATCGAGGGGCCAAGAAATTAGGATTGCATCCGGCGCCAGCACCTGTGGCAATTCTGTCTCAGCCATATAAGGGTCGTGGAGCTTGTATGCACTGCGGATTCTGCGAGCACTTTGGTTGTGAAGTGCGGGCAAAATCAAGCACCCTTGCATCTGTGATTCCGGTTGCGGAAAGAACGGGACGTTGTGAAATTCGCGCCAATTCCTATGTGCGGAGTATTGAAGTAAACAACAGCGGTCGCGTTAATAGCGTGATTTATTTCGACGGCACTGGCAAGGAAATTCGTCAGAAGGCCAAGGCGGTTGTGCTCTGCGCAAATGGTGCGGAGACACCGCGCTTATTGCTGCTATCGAAATCGAAACGGTTCCCTAATGGCCTGGCCAACAACAATGGAATGGTGGGTAGAAATTTGATGGTGGATACCGGCCTGCTGGCCATGGGTCTATTCGACAAACAATTGAACGATTACAAAAGCATTCAGGTGACTCGCCTTTTGCACGATTTCTACCACTCCGATTCGAAGCGCGGCTTTTTTGGTGGCGGTGGAATTGACGCTCGCTTTGATTGGTACCCGATCAGCTTTCCACTGGAAGGCATGCCCAAAGATGTACCGCGTTGGGGCAGCGATTTTAAGAAGCAGCTAGCCGAGTACTTCACGCGCACCATGTCGTTGTGCAGTCATACAACCTGCCTGCCTGTTGCGTCTAACACGATTGACCTTGATGACGTGGTGAAAGATGCCTGGGGTCTGCCGGCAACGCGTATGACCTTCCGCAACCATCCCGACGATTTAAAGACTTTGAAATTTTTATTGGATCGTCAAGTAGAGATTTTGGAAGCGGCTGGGGCAAAGAAAACCTGGACAGACACTGTTGAAGAAGTGGCCTTTTCAGTTCATCTGATGGGCACTTGCCGGATGGGTACGGACTCAAAAACGTCAGTGGTGAATGCTGATAATCGGGCGCACGAAGTACCGAACTTGTTCGTTGTGGATGGAAGCAGTCTGGTGACATCCGGGCGTCAGCAACCAACGGCGACTATTCAGGCGTTAGCCTACCGTGCCGGGGAACGCATCGCAATGATGGCGAAACGTGGCGAGTTGCGCTGACTACTTCGCCTTCACCTTGGCCGCAGCTTCAGCCGTTAATCGCTTCATCAATTCAATGGTGGCAGGTGGTGCTTCAAATTCGGCTTCTTCCAATGGGTTGCGCCCAAAGCGATCCTTCACCGTAAAATCGGCACCCTTATCCGCCAGGTAAGTAATGATGTCAGCGGCACCAGATCGCGTGGCGTTGTGCAGCGGGCTGCCACCGCCTTTGCGTTCCTCATTCACATTGCCACCATATTCTTCCACCATCATTTTCACGGCATCCAGTTTGCGGCTACCCACAGTGAGCATCACTGGCCCCACACCTTCCGGGTTCAAAGCTTTCGGGTCTGCGCCCAGCGTGATCAGAGCACGCATCATTTCCATGTTACCGGTTTCACAGGCCGTCAAAAACGGAGTCAAGCCGGAGTTGCGAAAGGCACCTTGAGGTCCGGTAAGTTTTTCGGTGCGCGCGTTAAGATCGGCACCATGAGCAATCAGATCCTTCACTAATGCGAGCTTGCCTTGGCGGACAGCTTCATGCAGAGGACTGCCTCCATTCTTATCCCGGGAATTAGCGTCGGCACCTTTGTTCAACATCAGGCTGGCAACTTCCTCTTTACCTCCGTTCAGTGCAATTAGAAACGCTGAACTACCGTCGGGCGCCTTATACTTGGGGTCCGCATCGCGATCCAGTAACATTTTCACCATCTTGATGTCACCTTTCTGCGCGGCCATCAGCAATGCGTTATAACCGCTCTTGGACTTTGCATTCACCGGAGCACCAAGACTGATCAACAGGCTGGCAATGTCATTCTTGCCATCGGCGATGGCCCACATTAACGCCGATTGTCCCATGCGAGTTTCGGCAACGTCCGCTTTGGCACCGCGGTCCAGCAACATTTTAACCAGTTCAAGATTCCCGGAATTTACGGCACCCATTAATGGTGTATCGCCACTCCAACGGGGGCGATTCGGATCGGCGTTGGCGTCCAGCAGTGCTTTGGAAATGGGAAGATTGCCCAACGAAGCGGACAGGGAAAGCGGCGTTTCTCCATTTTCATCGGCAGCGTTCACATTGGCACCGGCGCGAATCAGAGAAGCGACAATTTCACTATCTTCGCGATTCACGGCCCAAGCTAATGGCGTCGAACCATCGGGCCGGGCGGTGTTGACGTTTTCACCTTTTTTGAGCAACGCCAACACTGCTTTCTGATCGCGACCTTGCACGGCCTCAATCAGTCGGGATTCCGCCCCTTGCGCACTGCGAATTATCACTAATATCGTTAGTACTAACGTAGTGTAGAACTTCATACTCATCATGATATGCTAGCTTCAGTGCACCTGAATAGTTGGTCAGTATTAATGCGTTTTTTCTTGTCAACACTTTTTCCGATTCTACTCCTTGCGCAGTTCGCGCTGGCTGACTCTTCGCAGACCGATGCTACTGTGAAACGCTACTGCATCGGTTGCCACAACGATAAAAACAAGACGGCAAATTTGTCGCTTTCCGGCATGGAATCGGCTACCGTTGGCGAAACGGCAGGCACCTGGGAAAAAGTCTTGCGTAAGATGCGCACCGGCGAAATGCCTCCGTTGGGAATGCCCCACCCGGAAGCCACGCAACAGAAGGCGGTGGTCAGTTGGTTGGAATCGGAACTGGATCGCAATGCTTTGGCCAAGCCGAATCCCGGAACACCTTCCATTCATCGCTTAAATCGTGCCGAATACGCAAACTCAATTCGTGACCTGCTGGCAATTGATTTGGATAACGCCGCCAGCTTGCCCACTGACGATTCCGGTTATGGATTCGACAACATTGGTGAGGTGTTAACCTTCTCACCCCTGTTAATGGAAAAGTACATGGCCACTGGTCGAAGGTTGAGCCGCAATGCCCTGGGTACTTTAAAACTTTCCGCAGCCATTGATAAAATCAAGCCGTCCCGAGGTGCCTCCGCAGATGCGGCCGATGAATTGCCCTTGAGCGTGCGCGATGGAGCGCTGGTGCGTCGTTACTTTCCTGCCGATGCCGAATATGTGATTCTAGTTCGCGTCACTGGAAACCCCTCCGCCGCCGCGCCACCAACCCAGCTTGATTTGCGATTGGATGGCAAGCGGGTGAAGCTATTCGATGTGAAAATTGACCAAGCCGAAGAAGCCCAGGGTACGCGGAACTACGAAGTTAAAATGGCCGTAAAAGCAGGACCGCATGTGATTGGTGCAGGTTTCTTGCGGGAAACTCCAAAGACTGAGGGCGTGGCTGCTGCCGGACGTCGCGGCCAGGGCGCACCGCAAATTTCGTCCACTTTTATTGACTACGTACAGATTGCCGGTCCGATGAACGCCACCGGTCCTGGCGATACGGAAAGTCGGCGACTTGTGTTTGTTTGTCGCCCAGCGGCTGGACAACCAGAAGCGCCTTGTGCGAAGAAGATCATCAGCACCCTGGCACGACGGGCGTATCGGCGTCCTGTAACGGTTGCTGATATTGATCCGCTGATGAAGTTGATGGCCGTGGGCCGCAAAGATGGTGGTAGCTTCGACGCTGGAATTGAAACCGCACTGCGAGCCATTCTGGTTTCGCCAAGCTTTCTATTTCGTGTGGAATCAAACCCCGCAGGTGCGTTGCCTGGATCGATCAACAAGGTAACGGATTTAGAACTCGCGTCGCGACTTTCCTTCTTCTTGTGGAGCAGTATTCCCGACGAAGAACTGTTGCATTTAGCCGAACAAAAGAAATTGCGTCTCGTTTTGGCAGCTCAGGTACAACGCATGTTGGCCGATCCAAAATCGAAAGCGCTGGTCGAAAATTTCGCCGGCCAGTGGTTGCGCTTGCGGAATATCGCTGATTGGAAACCCGATCCTGACAAGTTTCCGCAGTTTGATGAGCCGCTGAAAAAGGCCTTGCAAAAAGAGACCGAACTATTCTTTAGTTACATTGTTCGTGAAGACCGCAGCGTGCTGGAATTGCTGAATGCCGATTATACTTTTCTGAACGAACGTCTGGCAAAGCATTACGGAATTCCCAATGTGAAGGGCAGCTACTTCCGTCGTGTAGGATTACAAGGCGACGAGCGTGGCGGTATTCTGACGCAAGGCAGCGTGCTTACTGTGACGTCTTATCCGACGCGTACTTCCCCGGTGCTGCGCGGCAAGTGGATCCTGGAAAGTGTTCTGGGCGCACCGCCACCCCCACCGCCACCGGATGTCCCAACCTTGAAGGAAACATCAGCCAAATCGGCAAAAGATTTGCGTGCGGCACTGGAAGCTCACCGCGCCAATGCCGCTTGCGCATCGTGCCATTCGCGGCTTGATCCGTTAGGTTTCGCTTTAGAAAATTACGATGCCATCGGTAAGTTTCGCGCAAGTGAAGACGGGGCAGAAGTGGATGCTTCCGGCCAAATGCCCGGCGGCGCGACTTTCAAAGGCTCCCCTGGATTGAAGAGAATCTTGTTGGAACGGCAAGATGAATTTGTGGATTGCCTGACTGAAAAACTTTTGACCTATGCCTTGGGAAGAGGCTTGGAACATTTTGATTTGCCGACGGTGCGCGATATTCGCCGACAAACCGCACGCGCTGATTACCGTTTTGCAGCCTTGGCGCAGGCCATCGCGAATAGCGTACCATTCGAACAGAGGAGAACCCCAGCCCGATGATCATCACCAGGAAATCTTTAGATCGACGCCTGTTTTTACGAGGTGTTGGCACGGCGCTGGCTCTACCCTTTTTAGATGCCATGACTCCGGCCTTCGCTGCTGCTAGTAAGTCTGGGTTGACCCCTCCCATGCGCATGGCTTTCCTCTATGTGCCCAACGGGATCATCATGAAGGATTGGACTCCCAAAGCTGTAGGTCGTGACTTTGAGTTTTCAAAGACGCTGAAGCCGTTGGAACAGTTTCGCGAAAAAATGTTGGTGCTGAGTGGGCTGGATCATTACACTGGCAATTCGCTTGGCGATGGCGCTGGTGACCATGCTCGTGCCGGTTCCACATGGTTGACTGGCGTGCATCCGAAGAAAACCGAAGGTGCTGATATCCGCGTTGGTATCTCTGTGGATCAAATTGCCGCCAAAGAATTCGGGAAGCAGACGGTGTTGCCATCCCTTGAACTTGGACTTGACGATAACCGCATGGTTGGCGGCTGTGATTCCGGTTACAGTTGCGCCTACAGTAACACAATTTCATGGAGTTCGCCCACCACTCCCCTACCCTTGGAAAGCAATCCCCGGGCGGTCTTTGAACGACTTTTCGGCGATGGCGAAACCACCGATCCCGCAGTGCGCGCCATGCAGTCACGTCAGGATCGCAGTATTTTGGATTTTGTGCGGGCTGACGCGGCACGGCTTTCCAGCAGTTTAGGCACTGGAGATCGCCGCAAGTTGTCGGAGTACATGGATTCCATCCGCGAGATTGAGTTGCGCATTGAGAAGGTGGAAAAGCACGAACAAAACGCTGTGACCTTGCCGACTCTTGATCGTCCTGCAGGCATTCCGCCGACCTTTGAAGAACATGCCGACATCATGTTTGACTTAATGACCATCGCGTTCCGTGCAGACTTGACGCGCGTCATCAGTATGATGATTGGTCGTGAAGGTGGCAACCGCACGTACCGTTCTATTGGGGTTCCTGATGCGCACCATGGCCTGTCACACCATTTCAATGATGATGCCAAGATTGCACGCTTGCAGAAAATTGATCAGCATCACGTGGAAGTAGTGGCCCGTTTACTGGCCAAGCTGGAAGCGGCTAAAGATGGCAATGGTACGCTATTAGACAATTCCTTTGTGGTGTACGGAAGCAGCCTGAGCGATGGAAATCGTCATGAACATTTGAATCTGCCAGCATTCGTTGCGGGCGGTGCTGCAGGCAAGGTGAAGGGTGGTCGTCACGTTCAGTATAAAAAGGGCACCCCGATGACCAACCTGTTCTTGTCTATGCTCGATATGGCTGGCGTGAACCCAGAGAAAATCGGCGACAGCACCGGGAAGATCGAACATCTTTCCGACCTGTAGCATAGGTGGGACAAGTTACCGGTACATGCCGCCGCGCGAACGGAATTCCCTAAGCTGGGCAATATCGTTCATCAGCATATTGCGATCCCGAGGATCCAGCCGGTTCCGGTTTACCACTTTCTGAAGCCTATTAATTACGTCGCCCAATTCGCGACGATCAAATTTACCGCGTTCCCATTTTTGTTGGAAATCGCTGATCTCTCGACGCACTTTGTCTATGCGTTTCCCATCGTCTCGCGAAAGATACCAGGTATCGCGGATGGCCCGGTCCACATCGGCACGCACGCGATCCAGAGGCTCACGTCCCGCACGGGACCGGTCATCACGGTATCCATCGTAGCGCCGGTCCTCTCCCCGATATTGTGCCTGGGCGCTGGTTGCCAGCAAGCAGAGTAACGCTGCTATTGTGGGCTTCATCCAAAGGGTTCGCATAATTGCCTCTCGCCCGTTAAGACGCGGCTGCAAGAATTGGGTTCCAAGATTTCAAAATTTGAATCGCATTCCAATCCAAAACAATCTAGGGGCTCCCGGTGCGTAGAACGTCGCTTGCTGCACGGGAAACTCACCACCAACGGCAGCGAAAGGCCTGGCCACAAAACTGCCGTTGCTGCCAAACCCGGTTGGTCCCAGTTGAGCTGCCGTGTTGTAGCGCTGATCAAACAAGTTGTTCACCTGGGCCAGCAGAATCAATCGCCGGTTGATTTGATATCGCCCACCAAGACTTGCCACCGCGTAAGCGGACGTGCTGCCAGTTCCCAAGTAGTAAGTTCCATCGGCTACGTGCTGGTTGTTTTCATTGCCGCGGGCGTATACCCCTGACGTGGCGATCATACCGAAATCTGCTGTGAATTTCGAGGTGACTTCAAAATCGGCAAAGGCCTTCACAATGTGTTTCGGAATCAAAGGAATGGTGTCTCCAGGGTGGATTTGAATACGGCCATTCAGACCCTTGGCAGAAGCATCACTGGAGCTATTGCCGGAACCATTCACAACTTCCGCTGTTCGATAAGTGGCATCAAGCAGCGTGTAGCCTCCCCCAACCGTAGTCCGCAGGATTCGTTGATGCGCCGCAAGCTCAACCCCTTGCCTGCGGGTCTTCCCGAAGTTTTTGAAGTAACCGAATCCAGTCCGACTCGATGTAACAAATAGAATGTCGTTGGTATTTTCGGCTCGAAATAAATTGGCGTTCCATTGAAAGCCACCACTCTGCTTTCCGCGGACACCTGCCTCAAAAGTGCGGGCCACCACTTGATCCAACGGCGGATCTCCTGCTACGGAATTTGGCAATTTACAAGGCTGTTCCGGGTCAGCACAACCCAACTCAATGGAGGTGGGGCCTCGGCTGCCTTCGCTGTATCCAAAATACAAGTTGACTGTTTCTGAGGCAGCATAGGTAACTCCGGCAGCCGGATTGAACCGACCAAATACTTCATGACCATCCAGCGATCCTCTGCCGCCACCGGGTCGGATACCGTCTGTGTTGTTGAGGCTGGTGCGATTGTATCTGCCAGAGAGCGTGACGTTCCAGGCCTTTCCAAGAGAAAGGGTATCGGTTGCGAATAGACTCCAAGTGTGAGTTCGCCCTTCCAGGTTCACTCTGGCGTCGTAAGGAACTCCGTCCACGTTGCCCCCAGTGATGCCATCGGCAAATGCGTTAATACCAGTAATGCTGCGGTCTGGATTCAAGTAGCCCAGTTGCGTGGTCTGCTTGAACTCTACGCCGCTGCGATCCACAGCCGCGCCACCAGTAAACTGGTTGTGATTTCCGCCAGGAGACGAGTAAAAAGTGAACTGTCCAGATCCTCCATAGTTGCGCTGGTCAATGTAGGTGCGGTTCAAAAGCCCATTGCATTTTTCGCCTGGTTCGTCGCGCTGCAATGCTTGTGCGATGCAACGCCAAAAGGGAAACGGTGTATTTGTAGCGGTGGCACCGCTTGCAGGAAACCCCGAATAGCCGGCAGCGGTGAGTGCCGTGCGATCCGCAGCGCTGGGTTGATAAACGGCTTGGTCTAGCGACATTTCATTGATATCGCCATTGAAGGTGCTGGAAGTGATGTTGCGATAATATGCGTTGCCGGCAATCGTCATCCTGGC
Organism: Acidobacteriota bacterium; assembly: GCA_025352795.1. Lineage (GTDB taxonomy): Bacteria > Acidobacteriota > Terriglobia > Bryobacterales > Bryobacteraceae > JANXSF01. The sequence goes on from JANXSF010000041.1 coordinate 154,571, forward strand.
AGATGGAGTGTGACGGGCGCTGAAGTTTAGAAACGGAGAACGATTGTTGGTGATGTCGGGCTTGGTATAAACGCTGGCATAATCTCGCGCCAAAAAACGCTGTTCCTGAAGTGCATTACCGGTGAGCGAATTGTTAGCGTAAGTAACACTTAACCCAAGAAATGTTTTACCGTGCTGCCAGCCAAGTCTACTGAACGATTGGCGAACATTGGAACCAGACGCATCGCGCCAACCTTTTTCGAAGAAGAGGTTAGCAGCAAGAAACCAGTTCAGTTCCTTGAACGCACTTCCATGTTCTAATTCAACGGATCGTCGCCGGTTACTGCCATACACTGCTTGCGCCGAGGTTACAGGATTGCTGTGTCCATCCTTCGTTTGAACCGACACAGCCCCACCCAATGTATTCAACCCAAACAACGGGTTCGACCCCGGCATTAGAGTGGTCTCTGAAATTGCGATGCGCGGAATCAGATCCCAACTGACGGTATCGCCAAAGGGTTGATTCAAGCGCACGCCATCCATATAAACTGAGACACCTTGCGGCGTGCCCAATAAGGGTGAAGCAGTGTAGCCGCGATAATTCAAATTGCTTTGATATGCGTTCCCCTGCACTTCATTCATGTGAACCCCATTCAAACGACGGTTGAGTAAATCGGAAAGATCGATTGATCCACTATTCGCCATATCCAGTTGTGTCAGCGTCTGAACGGAGGCAGGAATCTGATTAATATTCAGATCGACACCGGAAAGCGGCGTCGATCCCACAACGTCAATCGTATTGCGAGTTCGAGCCAAGGTCAGAGTGATGCTGCGTGAAATCGGCTCTTCCGATGTAACTTCAATCTCAAGAATTTGTGGTGCAAAACCAGATTTGGAGATTGTGATACGGTAACGTCCGTTGGACAAAGCGGAAGCAGTGTAAGCACCCCGAACGTCGGTATGGAAAAGGCTGTCCACTTTGAAACCTCGCAGATGACCAGATGCTTCCATCGGCATACCAGAAGGGTCTTTCACGTTGAAGCGAATTTCTCCGGCTTGAATGACGAATGGACAATGGAACAGTACCAGGGCCAAGGCCAAGCGAACAAAAAGCATATTCCTATATTTTCGCATGCACTATTTCGTCATGCTATTTTTCCTGTGTTACGAAATACATGAAATTGTAATCCATTGTTGATACAAGGTGGCTATTCTGTTAAGCAATGCCAACCATGCTACCCCTCTTAAAGAAAATTGCACTGTTCGTCACCGCTATTGCCGCCATCTGTGCGCAATCAGAAACTGGCAAAGCCGCACTTGAAGGTAGGATTCTGGATGCGTCCGGCCAAAGTCTGGATGCAGCAGAAGTCTCCGTAACCGAAACGCAAACCGGCCTTACCCGAAAGAACAAAACCTCTGCTGATGGAAAGTTCCGCTTCACTTCCCTGCCCGTCGGAGTGTACAACCTGGAGGCTTCGGCCGCAGGGTTCGCACCCGCCCGAGCCTCCAATATTGAAGCGCTTGTCGGAGAAACAAAGTCGGTTACACTTTCCCTTTCAGTTGCCTCCATCAACACGCAAGTCACAGTTGAAGCAAATGCCGAAATCGTCAATCAGGCAGATACCAGCAACAGCACGTCAGTCAATGAGCGGGCTATTGAAACGCTGCCCATTCGCGGACGCAACTTTACAGAATTTATTCAACTCACTCCCAACGTAATGCAAGAGGGCAATCGCTACGGCATCGTGGTTAACGGCCAACGCTCAATTAACTCCAACATCTCGGTGGACGGCGTGGATTTCAACGATTCTTTGCAGGGCGGCCAGCGTGGTGGTGGTCCCAATGAATCTGCGTACTTTTTTCCGCAATTGGCAGTTCGAGAATTTCAGGTTGTGCGCGATGGAGTGTCTGCCGAAGTAGGTCGTACCAATGCTGGCTATGTGAATGTGGTCACCAAATCGGGAACAAATACGACACACGGCGCAGCATTTTATGCAAACCGTAACGGCAAAATGACGTCGCCAGACGCCTTTGGAAACGATAGCAGCAGCAATTCGCAAAATCAATTTGGCGGTTCCGTGGGTGGCCCAATTCGTAAAGATAAATTCTTTTTCTTTGCCGCCGTGGAAAAGAATCTTGTCACCATTCCTTACACGGTTCGGTTCAACACTCCGGCTATCGCGGTTCCGCAAGGGATCTTAAGCCAACAGGGATCGTTTGACCAGAAGAACAACCCATTAGTTGCTTTTGGTCGGATTGACTATCAGGTAAGCGCCGCCAGCACTTTGAATGTGCAATACACTTATGCAGCGCAGTATGGTTTGAACTTTGGCGGTGCCAGCGGGCAGACAAATAATGCGTCTACGAACAACACTATTCTTGACCGAGCCAGTCAGGCGATGAAGGGTGCACTTACAACTGTGGTTTCCCCCTCAATGATCAACGAAGTTCGCGGGCAATATGCTTATGACAATCGAACACAGCAGCCCAATAGTCGACTCGCGGAAATCAGCATCGGCGACCTGGGCACGTTGGGTGGTTCAAAGAACGGCACCTATATTTACAACGCCACCCGCTTCGAGGTGCTGGATAACCTGACCTGGACGCATGGTCGTCACACCGTGAAATTTGGCGTGGATATTAATGTCAGCCCGCAAAAGCAGCAGCGCGAAACGAACTACGGCGGAGTTTACACGTTCGCAACTTTGGCCGATTATCTGGCGGCGTTGGGAGGAAACAACGCCAAGATCCAGCAGTACCAGCAATCGGTTGCAGCCAATGCTACACAGGGCCAATATGAAGGGAAACAGCAAGACCACAGCGTTTTTATAACCGATTCTATTCGCCTTCGACCAGACTTAACCATCACCGCAGGCCTTCGTTGGGAAGGACAGATTAACCCCCAGCCGCCCAACCCAAATCCTAAATATCCAGTGCTTACCGGATCCATTCCCAACGATCTGAAGATGTGGCAACCGCGCCTTGGTTTCGCTTGGAACATTGGCGGCAAGGGTAGTTCCGTCATCCGCGTTTCCAGCGGCATATTTGATTCCCGCACACCAGGATACTTGTTGCAACGCGTGTTCACTGACAACGGTTTGAACACCTTGATTTTGGATACTGCTACTGATGCCAGCCTGCTGACTTTTCTGAAAGTTCCCAATTCGTTCGTCAGTGTCCCGGTAGGCATCAAGACTCCTGCCAATAGTATTTACGGCTTTGATCCTTCATTCCGAAATCCGCGTTCAGGACAAGTGGCAATTTCACTGGAACAGAAGATTGATCGCAATACAAAAATCACTATCGGCTTCACACGCAACTCTACTTGGAGCTTGCAACGGCGCATCGATACAAATTTATTCGCACCCACGGTTCTTCCCAACGGACAGGCTGTTTATCCAACCTTCGATGCCGCTGGAAACTTGGTACAAGCATCAGGATACAACGCAGCAACGGGCCTCCCGATTTTTGTCGATGCCTCTGGAAAAACTCTCGCCGCGAAAATCGCCAGACCTGACCCGACCCTTGGGCAAATCAACTTGAACAAATCCGTGGCGCATTCCAGCTACAACGGCTTCTCCGCCAGTTTGCAGCGTCGTATGAGCCGCCGTCTGCAATTCGGCCTGAACTTTACGCACGCCTATAACCATGACGACGATTCCAACGAGCGCGACTTTAACCGTCAAACGACCAACAACACCTTCAACATGAAATCCGATGCTTCTTTTGCGAAGAACGATATCCGCAACAGTGGCAACATCAATGCACTTTATGTGCTGCCCAAAGGATTCACAATCAGTACGTTGTTGTTTGCCCGCACTGGAATCCCAGTGAAGCCAGTATCTGGAACAGACTTCCAAAATGATTCCAACTCAGTGAATGATAGACCAGTGATCAACGGGCAAGTGGCCGCCCGTGATGCGTTTCGGCAGCCAGGTATGTTTGATTGGGACATGCGATTACTGAAGGAGTTTAAGTTTGGTGAGCGAGTTCGGCTAGATCTATCCATTGAAGGATTCAACCTCACCAGGTCCAGCAACAAGACCTTCAACGGTGATGGCGAGACTACTTTCGGAAAACCGCAAGCGGCAATTAACCCCAGAACGGGTTTACCCTTTGCCAACAACAATGCCGTGATTCCGACCTTTGCACCAGGGACAGATCGTTTCGGCGGACCTCGCCAAGGGCAGATGGGACTGCGGTTAGTGTTCTAGCGTTCGCTTGGTTCAACGATCCGTAGCTTCTTAAATCTGTCCGGCGGAAAATGGCGAGCGTTCCAGGTAACGAATTCCTGAATGCCAGCGTTGTCGGCGGTAAGGGCAATCCAGGAATCGTAAGTCCTTCCGCCACCAATTTCAGATGCAGCCAATTGCGCCAGCAGATTCCAGACTTCTTGTGATCCTGGTGGTTCAATCATTTGGAATTCACCGAAGTTTTTCCTGAGTAGCGAGTGCACCTCGCTTGCCTCTCTCCGAAAGGGAACAGGAATCCGTGTAAGAACTGAAAATGCTTCCAGAAGAGTGTGGGGGATTAAGTGCAGCGTATCCCCTCGATTCAATCTTCTTTCAAGGTCAAGCTTAGTTGTTTGATGGTGGGCATGATTTAAGTGAAGAAGAGCAATCAAGCAATTGGAATCTAACGTAAATTTCAATCGGCTAGCCCGATTCACCTGAGTCTACCTTCACGAAGATCATTCAGCACTTGATCCACAACATCATGTTGAAGCATCGGCGTTCCAGGAGGCATAACGATGACCGTAAACCTTCCCCGCTGCTCGAGAGTACCAATACTCTTTGGTATGATTCTCAAATTTCCGTCAATCATTTCAACTTCAATCTTCGTTCCTGCGGACAGTCCCATTTCATCCCGAAAATTCTTCGGAATGACAATTCTTCCGGCAGCATCAATGGTAGTAGTCATACCATTTACAATACCATCTCAAATACCATTTAGTGCGAATGCCGCGGGACAACCTTCCCCAAATCGCGATACTTCACGGCGAAATCCAGACAGGCACCAGTTTCTAATTGCCCCACATTTAAGCGATACAGTTCCTGCCAAGGAGAATCGTTCTTCAGTTCCGGAGCCACATACTTCGCCCGACGCGCTACCAGTTCCTCATCACTAATTAGCAAATCCACCCGCCGATTCTTTAGATCCACCTTCACCCTATCCCCCGTCTCAATCAACGCCAAGTTCCCACCGGCAGCGGATTCCGGCGATGCGTTCAAAATAGAAGGGCTATCGGAAGTGCCGCTCTGCCTGCCATCCCCCATGCATGGCAGCATCCTGATGCCACGCTTCAACAAGTAGTCGGGCGGTGTCATGTTCACCACTTCCGCCGCACCGGGATAAGCGATTGGGCCCACACCACGCACCACCAACAGGCAGGTCTCATCAATCTCCAGCGATGGATCATTAATGCGTTGGTGATAGTCTTCCGGTCCTTCAAACACAATCACCCGAGCTGTGAAACATTCCTCGGAACCGGGTGTGGAAAGGAACCGCTTCCGGAAATCGTCACTGATCACTGAGCTCTTCACCAGTGCCGAATCAAACAAGTTTCCACTAACCACCAGGAACCCGGCATTGGGACGAACCGGATTCGTATAAGGACGGATCACATCCAGATTTGAACTTACTGTAGTGGCATGATTTTCACCCATCGTCTTGCCGTTGATGGTCATAACCCCAGCGTTAAACTTTCCAGCACGGATCAGTTCGCCAATCACTGCAGGAATGCCACCAGCACGATGGTAGGCCTCGCCCAAAAATTCACCAGCCGGCTGAATATTTGCCAGCAGCGGAACTTCGTGACCAATGGTTTCCCACTCTTTCACCGTCAACTCAACTCCAATATGCCGCGCAATTGCGTTGATGTGTGGAGGACAATTAGTTGACCCGCCAATGGCCGAACAGGCATAAATAGAGTTCTCAAAGGCTTCCCTGGTGAGGATCTTCGATGGGGTCAAATCTTCATTGACAATCTCAACCGCTCGCAATCCTGTGGCATAAGCCATCGCCCCGCGTTCACCATAAGGGGCTGGAATCGCCGCGCATCCGGGCAGTGACATACCCAGTGATTCGGCCAACGAGTTCATCGATAGTGCTGTCCCCATAGTGTTGCAGTGCCCGGCGCTGGGTGCGGATGCGAATACAATTTCCATCAGTTCCGGCATGTCAATTTCACCAGCCTGAAACATGCGCCTGGCTTCCCACAACGCCATCCCTGATCCAGCCAGCTTGCCCTTAAAATAGCCGTCGATCATTGGGCCACCCGATAGTACGATTGCTGGGATATTCACCGTTGCCGCTGCCATCAATAGCGCTGGCGTGGTCTTATCACATGCTGTCATCAGCACCACGCCATCTAGCGGATAGCCGCAAAGTATCTCAACCAGTCCCAAGTACGCCAAGTTGCGATCTAGCGCAGCAGTAGGACGTCGGCAACTTTCTTGCAACGGATGCACGGGAAATTCAAAGCAGATGCCCCCCGCATCACGAATTCCATCGTGCACACGTTTGGCTAGCTCCACATGGATTCGATTGCAAGGGGTGAGGTCGCTGCCAGTTTGAGCAATGCCAATCACCGGACGACCTGCCTGCAGTTCTTTGCGCGTCAGGCCAAAGTTGCCATAACGCTCCAAATAAATTGCGGTTTCGTCTAACCGGGATAGGTCATTGAACCAGATTTCACTGCGTCGTCTGTGTGGGGTTTGTGGATCACTCATGAACCTCCGATGGTACCAAAATAAGCTATTCCAGCACTTTTTTGTTCTTCACCCATTGAATGAACATGTCCCGAAACAACACATCTGTTTCGCGAAATTTGACGGCCTTCAGTCCCAGTTGTTCCAGCGAAACTGGGTTCGTCGCCAGAAAGTCACTCAATGCAAGCAAGTACTCTTTGTTCAGCTCAATCGTCTTTCCTTTGCGAATCGAGTCGGGAATTTCAAAACCTTTCAAGGTTGCCGTCATCATGACGTTGTCAAAAGGGATGATATTCCAAATGGCACGTTCCAAAATTTGACCCTTCACCAGGCGATCTCTAACACCGCCAGCATTCATTAAAGTGAAGTCGGCATGCATTTCGTCCAAAGTTGCTTTTTCAATCATCGGCACCAAATCTCTTTTTTCGAAGTCGCGTTTCGCTTCGCCAATCACCCGATCCACTTTGACGCTAACCCGCTTCTCCCATTTAGAGACAAGTTTTTCCACGTCCGGTGCGGCAGCTATTGTGTTGGCATCCACGGCAAGCTTGATCCATTTCCAGGACACTAACTTTTTCGTACTCTTATCCACTTCCAAATCCAATCGACATAGATCCACACCATAGCCCGCGCATCCCACCGCCACTCGGCCATCCACAACTTCCAACTCTTTACGACCAGTATGTACGTGGCCCTCCACCACCACATTCACCTGCGGAACTTGTCGGATAATCGCGCTGCCTTCATTTTGTTTTATATGCCCCAGGATGATCACTACATCTACTTTGTCCCGCAACTCCTGCGCGTACTTCGCAGCCATGTCCAGCGACGACGTAGAGTGCCAAGGCCCCAGATCCTTGGGCTTGAGAAATGCTTCCAGATCAGACATTACGCTGCCGATTATAGCCACCCGCAGCCCATTCACTTTTTTAATTACGTATGGCTTCTTTGCTAACAACTTGCCGTTCTGATCTACAATGTTCCCAGACACTACAGGATACTTCGCCATTCGTAAAAACTTTTGCGTCTGCCGCCAGCCGTAATCGAATTCATGATTGCCGATGGTGGAGGCATCAAACTTCAAAAGGTTGCCGATCTTGTAAACCGGCTCACCACGGAAGATGGTTGAAACAGGAGTGCCCTGCACCAAATCCCCTGCGTTGAGGTATAAACAATGGTTGCAACTAGCACGTTCTTTGCGCACCAGCGTGGCCAAATACGCGAACCCACCGCGATGATTTGTATCGGGGGTGATCCGCGCATGCAGATCGTTAGAATGCAGAATAGTTAACTTGCGGATGTCTTCCGCCAGTGCCGAAGACATCCCTATCAGGCAAATAAATAAAAGGCGCATTCCCTTTAGAATAGCTACTTGCGCAGATTGGCGTTAAAGAACTCCAACGTGCGTTGCCAAGCTAAATCAGCCGCAGCTTTATCATAACGAGGCGTTGTATCGTTATGGAATCCGTGATTCGCACCATCGTACATGTGCATTTTATAGCTCACGTTGTTGGCCTTCAAAGCCTCTTCGTAGGCGGGCCAATTGCCGTTGATGCGTGTATCCAATCCGGCATAGTGGATCAACAACGGTGCTTTGATTTTAGCCACCTCAGCGGCTGGTGGCTGACCACCATAAAACGGCACCGCCGCTCCTAAATCAGCACCCATCGTTACCGCTAAACTGTTGGCCACACCACCGCCAAAGCAGAATCCCACCACGCCAATTTTACCGGAACAATCGGGATGCTTCCTCAAAAACTGCGCCGCGGCCACAAAGTCTTGCTGCATCTTGGGGCGATCCACTTTCGCAAATAATTTTCCGCCCTCTTCATCTGTTCCCGGAAAGCCACCCACACTCGTTAAAGCGTCTGGGGCCAAAGCCAGAAAATTAGACGTTCCTAACCGACGCGCCACGTCTTCAATGTATGGATTCAACCCGCGATTTTCATGCACCACCAGGATGCCCGGAAGTTTACCCTTGGCATCTGCAGGCTTTGCCAAATAGCATTTGATCGTCTCATTACCTTGCGGCGATGGCACATTCACACGATCCGTTTTCAGACGCTTATCGTCTTTAGGAATTTGTTGCGCCCAGGCATAATTGGGGCGCAGACTCTCAAAAATCATTGCCACCGTCATGCTGGCAGTTGCGAATTTCTTCGCACCCTCCAGAAAATCGCGACGTTCAATATCGCCGTGAACATATAGATCAAAGAGATTCAAAAGTTCTTGAGGGTATTCGCTTGCTGATTTGCGTTCCATGTTTGCTCCTGTTGCATTCTAGTATCTCCGTTTGATCTACGGCTGACAACTCTTGGTTGTAAACTCAGGGCTGTAAATTATGTTTCGTAAACTCACTGCCCAGCCCGATGTTCAACCAACTGAATGGCTAATTTATCAGGACCCTCAATCATGGCCACCTTTACGCTTGTCCCTTTCATTTTCTTAACGCCCGCTATCACGCGCACCCCGTCTTGCCGCAGCCTGGCTAACGTCGCTGACAAATCGGGAACCGCCAATCCCACATGATCCACGACCCGTCTTTGTGTGGAAACCAATTCCGTCCTGCCTTTCAAATATCCCAGCGGATAGATAATTACATTCACATCGCCAACCATGAAGCTCGCCGAAGGCCCAACTTGAAATTCGCGATACATGCGCTTCTCTCGTATCGGCGTACGGCCCGCAGAAGGCCACTTCACACCAAAGTGCTTCGCCCACCATTCTGCTGCTGCTAAAGGGTCAGCGCTGAATAAATGAAGATGTCCGAAGCGATGATGCGCCGCTGTATTCAATTCAATCAGCGCACCATCGGGTCCGCTGACGTAGGCGTAGTAAAAGCCCGGCACACGCGCCAAGTCGCTGATATCGGTCAATGGGGTATCGAATGGAGTGCCTTTTTCCAACTGCGCCGCATAGGTCTTTTTCATATCCTCTGCACCCCAGCCAAAATGCCAGATTGCAGATTCAATGCTTGCCGCTGGAGCCTGCTTCACCTTGTTGAAGAGTAACCAGGATTTCTGAACCTTCACCGCATCCACTTTGCCATCGAACTTGCCCCGCTCACAATCGAAGTGGGATGTATAAAAGCGCATGGCCGATTCAGGGTCGGTAGTGTTCAGTGCTAAATGGTGAAATTGCACTTGGGCGTGCAGCGCGACGTTCAGAGTAGCGTGCAGGATAACAAGAGCCACCAGAGGGCGCATGCGCTAAACCTCCGATGTTTTTAGTTGGGCTTCGGCTGCCTTAGCCTGCTCTGTCAGCCTCTTCTTCCACTCCCCAAGAATTGTTTCCGCAACGGTTGTGCCGATTCTGTCGCATCCCGCATCATACAACCGCAGAGCCTCATCCAGCGTGTTCGCTCCACTCGCTTGCAACTCTGCACGATCCCGCAGAATCTGGCGCAGCAGAATCAAGTCTTCCGTAGAGTATGGCGCGCCAGGACCAAATCCGGTGGAAGTCACCGCCACTGGCGTTTCTGTGCGCTTCAGAATTTTCGATAAGATGATTTTCCATTCATCCGTCAAAATTGCGCATTCATAGATGATTTTTAGCGTGGCGCTATTCTGTCGACAAGAATCGGCCATCTGTAGAATTTCGGTCTCTATATGCTGGAACTGTCGCGATGCCAGCTTTCCCACGTTCACCACCATACTCAGCTCGCCAGCCCCGCGACGCAACAGATCGCGACCCTCGTAAAGCTTCGTCGCTGTATTGGCCGATCCATGCGGAAAGCCCACCACCGATCCAATCTTAACGGGAGAATTTCCCAAAATCCGTACCGCCGTATCCACATCCACCGGACGCACGCAGCAAGCGGCAACGCCCATTTCCCAGGCCATGCGACACCCATCAATCACCTGATCTTCATTCAGAGTTGGAGCCAGTAATTGATGCTCCAACCTGTTTGCCAAATCAGCATAGGTGACCAGCGCTGGCCGTTCCGCAACCTGTATCACGGTTTCTTCGAGATGATCCATAGCGTTCCCCATTGATTCATATTCGTACGCAGCTTCGGCGTGCCGGCGAACCAATCTTCATGGTGCAAATTGCCGAAATTGCCCTTGCCCCGTTCCTTTTCATCTAAGTCACCCAGGGCAATGTTCAAACCCATTTTCCGATCACCCATGGCCGTAGAATAAAACTTTCCAGGTGAAACTTCCAGGCAGGGATCAAAATTAATAGCCCATTCAATAATGTAACCCTTGCCGCCCGGTTTTACCTTGGCCGCTGCTTCCATGGCCCCCGTTTCAATCCATTTGCGATAAGTGTTCCAAGCTGAATCGCTCTTGCGAGGTTCACCTTCCAGCAGTCCACCCTTGCCCACTCCGCCCAATCGTGACTTAGTAAGGTTCACCACCATCTGCCAACTGGAGCCATCCCCACGGGCGCCTTCATCGCCCTTCCATTCATTGGACGCGTTGATCAGCAGTTCCATCTCATCGCCGAACCAGGGGAAACCGTCTTGTGTCAGTTCATGCGCCTTGGGATTTTCGTCGGGTAACCAGCGCGGAGTATCAATCCCATAAAGCACGTCATCCGTCACATCGAATGCAAAATACAGGCGCTTGCCGTCATGTTTCACCCACCCTTTCACTGACAGATCTTTAGGACTTGTCGTTCGCGTGAACGTGGGGATCCACTTACGATCACTGTGGAACTGAACCGCATCGGCCCATTCACCTGGGTCAAGCACGGCATCAATCTTAGGCTTCTTACCGGGGAATGCTTTTATTGTTCGGGGGAAATCACCAGCGAATGCTGGCTGTAGGAAAAACAGGATCACCAGGCAAATTCGCTTCATCACTTCCGTTTCTTTTTCGCCGCAGTGGGGGCCTGCCGCACGGGAGCCATTGCTATCAAGTCCACTCTGGCTTTAGCCGCACTGTCGCTATCTGCATATTTTGCAATCAATATTTTGAACTCGTTCCGCGCTTCTTCCTTCTGCCCAACTTTAGCTAACGCCCTGCCTTTTAACAGCATGGCATCGGGAATTTTCGTGTTCAAAGGGTAATCGTTGACGACTTTATCGAAGGTGGAAATAGCGTTTTCATGATCACCACGCAAATAATAAATGGCTCCAATGTTATACAGCGCTGTTGGCGCTCTATCGGTTGTTCCATAGCATTTTACGTAGTCCTGAAATTCCTGAACGGCCAAGTCAGAATTTCCACTGGAACGGTCTCGCATGGCATTGTTGAACAACTGTTCTGCCGATGTTCCAGCGCACTCAGCGGGAGCATTGGCCGATGCAGTAGGCTTTGATCCTGCTGCAACAGGCTGTTCCCCAACCGGAGCTACTGGAGGCGGAGGTGGTGCCAATTGCTTTTCGTTCATCACCTTTACCAGCCCCGTCAGATCCACCAACTGCCCCTGCATTTTGGCGATTTTCGATTCCAAGTCACGAACTGCTTCCCGCACTCCGCCAAAGTCACTGCCCATGGCGTTTACTTTTTCACCCATCGACGCAATAGGCAAAGCCAATTGTTTATCTTGCAAGGCAAGCTTATCGGTCATTTTCGCTTCCAGCAGCGCCACCGCAGTGTTCGCTTTGTTGGTGGTCTCCAGAGTCTGCTTTAGCAGCACTTCCAGAGCAGCGAATTTTTCATCCTGACCGCGCTGCATAGATCGCATCTGATCTTGCAATAAGGCCACATCGCGCTGCAATTCGACATATTCTTTCTTCTGGCCATACCCGGCCTGAGGCAGAACAATCAGAGTAAGAAGGGCAAGGATTTTTAGATTCATGGGAAGGTTTTTTAAGACGAAGGGCAGGCTTTATGGGCCTGCCCCAACTACATTGTTTTAATTGCCGCTAAAGTGCGCGCGGCGGTTTTTTTGATAGCAATCTTCGGTCGCATCAGTGCATTGCGGCCTCTCTTTGCCATAGCTAACAGTGCGAAGCCGGTCAGCCCCCAAGCCCAATTGCTGCAGAAAATCTTTCGCAGCCAAAGCGCGGCGGTCACCCAACCCCAAATTATATTCAGCCGAACCGCGTTCGTCGCAATGCCCTTCAATCGTCAGCATGTTCGACGGGTAGTCCGCCAAAATCGCTTTCAACTTATCAGAATTGCGCGTCAATACGCTTCGACCATTTTCGTTGATATCACTCTTATCGTAATCAAACGTGACGTCAGCCAGTTCACGGGAAACCAAGGTTGTGAAATCTTCCTTTACTTTGGCTGGCGCAACCACTGGCGGCGGTGGCGGATCACTTACCGTTACCGTCGCACTGGATTCCGCTGTTCCCCCCGCACCTTCAGCAACCAACCGGTAGGTGGTTGTGGAACCCGGGAAAACGGCTCGGCTGCCATCCATTGCTGTTACTTCCCCCACACCTGGCGTGATAGTCACTTTAGTTGCGTCCTTCACGGACCACTTCAGTGTGGAAGAATTTCCCTTCTCAATGGCCGATGGTTCAGCGGTGAAACTGCTGATGGTCGGCCTAGAGAGCTTGGGAGCCTCTACCTTAGGAGCTATTTCTACTTTGTGGGGTGGGGCTGGAGGAGCTACTGCTCCAATCTTTTTCTTGCATCCAGCGCCCGTCAATACTAATGAGAGTGTTAGGGCAATCAATCCCAAACTTTTTCTATTCAAAGGTGTGCCTCCTCAATTTCGCAAAACCTAAAACTATTTACTCCACACCGGCATTTCATTTCTGCCGGCACTGGTTAACTGCCGCACTTGCGTCCCATCGGCCAGCATGGAATAAATCTGCATGCGACCCGACCGATTAGAAGCAAACGCGATATGCCGTCCGTCTGGTGCCCATGATGGGTTCTCGTTCCGTCCGGCTCCGTGCGTGAGCTGCACAAATTTTCTATCTGCTACGTCCATTATAAAGACATTGAAGTTACCGGGTTGAAATCCCATTGTCCAGGAAAATGCAACGTACGCCCCATTGGGATGCCAACTGGGATTAGAAACTTGTCCTTCCCCAGTGCTCATTCTTTCTACATCCGTTCCTTCAATACTCATACGATAAAGTTGTTGTGGCCCGCCGCGGCCTGAAATAAACATTACATCCGATCCAGTTTTAGGATTGATCTTCGCCTCAACATCAATGAAGCGCCCCGAGGTCAACCGTTTAATGTTTCCTCCGTTCAAATCCGCACCGTATAAATTCGGGTATCCACCCACGCTCGATGAGTAAATAACCCGCTTGCCGTCGGGCGCAAAGGATAGATTGGAGTTCATGGATGCCTGCTGATTGAAGAACGGCAATATTCGATTCGTCTCAGCCGAATGCACAATAATCTGCGGCAATCCACTCAAGTAACTAGTGAAGGCCAAGCGCGAACCGTCCGGTGCGACGGACGGCATAGTGGTGATGGTCTTATAAACGGTCACCTGCTTTTCATTCTGCCCATCATAATCCATGGACCAGATTTCCTTGGTGCCAGAGCGCGTCGAGACAAAGAATATCTTCGATCCATAGAGTCCCTCTACACCAAATAGTTTCAGAATATCAGCAGCGAATTCATGGGCTACTTTGCGAGCCCCAACATCGTTCAAAGAGCCCAGGTACGTTTTCCCAATCATCTGGGCATTGGTCAAATCTGGCTGCTTCACGTTATACAACCAGCCGTACAAAACGAACTGTCCGTTCGATTCCGCAGCATAACCAAACGTCAAATAATTCGCACTCACCGGTGGATTGGCCCAGCCCGTCAGCCACAACCCCGTTGGTTGGGCATTTTCAGCAGGCTTCTGGAAATCCTGCGGACGCTGCGGAACTTGAATTGGATAGTTGCTCTTCGGTGCCATCTTGAACGAACCCGAAGTTTCAAGGTCAGCATACAGCGTGCTGTTGAAGACACTCATCAACGCCTGCGCCCCGCCGGAACCGCGCAGGTCGGGCACAGCGATCACTGGTCGAACTCCGCCAGTTAGTTTTCCAACGAAATCACTTTCTTGCGCCCATCCGACAAGTGCGCAAACTCCAAGTGTGATCAGTAATTTTTTCTTCATCGTTTTAATTCAAACCAAAACTCTATTGTGGCTGAATCCCTTTCAAATTGCCGAGGTAGTTCTGGAAACGGTGCGGCTTCCTGGATAGCTCTTAGCGCCGAATAATCCAGCGCGGGAATGCCGCTGGGCTGAACGATTCGCGCATTGCGTATGGAACCGTCCCGTAATATCTCAAATTTCACAATCGCCGGGTTGCTGGTTTTCAGAGATGGACTGATTTCATCCTGCCGCCAATGTTCCGATATTCGTTGCCGCAACAGTTCCGCATACCAGCCAAATCTTAAGCCCAGTGGTGCGTTCGGCCCAATGCCAATTCCGCCACCACCAATCTGTTTGAAAATCGGTGAAACAGTCGCCTGTCCCACTGACGAACTCACACGATTGGGATCAGGGTTAGCGTTGGCCATGGTGGCTGGGGTCCGCTCTTTGCGCTTGCTCGGCTTATCGTCAAGCACAATGCCATCATCGTCGAACAGCTTCTTCTCTATCGGCTTCTTCTTTTCTTTCTCTTCCGGGGCACGCTCAATTTCCGATTCCGTATCATCAGCTACCGGATTCACACGCCCCTGCCTTTGCGCAATGTTGATTGATTTCACAACTTGAACAGAATAGGCACCAGCACCGGGATTTTCCTCGCCAAACGTTTCCACGGATCGCACTCGCCACCATGCAAACCCTAATGCAAGTAAGGCCAAAGTGACATGCAGGGTTAACGAAACCGCCAACGGGTTTCGTAAATTTTCCTCGTAATTAGCGCTTCCGTGGGGCATCGTCAGCTGTTTGTGTCACCAGACGGACATCGTATTTTGCGTTGCCCAGCGCACTGACCACTTGCGCCAAACCATCCCAGGTAGTGGCTTTGTCTGCTCGCACAAAAACAGCCTTGTCTTTGGGAAAACGTTTCTTGATGGCAGCGCCCAGTTCATTAATGTTCACCGGTTTTTCATTCAATTGCAGGTTGCCCGTGCGAGCCACCGTAACCACTGGTAAATCCTGTGCCGATTTCGAACTTTGTTGGGCAACTTTGGGGACGTCCACTTCCAGTCCATATTCCACCACGTGCGCCGTCAACATAAAAATGATCAGCAACACCAGCACCACGTCTACCAATGGGATGATGTTGATCTCACTCATCTCACCCATAGAACTACGGCTGCCTCGCCTTCTGCCTGTCATGTTGCCGCCGCTTGAACCGCCATTGGAGAATGCCATTTTATTCCTCGTACTGACGTTCTGCCAGATTTAGAAACTCCAACGCAAAGTCTTCCATGCGACCGCCTACGTCGCGGATCTGCTTGCCGTAGTAGTTGTAGCAAATGGCCGCCGGGATGGCTGCAAAAAGTCCCATGGCCGTAGCCACCAATGCTTCGGCAATTCCCGGACCCACTGCGCGCAAACTGGCCGATCCAGCAGCACTCAGTGCGTTAAATGCGTCAATAATGCCCCAAACGGTGCCAAAAAGACCGATAAATGGCGTTACAGAGGCCACTGTAGCCAGCCAATTCATGTTTTTTTCCAGACGAGTAATCTCCTCGCTGATGCCCAATTGCAGCGTCCGTTCCACCGCAGGCTTATTGAAAAGCGTCCGACTCTTCTTCACTTGTCGGGACACTTCTTCAAAGCCGTATTCAAAAACGGTCACCAATGGTGATTCGCGAAACTGCTCCGTGGCCAGCGCCACAGATTCCATACTGGTGGCCTTGCGGCAGGCTCGCATGAACTTGTTGTTAGATTGGTCAATTTTCTTAAAAAGCTTCCATTTTGCAAAGATCACTGTCCAGGAAAATATGGATGCAGCCAACAGCAACAGTAGCGTGGCAATATGTATAGGATTAGAGCTGACGAACAAATTCAACAAACTCGATCCTTCTAAAAGGAAGGCAACTGGTGCGATCAAATAGGTCTCCCTCAGTTATCTTACTGGGTTGACGCTTCTGGTGAAAGAAAAGTCTGGAAAAAGTTACGACTAACCACGATAGAATTGAAGTCCAACATGCGCTTCGCAATTTTCCTGCTCGCTACATTACCGCTAACAGCTGCTTCCATTCCACAGACAAAACCCGAAGAGGTCGGCCTTTCCAAAGATCGATTGCAACGCATTCACGAAACGGTGCAGCGTCATATTGACTCGAAGCAAATCTCCGGGGCCGTCACATTGGTGATCCGCAAAGGTCGAATCGCCCATCTGGAAGCCCATGGCTTGATGGATGTGGATATGAAGAAACCGATGACGAAAGATTCCATTTTTCGCATCTGGTCCATGTCCAAGCCCATTGCTGGAACAGCCATCCTGATGCTGATGGAAGAAGGCAAAGTGCGCCTCAATGATCCTGTTTCGAAATTCATACCGGAATTTAAGGGGATGAAAGTAGCCGTAACGCAAACCGCTCCTCTTCCTACTTATACTGTTCCAGCAACTCGTGAGATCACCATTCAAGATCTGCTCATCCACGTATCTGGCCTGGGCAGCGGTCCAGCCAGCACCGCCGAAATGCCTCGTATCGCGCGAAAGCCCGGCGATACACTGGCTGATTATATTCCCCGATTGGGAACAACGCCTCTTGATTTCCAACCTGGTTCAAGGTGGACCTACAGCCCTGCAGCAGCATTCGATACTCTGGGCCGAATCGTTGAAATTGCTTCTGGTCTGACGTTCGATCAATTTCTACGTCAACGTATTTTTGATCCTCTGGGAATGAAGAATACATTTTTCAGCCCAAGCGAAAATCACCTGTCGCAAATTCCATCTACCTATCATAGGGACGCCGCTGCATTGGTGAAGACGGAAGCAATGAATCGCATGTTCGGCCCAACCTATTTTTCCGGCGGCGGTGGCTTGTTCTCCAGAGCAGAAGATTACGCTCAGTTCGCTGAAATGTTACTGGAAGGAGGTCAGCTCAACGGCAAACGTTTCCTGAGTCCCAAGACGGTGGAACTGATGGCGTCGATCTTTGTTCCAGATACAATGTCCGGCAGATCCCCTGGACGCGGCTTCGGACTGAGCGTGCAGGTAATCAGCGACCCCATCGCCGCAGGTCAACGGGTGTCGCAAGGCAGTTTTGGGTGGGATGGCGCGTACGGCACGCATTTCTGGATAGACCCAAAGGAGAAAATTGTGGGAATCCTAATGATTCAAACCGACAATCCCAATCGTCAGTTGGATCGTGATTTTGAAAATGCAGTGATGCAGTCGATTGTAGAGTAATTATTGAGGCGGTACTTGCTAAACTAAGAAGAATAGATGTCGCGGGCCCTTAGCTCAGCGGTTAGAGCAGGGGACTCATAATCCCTTGGTCGTAGGTTCAAATCCTACAGGGCCCACCAAAATTACTTGGTAACGTGAATTGTTGTCACCTTTCGGTCGGCGGCGCGGCCTATGAAATGGCCTCCTACTGTGGTTGCACCCACAACGGCTAGAAATGTCGCGATTACTGCTGGTGCGGAATCTCCGCCTGTTTGAAGTGCCGCGTATCCTCCCAGCGTAAGTCCGGAAAGAACTCCTAGCGTGGTGGCGATTGCTCGACCCGCTTTACCTTTGATGCGGATTAGTCGAATGGTGTCGATTGACTCTTGAGAAATGGTGGCCCCACCTTTGGGGAAAAGCTTGGCATTGGAAGTTCTCTTCGCTTCAAGTACAAGCGAATCTGGGCGAACGGAAACAACATCGCCTGAAAGTTTGACACCTTCCTTGGTTGTGAATTCAACAGTGTGACCTGTGATAAGTGCACCCAGTTCGCTCCATTTGAGTTCGACGGGTTGGGATTCCGCCTGGACCGTTGTCGCGACAAGTGCAAGACTGAGCACGAGCGAAAAACAGGGCTTCATGGTCATAGTTGCCCTTTAGCCTATCACTTTTACGAATCGAGGATGGCCAGGCAAAAGAAAAACCCCGCTGTTGAGGGCGGGGTCTTTCGCATTCCCGATTTACGGGTGAAAATCAATCCCGACTGGTTACGGGTTTTACTACATCTTTAGGGTACTGCAATGCGGTGGGGAATGTCAATGGGTTTTACTAGGGGGCCATTCTGATCGCTGCTTCAATCTGTTCCCCGTCTGGTAGCTGTTGCCAGTTCTCCATTCCCATGGCGTGTAGGACAGCCCTTCTGACTGCTTGCAGATCCTCTTTGCGAATCTGCGCTCCACTGAATCGGTTGTTGATCTTCATCCGGTCCAAGCGGCCTTTCTTGACGCAGGTCAGCATGTTCGCCAGAGCCCAAACCGGTTCTATAGGATCAAAAAATGAATAGGCCCGAGGACGAAATTCGAAATGATGATTCTCTTGCTTCGACGGGCGAGATTTCGAGACTGGAACTACCAGAAAAGTGTCGGGGAAGTGGGTCCGCGACCTTGGCGACAAGATAATCACTCGGCGCGTTTTGGTCATTTCTGGCGGTTGGAAACTGGTGAAATCACACATAAGAACATCACCCGCATCAGGAACGAATGTCAGCATTCTTCAAATTTCTCCATAAGAACCATCCACTTGTTAGTGTCTGCCCGTATGAAGAACTCTCAAATTACTTAAAAAATCGTGAATGTGTAAAAAAGCCCCACGGCGCTCTGGAGGGAACCGCCGTGAGGCATACCGCATTATGAGGGCTTGCGGAATATTAGAGTGCATGAAT
Source organism: Acidobacteriota bacterium (assembly GCA_025352795.1). Lineage (GTDB taxonomy): Bacteria > Acidobacteriota > Terriglobia > Bryobacterales > Bryobacteraceae > JANXSF01. Next base: position 173,856 of record JANXSF010000041.1, read on the forward strand.
CCGTCTTGATCCATCCACCCCTATCCTCCCAATGGAGGAATCTCTATTAACCCCTGACCACTAATTGGCGTGTGCCGCCATGGCCTTGGGTTCGGACACCGGTATGGGTGCTGCATTGAACTTCACACTTACTAATTTCGACACGCCAGGCTCTTCCATGGTCACGCCATACATTGTCCCGGCTGCTTCCATAGTTCGCTTGGCATGCGTAATGACAATGAACTGCGTATCGCCAGCCATCTCTTTTAGCAGCTTGGCCAACCGCGCCGTATTTGCTTCGTCCAGCGGGGCATCCACTTCGTCCAAAATGCAGAACGGGCTGGGCTGATATTTGAAGATTGCCATCAGCAACGCCATCGCTGTCAGTGACTTTTCTCCACCTGATAGCAGCAACACATTCTGCAACCGCTTGCCAGGGGGCGATGCCACCATTTCAATCCCACTTTCACCAACGTTCGATTCATCGGTCAGCCGCATTTCCCCAGTGCCGCCGCCGAATAACGTCTTGAACATTTCTCGGAAATTGATGTTGATATGTTCAAAAGCTTCCTGGAAGCGCTTCCGTGATTCCACGTCAATTTCCTGAATGGCCTTTTCTGTGTCACGAATGGAATCAAGCAAGTCCTGCCGTTGCGTGTTCAGGAAGTCGTAACGCTGCTGCGCTTCGTTGTACTCTTCCAGAGCCTGCGGATTCACTGCTCCCAACGCTTCAATACGACCCCGCACTTCCATATACTGCGTTTCCGCCGCAGTTAATGCGTCTTCATCCAACTCGTTCGGCTCCGCTTCCATCAACTCTTGCGGGGAACAGTTCAGTTCCTTGCGGCCAGTCTCTTCCAAATGCTTCAAGTCCGATTGCAATCGAACCAGTTCCAGTTCAATGCGCGATTTATTTTCATGCGCCGATTCCAAGCCAGACCGCCGCTGCTTCAACGCTTCATCCAGCGCCGATAATGCAGCCCGCATCTTTTCATCCTGACCAGCCAGGTTGCTCACTTCGCCCTGCGTCTGCGTAACTTGCTCGGCCAAGCGCTGCGCCAACGTATCCATTTCAATGTTATCTGCCAGCAAGCGTGCGCGATTCACACCCAACCGTTCCATTTCCACACTCAACTCTTCTTTACGACGAGTGGCATCACGCCTTTGACCTTCCAACCGATCGCGAACCTGCGCCTCGGATCGACGCCGTTCATCGAGCGAAGCCATTTCCACTCGCAACACCGAATGATCTTCCACAACTCGTGACACACCGCTTTGCAGTTCGGTCAAGAGAGCACGGGCCGCTTCCAAAGCCAGTTCCTGAGCTTGCCTGCCTTGCTCGCGCTGAGCAATGGCCGCATGATTTGTTTCGCGCTGTGCCAATGCCCGTTCCGATTCCCGAGCCAACCGTTCCAACTCCAGACGAGCCACTGAAAGCCGTTGATTTGTCCGTGCTAATTCTTCATTCAACTTGCGCGTTTCATGATCCAGCGCCAGGGCCTCTTTCTCTTCTTTCTGCTGCGACTGACGCAACTGTTCCAGATCTTCACTCAACCGTTGAATCTCAAGTTCCAGCTCTTCTATTTGAACCGTTGTCCCTTCCATCTGACGATTGCGGGTTGCCCACAGTCCAGAAACTTCCCTCAGTTCCCGCTTCAAAGCCAGCGGACCACTGCCCGTTTTACGACCACCACTCACCGCATGGCCGTGGTAACAAACACCGTCGGCTAGCAGGAAGTATAAATCAGGATATTGCACGGCCAGCCGCTGCGCCGATGCCCGATCCGATGCCAAATAGCAACGGGCCAGACGCGGCAATAATTCTGCCGGAGCTTTGGTCAACCCGTTGGTCATCTTCAACACATCGCTCAGCCGACACTGCAATCCGGTCTCTGGACCAATGGCTGGTTCCTTCGTCGGAATGGACGCAAACTCGCTGCCTGGTTCAGGATGAACAAGAAATGTGGCACGGCCATCCAGGTCTCCGCGCATTAAATCAATACCCGATTCCGCCTGATGCCAATGGTGCACTACAACGTATTCCAGTTCGTCGTGCAGGAATTCTTCGGCAGCCTTTTCGTAGGTGGGATCCACTTCCACGAAATCGGCCAGCACGCCCGCTGGTTTCAAATCTTGGGCCTGACCACGTTCCACCGCTGTGAACAGACGTTTCACAGATTCGGTGGTGTAGGCCCGATGCGAAAGAATCTCTGCAAGCGAATCCTTACGAGCCTTCAACCGTGATACTTCATTGCGGAATTGATCCAACTGACGTCGCGATTCCTGCATTAACTGCTTGCGCTCACCCAACGTCGATTCCACACCCTTGCGCCGATCCACCAAAGATTCCAGCTCCATTTGGCGGGAAGCAACGCGGTCTGTCATCTCCTTGCGCGAGCCTTCAATGCGAACTAGTTCCCCACAGGAAATTTCTTCTTCTTTCTGCGCACGGGCACGATCCCGATCCGTGGATGCCAGGTACTCATCCACTTGGGCCAGTTGATTGCGCAACGTGGAGGATTCCCCCAACAGCCGCAACACTTCCCGCCGAGCCTGTTCAATGGCCCCTTCCCTGCCCCTTAGATCCTGTTCCAACCGGGTGCGTTCTACGTTCTTCAAAGCCAAACGCTGGCGAGCCGATTCCGTTTCCGTTTCCAACTGCTTTAAGCTCTGTTCGTTTTGCAGACCCTCTTCCGCCAGGCGACCCAGACGCATTTCCACGTTCTGCGATTCCGCTTCGCCCTGACCCAAACGCTGTTCAATGGCGGCGATTTGTTGCGCCTGCGTTTGAATACGACCACTGGTGCGCTCCGCATCCACACGGTATTCGGAAAGCAGTTTGCGCTTTTCCGTCAGATCCTGTTCCAGCTTGTAGAACTCTTCCTGAAGTGAGCTTTGTTCCTTTTCCTTAAGCTGAACTTCAGTCACTAATTCTGTGAGCGCAGCCGACGCCATTTGCAGTTCCAGTGAGGCTTTGTTTGCGTCGCGATCCAAAGTTTTAAACTTGCCAGCCAGCAGGCGACGCAAGTGGGCCACCATTTCTGTCTTCAATTCTTCCCAACGTTTGGCCTTGGCCGCTTGCCGTTTTAGGGAATTCACCTGACGGCCAACTTCTTCCAAAATGTCGAACACGCGCGACAAATTAGCCTTGGCTCCTTCCAACTTCGCTTCGGCCAAACGACGCTTGGTCTTGAAGCGAGTAATGCCGGCGGCTTCTTCAATCACAGCCCGACGATCATGCGGACGGCTGCTTAAAATTTGCCCGATTCTGCCCTGCTCAATAATGGCGTAGGATTCCGGTCCCAGGCCCGAGCCCATAAAGATGTCCTGAATATCGCGCAGGCGGGCGGCCTTGCCGTCAATTAGATATTCACTCTCACCAGACCGGAACAAGCGACGGGTGATCACAATGTCACGCTTACGGTCTGGCTTATCAGAAGGAATATTGCCGGTGGGAGCAGCGGCGATGATATCGGCCCCTGGTGGAAGTTCAATTACCTCCATACTGAGCGGTGAAGGCTCAATGCGAGGGTCGGTTAAGGTCATTGTTACCGACGCCATGCCCAACGGCTTACGATCCCGTGTCCCCGCGAAGATCACATCTTCCATGCGAGCACCACGCAGACTCTTGGCCGATTGTTCGCCCAGCGCCCAACTAATGGCATCGCTTAAATTCGATTTTCCGCAACCGTTTGGGCCCACCACAGCGGCCACACCGCTGCCATGAAAACGCATTTCCGTGCGATCTGCGAACGATTTAAAACCTTGGATTTCGATCTTCTTCAGTTTGAGCAAGGCTTAAGCCCTCTTCTTCGTTGAAATTTTGACTTTCGCACTGTTGTCTCTTAAGACGAGAGAGTTTCAGTGGCTCAGGGGATGAGGTTATAGTAAACCGCCCTAAGGTAAAAAGCAAGGAAGAGGACCACATCTTCTAGTGGTCTTTTGGAAAAAGATACTACATGTTGTGCAAACTATGCGAAATCCCTTTGTTTGGAATCAGTTAAGACTGCAGTAGAGAAGGGTTAGACGAAGGGTTTCCCTGCATGTTACAGGTTCTAGAAGGCTACCGAATCAGAGATGGAACTGGAGGGAGTTTTTGCCGACGAAGACGGGCCTTCGTCGGCTTTTTCAGGTGAGGAAAACTACTTTTTTTCGGTCATTTTTTCTTTCGATTCATGGGCACCCATTTTGACCGCATCGGCTTCGGTCATGTACTTGCCCTTTTTGGTGCGGCCATACCAACGATCGCCTTCCTTGTGGAATACTTTGCTTTCTTCGTTGACCCAAACCATTCCATTGCCACCGCCAGCGGCCATGGGCATTGTCGGAGCATTGGCCATACCCTTTGTCTTGGCGGTTTTGGCTGCTGCGGCAGGCGCGGCTGCGGCATCGGGCATTTTACCCATAGCAGGCTTTGCCATAGGAGCTGCAGCAGCAGCACCCACCTTCAACATGGGTGTGATCTCTTTCAATTGATTCGCGGAAATTCCAGCCTTAGCCAGATCAGCTACTGAGGTATACGGGCGACCTGCAATGATCTTCTTAGACGTTGCCGCGCCAATTCCTTTTACTGATTCCAATTCATCTGCTGAAGCACTGTTGATATCAACAGGTGCGGTGGCCACCATTTTGGCCTTTTTCTCAACTTTTGCTTTTTCTTTTTTAACGGCCTGACCCTGCGCGCTGGGGGCGACGACGAGAAGACAGACTAACCCGAATCCGAGTAATGCTTGTTTCACAAATTTCATAATTACCACTTCCTTAAGTTCATTTGGCGGCAGTTTATAGTCCCTGCACGCACATGCTTTGTTTAGAGCACGTAAAACAAAAGTAGCACTTTATGTGTTATGGATTTATTATATTTTCGTAATCTTTCGTAGTAACGGTACTCTCAATATGCGCAACCCGATAGACATTGGTATGATCCATCCGAAGCAGTGTTATCCTGGTATGGAACCTTCATGCAACCACGAACTTTGAGCCACCTGCGGGCACTTGAAGCCGAAAGTATTCACATCATTCGCGAAGTGATGGCGGAATTTTCCAAGCCCGTAATGCTGTATTCCATTGGGAAAGATAGCTCCGTAATGGTGCGCTTGGCGCAAAAAGCTTTTTACCCGGCACGCATTCCATTTCCATTACTGCACGTGGACACCACCTATAAATTTCAGGAAATGATCAGCTTTCGTGACGATTTTGTTAAGTCCATTGGCGCCGATCTGATTGTCCGTACCAACACGGAAGCCATTGAAGCCGGGGCTAACCCGTTCGACCTGGGCACCCAGCGTTGTTGCGCCTTGCTCAAAACCAAAGCCTTGCTCGACGCATTGGCAGAAGGCGGTTATGATGCCGCATTTGGCGGAGCCCGTCGTGATGAAGAAAAAAGCCGGGCCAAAGAACGGATCTATTCTTTCCGCGACAAATTTGGGCAGTGGGATCCGAAAAATCAGCGCCCGGAACTTTGGAATGTTTACAATTCGCGCGTGGAAAAGGGCGAGACCATCCGTGTGTTTCCGTTGTCCAACTGGACGGAAACTGATGTTTGGAACTACATTCAACTGGAAAATATTCCCATTGTTCCTCTCTACTATGCCAAGGAAAGGCAGATGGTGTTACGCCACGGCCAATTGATTCCCCTGGAACACAATATGCGCCTGACCGATGGCGAACAGCCGCAAATGGTGATGAGCCGGATGCGCAGCCTGGGTTGCACTTACTGCACCGGCGCCATCAAATCCGAAGCCACGAACCTTACCCAAATCGTTACTGAACTTACTGAATTCCGTCGATCGGAACGGGAAAACCGCATTATTGATCACGATACCGAAGGGTCAATGGAAATGAAAAAGCGTGAGGGGTACTTCTAACATGATTGAAGAACCCAAGGAATTACTGCGATTTTCCACGGCGGGAAGTGTGGATGACGGCAAGTCCACTTTGATTGGTCGTCTGTTGCTGGAAACCGGCTCTGTGTATGAAGATCAACTGGCCGCCGTAGCCAAATCCGGCATTAACCGATCCACAGGTCCCATTGACCTTTCCTTGCTCACCGATGGCTTGCGTGCCGAACGCGAACAGGGCATTACGATTGATGTAGCCTATCGTTATTTTCAAACACCACGGCGCAAGTTCATCATCGCCGATACACCGGGTCATGAACAGTACACCCGCAACATGGCTACCGGGGCTTCCACTGCCGACTTAGCCATTGTGCTGATTGATGCCCGCAAAGGTGTGCTGCCGCAATCGAAACGTCATGCGTTCATCGCATCTCTGCTGGGAATTCCGCACGTCGCTGTGGCCATAAATAAGATGGATTTAGTAGATTTCAGTGAGACGGTTTTCCATAGCATTGAAGCAGATTTCCGAGCTTTCGCTGCCGATCTGCAAATTCCCTTACTCCAGTTTTTTCCGGTTAGTGCGCTCGATGGCGACAACATTGTTTCAAAGAGCGCTCGCACACCTTGGTACAAAGGTCCGGCGATGCTTGAATACTTGGAAACCGTGCCGCTGGATGCTGGCCGTAACTTCAAAGATTTGCGTTTTCCCGTGCAATATGTCGTACGCCCTAATTTGGATTTCCGAGGATTTGCTGGTCAGTTGGCTTCCGGTATTTTGCGGCCTGGCGATACGGTGATGGCCCTGCCCAGTGGTCGCACAACAAAAGTGAAGTCGCTTCCCAGCTTCGATGGTCCCTTAACCGAAGCCTTTCCGCCGATGGCTGTGACGGTGGAGTTGGAAGACGAAATCGACATTAGCCGGGGTGACATGCTGGTGGACCCTCTTCGAATGCCGCATGTATCGCGTCGTCTTGAAGCCCACATTGTTTGGATGCAGGAAGCGCCACTCGAAGCAGGCAATGCTTACTTACTGAAGCACACTACGCAAACTGTCACTGCGCATATCACTGAAATTCGCCATCGGATCGACATCAATACAATGGCCAAGCAGCCAGCTACAGGCTTGGGGCTTAACGAAATCGGACTGGTGCAGATCGAAGCCAAGCGGCCCTTGTTTTACGATATTTATCGGGAGAATCGGAACACTGGTTGCTTTATTCTGATCGACCCTGAAACCAACGCTACCGCCGGGGCAGGCATGATTACGGAGGCTGCGTGGGCTGGTGGGGGTCGGCGCAAACAAACTTCTTTGCAATTGGAAGAAGGCGTGCTGACTCCGGCTGAACGGTATAAGCGCAACGGCCATTATCCAGTTACAATCTGGTTGACCGCCCGCAAAGAGCTTGCCTATCTATTGGAACGTCGCCTATTTGATCGCGGCTGCCAAGTGCATGTGCTAGCTGACGATCATGAAACCAACCTACTGCCGGAATTTGCTTCCGTTCTGAATCATGCAGGAGTGATGGCTATTTGCTCTATCGCATCCGACGATAATTCTGAGCGGGATCGGGCTGCTGCGGCCATCGACAGGTTTGTGGCAATTGACCCCGCTGAGCTTTCCACTAACGATGATCATGCGGTGAATATGATTTTGTCACGATTGGAACAGACTGGATTTCTACCAAGTGAGATATCATTTGACTCCGGTGAAGGCATCTAAATAACTGCGCAAACGCTTTGTAACTGCAACGGAATGACATCATTTGTATCTGGTATGTATCTTACGCAGACACATACAAATCGTGGTTCCATAGTTACTAAGTCAACTTCAGTTTTTATCATTGACCTGTCTTAATAGTCATGGTACTATCCTAGAGATTTTCAACCTCTTTAGGAGATTTCATAACCATGAAATTATTTACCCCCCGCATTGTTATTACTTGCGCGCTGTCTTTGTTCTGTGCGGCGCAGGCAAATGCGCAGTGCAACCCAAACCCCGTTAGCGATCCACTCAACAACACCACCTGGGCCTTCCACGCGGAAGCTACCGACTATCAACCACAAGGAAGCGCTTCTATTGGCACTTTTTCTGTAAACAGAATCGCTGACCCACGCAATGCCGGTCAATTCGTACTGGCACTCACTGGAACCATGACGGTCAACGCTGGCGATAGAATCATCCGCTTGACTTCCACCACTGGCAAAGTTCAATATCAGTGCGATCCACTTACCAACGCACTTCGCGGCGGAACTTTACAATTTTCTGATGGCTCACAAGCGATCCTTTGGCAGTTCGTTTTCCGCAACGGAAATTACAATACGCTGTTTATGGTGAATGAGGTTTACATCGACAACGCTTTCCTTGCGAAAGTTCTTCGCGGAACTGCTGTAAAAGTGGTGAACCAACAGCCCTGCCCAGCGAATCCACTACTGGTGCTAGATAACACTAGCTCAGCTCCCAATGGTTGGTCGTTACAAACGGAATCCGCTGTCTACGGCAATGTCAATGGAACTTCTGCAATCGGGATACTGAACGGTAGATTCACAAGCGATCGCACCGGACAAGGTTCTCTGTCTGGCACCATCACAACTAATATTGGTAGTGCATTCGGACTCACCGGGAATAGCGTGACTCGGCTGGCAGATACCAGTGGCCGTTATGAAGTTTATGCTGGTTGCACTGGCGGGGCAATGTCCTTTGTATTGGGCACTGCTGCTGCTCAGTATGAATTTGTCTTTGCTTCAGGCGACTATTCGGAACTCTTCCTTCTGGGCACAACCAGTCGTCAGCAGAACATTACAATAATGTGGGACAGCTTCAAAACCCTTGGACCCAAGCCAGAGCTTGTTCTTTCAAGACCATCGGAAAATCTTCTTATATTTCCATCGGGAGCTGCTGATATCCTCAAAGGGACATTGAGTAAGTTCTAACAGAGTAAGGGACAGGTCAGCTTGGCCTGTTCCTTCTTCTAGCTCCGCAGTAATCAAGCAGTAGCAATCCCGCTACTGAGCAACTTCAAAATGAAATCTTTTGTATTCGACTTAGAACCTATCTTAGTAAGTGGAATGCTACTCCTGCGAACTTAGTCATTCGTAGTTCTATGAGTTATGGATCCACTTACACTTTTTTCTTGAACAAAGCTTCATAGTCATGGTACTATCTAGCCGGTAGTTCCTCCTTGTCGCGATGCGAAAGGAGCCCCCTCAGGAGATACATCATGAAATTGTATTCGAAAATAGCTTCTTATTTCGCGGCGTCAATGTTACTGACGTCGCTGGCAATGGCCGTCCCGCAGGTTGTCCCCTGCCCTGCTTCCGCAGGTAACCCCCTCAACGGTACTAACTGGGCCTTCCATTGGGAATCGTCCGATTTTTTCCAATCGGACTCAGCAGCCATTGGAACCTTTTCTATTAATCAAGTGGCAGACTCTCGCGGTGGCGGCACCACACTGGTATTGACGGGTAACATGACCGTTAATGCGCAAGACCAAGTGTCACGGTTGGCTTCCACCAACGGCAAGGTTCAGTATCAATGTGATGACACAGGCATCCGTGGCGGTAATTTGCAGTTCAACGACGGCCAAAATCCCACAGTCTGGGAATTTGTTTTCGCCAGTTCCGCCCAAAATGAAATGTATTTGGTGAATCAATACTATTACGGCGGAGCTGGCTTCTCAAAGGTGCTAAAAGGTTCAGCAGTTAGAATTGACGGCCAGCAGCCTTGCCCCGCCAATCCAATGACGGCACTGGACAATGCCCTGGCCCCAGCCACCCTGGGATGGTCTTTCCGAACTTCAACAGTTTTTAGCGGCACGGTGGGAACCTCGGCGATTGGAATCATCAATGGTCGCCTTGCTTCTGCAGCCGACCGTACGGGTCTGGGCGCTATCACTGGAACCATCACCACAAATACCAGCGCGGGGTTTATAGGCAATTCTGTTAGCCGGTTGGCGGACATCTTTGGTAGGTACCAGGTTTACGGTCCTACAGCGGGTGGCGGCAGCGGAGCTGGCTGTGCAGGCGGCACACTGTCCTTCCTGGTTGGTTCGTATGCTGCGCAGTATGAGTATGTCTTTGCCGATGGCGCACACTCGCAACTATTCCTGTTAAGCACCAACGCAACCTCAAACGCCGGGCCATTCACTTCACGCCCGACCAATGGACGCTACAGCAGCGATATGTTAATCGGTTTCATGCGGAAGTACTAGTTTCCTTTTTTGCTGCGCAACTTACACTCCTGAAGAGCCGATCCTCAAACAGGTTCGGCTCTCGGGAGTTTTTTCTTTAAACCTGAATTCCAGGCATCCTTGCCTGTCCCTTTCAGGCTCTCGAAAAGCATTCCGATGTAGAATAGGACAGGCCGGGAGGCCTATCCCACTAACCACGGAATTCAGGTTTAAGAAGATGTATGTTGTGCAATAGAGAATGGCCAGTTACTTCCTGGGAAGAGCAACTGTGATGTTACGAAACTTCAAGCCACCTGTGTGGTCGCCTTGGATATAGAAAGGTCCTGGCTCAGCCTCATTGGCATCCAGGGCACCGCCAGTGATTCCTTCAATCTCCTGATGGTCAATCGTTGTTACTCCATTGCGCACCACAGTAAGTGTGCGACCGACCAGAGTAACATCAAAAATATCCCACTCCCCTGGCTTACGGGGCAGGTCTACCTTAGGGGTGATGCGACCATAAACGGAACCAATGCGTCGCTCTGGAGGATTGCTGGAAAGTGGTTCATATTCTAGTTGGATTTCATAACGGCCACGCAGATAGAAGCCACTATTGGCGTGGTCTGGACAGTTGGCTTCAAAGTGCACTTTGAAGTCATCGAATTTACGAGTAGTCTTTAAGTTGGCACCGTGCTCCAGATTGGTGAGCAGTTTATCCTTCACTGTCCAGTGGCTATCGGCACCCATGGGTTCCCAACCGGTAAGATCCTTGCTGTTGAACAAAGCTTCGGGAGCAGACCAGGCCTTCGGTTCACTGCGTTTCAGTTCAGGAGCGCGAATACCAGCAAGCTTTGTCACTGCGGCGCCACGCTTTTGCACCACATTCATCGTATCGCCCGACGTTTCCAGTTCCCAGATCAGAGTTTTCGTCAGAGTCAAAATCAATTTTGATCCGTCAGTTCTGAATTCCTTAACCTGATAAACGTTGCCGCCCGTTGGCTGAAACCATACGTCCATGGTGCCATTCTTTTCCGTAATCCCCAGCCAATTGGCTCGGTTCCCGACGTTAAAATTCCAACGTCCCTCAAAGGGGCTCTTGGCACTAACAAACGCAGGAATCAGAAAAATTAGTGTTGCGAAAAAACTGCGAGATACAAGATGCATCCTTGCAGTTTATCCTTTCTTACGAGTAAGAATGCGGCGGCGCATAGGTTTCAGTTCTTCGGCAAATACCAGATTAATGATTTCTGCCTGCTGTTCCTGATGCAGTTTCATGGAACCTGGAGCAGGGCTGGCAGAATTCATGCGTCCAATGTAGCCCAACATGCGGCGACTCTCATCCAGCACAGAAGCCAGACGATCCCGAACATGAGCCCAGGCCCCCATGTTGCGCGGCTCTTCCTGCACCCAACAAATGTCGGCGGTGACAGGATAGCGCATCAACACATCTTTCAATTCCGCCTTCGGGAACGGATAGTATTGTTCCAGTCGGACAATGGCCACGTTGTGGGCATTGCGTGCTTCGCGCGCGGCCAGGAGCTCATAGTAGATCTTCCCGCTAGTTAAAATGACCCGTGTGATGCGACCCGCATCGGTTAAACTTTGATCGCCAATCACTTCACGGAATCCGCCGCTGGTTAAATCTTCAATGGTGGAAACAGCTTTCGGATGTCGCAGCAGACTTTTGGGCGTGAACACAATCAGCGGTTTGCGTGTGCCCCTTCGATCTGCTCCACCATGCATCTGACGACGCAACAAATGGAAGTACTGCGCCGGAGTAGTGGGGTTGCACACCTGCATATTATTTTCCGCACAAAGAGTTAGAAAGCGTTCAATGCGTCCACTGGAATGTTCTGGACCTTGGCCTTCCTGCCCGTGGGGCAGCAACATAACCAGGCCACTGGGCTGACCCCATTTCTGTTCGCAAGTGGCAATGAATTGGTCAATCATCACCTGCGCGCCGTTGGCAAAATCTCCGAACTGCGCTTCCCACATGGTGAGTGTTAAAGGGTCGGCCACACTGTAGCCAAATTCAAAACCCAGCACAGCAAATTCAGACAGCGAGGAATCCCAAACATTGAAATGAGCCTGGTTCGGTGTCAGGTGCTGCATGGGGATAAACTTTTCACCGGTCTGATGATCGAAGTAAGTAAGATGCCTTTGGCTGAAAGTGCCGCGACCGGAATCCTGTCCACTCAATCGAACTGGCGTGCCTTCCATTACCAACGTTCCAAAGGCCAGCGATTCTGCCATGGCCCAATCCATGGGCGACCCTTCCAGCACTTGTTTGCGCTTATCTAAAAATCCTTGCAATTTAGGATGAACTGAGAAATCGTCAGGAAACGAGGTCATTCCATGGACCACTTGTTCAATCATCGGTCGATCTGTCGCCGTGGGAATGGTCACTTTCTGAAACGGAAGATCCAGCGATAGTTCCTGGAACTCGTACTTGGAACCGTCTAGCTTATCGGAATCGAATGACTCTGAAAGTCGATGCAGGTAAGACTTCTTAATACGATCCACTTCATCCGCAGTCAGTGTCTTTTCACGCTGCAAACGGTCAGCATAAATGGTGCCGACGCTGGGATGAGTTTTGATCTTGCCATACAAAAGCGGTTGCGTGTAAGACGGATCATCACCTTCGTTGTGCCCATATTTGCGATAGCAGAACATATCGATGACGACGTCTTTCTTGAACTGCTGGCGGTAATCCAGCGCCAGTTGCGCTGCCCGGACACAAGCTTCCGGATCGTCTCCATTGACGTGAAATACGGGAGCCTGCACCATGCGGGCCATGTCTGTGCAATAGGTTCCGGAACGGCTGTCTGTGGGATTGGTAGTGAATCCGATTTGATTGTTAATCACAACGTGCAGCGTTCCGCCGGTGGCGTAACCTTCCAATTGCGACAGGTTGAACGTTTCAGCAACCACACCCTGACCAATGAATGCCGCGTCGCCATGCAACAGCAACGGGATGACGCGAATCCGTTCCGTATCCCCAAGCCGGTCTTGTTTAGGCCGGACAATCCCTTCCACAACCGGATCAGCAGCTTCCAGGTGACTTGGGTTGGGAGCCACGGAAACCACCACTTCACGACCACCGGTAGACCGGCGAACGCCACTGGCCCCCAAGTGATATTTCACGTCACCGGAGCCCTGGGTGGAATCAGGATCCATGTTGCCTTCAAATTCACTAAACACTTGCGCGAACGATTTACCAATGGTGTTGCACAAAATATTTAAACGCCCACGATGAGCCATCCCGATAACCACTTCGTGCGCTCCGCCATTGGCTGCGCGGTCAATTAGCTCATCCAGAATGGCCATCACCGCTTCACCGCCTTCCAGCGAAAAACGTTTGTGACCCATAAAGCGGGTATGCAGAAAATTTTCAAAAGCCTCGGCTTCAATCACCCGTTCCAGAATGCGGATCTTGGTTTCCTTGGCTAACTTCCAATTGTTCGATTCAACTTCCATGCGCTTCTGCAGCCAGGCTTTTTCCGCTGGATGCTGAATGTGCATGAACTCCACACCAAGCTTGGAACAATACGTTTGACGCAGCGTTTCCAAAATCTGACGCAGCGTGGCCACCATGTGGGCAGCCCCTTCGCCGATGTCTGAACCCAAACTGCCGGTGATGAACTCGCGGTCTAAATCCCAAATAGTTAAGCCATAACTTGCAGGGTCCAGTTCCGGATGGTAGCTAGGTTCAACGCCCAGTGGATTCAGGTCTGCAATCAGATGTCCGCGAACGCGGAAGGCGTTGATCAATTGCAGAATGGACGCTTCTTTAGGAACATCAATGCCACGCAAAGTCTGCTGGGTGGGTCTCGAAAGGCTACGATCTGCTTCCCACTTCACGGGTTGATGAGGAAGTTTCAGGTCAATAAAAATATCGTCGTAAAAACGATTTTCACCTTGCAACAAAGCCTGCATACGGGCCAGGAACATGCCCGATTCCGCACCTTGAATAATGCGGTGATCGTAGGTGCAGCTCATCATCATGACCTTGCCCAGACCCATCATGGCGCGCAGTTCTTCAGTCATGCCCTGATATTCAGCAGGATAATCAATGGCGCCAGTGGCGATAATGCAGCCTTGGCCGGGCATCAATCGCGGGACGCTACCAAGCGTTCCCACGGTGCCAGGGTTGGTCAGCGAAATGGTGGTGGCTTGAAAATCTGGAAGTTGTAATTTGCCGGTGCGACCTTTGGTAACCAGTTCGTCGTAAGCCGCCAAAAAGCCTTTGAAATCGAGTGTGCCAGCGTTCTTCACATTGGGAACAACAAGGGAACGGGCGCCGTCGCGGCCAGCAATGTCAATGGCCAATCCCAGGTTGATTTGATTTCGAACCAAGCGGAACGCTTCCCCAGCATTTTCGGCGTAGGCGTTGTTGAGGTTAGGGAAATCTTCTAAAGCTTTCACAATCGCAAAGGCGATCAAGTGGGTATAGGAAACCTTGGATTGCCCTAGCATGGACCGATGCTGATTGATGATGCGGCGATTTTCGTCAATCACCTTCACCGGGATATTGCGCTGGCTGGTGGCCGTAGGAATTTTAAGGCTGAGCGCCATGTTCTCAGCAATCTTTAAAGCAGCGCCACGCAAGGGAATCAACTGTTCCCCTGGGCCTACTTCAAGGGCTTTTTGAGTAGCGGAAACGGCTTTGCTGGTGGTGGCCATCTGCTGCGTTGGAAATGCTTCGACCGGCGTCGGCTGAGGTGTCGGCTGAATTGGCGGTGGCGGAGCAGCTACTGGGACAGGTTGCTGAGCTATCGCTAGGGGAGTGGGTTCCGGAGCGGCAACCGGTTGGAGTTCCAATGCGGGCGGCGGAGACACGGGGGCCGGGGTTTGAATCTGTTGGTGACTTTGGGCACCATCCGTTGTGAATAAGTCGCTCCAGCTTTCATCCACCGTAGAACGGTTATGTAAGTACTGCTGGTACAACTCTTCTTCAAGCCAACTATTGACGCCTAAAGTGCTTTCGGACATGAGATCTTTTTTCTTCTTTTCCAGGAGTTTAGGGGGTGGATTTCAACCAGCGCTCCCTACCATTTAATGATACCTGAACCTCCCCTGCGGATTCGAAAGAAGTACCTGTTCGGTTAGCCAGTCCGTGACTATTGCTGAGGCTCCACTGGATGCAAGAGGAGCACCTTCCAGCACGGCAGAAACAAAATTCTCCACACAGGGATAATGTAAATTGGCCGGTGCTGGCAGCATTTCATGACCACCGGGATACACCAGATCGGGTGAATTCAATGGGGAAAGATCTATGGCTCCATCGGTGCCAATAATGCGGAAATCGTCACGGATCACTTTGCTATGCCAACGAACGTCCACCACGGCGCGGGTGCCTTGGTCATATTCAATCATGAGGGTGGCCGAATCTTCTACCGCGCGGGGATGAACCACATTGGAAATTTGTCCACACACCCTTGCCGGATTTCCGAATAGGAAATTGAAGGCATCCATGCGGTGCGAGGCGATGTCATACAGGGGGCCGCCACCGGATAATTGAGGATTCAGAAACCAATTCCGTGGACCATCCGTTTGGTCGAACCAGCTATGGCAGTTCGCTTCGGCAAGTACGGGACGGCCAATCACACCTTGCGTCAAAAGCTCCGCTGCCCGACGCAGTTTGGGATACATGCGTCGATAGTAAGACACGCCGAAGCGGAGTCCAGCAGCATTAGCAGCTTCCACCATGCCCAGCGCCTGTTGATAGTTCATGGCCACAGGCTTTTCACACAACACATGTTTACCGGCGCGCAGTGCGGCATGGGTTGTGGGTGCGTGCAGTGATACGGGTAGGCCGATATAGACGGCATTGATGATGGGGTCGGCAAGTACGTCTTCTATGGTGGTGTAAACTTTCACGTCGCGGTAGGCGGCAGCTTTTTCTGGATGCCTGGTGAGCAGGGCGTGCAGAACGCTGCGCGGTTCCGCTTGGATTGCGGGGATGACCCGTTTTGTTGAGATGTCACCAATACCAGCGACCAGCCAATGGAGCATGCTTTGATTCTATAGCCTTGATGTTTTATTTCGTAGGGGCGGTTGGAGACTTCTCAACCGTTCGGTTGATGGCTAGCATCTGTTGCCAGAATGCCGCCAATAAATCCAAGCGCAACGCGTTCGCTCCATCGGAAAGTGCCTTCGTGGGATCTTCATGCACTTCTACAAAAACTCCATCGATTCCTACGGCCACTGCTGCTCTTGCCAATGGTTCAATGAACTCCGGTTGACCGCCAGACTTCGTTCCCAGGCCGCCCGGGGTCTGCACGCTGTGCGTCGCGTCAAACACCACCGGCCAGCCGAAACTACGCATGATCACCAAACCGCGCATGTCCACCACAAGGTTGTTGTAGCCGAAGCTGGAACCGCGCTCGGTTAAAACAATATCGTTGTTTCCTGTGGATGCTACTTTATCTGCTGCATTCCGGATATCATGCGGCGATACAAATTGCCCTTTCTTGATATTCACGGTACGACCGGTCCGACCCGCTTCCAGCAGTAGATCAGTCTGGCGACAAAGGAAAGCTGGAATCTGAATGATATCGACAACTTCGGCCACGGCTTCCACTTGGGAAGTTTCGTGGACGTCAGTCAGCACGCGGAACCCATCGCGCTTCAATCCTGCCAGAATCCGCAACCCTTCTTTAAGACCCGGTCCACGGTACGAAGCAGAGCTGGAGCGGTTGGCTTTATCGAAAGAAGCTTTGAAGATGAAATCGGGAACGATGCTGCGGATTTCCCGTGCCAAAAAATGCACATGCTCTTCGCTTTCAATCACGCATGGCCCGGCTATAAGAGCGAGGCTTCCGTTACTGAGCATGGGTTAGCTGCTGCGCTTCAAACAACCGACCTGTGCGGCGCAAACGTTCCTGGTACGAAGCTCCAATGAAGGCTACGAATAGAGGATGCGGTTCCAGCGGCTTGGATTTGAACTCGGGATGAAACTGGCAGCCGAGGAACCAGGGATGATCGGCAATTTCACAAATCTCCACGTAGAGACCGTCCTCCGTTTGCCCGGTAAGTCGCAGGCCATGATCTGTCAACGTCTTTTCAAATTCCCGATTGAACTCATAGCGGTGACGATGCCGTTCACTAATGGATGGCTTTCCGTAAGCGGTGCGGGCGAAACTATTTTCAGCCAGCTCACATTGATAGGCACCCAATCGCATGGTTCCACCCAATTCATCCACACCTTTCAATTCCCGTAATTTGTAGATGACGCGTTCTGGCGTGGCTGGTTCAAACTCTGTGGAATCTGCCTGAGCCATACCGCAAACGTTGCGAGCAAATTCAATCACTAGCGTCTGCATACCCAGGCAAATTCCGAAATATGGAACCTTGCTTTCCCGTGCATAGCGGATGGCTTGCAGCATACCGTCTATCCCGCGCTTCCCGAATCCACCCGGAACAAGAATTCCGTCGTACATATTCAGTTTTGAGGCGCATTCCGGCCAATGCAAATCTTCTGCTTCAATCCAATGGATGTTGACTTTCAACTGATGCGAAAGACCGGCAATCAGCAGCGATTCCTTCAGGCTCTTGTAGGAATCTTCATATTCCACGTACTTGCCGACCACGCCGATATCCACTTCATCGACAGGGTTGCGCATGCGATGCAGCATGTCGTTCCAATTGGTAAGATTGCGCGGCGCAGTTTCCAATTTGAGGTGGCGCAGAATAATTTCATCCACCTTCTGTTCAGCGAACACCACTGGGACTTCATACACGCTTTCAACGTCACTGGCGGCGATCACGGAATCGGTCTCCACGTCGCAGAACAGTGCGATTTTTTCCTTCATGTCTTGAGGAATTTCCCGCTCTGTACGGCATAGCAGAATGTCTGGCTGTATCCCGATTGCGCGCAGTTCTTTCACGCTGTGCTGCGTGGGCTTGGTTTTTAATTCATGTGCTGCGGCAATCCAGGGGACCAGCGTCACGTGGACAAAAATTACGTTATCGCGACCTTTTTCGTGGCGCACCTGACGGATGGCTTCCAGAAACGGCAAGCTTTCAATATCGCCAACAGTGCCGCCAATTTCCACAATCACTACATCTACATCGTGAGAAACTTTTTGGATGCCTGCCTTGATTTCATTGGTGACGTGGGGAATTACTTGAACCGTTTTCCCCAGATAATCACCACGACGTTCGCGGGAAATGATTTGTTCGTAGATGCGACCGCTGGTGAGGTTGTTGGCTTGCGTCAACGGGGCATGGGTGAACCGTTCATAGTGACCCAGATCCAAATCCGTTTCCGCGCCATCGTCCGTGACAAAAACTTCGCCGTGCTGAAAGGGGCTCATGGTGCCTGGGTCAACATTCAGATACGGATCGAACTTCTGCAGCGTCACGCGCAAACCCCGGCTTTCGAGTAAACAGCCAATAGAAGCGGCGGCAATGCCCTTCCCTAAAGAACTGACCACGCCACCCGTTACAAAAATGTACTTAGCCATCTGTTGCGTTAAATCTCCCCGGCCAAAAGAACGGCAAGTTTTTTCGATACCAATTCCAAATCCTCTGGCGTATCCACGCCCAGACACTCATAATTCGTTGTTACAACGTGAATCCGATGGCCGTTTTCCATAGCCCGCAATTGCTCCAACCGTTCGGCAGTTTCCAGCGGACCCACAGGCATATTGGAATACCCTAGCAGAAAGTCACGCCGGTACAAATACAAGCCAATATGTTTGTAGTAATCAATTTCTTCGCTACTGCGGTTGAACGGAATGCGTGAGCGGGAAAAATAGAGGGCATTGCCAGCGGCATCGGTCACCACTTTCACCACATTGGGATTGTCCAACTCAGCGGCAATCTCAATTTTCTTCTTCAATGTGCCCATTTGCGAATCGCAATGGACCATTCCTTCAACAGCGGCGTCAATGGCCGCCGGATCGATCAACGGTTCGTCACCCTGGATGTTAACAATTAAAGAAAATTGCGGTCTGGAATGGGCCACTTCAGCCACCCGATCGGTACCAGAAAGGTGATCTTCCCTGGTCATCACAACCTCGGCTCCAAAGGAACGCGCGGCGTTGAAGATAGCGGCATCGTCAGTAGCGATGACTAAGTGGCTCAAAGCATTGGCTCGCAAGGCTCGTTCCCAGACATGTTGGATCATGGGTTTACCGGCGAGGATAGCTAGAGCTTTTCTTGGGAATCGGGTGGAGGCGAGCCGGGCTGGAATGACGCCCAGTACTTCGTTCGGCACGTTTGATCTTACCATGAAAAAATCGCATGTTATACTGATTTTGTCCACAGTAAAAAGCGTTTTTTGTGGATTTGTGAGGTGCCCAGTGCGATCTTGCCTAATCTACCTCCTGCCTCTGTTCGCGACGGCGATTTTAGCCGGCGACGAAGACAAACCAAAACAGAAGTCCCCTACGGATTTTGCGTCTTCTCAAGCAAAAGTCGCCATAGAACCCCGTATCAGGACCACACCGGACCGTGAGAGGGAACCTGAACGATCCGCTAACATTCGTGTAGACACCAACTTGGTGCTGATTAATGTTACCGTCACAGATCCCATGAACCGCTTTGTAACTGGCCTTGAAACAGAACATTTCAAGCTGCTGGAAGACAAAGTGGGACAAAAGATCACGCATTTTGCCAGCGAAGATGCCCCGCTAAGCATCGGTTTGGTATTTGACACCAGTCAGAGTATGGGCAACAAGCTACAAAAAGCGCGCATTGCGGTGGCTCAGTTTTTCAAAACAGCGAACCCTGAAGATGAATTTTTCCTGGTCCAATTTAATACACGACCGGAATTAATTGTTCCGTTCACAAGCAATACTGAAGAAATTCAGAATCGGTTGACGTTCACGCAAGCCAAGGGACGCACCGCTTTGCTCGATGGAGTTTACATGGCCATGCACGAAATGAAGAAGGCCAAAAATACTCGCAAAGCGATTTTGATTCTTTCCGATGGCGGCGATAACTCCAGCCGTTATACCGAGACTGAAGTTCGTAGTCTGGTGCGCGAAGCTGACGTACAGATTTACGCCATCGGCATTTTCGAGGCGATTCATTCCCGTGGCCGCAGTGCGGAAGAATTATCGGGTCCGGGATTGTTGAGCGAGCTTTCCGAACAAACTGGGGGACGTCATTTCCCGGTAGAGAATTTGAACGACCTGCCCGATGTGGCTGCCAAAATTGGTATGGAACTTCGAAATCAATATGTTCTGGGATTCTCCCCAACAAACACGGACCGGAACGGAAAATATCGCCGGGTGGTTGTGAAGTTGGTGCAACCGCGTGGCATGCCGCCGCTGAAACCATTTTGGCGGCAAGGATACTATGCACCTACTCAGTAAGGCTGCCATTGTTTGCGGCGCAGCCTCTTTGGGGATTTCCCTTTATTTATCGGCCCAACAGGCTGATCCAGTTTTCAGATCAGATACACGATTAGTTCTGTTGCACGCCACGGTGGTGGATCGTAAAGGCCAACTGCTGACGGACTTAAAGCGGGAAGCCTTTAAGGTGATGGAAAACGGCATCGAACAGCAACTGAAAGTCTTCAAACGTGAAGATGTTCCCATCACACTTGGGCTTGTGGTAGATAACAGCGGCAGTATGAAGATGAAGCGCAAAAAAGTGGAATCGGCAGCACTAGCGCTAGTTAAGGCTTCTAATCCCAAAGATGAAGTATTCATCGTCAATTTTAATGATGTGGGCTATTTAGATGTGCCCATGACGGCCAGCCTCCCAAAAATGGAGGAAGGCATTGCACGCATTGATTCGCGAGGCGGCACAGCCATGCGCGACGCTTTGGCACTCTCAATTGAATACATCAAGGCCAAGGGTAAGAACGAAAAGAAAATATTGCTGATTATCACCGACGGGGACGATACTGCATCCTCGCCGGAAAACACGGTGGAAAAGACTTTGGTCAAGGCTCAAAAAAGTGAAGTTCTGGTATTCGCCATTGGGCTATTGAACGAAGAATCAAAGCGCGATGCCAAACGGGCAGAGCGTGTATTGAACGCCCTGGCCAATCAATCTGGTGGTGCGGCACACTTCCCGGCAGCAGTGGATGACGTGGATCAAGTGGCCTTGCAAGTGGCCCACGAAATCCGTAATCAGTACATTTTGGCATACACCCCGACCAAGCCTGACGACGGTAGTTTCCGCAAGATCAGCGTGCAGGTGAAAGGGTCTGGGTCTCCAGTGGTTCGTACCCGCTCTGGTTACTATGCTGGTGGCGCGAATGAGAAAACCCCCACCCCCACAACTCCTGTTTCAAATCGCTAATGCTGACCTACCTCTGGCAAGCAAGCCGTGGATATCGACTGTGCCCTTGGAAGAGTCCGTATCTTCGATGGCGCATTGAAACGTACTGGGGCACACATGCAGAAGAGATTGGGTTTCGGGACTTTTGGAAATTCAGTTGGCAGCACCGTGGGGAGTTGCTACGGTTTCTGGCTTGGGCAAAAGGGATGCGACGTGAGTAGTGCCAAATTAAGACATGATCCTAAAACCGTTAAATTTACACTGGACCCTAATCATCCGCCTTTGCTAACAAAAGAGGCGAGAGAGCGCTTGATTGAACGTCCTGATGCGAGTATGGACTTCACTGACATCACCATCACGCATGGGCTCGATTGGAAACGTCCTAGCCCGTATATCTCACCAGAGAGGTAACCAAAGGCCTGAACCAACAGCCTAAACATATGTATCAAAACATGTTTTAGCGGAAAGGGAAAAGGCCTTTGATATGACACAGTGTAGCGAACAACAGTTCCAGTTTTCTAG
>JANXSF010000001.1 GCA_025352795.1 Acidobacteriota bacterium
CCTTTTTCAGGGCCACCAATCGGTCTCGATCGGTTTGCGTCATCAGTAGCGTTCCTTGGATTTCCAATCTCCAGGATCAATCCAGTCAATAGGACATTTCTACTTTGCTCAAATAGGACATTCTCATATTGCCGCGACACATTCCTGCCAACGCCCTTGACACCCGCCCTCCCAATCTCATAACGTTGTCAGTTCGTCATGTGGCAACAAAACTACGTACCCATCGAAGGCCAACTCGGCCTTTCCGCACTCCTCGCAGCAGCTCCCATTTTCACGCTGCTGATTTTACTCGGCGTCTTGCGTAAGCCTGCCTGGATGGCGGCGCTATCGGGCCTGGGCGTTTCCATGCTCGTGGCCTTGTTCCTTTATGGCATGCCCTTGCCCATGGCCCTGGCGGCAACGGCTTATGGTGCAGCGTTCGGATTGCTCCCCATCAGTTGGATCGTATTCTCTGCCATTCTGCTTTACCGCATCACAATCGAAACCGGGAAATTTGAAATCATCAAGGATTCCATTGGTAGTCTTACTACGGATCGCCGATTGCAAGCCTTACTGATCGCCTTCGCTTTCGGAGCCTTCATTGAAGGTGCCGCCGGATTCGGAAGTCCTGTGGCAATCGCCGCGGCTATGCTCACCGGTTTGGGATTCTCGCCATTTTACGCCGCTGGAATTTGCCTGCTGGCAAACACGGCACCAGTGGCCTTTGGCTCAATCGGCATCCCAGTGATCACCTTGGCTGGAATCACCGGTTTACCAGCCAAACAATTGAGTGCCGCTGTAGGGCAGATTTGTGCTCCAGTTTCACTATTCGTGCCCAGCTATCTGGTTTGGGTGATGGGCGGATTCAAGGCTTTGAAAGGAGTGCTGCCAGCGTCTTTGCTATGCGGCGCAGCCTTCGCTAGTTTCCAGTTTCTGATATCCAATCGGCTGGGACCAGACTTGGTGGACATAGGCAGTTCGCTGGCCGCCATTGTGTCTTTAGTGGTGTTGCTGAAGTTATGGAAGCCTGCCGATGAGTTCCACCTGGAAGGCGAGTCTGGTGCCCGGGTGGTATTAAAAACCCACCCCCCGAAAGAGATTTTCATTGCCTGGTTGCCCTATTTATTACTAGTGGCTTTCGTACTGGTGTGGGGTCAGGATGCGGCCAAAGTGCAATTGAACAAGGTCACCCAGGCGATTCCATGGCCGGGCCTTCACAACCTGGTGCAACAATCGCCTCCGGTGGTGGCGAAGGTCGCGTCGTATAAGGCCATTTACAATTTCAACTGGCTTTCGGCTTCCGGCACAGCCACTCTGTTTGCCGCACTGCTATCGGCAATCTTGTTGGGCGTTTCCTTCCGCCAGTTTCTGGGAATTTTGAAGACAACTTTGAAGCAATTAGCTTTGCCCACGTTGACTATCGCCAGCGTATTGGGCCTGGCGTTCTTGTTGAACTACTGCGGCGCCACAGCCACAATGGGGTTGGCCTTTGCCGCAACGGGAACTTTATTTCCTTTCTTTAGTGCCCTGCTTGGCTGGCTGGGCGTATTTTTGACTGGCAGTGATACCTCTGCCAACGCTTTGTTTGGTAATCTGCAAGTAGTGACGGCGACCAGACTAGGTCTGGACCCCGTGCTGATGGCCGCCGCAAATTCAAGTGGTGGTGTCATGGGTAAAATGATCAGTCTGCAGAGCATCGCCGTGGCCGCCGCTGCCACTGGAATGAAGCCCTCAGACGAAGCAATGCTGTTCCGCTTCACTCTTCGTCACAGTATTTTCCTGGCCTCCGTAATCGGCGTCATTGTCATGACCTACGCCTATTTACGAGGCTGATTCTGCCGATAGAGAACAAGTGGAGGGGATTTGGTAGTTTTGTTGATTGGGCCGCCGGGTAGCGGCAAAGGGACGCAATCTGCTCGTTTGAAGCAGTGGTTAGGAATTCCCAGTATTTCCACCGGGGACATGCTGCGTCATGAAATCGAAGAAAAGACGGCATTGGGACTGGAAGCCGAAAAGGTCATCAACAAAGGGCAATTGGTTGACGACGGTCTGGTTGGAAAAATGTTGATGGCTCGCCTGGCAACTCCGGAATGTGCCAATGGCTATCTGCTGGACGGCTATCCCAGAACAGTTTCCCAGGCGAAGTTTCTGTCACAATTCCTTGAGTCTACTGGTCGGCCGGAACCGCTTGTACTGCATTTAGAAGTTCCGTCAAGCCTGTTGATTGAAAGAATATCGGCCAGATGGAGCTGTCCGCGCTGCGGTCACATTTACAATGTCTTAAACTCTCCGCCACGGGCATTGGGAATTTGCGACGACGAAGGCGAAGCATTGACGCAACGTGAGGACGACCGGCCGGAAGCCATTCGTGAACGCTTGGATGCCTACCAGGAATGGACTGAACCAGTTGTGGAATATTACGCAAAAGCAGCTTACTGTAAAATTGATGGCAACCACCCGCCAAATGCAGTGTTCGCAGCCATAGAAAATTGTGTGAACCAGTACCGACTAAGTGAAGACCATTAGGCCGATTTCAGCGTAATCCCTGATTTACCAACTATCGATCAACGCGTAGAGTTGGATATCAACGGTTTAACTTACTCCATGTCCAACATTTCATTGGAAACTCCCTCTCAGCAACGCGCGCGCACTCAAAAACGCTGGCACGAACGGACGCCTTTACCAGAACTTGTAAGCCTTACATGGCGCGATAAGAACGGCCAGGAAAGAGTCCATAAATGCCGTATTTTAGACCTTTCAAGATTAGGAATGTGCGTGTCAATTCCCTACAAATTGGAATTTCGTAGCTTTATCCATGTCAGCGCGCCAACGCTCAAATTGACCGGCACAGCCACCATTCGTCATCAAAAACCAGAAGGTTTGAACTATGTTACTGGGATTGAATTTGTGGGCGGACTTTTCTATGAGGAACCGGAAGTTTCTTGAGTCGGAAAACCCTCTTTTAGAGAGTCGGTGGCTTGGTCAGTTAGCCCCATGGGGATGCAGTGCGTAATGCTGCCGCAGTAAATCCTTGCCATAATCATTGCCGTTGGGAGTCCGAATCACGGTGTGGATATGTTCGTGATCGGGAAGTTGCGCATTGCTGGAAAGATGCCGTAACCCTACCGGGCGCTGATGGTCAAACTCAATCAGAACCACCGGACTGTGGATGCGGAAATAGTAAACGCTCTTGTCATTGGATTCGCCAATCCAGGCAAAGTAGGTATCATCCAAATACTTTTCCACTTCGGCGAGTTTCACCTTGGCGTGCCCATCATCCATGTTGCCCACCCACAAATTCGCCAGCGCCAACAAGTGTTTCTTCTGTGTAGATGTCAGCTCGTTGCATCGAATACCCGCGTAATCCAACACCAGATTATCTTTGAAAGCCTCACCTAACGCATTGTTAGCTGCTTTGCTGGAACTAAGAATGGCCTTTTTCGCCTGGGTAGCATCCAGGGAACGAAGGAAGTCCAAACCTTGACGTTGCTCATCCTGCAAAATTGCCGTTCCCTTGTGCTTCCCACTAGGCGCAATGACTGGTTCCGAACCAAAGAAGCCTGGAGCCATCACTACTTGGTCTCCTAAAACAAAATAATTGACAATCAAATGATGTCCGTCAATTTGCCAGCCCCAAGGACCATTGCCTGCAGGATCTCCCATAATGGTGATCCAATACTGCCATTCGCCATACCGCACAAAATCGTTATTGTTCAATTCGCCCAGCGTATAGTTTAGGCGCATGATGTCTTTGGAAAGTTGTAGCCCCTTGGCACTGAGCGATGCTTTTAGCAAGCCGAAAGCCTTTTGCTTTTGCGGCTCGCTCATCTCCATAAAACTGACACCTTGGCGCACGTAAAAATCCTGATTCATCCACTTGCGCCACTCAATGTCATCCACCGCAAACTTAGTTTTGGTACGCTGCGCCTCAGTCAACGCAGACAGAAATTCTTTCGCAGCCTTCCTCACTGGGCCAGTGGAGACACCTGTGGACCGAATCGGAAATAATCCCGGTTGAACTTTGCCATCGGTAGTGACTCCACGGAAATCTTCAGCCAATCCCGTTTTTTCAGCATCAATGGAACGCTTACGAAAAGCTTCCCGCTGAGTTTCTTGTTGTCCCTGCTGCGAATAAGTAATTCCTAAAACACAGAGAAAGGCTGAGGCAAAGTAAAGGCGTTTCATGACGATTGAAACAATCGTATCATGTCGAATTAACTGTCGTCATGCTTCGAACGCGGTCCCAATTCAATGGCTACCACATCACTGATTTTTCCTGATTCCACAGTGAAACGAAGAAGGGTACGCATGGTGTGCCAGCCCACTCTGCCACAAGCTCCGGGGTTCATGTGCAGCATGCCGCCCAACTGTTGATCGCGCATCACCCTAAGAATATGGGAGTGACCGGCAATAAACAGTTTAGGACGGCGTCTGGTTAATTCCTGTCGAATGCCTCGTTCATAGCCGCCTGGATAGCCGCCAATGTGAGTCATGTAGACTTGCAGACCATCGCACTCCCATTCCAGTTCCTGGGGAAGTTCGGCACGTATTTCTGCCCCGTCAATGTTTCCGAACACACCGCGAACTGGTTTGAATTGCTTTAGGCGATCCAAAACGGCAGTCGGGCCGAAGTCGCCCGCATGCCACACTTCATCGCATTCGCCAAAATGTGTGAAGATGGCTTCGTCCAAAAATCCATGGGTGTCAGACATTAGACCAATGCGCATTGATTCAGGCTATTTCCCAACCACCAGCACGCCAAAGCTGCCTGCTTTAATTGCACGCTTGGGATGAGCCGCAAGTAAGAGGGTGGTTTGTTTCATAAAATCTTTGCTTAGAATGGCAGATCGCCAGATTGGTTGCAAGATCAGGATGGTTACCCGAATAGCCGCCTGACGTTAGCGAAGTGGTGGTTTATCCTGAGTCTCAGGCTAGCTTATTCTGGTGAACTGCGGATCGATTGAATACGACCCAATTTACATCCCCCATACCGATATCTTGTGCCCATTAACTTCTTCCTCACTGCGGAACACTTTTTCATCCCAAGTCTTCGCCTCACTGCGATCAAAAATCATAAGGTGCCCTTCTGCCAGACCTACTCGATCCAGATACTCAGCCGTCTGCGCCATGCCATCCTTCAATGTACGCTCCATCGATTTCCACAAGACTTTTAATTCGATCACAGCACCCTGCACTCCGCCGGAATAATTCCAGATCACCAGTAAGTCTGTGCGCCGCCGCCCCAGCCCGTACTCGCGATCAATCCGCCCTCCGCCGTTGACGATTCGTTGCAAAAACGCCTGCAGCAATAGCTGCGGACCGGCTTCTTTGTAAGAGAATCGCGCCAGCCAGATTTCAGCATTTTCCCTGTAGAACTGCTGAAACGCTTCAATCAATTTGGGCATATCCAGACGGCCATCGGGCATCACATACCATTCCGTTCGTTGTATGCTGCCGAAGCTTGTTTGGATCTCAAAGTTCAGTTCCCGAGGTATCACTTCCTTGTAAATGGCATTTGCCACTTCCAGTCCCGCCGAACTGCGACAGATAAGTCCACGGTCAACTACGTACTGCGTATCGTCACTGGTTTCAGCCCCCGTAGTGACTTCTTCCCCCGCCAGTATTGGCTGCATCACTCTTCTCACTCGATCTTCTTTCAACTTATCCGCCAATTGGTCAAGGTGCGTTTCGCGTCGCAGAATCAGCCGTTCCTTGGCTTCCATGATGATCGCCGCCGTGATAGGGCGCGTCCGGTCGCGATTCTCCACCATTCTGAAGCAGTCCCAAACCAATGGATAAACATCATCTTCAAAACGCTGACCTGTTTCGGTGGTGTGCTGCTCATACAAGTTGCCCGCCTCAATCAATCGGAAAAGTTCGTCCCTATCCATCCTTTGCAATGGGGAAAGACAATAGTGGATATCCTCCTGAACCGGCCCCGCCGTGCAGTCTGCTGGCGCAACATGGATGTTCTCCATGAACTAGATAAGAGTTCTAGTACTTTCGACAATTTGCGGTGCGCTAAACTAGTGGTAGCGGTTTAACCCTATGCTTGACATGATTCTGGCCAAGATTTTCGGCACCAAGACTGAGCGCGAGATCAAAGCCATTCGGCCTCTAATCACCGCCATAAACGGACTAGAGGAAAAGATGAAGGCTTTGAGCGACGTCGAGTTGGCAGCCAAGACGATTGATTTTAAGGAGCGGCTGGCGCGTGGCGCCAGTCTGGACGACCTACTCCCAGAGGCCTTCGCAGCAGTTCGCGAAGCTGGACGTCGTGTGTTGAACATGCGCCATTTCGATGTGCAACTGATCGGCGGCGTAATGCTGCACAAAGGCTCTATTGCAGAGATGGGCACCGGCGAAGGTAAAACGCTGGTGGCTACTTTGCCTTGTTATCTAAATGCCTTATCCGGTTTGGGCGTCCACGTAGTCACAGTGAATGACTATCTGGCCAAGCGCGATGCGGAGTGGATGGGACGGCTCTATAACTTTATGGGGCTATCCAGCGGCACCGTGGTGCATGAGCGGGACGATGCCGAACGGCGGCAATCCTACGCCTCAGACATTACCTACGGCACCAACAACGAATACGGTTTTGATTATTTGCGCGACAACATGAAGTTCCGTTTGGAAAACTGTGTCCAACGGGGCCATAATTACGCGATTGTCGATGAAGTAGATTCCATCCTTATTGACGAAGCGCGCACTCCGCTGATTATTTCCGGACCTAGCGAAGAATCAACGGACAAATACTACAAGCTAAATCGTGTGGTTCCAAAGCTGATTCGTGGCGAAGTAATTGAGGGCAAGGAACCCGGCGAAAAGTATTTCACGGGTGACTACACCGTTGATGAGAAGCATCGCGGCGTGGCACTTACCGAAGAAGGCATTCACAAATTGGAACGGTTGCTACAATGCGGCAACTTGTACGACCCTGCAAACATTGAAACGAATCATCACGTACAGCAAGCACTGAAAGCCCATGTACTGTTCCATCGCGATAAGGATTACCTTGTGCGTCCAGGCGAAGATGGTGAGCCAGAAGTGATGATTGTTGACGAATTCACCGGCCGCATCATGCCTGGTCGACGATGGTCCGACGGCCTCCATCAGGCAGTTGAAGCCAAAGAAGGCGTGAAGATTCAGCGGGAATCCCAGACCCTGGCCAGCATTACCTACCAGAACTATTTCCGGTTATATAAGAAGCTGGCCGGGATGACCGGTACGGCTGAAACGGAAGCCGCCGAGTTCGGCAAAACCTACAAAATTGACGT
Source organism: Acidobacteriota bacterium (assembly GCA_025352795.1). GTDB lineage: Bacteria > Acidobacteriota > Terriglobia > Bryobacterales > Bryobacteraceae > JANXSF01. The sequence goes on from JANXSF010000001.1 coordinate 7,257, forward strand.
CAGCATCATTCCTCCGAATCGCATTCGCAGGCGCACCGATACAAACGACGTTGTGTACCGTACGGAAGAAGAAAAGTTCCGTAACGCGGCCCTGGAAATCAAAGATAAAAACGAAAAGGGTCAGCCTGTTCTGGTGGGTACCATTTCCGTTGTCAAATCGGAAAAGCTGGGCGATATCCTCAAGAAAATGGGGGTTCCGCATGAAGTTTTGAATGCCAAGAACCACGAACGCGAAGCGTCGATTGTGGCGCAGGCTGGTCGCAAAGGTGCAGTAACGGTTTCCACCAATATGGCGGGTCGTGGAACGGACATTCTGTTGGGCGGCAATCCTGATTTTCTGACCCGTGAAAAGTTGCGTAAGCAGGGGATCGATCCCGATCATTGTGAAAAAGAGCAGTGGGATGCAGTCTATAAGGAAGTAAAACAGCAGACCGACGCCGAACACGATGAAGTGGTTGCTTCCGGTGGACTGCACATCATCGGCACAGAACGGCATGAATCCCGCCGTATTGACAACCAATTAAGGGGTCGTTCTGGACGTCAGGGTGACCCTGGAAGTTCCAAGTTCTTCTTATCATTGCAGGACGAACTGCTGCGTATTTTCGGCGGCGATAAGATGCAAAACCTGATGTTGAGGCTGGGCATGGAAGAAGACGTGCCAATTGAATCGCGCCTCATTAGCAAGCGCATCGCATCAGCCCAGAAGGCCGTAGAAGCCCAGCATTTTGCCAGTCGTAAACACGTTTTGGAATACGATGACGTGTTGAATAAGCAACGTCAGGCAGTCTATTCCATGCGCCGCAGCCTACTTGAGGGCGTTGAGCAAAAAGCCCGGGTAATGGAAATTGTGGAAGGGATTGTTGGCTTCCTGGTAGATGAACGGATTCCAGTGAAGGCGCACCCCGATGCCTGGGAACTGGCCGAACTGGAAAGTGACGTTCTGTCGCGCTTCGGAGTGAAGTGCACTGTTGCGGAGATGAAGGCCCTCAATCGTAACCAGATTGAGGAAATGATCAAAGACAGACTGCGCAACCGCTACGACGAAAAAGAAAGCGTCGTGGGTGCTGGCTTAATGCGCGAAGCTGAGCAGATGATCATGTTGAAGGTGATTGACGATCAGTGGAAAGATCACATGCTTTCTATGGATCACCTGAAAGAAGGGATCAACCTGCGTGGCTATGGGCAGAAAGATCCGCTGATTGAATACAAGAAGGAAAGCTTCACCATGTTCCAGGATATGATGGATCGGATTGAAGATGAATCGGTGCGCTATCTTTACTTCTTGCAGGTTGAGGATAATTCCACGGCCAAGTCCCTGTTGCCTTTTGATCCCGATGTAGAAGACGGCGAACCGGGCGATGACGAAGAAGATGCAGTGGCAGTGGAAGTGGGTTCCAGCAATCGAAAGCCGAATCCAGCAGCGCAATCGAGCATTGAAGATTTCACCCGCAACATCGCCAAGAAAAAAGAACGAGAGATGGAAGCATTGCAATTTGTTGGAGGAAGTATTGCTTCCGAACCGCAACATCCTATGCTTGCTAAAAAGACCCCTGGCCGAAATGACCCGTGTTGGTGCGGCAGTGGGAAGAAGTTCAAAAAATGCCACGGCTAACTGCAATCCTATTTTTGCTGCAATCCGGATCGATGGCCTATGCCGGATTGCTGCCTGAAGGGTTTGAAGGCGCAACACGTACGCTAGCCCGCAAAGCACCGGTACCCGAGGAGGCGATTTGGAAGGAATGTGGGCTGCAAGATTCCGAATACGCTGAATACGACAAGGCCGGTAAGAAGTTCAGCATCACAGCTTGGCGGTTTACTGATACCACGTCCTCAGTAGAGGCATTCCAGTTTCTACGTCCAGCCGATTCCAAATCCAGCGACCTGACCAAGATGGCAGCCGAAAAAGGTGTCACCATTTGGGCTGTTTTTGGCAACTATTTGCTGATTTTTGATGGTTTTAAGCCTACAGATGACGATGTTATGGCGCAGCTAATCCTCTCACTGCCCCGTTTTGAACAAGCTGCCTTCCCGCTGCTACCCAGGTTCCTGCCAAAAACCGGCAAAATTCACAACTCTGAAAGATATTTGCTGGGTCCAGCGGGTCTGGCCAAATTTGCCCCAGGAATCAGCCCATCGGTGGCCGCCTTCTCCATGGGCGCTGAAGGTCAAACGGCGCGTTACAAGACGCCTGAGGGCGAAATAAACCTAACTCTGCTCAGCTACCCGACGCCCTATATCGCCAAGGAGCGGTTAGCCGAATTTCAGCAATTGAAGGGTGTCCGGGTGAAACGGAGTAGCGTTTTATTGGCCGTGATTACTGATGTTGCGAATGCAGATGCAGCAGAAAGACTGCTTGCCGAGGTCCGCTACGAAACAAATGTCACCATAAATGTGAAGCCCGACGTCAAAGAACCACAAATTGGTGAAATTGTTTTGACGGGTGTGAAATTTTCCGGTATCTTGTTTGCCTTCTCTGTGTTAGCTGGCTTTGGATTGAGAGGTTTTCGCCTTTTAGTGGCCCGTTTACGAGGGGTGAAGACCGGTGAACTGGACGAAGAAGTGACCACATTGAATCTGAGTGCTCCTCGAAAATAAATCTTGAAGAATCTCAAGCTTACAGCGAAATCAAGGACAATTTTCAGGCGTTTTCCACAGCTTGCTGTTTTCCAGAGTGAAAAGTTCTAGTGTGATAACCCTAGCTATTCCAACAGATAGAGGGATTTCAACGAGCTCAGACTTTTTCACTTGACTAAATCCGGCGTAAATCTTACCATCCAATCACATACAGGATTTTACGGGCTCGTTAGCGATACCGTTGGTTCTGATTCTCCCGACATTGCGGCAGCTGATTCCTGCCGTTGTCCAAATGAACGCGGTCGGTTTCCAAAAACCTGCCGCGTTTGTTTTTTTACGGCCAGTTCAAATGTTTATGTAGGAACTGGAATGTCTGGTTCCCGTAGATCTGATGCGGCCCCTTGAAATATTCGATTTCCGTTAACTGAGACAACCCAAAATCAGCATAGTGTCGACGCACTTTCGCGAACTCGGAACTGATCCATTCATCAATGCCCACCCCGTCGTAATGACCCCGTTCCACCATGAAGGGTCTGGGGAAAATCAGATAGGCAGATTCGGCATGGTTAAACGTGTCACCGGAATCAAATTCAAGGATTTCGTATTCCAGGGTAAACATGTAGCTGAAGGATTGGTCGAAAGAGGTGATTTTTGAAATCCACTCGTTGAAATCACCAGAGCAGATGACAACTTTGTAACGGGGTTCCAAAACAGGAACACGCATGGCCGTCTTCCCTCCATAGGACAAGCCGTAAAATCCAATCCGGTCTTTATCGACAAACGGAAGAGTCTCCAACCAATCGAGCGTACGTTGGTGTTGCGGAGTAATGAAGCTGAATAGAGTTCGTCCCAAAGGATTTCCTTTGCGGGAAAGTATGCGGAACCGCTCTCCGAAAATATAGGGGTTTTGCGGAATGTAAACAATAAAGCCCTGTTCGGCAAGCCGTGCGGCAAAACGTTGATAATATCGCTGGGCGCTGACGCTGGTCGGGTCAACCAGATCCTGCGGACGCCCTTCCAATCCGTGCTGTGCGATCACTACTGGCCGACGTTCATTGGGCTTCAGGTCTTTGGGGATCAGCAGAATACCGTAAGCGAACACTTCCTTGAAAACCGGTATAACGGCTTCGTACCCGGTGAAGGCAGGCTGATCGTAAATACGACGTGTCTTTACCTTCAGCGGCGCAAACGGTTCATTGATGTGACCAATAATTTCCTCATCAAACTTTGTGCGAAATAGCGGCACAGATGTTTCCCACGATTTCAAATTAGCCTTTGACGCCACAGCCCAATAATCTTTGCGGGCGAGTTCTGATTGGCGCACGATGCCTTGGGTGAATTCCACCAACTGTCGGAACTGTCGTTCCATGCGAGCCGGGGCATCGGTTTCCGAAACTTGAACAGCACCCGCAGATTTTGACGCCACGCCAAGGAATGCCTGCAAAGTTTCTTCGCCTGGATTGGCAATGAAAGTGGCTTTTGTAAGCGACGCTTCGGCACGCACTGCCGCCAGTGTTTCGGGCTGAATAACTCCGGGAGCCGCGCCACGACGCCCCGCTTGTTCCGCAGGTGGACCGTTCACTTCAGGGTAAGGGGCTGCTTCAATAATCAATTGACGTGGTGCGATGAGCCCAGCAAGGTCGATATCTCGAAAGCCCCGAAGCTGCGTCCAAATATTGCGATAGATGGGCTGTTCCCAGACTCCAGTACGAGGACCAAAATAACCACTTACCGTGACAGCGGAAATTCGTTCATCGGCGGCCGCTGCATGAAAGGCAATCAGACCACCTTCACCATAGCCCCAAACACCTATAGGGATTTTGGGTGCAGATTTTTGAAACCAGTCCACTGCCGCCAATACTTTTTGAACTTCGTAACCAATAATGTGACGGCCAACCTGGTAAGCCATACGATAAATAAATTCGCGATGGGGTTGGTTGGTCATTTTGATGCGAGGGTTGCCAGACCAGGCGTCTTTGCGGTCGATAAGCGTCGGAATTAAAACCAGGCATCCGCTGGCAGCAAGTCGACCGGCCCAGGAATTGGCAATGGATTCTGGCGTCTGATCCGCGTCGGGCAAGGCTACGACGTTTTTCCTGACAGTGCCATAAGGTTTCAATAACAAACCTTCGGCCGTGACGCCGGCGAGAACCGGCCATGCAACGCGATGCACTTCAAACGTTGCTGTCTTTGCGACCAGTGAACCCAGTGCAATGGTGGTGATCAGCGTTGGAGAATCGAAAGGGATCCGTTGATCCTTCAACCCGATGATGTGACGAAAGCGTTCGCGCGTACCAGGAGATATAGGAGCGGTGCGGGCAGCCTCCAATTCGCGCATCAGAAAGCGATCCAGACCAGCCACCATTTCAGAAGAAATATCGGCGGTTGTGGTGAGTAGTTCCGTGCCAGGAAGAGCTTGCGCCACAGCGCATGACAGGCTGAATACAACCAGTGCAATAGATTTCATGATGCGCTCCGCATGAGAAGAATCAGACCCAGACCATAGATAAGGCTTAATCCAAGAATCACTCCGCCGATAAATCGCTCTTTGTGAAATTTGAACCATAAACAAATCCCAGTCAGTCCAAGGGCAATCAGCGTAAGCGATGTGAATAACAAGGCGGAGGACCAAAGGTTGAGCAGCGCATAATCGTGCCGCAGTCCATTTATGTGATGCAGCCGGTTGAGCATGCCCACCAAGCCGACTCTGTTGGTTTTCACTTGCGTCTGACCGGACTGAAGATCGTAGGCAATTTCATAGACGGTGCCCGGACGTTGGATGCGGAACTGGATGTTGGTGGCTGATAATTTCACTTGCATCATTTCACCACGCAGACCCTGATCCATTAACAGGCGAGAAGCCGCCCGGGCATCCAGATACGGTGGTAGTTTTAATTGTGATTCGGTGACAATCGGTTTGGTAGGGAACCACGAATTGTGTGACATTTGCAGTGAGCTAAAGGCATACATCAGCACGAAACAACTGCAAAACAGCCCTAAAAGTAAGTGAACATTACGAAGCATAGTTGTTTTACCGGATGGCCCAATAAAGGGTACAGAATAGCAGTAGGCCTGAGGCAAAACTCACTTGCGCCCAGCGCCAACCAGGCCGACTGGTTAGCCACAAATACAAGCCGCTGAAGGTCATAAACAGCATGAACCAGATGGAAACGTAGTTGTAATAAATCCAACCACGAACGCGCAGGTCGGGCACTTGAGCCCGAATCGTAGTAGCGTGAATTCGATTGAGGAACTCCAAAATACCAACTCTGTTAGCCTCGAATTTCAACTTCCTTTCTGTTTCAAGAACAGTGACGCGGGTCATGCTGTTGACTGAGTAGTAGTCAAGCACCAGATGATTTTCCTTGTCGTGTTTGATCGCCCAATCGGGAATAGGATTTGCTAATGGGATGGAGAACCTAGTCATGATGAGATTGGCCAAATCGACGTCACTTAAATTAGCCGGAGATGTGAATTCTTGAAAGGTGATTTGTGGGACTGGCCGCAGCCGTTTGGCTGGATCATCTTGCAACATTGCGGTGACCCCGACAATGCCATACACCAATAAAGAAGACACCGTGAGCAAGCCCGCATAAATATGAAGCCTTCTGATCCAATCCCTTATACGGCTTTGCTCTCTTTTCCAACTCAGCATAGAGACTAAAGTCTAACGGAAACTTGTGAGTAAAGTATTGGGAAAAAAGTGTCGCAGAATGGCGGCGAAATCACTGCCGGTGTCAGCTAGCGCGGCGGCACCTTCCTGACATAGTCCAACACCGTGACCACGACCTTTGCCATGCAAGACCATGCCCGTCAACTGATAGTTGTTGCTTGGAATGGCGTCCCATCCGAGCCTGCGACACAGGTCGATTCTAGTATTTTCGTGATGCAGATTTTCACTGATGCGGCGAGCATCGTCGGAAGAAAGAGTTCGAATCCAAAGTGCGGCCGGAGCTGGACATTTCACTGAATAGAAAGGATAGGGTTGGGCAGCCAAACCCACTTCCAACAGCGATTGCGTGCGCCCTCCACAATTGGCATGGTGCATCGCTTCCAGCGGCTTTCCTTCGTGCAACATCACCATACCCTGAGTCGCAATCACCTCAGCGGACATGGCTTTCGGGGAACCGAGATACTGGCAATGGGTGGTATCGCAAGCATCACTTTCGCCATGACGACCCCTTGTGGCAAGGAACCAGGATCGGGCAACTACCGCCAGCGCTTTGCGAGCTTCGGCACTAGCATTGGGCATAGATTCTGCATCCACAGCCCAGGCTACTGCAGTCTCCAAACTCACTGTGGTGGTGATTTCAAGAAGTCCGTGGACGCTATGGATTCGCAACGGCCCAGGATAAGTTCGCGTGAATTTGCCAGGGATTTCAACTGTGATCGGTTGCGGCGAAGCCACTGTTGTGAGCCGTTCTTCTATCGAAGTAAAAAGTATTGATTCGCCTGAAAGTAGTTGCCTGGGCTGTAACTTCTTCACTCGAATCGTCAGCCGAGCGTTATTGGTGGGGCGCAAAATCGCCTCTTTCGGATGCAGCAACGACAGCAAACTGATCGTTAAAACTATTGTGTACACTTCAACGAACTCCGAACAAAGGTCCTAAGACTTCAGCCAACTTCTTTGTAGTGGCCGCGCCGGTTTGACGATGGTTACGAACCAGAATGATCGTCCTTGGATGGGTGACCGGATACCCGACCAAGGCCCAGCCATCCCCTTCGTCTTTGGGACAAAAGGCTGTTCCTGTTTTGGCCAATACCCTACCCTTCCAGGGCTTGGCCGTGCCGATAGTTGCGGCTAGGGCGAGTCCTTTCAATACGGGTTTCACAGCAGGATCATCGTCACCTGCCAACAATGTGGCGTAGGCTTTAAGCAATACGGCAGGTGGTATCAACAAGCCTTCGCCTAGGCCTATTCGGGCTTTGGGTGTAAGCGCATCTGGTGATGCCGTGATGCCATAAAAGCGTAGAAGTTCGGCGAAGATTTTAGGATCGATTCTCGCGGCCAGACGTTGAAAATAGCTATTGCAGGATATTGCAAGGGCATGGGGTAAGTCCAGCGAACCTTTGCCATCACACTGGAGCGTGGGAAATGCAGGGCCATACTGCTTTGCATAAGCCAGTGCAGTAAGTGGTTTGATCAATGAACCAATGGCGACAGGAACGTTGGCATCTGACGATTGAGAAATACTATTGCCGATGAGAACGAAATAGGCATCAAAATTGCGCTTCAAGATGGGCACAATCGAATCATCAGGGAACACAGAGAACAGCAATGCCAACAGGATCACGGAGCAATCCTATAGGTGACTGTTTCCTGAATCCTATCTGCCAAATCTCGACGCACAACCGTGGCGGAATCAAAGCGTCTGAGCACGTTCGAAAGACTGGTGAGATTTTCTGAAAACAGCGCTCCGGGTGAAGGAGTTACGTCAATCATCTTCATCAATTGGTCAAATGCAGGACGCTCTTTCCCATGACGGAATTGGGCGAAATATGTGGTGGTGGGATCGAGTGGAAAGGTCGTATTGGTGGAAAGTATTTCGGTGATCAACGATTCTGAATTGGAGAGTATCAAGCGATTGCCAACAGCAGTTCCATGGAGCGGCAACAATCCATTCAAAGCCTTATATCCAGGGCGTTGTAACCACTTTAGGCCAAGACGTGAAACCGAATGTACGCCCTCCATACTGTCAAGCATTGTTGCAGACCAATCGTCTGTACTAATGGGTGCGTTGAACTCAATTACCACAGCAGCCTCAGTTGAAGTGAACACTCCATCGGGCCCTGGACGCGTGCCACCAACGGTCAAGGCTGCCTTGGGAATGTTCATCGTGAAGAAGCGCAACCAGGGATCACGATTGAAACCGGAGCTGGTTTCTTTCAACGGTGCGTCATCAATGCGAGCTTCAAGGTCGCCAGAATCTCCAGATTCCTGAACACTGGTTTCAGAAGGCGCACTGTTATAAGGTATGGCCGCCTGTTGACGACCGCCCAGGATCCGATGCCCAATGAGAGTTGCCAAATAATCTGGTTGCGGAGTTGACCAGACTTTAATGAATCCGGCATTCTGCGGAATGGCATTGGATAAGGAATTCAATGAGGCGGGTGCGATAGTTTCAGGCTCCGAGCGCAACATGACGCGCGATTCAGTCCATGCGGCGGCCTGACGAACAAGGCTGGATGATCCTGCTGAAAAGGGTTTTAATTGGCTGACGTTGTGCTGAATCCAATAGGAACGAAAGTGCGGAGTCTTCACCAATTCGTTCATGTTGTAAACCATGCGTAGATCGCTATTCGCTTCAGCAGGGTTCCACACTGAGTTGAACCAGGGCTGCGATGCCAAACTACCCGCAGGGGCACTGAGAAGCGATAAGGTGGCGGCCATCAAGGATTCGTCGGTAGTCAAAATCAAGAGGTCGCCATCATTGGCCATGCAAGCAGTGCGGTGCGATAGGGTGTCGTTCTTTATGAAATAGTTTTTGCCAGAAGCGCTGCGCGTGGCGTAGCCAGTACGTGCTTGCCAGATCTTAGTTTGCGCCAACTTTGCGGCAGACAGGCGAGTGATATAGACGAATTTCAGATTGCCGATGTCATAAATAGCCATGGCAGATTGACCGCCGGCGATGCTCGAAATAAAGTTCCAATCATGGGCGACGCCGCTGGCTTTGGTGAACTCAGCACTGGCCCCATCTAACCGACCAAGCAATCCTGTGCGCAAAAACGCTTCGTAGTTGGCACTGTTCTGCCATTCTGATTTTGCAGTGGAACCGGCCCATTCTGAAAGCAATCCAGCGAAATTGGCCGCTTCTAAATAGAGCAGTGCACCCGGCGGCATTTTCCCTGCATGGGTTGCTGAGGGCGGTGCCAGTTGGGAAAAACCAATGAGCACGGCCGCCGTTAAAGCCAAGGTGATTGCGAATAACTTTTTCCGGTTCATGTTTATTGGCCCTCCATCATTTGTTCCGGTTTCAAGCGCGGTTTCACCACACGATTTTGTTCGAGCTCAGCGGCAACATTGGGTCTGCGCCCTTCGTTCTGCGCTTGGGCATTTAACTTGGCTTGCACCATTTTTTGAGCTCGAAGCCATTCGACTTTTTCAACCTTGTCGAGACTTTCAACTTTGGCAAGAGTGAGTGCCTGTTGCCACATGAGTATCGCGGCGGGTGCGTCCAGAAGACGTGCAATACGGGCTAAAAGGTCGGCGTCGTGAAGCGTAGTAAAGCGTTGGGCAAGGACGTTGGCCAGTCGCGAATCACCAGCATCAGCGACGGCTTTTGCCAGCAGTAAGTTCAGACGTGGATCTAAAGGAGCAATGGCCGCAGCACCTAACAGGAGTCGTAAACGCATGGCAGGTGCAGCAGATGCAGCAGCGGCCAGACGCAGCGCAAAACTATAAGGCTGTTCGGGAGTCGTGAAATTTGCCGATGCGATTTGATCCAGTTCAGCACTGGCTGAATTCAGTGATTGTTTAGCATTCTTGCCAAGCCAACTGGCAGCGTTGAGCCTTGTTTGATAGGGCGAGGTTGCGGACTCAGCGATGCTAGCCAGCGTTGCTGAATCCTTTTCCAATTGCGCCACTTTACTCTTGGCATCCACATCCCAAGGAACCAAGTCTAGTCGCGCTTTCAGGAATTCACCAGCTTCGGCGCGGTTGCGATTTATCAACAAATCGGCAGCTAAAGAATACGTTTCAGAGCCGCCTGTAGACACCAACACCATGCGACGAAGTAGGACAAGGGCAGCTTGTGCATCGGACTGGTCAAACTTATTTGCGGCCAAATCTAAGAATAAGGAAGGGTCCTTGGAACCAGCGGAAATCACCTGATTCAATGCATAATCCAGAACCATGGATGCTTCTTTGGGATATCCTGCACGTCGCAAATCCAGTGCGGCGTTGCGCATACTTTCCAAGGTTGGAGCATTGCTTCCCAACAGAGCTAGGCGGGTGGGGATAGCATTTGTAGCGGCGGCGATTTGCAAATCAATTGGAAGCACATCTTCACGAGTGCGCTTTTGTTCTTCCGTCCACGCATCCAAAATCTGTTGCGCTTCCAACGGCTTCTTACTTTCAATCAGGCGGCGCATCAACAATGTTTGATAGCTAGCTAGATCCGATTCCACCGATGCTTTTTCAGGGCCATAGGTTCGAGTGAGCCGAACCTGCGCTAAGCGGATTGATTCGCGCAGCAGAGGCTCCGCAAGAACTTGTGGGTAACTACTGAATTCAACCAAGGCGCGGGCCGGATCTTCCAAACTACGAGCCGCGGAAATCAACAGTGTGGTTAGCTGTTGCTTACCTTGATACAGTTTCAGCAAAGGGTTCAAAAGTGGTTGCACAGCATAGTTGCCACTGCGTTTTAGCAAGGAGGTAACCAGTGATGCAATGGGTGACTTTAGATCATTGGCAAGGCCAGCTTGGGTAGCCGTGGCGATCAACTCTGGCAGTGCGTCAGTGGATTGAGATGGCGATTGCATGGAGCGCAAAGCTGCCTGCAACAACTTCAAGGACTCTTCTTTCCTGCCTTGACCAGCAAGAATCCCAGCGGCACGTATTTTAGATGGGATCAAATCGCCATTCCAAGTGAGTGCGCGTTGATAGGAATCAAGCGCTTCTGCGGGCTTTCCGTGAGCCTGAAAATAATCGGCAAGTTCTTCATGGGAGTTCCCATTGGAGGGATTTTGTTCCACCATCGCTGTCAGATAATTCGTGTCAGCGTGATGCGCACCTAGACGGGCGGCCACATAAAACCACGTATTTCCAGTGACGTTCAAGTTCGGATCGGGCTTACGGGCGAGGCGCTCACCGATGAGTTCCGGACCAAGCAGGTTGCGGAAGGAAGCGTCGATGGCTGGCGATGTATCGGCAAAATAGACACCAACAAGGGCCTTGTAAAAACCACGCCAAACGGGTTGCCGAGTGGGTCGGGACAACGCCCGGGCAGTGAGTGCGACGTTGCCATTGCGAAGTGCGAAATTGGCGATGGTAGCGTCGAATTCACCCGACCCAGTGATCATCGCGTTCAGACGCGTTGGGTCGCGACGGCTGAGCAGATCAATGAGCCTTTCGGTATATTCCGGGTTGCGCGATGTAAGGCGCAAAAGGATGCGGAGTTCGGCAACCTCGTTCCCAGCAGAGTGGTAGGCAGCGATTGCATCGGCCAGAACTTCGTTCAAAAGTCCAGCTTTTGCGACTCGCGAAAAGACTTCCAATTGCTGACCCAGTTGATCAAACTGAAGACGGGAGCGCTGATTTTGAACAAATGTTCGGTAAGGAAAAGCTACTTCATCGGTATCTGCCATGCTTTGCAAATTCGCAAATTCCAGCTTTGCAGCTACGTCTTGGAGATTTGCACGACGCGCAAGCTGTGCAAGATTACCAGTACCAACCAAAGTGGATTGTGCGTTGAGCCATACAGCAAAACGGCTGAGTTCTTCTGGTGTGAAGTACAAACCGGCAGATTCGCAAATGCCTTCTAACCCAGCGCTGAGTAGCCCTTCGTCGCGTGGGGTCAATGCTTTCAACTTAGTCATGGCATCTTCAAAACGACGCAGTTTAGCCATGGTTGATGCGTATTCGCGAACTGGCTGATTAGCGTTTGCCGATTGCGCGATTAATGGAAAACCAGCCTCCCATAGTGGGATGGCTTTTTCAGGCAAGTTCCAGGCGGCAAGATCTTTGGCGACTATAAAATAATTATCAGATGCGGCAGGGCGACCATCCAGATAGGCCTGTTTTAGAATCTTTTCTGCTTCATCCCCACGGCCTTGGCGGGCACGAACTTCGGCTGCATTCTCTAACCAGGAAGCATTTTTATAACTGAGATCGTATAGTTTCGTATACGTGGCGGCAAGGTCATCCCAACGTCGTAAACGTTCTTCGATGGTTGCTTTGGCTGTCCAAAGGTCCACGCGTTCTGGACGAATCTTCAAGGCCCGTGTGTAAGCGTCTAGCGAGGCAACCTGATTTTCCCAAGCTGTTTCCAAGCGTGCCGTAACAACGGGCCAACGATGATCTTTGGGGGAATCTGTTTCCGCCTTGGCATAGAAGTCCTTCAGACGTGGTGTTTGACTGCGCGCAGACGCATACTGAGCGGCCTCTGTGGCAAGTGCCCAGTCATCAGGGAACTGATTGATCAATTGAATGTACTGTTCCGTGGCACCGGCGAAATCATTCAAGCGAGTGAGTGCCGGAATCAGATTTCGACGAAAGTTGGCGATCAGGCCAGGATTGCCTTTGGCCTCAGTGATCTTCAATTGATAGAAAGTGGACAGACCTCGGCTGTCATTTTGGCGGAACAACAGGTCGGCCTTGGCGGCGACGAATCGCGCATCCAGAGGATTCCCAGATAGCAAACCATCGCTGATTCTTGCAGCAAGTGCGTACTGATTGGATCGGGAAGCCTTATCCGCGGCCTCCAAACGAAGATCGGTCGCTAAACCAGGCCACGCTTTTGCAGACGCTTCCATCAGAATATTTACAGCACGCTCAAAGTTTTTGTTGCGCCAATTGGAATCGACGGAGGCTCTTACAATGCCTAGCAGCATCGGATTTTCACGATAGAGAGCATCCATCGAAATTGCGGCAGCAGCCGTGCGACCCAAGTTTTCTTCCAAACGGGCTTTCTGCAATCGAAGTCGAAGCTTTTCTAACGGATCGTAGTTAAGCGTCACCTGACGGTCGATGAGCATCAATGAGACTTCATCGAAACCTTTTTCGTTTGCTAACTGTTTCAGTTGGTCGAGTACTTCCCAATCGGTTGAGCCGGCGGCTGTAGCAGTTGCTAATTTCAACAAATCATCACGACGCGATTGCGAATCAAGCAGGCTGGTGCGCAAATTTAGAGCAGCGACAGTTGTGGCGGCAGGATTGTTCACTGGTTGCGATGTGGCGGTTTCAATGGCATCACGCAACTGTGGACGCCTGGCCAGCCGTATCAGACGATTGCGGGAATTGATGTCCTGATCAAACAATGCAGCTTGTCGATATTCGGCGATGGCTTTGGCCAGATCCCCGCTGTTTTCGTAAATAGCACCAGTTTCAAATCCAAACATGGCTGGGGAGTTTGCCCGTTTGCGACCTTCCGCCATCAAGCGCAAGGCATCGTCGTACTGGTAGTAATCCCAAAATACTGTTGCTGCATTCAAGTAAAGTTCGCTCCGCCCTGGTGCGGCCAAAGGCATTTTGCTCCATACAGGCTTGGCTTTGTAGAACCATTCCCGATCCGCACTGATTTCACCCAGGGTTGTGGCAATGGATTCGTCGGTAGGATGGGCGCGTTGCAATTTCTCCTGCATGGACAGAGCTTTCAATACAAGCGGTGGATCGAATGCGGAGAGTGAACGGTGAACAGAAACAGATCTACTGACAAGATCAATATCTGCTGGTTGCTCTTCAGCAAGCGCGGCCAGTAGCGGTGCTGCATTCTCAAAATGGGATCGCCAAGATTCGCACTCGGCCATCCATTGCAAGGCCGCAGGGTTGGACTTCACCAATTCAGCAGGCTGGGCGGGGTTGGCTGTGCGCAATGCGGCCAGTTCTGTTTCCAGCTTTCCAGTACGAGACAAATAAGCAAAGAATTGATCACGCAGAATTGGATCATAATGCCAGTGGGCACGCATTAGTTTTTCCCATGCAGCAGGGTTTGCAGTCCCGGTGGCAGTGTAGGCTGACATTAGATTTTTAACAAATTGCATGTGATGCGGAAAGCGTTGGCTGGCATATTGGTTGACTTGTAGGAACAAGCGGGAATCCAGATTGCCACCTTCAAAGCTCTGCGCAAAATAGCGTTCCAGGTCAGTGCCGGAAAACACTTTGGCCACTTGACCGGTAAGTTCAGCGACCTTTTGATTTTGCTTTTGACGAAGCAGAAAGCGAGCAAACCGATGGTGCCAGGAGGTGTCCTGGAACTTCGTTAGAGCGCGGCGATAGACTGCTTCCGCATCGGCGACTAATTTGTTTTGTTCAAAAAATGTGGCTAATCGTTCATACAAAGCGGGGTCATTGGGATTGCGATCTAATTCGCGACGATAGAGTGCAAGCGCATCGGGAAGACGATTTAACGCTACGAATCGACCGACGTAACGACCGAGTACTCGGACATAATCTGGAGACCTTGGTGACTGTGGCTTGCCATCGGCAACGGTGCCCAGCGGACGATTTCCAGCCTTTGTTGAAAGCTCTTTCAACAAGTTTTCATAGATTCCAAATTCAGCAGGAGTGTCTTTTTGGGCAGCATAGGAACTTGCCATTAACAGCGAGATTACAACCCTCTGCGGGCTATCAGGAAACGAGTTCAAGAACAAGCGACCACGAGTGAGCACAGATTCCGACGCTCCATGACGACCATAGGCTTCAATTAATTGGGCATGCAGTTCGGCACGGGAAGTAGAGTTGGGGAAACGCTTATCTAACAGAGCAATCAGCTCGGCTCCTTTGGCATGGTGAAAGTAAGCGACTGCTTTATCTTCCTGCTGATTCATTTCCATGTCGAGACTTTGGCCATTCAGCAACAGGGAAAGTATGCCGTTCCAGAAACCAGGATTGGAATCCATTGATCCGATGTCGCGATATAAGGAAAGATCACCTTGACCGAATCGAATCGGTTGATCAGCAGAATCAACCAGCAGGCGGGTAAGGTTTACCAGTGCACGCTCAGAATTGGAATCCAGTGCGTATTCAGAATAAAGTAACTTGGCTGATTCCGGGACATCACCGGCTGCTTCAAAGTACTGGGCGAGAAAATGCAATTCATCGGCAGTCCAAGCGAGCTTGCGATTTTCTTTGCGCTGACGATATTCAAGAAGAATGCGGCGACCAGCAGCTAAGTTGCCCTGTTGTTGATAGTAATAAAAAAGGCGAGCAACGGGTTCAATGCTTGCTGGTTCGGCCTGCAACTGATTACGGGCTGCAGCTAAAAACTGGCGCTGTGATTTAGTCTCTTTGATCAGTTGAAAGTAATCATAGACAAGGGTTCCATCCCAATCGGGACGAAACGCTTTTTCGTAAAGGGCAAGTGCCGTCTGACCGGAACCACGGGCGCGTTCCAAGCGTGCACGAAACCGCAGCAGGCCAGCTTGATCATTTGGAAATGACTTTTTATACGTGTCGGCCAAAGTGGAATATTCGGTCCAACTTTGTTGCAGCAACAGGAAGTCGGCGAAGGTTGCGTAAGCGCTTGCTTCTTTCGGATACCGATCAATCAGGGTACGATATTGGATCATCGCCACATCGGCACGCAGGTCTTGATCCTGCACAACTTGAATGGCGCGCAGGGCTAGCTTCCAAGACGATTGTTGATCGGCGGGTAGTTCCAATTCAACAGCAGGAGCGGGCTGCGAGATAGCACGACGAAGCGATTCTAATTCTTTCTGCGGCTCCAGACGACGATGGTGATAATCGGCTTTGGAGGTATAAGCATCGAGCTTAGAGGTGGCAATGTCGGTGTGCTTGGTCCAATCCGACTCGGCCGCTGCGAAGTCAAGTTGACGCTCTGATTCAAGGGCACGCAGGGCATAGAGGTCAGCACGACTGGGCGATTGTGTGATTACTTTATTCAACTCTTCGCGTGATTCACGAGGGGAACGTCGCCAGGCAATTAGGCCGCCGGGGACAGGAAGACTGCGAAAGAAGACGGATTCCAGATTACTGGCAACGTCAACGAAACGGACCCAGGGCGAGAGCTCAGCCCATAGGCAAGTGGTTATTAAGGCGAGGAGCAGCAGTTTATAAGTGAGAAGACTTTTCTGCCAAACGCGCTTAAGGGAGGATTTCAAGGGGCACCTCCTGCGACGAAATGTTGTGGGCCATATCTTCCGCAGTCACGCTCACTTTATATCGACCAGGGGGAAGATCTGGCGGGATAGTTACTGATCCGATGCTGGCTGCGGTTTGTCCGTTCCAGCGGAGATACACAGGTTCTGCGCCATGCAAACGAGCCACGATGGTACGCGCAGATTCCGAGGCGAACGCTTTCACCTGGACAGGTTCGCCGCGATGATAAGTGGCTTTGTCTAACTTGGCACGGACGAGTGGAGGCTTACTGAGAATGACGAAAGTCTTCTGTTCCCGATAAACGCGGCCTTCCCTATCGCGAAGCAATAGACGGACAGGATGGGTTCCATCGGGAAGATCCGTAGGCGCAAGAAATCGAGTTTGCCATACATTTTCGCCACTGAGGAACTTCAAAGGTTTCACCACTCCGAAAGAAAAGAGGGCGACCACGCTGACAATAGAGGGATCGGTATGAATACGCAAAACGGGATCACCAGGACGTATGAGTCGCGGACGCAGTAGGGCGCGGGGAGCAGCTAGAAACGAAGTATATGGAGTAACGAATTTATACTTGCGCGACAGGCGAATGATTTCTTGAATGCTGGCTTTATCTTCACCTTCACGATCAATTTTCTCAAGCAACGCATCCACACGAGCCTTGGCCCAGGTGCGTGGAAGTTGTGGATTATCCAAACTGCGTTCAGGCAGCGTGACACTGGCTTTGGCGTTCAGAACAGAGAAATTTCCGCGACCCGGCTTTTTATATTGACCTACCCAGGCGGGCATGGTTCCAGAATATGGAGCATCCTGCAATGGATAAATAAGATCAAAGTTATTTTTGGGATCGACAGTCAGACTGACGCCATCGGTGGGCTTTTTACCGATTTTATTTAAGAAAGCAGCCAGCTTGAAATCAGCAGCTTCGGTGGAACGAATCCATTCAAAAACTCCGTTCAAACGAGCCATCGGTTTCAGGATATTGGTACTAGCATCGTCACCAACTGCAAGAACAAAGGTTCGCGGTCGATTGGCAACAGGAAGCTTATTCCAGGCAGCTTCGTACCAGGGAACCAAAGTGCTTGGGTGCGAAAGACCTTCGGTAGCGCCGCCATCGGTGAGCAGCACCAGATACCCATTGGGACCGTTTTGATTCAAGCCAACTTCTAGAGCGGCCTTCAAATTGGTGCCGCCGCGCAATCGCGAACTCTTCACCCAGGTCAAAGCCTTTTCAATTTCTGGAGTTGAAGCAGCAGTAAGGTTCGGTTGAAACAGAGCAACCTGGCTATTAAAGACAATCACGTTGAACTTGTCCGCTGGACGTAAGGATCGTAAAAGTGTCTCCAGCGCGCGATAACTGAGTTCGAGCTTTTCCCATTGCATGGAGAGCGACGCGTCCAAAAGGGCAACTACGTTGCGGGGGGCTGTATCAGCGGACGTAGATGGGGCAAGCACCATGCTGGCGCGGAAAAATCCAGGCTCAGCGGGATTTCCTAGTGCGTCCCGATACGTTGCAATTTCCAGTTGATTTGTCTTTGCGGGATCGTAAGTCCACTTAACTCCGAAGTCTTCTGAAAACGTAAAATTGGGAACTTCCAAACTAGCCTTCACCAGATTCGCAGTTTGTTCGGTGACCTTTAACGGGTAGGTCTTGCTGATTAGTTCGAAGTTTTTTATTGCATGCTTCGACTTCAATTCCATGGTGACCCATAGCCTGCCAGTGGAAACCGATTTGTAGGCCGATGGGCGTAATGGAATGGCCAGTAGCGATGCCAGAGTTTCAACTGCCAGCCGGTCGTGATATTCAATTTCCACACGCTTGGTTCCATACGCTGGAATAGGAACAACGCGTGCAGAGAAGATTGCGGAACGCTGCGCCTGATCAGAATCACGCTCCCCCATTTGAAGAAGACCTGGGTCCAGCGACTGCAGCCGGATATCTTTATAGATCTCTTCTGCGCGCTTACGTTCCAGGATCACACCGGCAATGCGCGTGGGCCCGTCCCAAACAGCGAAGTCGCTGACAATGGCGGTGCCGGGCAATGAAAACACGTAGTTGCCTTCCAAGTTGGCATTTGTTCGATTGCGGAAGATTTGTCGGATAAGCACGCGCACGCCATTTTGGTCAGCGTTGATGTCAACAGAAGTCTCTTCTAAAGAGAGCACTGCTGGATCAGGCAATTGCTTATCGCCGGGGATGAGTACGCCGACATCAGCCCAAACAGGCAATAAAAAAAAGATCACCAAAAGAGGGCGCATACTAGAACTCCAGGTTCTTTTCAGGTACTCGTACCAGACCATTTTCAGTTCCTATGTAAAGTGTGTCGCCGTTGATTGCGAATGCTGTAACGTTTGGCGAAGGCAGCCCAAATTCCACAAATCGCCAACGCTCTTGCTTTCGATTATAGACACCCAGGCCACGTCCCAGAGTACCGATATATACCGCCTTTGCGGTAACAAGCATTGCATTGGGATTGATGATCAGGTCTTTGGGCATGTCTGGAAACGTTTCGATTTGCAGGGTGGCATTTAGTTTAACCACGCCACCGCCATAACTGCCAATGTAATGCTGTTTGCCCACGAAAGCAATAGCCGTAATCCAGTTATGTTTCAGACCCGAATTGGCACTAGTCAAATTCGCTTTCACGGTGTCCTTTTCAAGGATAGAAAGTCCGCCTAAAGTTCCCACGACGAGTTGATCCGCTTCCCGTGAAAGTGCGTAGACATGGTTACTCACAAGGCCGTGAAACGCATAAAGGCTGCGCGTACCGTTGGGTTCCAAAAACGTAATTCCTGACGGAGTGGCCAAGGCAAGACCGGTTTCCGTTGGCACAACATCGGTGACGTGATTGGCAATCAGTCCGTTTGCACGCAACAGGGTTTGACGGATGCGAAGGCTGGAATCAAGAAACACCAGGCCATTGGCGGTGGCAACGGTGATGCGCTGGCGATTGGGTTCGACAAGAAGACGATTGATACAGAAGACGGAATCGGTTTCAACGTGAGTTGCAGATTGAAAATCGGCGGCAATGACGTCTAACCCTTTGTCGAAATAGCCGGCCCATAGACGTCCGGAAGAATCAAAAGATAGAGCAGAAATATTGCCATCGGCGAGGATTGCGCCAGGGGCCTTCAGCAATAATTCGGGCTTGGACTTGGCCATGATAAAGATTCCACTTCGAGTGACAGCCAGCCAATCAGGGCCAACTGGAACGATGCGGCGGACATCGACGGCAAATGGGATAGTCTGCACGCGACCGTTTAGCGGGACGTTGATGATCCCCTCTTCCAGTGTGCCGATCCAGAGCCCGCCACTATGAATCGCTAGAGAGCGGGCAAAGAATCCAGGTGCCACAACGCGGTCAAATTTGCCTCCACGAAATAGTCCGACTCCACTTGGAGTTCCAGCGTATACGGCTTGCTGGGCGATGGCGAGCGAGAGCACTTGCGAATCAGGAAGGCCTTCTGCTTCAGTGATAAAAGAAAGTTGCCCAGCCAGAAAATGACCCACTCCTTTGTCACGGGTGCCGATCCACAAATCAGCTATGTCACCAGCTAAGGCAGTAACTTTGAGCTTCTGTAAATTGGGATGCAGCCAGGAAAGTCCATGGCCATCAAATCGAAATACTCCCGCTTCTTTGGTACCAAGTAGCAGGCCTGATAAGCCGGTTGATGCCAAGGCCGTGATCGACCGCATGGGTGCCTGTTCTGGACGCAAATGCACAAAGGACTGACCATCGAAAATTAAGATCCCTTCGCCATTGGTGGCAACGTAGAGTCGTTCGCCAGTGCCGTATAGTGCGGGGCCCACAGCCAGTGCGGTTATGGGTGCCGAAGGCAACTCCAATCCGGCGCGGAAGGATCGGTTCAACGCTAGCGGCGATGCTGTATATTCGAGCAAAGAATTGGAGGAAGCAACGTAGAGCTTACCGGAGAAATTGGCTGCATCAAGAAACGTTGCAGCGGCAGATATAGGCTCAAACCCTGATGAACTAGCAGCAATCCAAGGCTTCAGCGTAAATTGAATTTGATTCTCGTTTCGAATCTGCTGCTTTGATGTTTGTATTGATTGTTCGGTACGCCACCAGATGTAGGCCGCAGCCAGCGCTACGATTCCACCAACAATCGGAATGATTTTTCGAACCATCACCCAACCGCCAGCATGCTCACTTCAGGGCGGCAGTTCAGATTTCCAACTCTTCTGGTAAATCGCGTATAGGCGTCCCCGGAAACCACCGAAGAAAAACCGCCAAGCAACACTTTTCGTTTGGATGGCCTCACTATTTTAGCTGGCAGCTTCTTTACAGTAGGCGAAGCACTTTTTCATTTCCGCAATGGTATCCGCGCCTTTGTATTCGTATTCAATGTTGGCTGGAATTTTGTACTTCTTGGTCTTCAGAAGTTGGAGCACCGCTTTAATGGGAGTATCTCCTTCGCCAAAAGGAACATTGGCACCCTGATCTTTTTTACGATCCTTAATGTGCAGCGTGACGATCCTTTCGTGATGCTTCGATAAATAATCCACAGCATCAAAGTTAGCGGCAGTGAAGTGACCAATATCCAAGTTGACGCAAATGTATTCGGAGGTTCCAGCCATAGCTTGAGCGAAGTCTTCCGGGCGGGCATATTCATTTTCGTGAATTCGAGAGTGATTGTGCATGCCTACGCGGATCTTGGCTTTTTTAGCAAACGGATCAATTCGTTTTGCAGTGGAGACATTCGACGAAGCGGTGATCACTTTGCAGCCCAGGGCTTTGGCCATCTCAAAACCGCGAGCGATTTCTTTGTCCGTAAAATTCTCTCGAAAACTGTAGTTATAGGCGTAAATGGTGACACCAGCGGCATCGGCTTGCTTGCGCAGATTTTCAAAATGGGAGAGGGGTGTTTCCAATCGCCATTTGCTGAGTTCTACTTCCTTCATGACTTTCGGTTCGGCGTGGCCCTGCCACATTTCCATTTCGCCCAAACCAACTTCCTTCATCCCTTCAAGGCACTTACTGAAATCGCGATCACGGAAGCTGTAGGATTGTGCGCCAATCCAAACACCGTTGACGTGGGAATCAATTTTGGCTGCGAAACTTGAGGAAGCTGCAAGGCCCCCTGCAAGGATCTGGCTGAATTCTCTTCTATTAACCATGGTTCTTGTGATCATATCATTCGGTGTCAAGGCAAAATAGAAATGTCCTATTCCCAGCAAAGTAGAAATGTCCGGTTTTGACTATTGATCCTGAACATGGGTGTTAGTGTGAATACGTCCGCCAGGGGTCGCGCCCGAACGGATACCCAAGGCCGATGCGACGG
>JANXSF010000064.1 GCA_025352795.1 Acidobacteriota bacterium
GATTCCCACATTCCCACCGCCTCGACTGCGGTTGTGTTGTGCCTTTACCAATCCAAACAACAAAACAAGAAAACAAGAAAACACAAAGGAGCCCGGTCTAAAGGCCGACCTTCAGGCTCATCCTTCGATGAGAATATGCTGCAACTTCCGCGGCCGACGCACTGAATGGTATTGTTAAATGGGACGATTACTATGAATGTTATGCAACCGATGTCGTTCGGTCCTCCACGTAGACAAAACCAGCTTTTTTCGCCAACCGAAGACACCTCGTTCTCATTTGCCACTGTATTTACTTCCATTGTTGTATTTATCATTTTCAGCCGCTTTTCAGAACTGGTCTCCACCCTTTTCAGAACAGGCGTTCCGCTGGTCCTGATCTTTGGGGGATTGGCATTGGTCGCTGTGATCATTGACGGAAGGCTGCTGCTTGGGTTTGACTCCGTTCAAGGAAAGACGCTGATCGCATTCACTGTTTGGATGATTCTGGCAGGTATATTCGGAGTTTGGCGCGGAGGAAGTTATGGGGTTATCACCTCCATCTGGCTTAAGTCACTCACTATTTTCTTTATGGTGGTTGGTTCCACACGGAATAAGAAAGACTTGCGTTGGGTGATGGTGGCGCTTGCCGCAGCCGCTGCCTTTGTTGTGTTTCAAAGTTATGTGTTTGGAACTGGCGATGCCGAACGGGGGGCTGTTTCCTTTCAAAATTCTACTACCATGACCTTCAGCAACGCCAATGGCTTGGCCCTGAGTCTGGTAGTCGGCCTTCCATTTGTGCTGTTTTTTGCAATGAATGCTCAAACTATGTTGATTCGAATCGCCTGTTATGGAATTCTTGCAATCGGCAGTTTCGCGCTTCTGAAGACTGGTTCTCGTGGCGGTTTACTGGCCCTTGGGGTAATTCTGCTCCTGATTTTTTTACGAGTTTCAGTCATCCAAAAGTTCTTAATGGTTTTGTTTGTGACTCTCTTTCTGACAGCAGGTATTTCCATACTCCCGCGATCCGCCACAGAACGATTTCGATCTATTTTAGGGGTGGTGCAATCAGAAGAAGCTTTTTCTGCCGACGAATCTCGCAAGACGCGGGCGAAATTATTCTTTGAAAGTGTCCTGATGACTGCCCAACATCCCTTGTTGGGCGTTGGACCAGGGAACTTTCTTTTTGAAGCGGCGAAAGATGCTGAGGAAAGTGGACGCAGATCTAATTGGGTGGAAAGTCATAATTGCTATACAAAAGTCTCCAGTGAAACCGGGGTTCCGGGCTTGCTGATGTTCGGTACCGTAATGTTTCTTTCTATCTGGCGAATTCGGGGCTTGTATAGAACTGCCACGAAACTGGGCAATCTGTATTGGGCCAACTTAAGCTTCTGCACCTACCTATCCTTTTGCGCGTATGCTTTGTTCAGCACATTCGATAATGGAGCCTACCTGTACGGCCTTCCCTTATTATCGGGATTGGTGGTTTCTATTCTGGCAGTGGCTAAGCGGGATATGAGCCGACAGAGCCCAAATGCACGCTCCATTCCGAATCCATTGATCAACCGATTTGCCAATCCTGTCGTTGGATCGGGATCACAGCAAAAAGTCGTCTCGCCTGTTTCGAAATGGGATGGAAGAACCACCGCTGTTCCGCAATTGCCACGAAACTGAGACTCTTTTGGGTGACAAAATTACGGCTACTCCGCCAATAAATTGTCACCTACTCCCTCCTTTTTCCCTCAGACTTCCCTTTCAGCTCCGATAAGACCTTCAAGACGGTTACATCTAGACAGCAAACAGAATGACCTTTAGAAGGTGATTTTGTAGGCTTTTGGCGAATGGATTCCCTTGTCTGGGTGTAACGAAAAGAACGTTTCAAGGAGAGAAACACTATGTCATTTCGCATTAATACAAACATTGCTTCCTTGCAGGCTCAAGAATATTTGCAGCAGGCCAGTGAAGCGCAACAAAAGACCATTGGACGCGTTACCTCAGGGCTGAGAATTCTTTCCAGCGGTGACGATGCAGCCGGATTGGCCATTGCCAATACGCTGCGTAGTGACCAGGCGGTGTTGAACCAAGGTATTCGAAATGCCAACGATGGTTTGAGCACTCTACAGACGATTGATGGTGGCATTAATAACATCAGCAAGCTGTTGGACAGAGCTCGTACTTTGGCCACACAATCTGCGTCCGGTACATTTTCTGGAAGCCGCCAATTACTGAACTCCGAATTCACCAGCGTCATTACTGAAATCGACCGTCAGGCGCAGTCGATTGGCCTCAACGTTGGTGGACAATTTGCCAAATCCTTGTCGGTCTTTATTGGTGGCGGTAAGGCGGGAAGCGGAATTTCTGCAATAGCCAACGGTTCCACAGTGGTGGACCTCAGCGCTTCTTCCGTAGATGCCCGGAGTCTGGGATTGAAAGGTACCCAAGCCAGCGGCGTAGGCATTGTGGACTTAAGCGATGCCAGCGCCACCTCAGTGCAGTCTATTGTGAACAACGCCTCAAACGTTGCCAGTGAATCGATTGGCGGTTACACCGACTTTTACTTCAAGGGACCAGGTTTTGGTGGTTCAGATCGGGTGAAGGTAACTGTAAACCTTGCTGGTGTATCGAGCACCGACAATTTGGCGGCGGCTCTGAATACGGCCATTGAGAACGCTGGGAATGGTGCAACTTCGCAGGCAACTGCGTTCAAAAACGCGGGGGTACGAGCGACTATTGTCACCGATGCATCGGGCAATAAATCGTTGGGTTTCACCAGCGGCAGCACTGCCTTTCAGGTATCGGCAGGAGACAAAGTTTCCAATGCGTTGTTGGGAAATGTTACTTCGTCAAGCAATCCCGCCGGATTAACGTTGAAGAACAGCGTCCTTTCCGGGGCCAGTGCAGCGGCTGCGTTGACCACCTTTGCTGGTGCTGGAACGGTAACGGTTCGTTTCCAAGGTTCCGGATTAAGCAGTCCAGTGGACATTTCCCTGGCTGTTACCACTTCGTCCACGGTGGATCAGGCATTGGCATCGTTAACTTCGGCAGTTGCCCAGAACGCCCAATTACAGGCTGCGGGCATCAGCGTCGATACGGCTGCGGCTGGTTCGGCTCTGAAGTTTTCCAATAGCCATGGGGAACGGTTTGAAGTATTGAGTGGGGGTGACATTGGCAACGTGTTGGGATTGGGCTCGTTTGCCAAATCGACGGGTGCCACAGGGAACTTCGATTACACTGCCACCACCGGTGTGGCCGGTGCCCTAACAGCAACTGCGGAAACTTTGGAATTTTCCATTGGTGGCGGGCCCAAAATTGCCATTACGGCAACGGCGACAGCGGCAACTGCTGCTTCCACGGCAGATGCCATTAACGCTCAAATTGCGACGCAAGCCAGCCTGGTCAAGGCCGGAATTGTAGCCGATGTAAGCGGCGGTCAGGTCCGTTTACGCTCGCTTACCGATTCCAACTTCCGAGTCAATACTGTGGGCAATGCCAACATCTTTGGATTTGGTACCACCACTTCAACCGGGACTGCTTTCACGGCGTCCACAAATCCGGAAAACAATACCGCAGAAGCCAGCTTTACGGCTGGTGGAAGCCAACAAAGTGGCTTGATTTCCTTTTCGGCGATCCGCAACGGCAGTGATGCTCAGACTGTAACTTTAAGCGCCAACGATTCCAATGGAGCTTCCAAAACAGTTTCGGTGATTCTGAAAAATGATTCCACTTCCACCAACGGGTCTTCCATTGATGCTGCGATCAGTGCGATTAACACGGCGCTGCAACGGACCAACGATTCGACACTGCAAAAAATTGTCGCAGTGAAAGATAAAGCTTCCTCATCAGGGGCCGAAGGCATCAACTTCCTTAGTACGGTGTCTGGTTTCAAAGTGCAAATTGGCACCAATGGAGGCAATACTGGTCTGGGTAATCAAGGCACAGTGGTATCGAGTGCCACCACCGGTACTGGTTCGACGGCTGATATCTCTTCACAGGCGAATGCTCAGTCTGCCGTTTCTGCGCTAGCCGATGCGGTCAGTTCCTTGGGTAGCGCACAAGCTGCTGTGGGTAAGGGGCAAAATGAGTTTTCCTTTGCCGTCAACCTGGCTTCCAGCCAATTGACAAATATTGCAGCAGCCGAAAGTCGCATTCGAGATGCCGATCTGGCTTCGGAAGCAGCAAATTTGTCTAAATCGCAGATCTTGTTGCAGGCGGGTATTTCGGCACTGGCACAAGCCAACTCGGCACCGCAACAAGTGCTGGCCCTGCTCAGAGGTTAACAAGAAGTAAAGTACCAGAAGTCAAATCACAGAAGTCAAATACAGCAGGCAGCAAGTTACGAATCTGCTGCCTCCTTTCTCCGAAATGGGCGTGCTCATCCGTGGTACGCCCTATTTTTGAAGCAATTTTTACCTAAATGCTTGTCCTGGGGTCAGACTTCCCAGCTTCAACCGATAAGGCTGCTAACTGACAGAAATACTGTCAGCCTCCTGAAAATGGATTTTCAGGAATCGGTTCGAGGAGACAAGCATGTCATTCCGTATCAACACAAATATCGCCGCACTAGAGGCACAAGAATATCTTCGCCAAACCAGCGACACCCAGGGCAAAACAATTGGCCGGGTCACTTCAGGCCTGCGCATTTTATCCAGTGGGGACGACGCTGCCGGTCTAGCCATTGCCAATTCCTTCCGCAGCGACCAATCTGTACTGACACAGGGCATTCGCAATGCGAATGACGGCCTCAGCACGCTGCAAACCATCGACGGCGGAATCAACAACATCAGCAAACTTCTTGATCGTGCTCGCACTCTGGCAACGCAATCCGCATCGGGAACCTTCAACGGCAATCGGGCCGTGTTGAATGCTGAATTTCAGAGCGTGGTTAGAGAAATCGACAGGCAGGCACAAAGCATTGGCCTGAATTCCGGAGGGCAATTTGCCAAGTCCCTTTCCGTGTTTATTGGGGGAGGAAAGAGTTCCGGTGGCACCACGGAAATCACCAATGGCTCCACCAACGTAGACCTCACCAGTTCCACTGTGGATGCACAAAGTCTTGGCCTGAAAGGGACCGAAGCACATGGGGTTACCGCTACCGATATTGGCTCGGGTTCGGTGGCTACTTCCGTACAATCCATTGTCAACGACTCCACCAACCTGACCAGTCTGGCGGTTGGCGGTTCCAGTGTCCTGATTTTCCATGGGCCGGGTTTTGCCGGTAAGAACGATATTAAAGTATCCGTGAATCTTTCGGGTGTGTCGAACGTCGACAATCTGGTCGCGTCCGTAAATTATGCGATTGAGAACGCCGGAAATTCCGCTACGGCATCAGCCACAGCCTTCAAAAACGCTGGCATCCGCGCGGTGATCGTGACCGATCCCAACGGGAAAAAAGCACTGGGATTTGTCAGTGGTTCAGCGGCATTTCAGGTTGAAGCTGGCGATCTAGTCTCCAATGCCTTGCTCGGCAACGTCACCTCCACTAGTAATCCTACAGGACTAAGTCTCAAGAACAGTGTCCTGGGTGGCAGCGCTTCGGCTGTTGCGGCAACCACCTTTGCTGGACCGGCAACCATCACGATTCGTGTGCAAGGCGCAGGACTGGCATCGCCCCCGGTGGACCTCTCCCTGGCGGTCACTGCCACAACCACCATTGACCAGGCATTGGCCGATCTGCAATCGGCAGTGAGCAAAAATCCAGATCTGCAGGCTTCAGGAATTTCGTTGGAAGCGCCGGTAGCTGGTGCTGCCTTGAAATTCTCCAATACCCGCGGGCAACGTTTCGACGTTCTAGCATCGGGGGATTTGAACAATTTATTTGGACTGGGAAGCTTCCGCAATTCATCGGGGGCCAGCGGAACCTTCGATTACAGTTCCGTCAGCGGGGCTACAGGCACCTTTACTGCGACCACCAACGAGACCCTGGAATTTTCCCTGGGTGGCGGGGCAACGGTTTCGCTGACGGTGCAGACTCCCACGGCTACAGCGCAGGGTGCAGCGGACGCGCTGAACGCAAGAATCGCCACTTCTGCCACTTTGATCAAAGCTGGTATTGTGGCCGATGTGCAGGGCGGCAATGTACGGTTGCATTCCTTGACCGGCACAAATTTCCGCATTAACACGGTTGGTGCGTCAAACATCTTCGGATTTAACCCAAGTTCAGATATCGGTTTAGCCTTTGCCGCCAATACCAATCCCGACAACAACACAGCAGTTTCGTCTTTCACTTCGGGTGGAATTCAACGCGGCGGTCCAATTGCCTTTCAACCGATCCTGGTGGGCGGTGACGGCCAGTCCATCACGTTAAGCGTCAACGATTCCAATGGTGTCACCAAAACTGTTTCCTTAACTCTTAAAAACGACGCCACATTGCGCAATGCCGGTAGCGTAGATGAGGCAATTAGTGCCTTAAACGATGCTTTGCAACAATCCAATGACGAAAATTTGAAGAAAATAGTGGCCATCAAAGAGAAGTCCAGCGCCTCAGGTGCGGACCAAATCAACTTTGTCAGCACTGCCAGCGCCTTCAAGGTTCAAATCGGGACCAATGCTTCCGGATCTGGTCTGGCCAGCCAGGGCACTGTGGTGGGAAGCACCAGCTTCGGCCAGGGGTCCACTTCCGACATTTCCACGCAATCCAGTGCCGAAAAGGCAGTCTCCTCGCTGGCCGATGCCGTGGTGGCATTAGGCAACGCCCAAGCAGCAGTAGGTAAGGGCCAGAATCAATTTTCCTTTGCGATCAATCTTGCTTCTAGCCAATTGACCAACATCGCCGCCGCCGAAAGTCGGTTGCGCGATGCTGATCTGGCGGCTGAAGCTGCAACTCTATCGAAAACCTCAATTCTTCTCCAAGCCGGTATTTCCGCCCTGGCTCAAGCCAACTCCGCACCACAACAAGTGCTTACTTTACTTAGGCAATAACGACTTTTATTCAACTCACACTTTAATATAAGCCGTGCCGCTTTGAAGCGTGTTGTGCCTAAAAATCGAGTTGTGCCCAAATAAGGAGAAGTACTTTGCCTGGATTAACTTCGTGGCTGTCTGCAGCCGTGTGTCACCACCGCAGCGGAGACGCCGCCGCTGCTGAAACGCTGTGTCGAAAAATATTGAAATTGCGCCCCGATAACGCTGCCACCCTACATTTTTTGGGTGTGTTAGCTGCCCAAAACGGCCGGTTGCAGGAATCCACCTTATTGTTATCCCAGTCCATCGCTTCGGATCCCACTGCCGAATGTTGTGGTGCTTTGGGTGCAGTTTTGGAGCAGCAATGCCGCATGGAGGCAGCGCTGGTTGCCTACCGCCAGGCTCGCGATCTGGAGCCTTTGGAATCTGCAGGCTGGGAATCTTTGGCTCAGGCTTTAGATCGTATGGGACAGTTTGAGGAATCCTCCGCCGTGTGGGCAAGACGAGTGCGGATCGAGCCTGCTGGTTCCGACTTGCTCCAAGACCTATGCTTTCACTGGGCTAATGCACTGGCCTTGGCCGGGCATAAAGAAGCCGCCAGGGAGCAATTTCGCAAGTTAACCGCCCTTGCCACGCACTTTATTAAGGGGTGGTTTCATTTGGGTATTATCGAAACACAGTTGAACAATAGCCCAGCTGCGGTCATCGCCTATGAAAAATTGCTGGCTTTGGCACCAACTCATGCCAAGGGTTGGAACAACCTGGGGATATTGAAACAGGCTTCAGGGGATTTGCAATCGGCGATGGACTGCTATCAGCGGGCGATTCAAGCGGAATCTGAATTCACGCAGGCTCTCTATAACTTGGGTTCGGTGCTGCAACTTGGCGGAAGAATGGAAGAAGCCGCCGCCGCTTATGAGCAGGTGTTGCGTCATGAACCTTCTAACACCGCTGCTCTCAACAATTATGGCAACACACTGGTTGAGCTAAATCGTGTGCGCGAGGCTGCCGGCATCTTCGATCAGGTGCTGGAACAACTGCCTGACGATCCTATGGCTCGTTACAATCGTGGATTAGTCAGGCTTTTGCTGGGAGACCTTCGACGTGGTTTCGCTGATTATGAGGCTCGTCTTGAGCTGACCCCGGTAACACAATGCCACTCCCAAGCTCCACTGTGGACTTGGCAGCCGTTGGCGGGAAAAACTATCCTGCTTTCCGCTGAGCAGGGGTTAGGTGACACTTTGCAATTTATTCGCTATGCCGCACTCGTTGCTGGTAAAGGAGCGCATGTGGTGGTGCAGTGTCCGGCCCCGTTAGTGAAATTACTGGAAACAGCGCCAGGGGTGAACCTTGTCCTTGCTAAGGGACAAACCGTGCCGCCGCATGATTTTCAAATCCCCCTTCTAAGTCTTCCGCAGCGGTTACAAGCAACTTTGGATACCATTCCAGCAACTGGACCCTATCTTTTTACTAAGCGAGAGCTCTCAAAAGCTTCGCAATCCGTTCGTCGGGTGGGGATTGCCTGGGCAGGGAATCCACATCACACCAACGATAAGAATCGAAGTCTTCCTGCTTCGTTTCTTGATTTTACAGGTTTGAATGGAATCCAGTTTATCAGCTTACAAAAAGACCTACCGCCGCCGACAGGCTTCTCGGATGCACGAGACCAAATGGAAGACTTCGCCGCTACCGGCGACTTCATTTCTCAACTGGATTTGGTGATCTCGGTCGATACGGCTATTGCCCACCTGGCCGGGGCAATGGGTAAACCTGTCTGGATATTGCTGGCCTTCGCTCCCGACTGGCGCTGGATGATGGACCGGGAAGATTCCCCCTGGTATCCTTCAGCACGTCTGTTTCGCCAAACAAAAGCGAACGATTGGCAAGGGGTTATGGAACGGGTGCGCCGATCGCTCAAAAATTGGGATGACGCTCAAACCGAATAGTCGACGTATGCAGGATCGCTATCTTCAGGACCAAGCAGGTTCAACAATTGTTCCTGCTTGTGCAGTAAGGTCAAATCTTCTGAGGCGTTATTTCGCAGGAACGTGAACCGCTCCCTCAGGCCATTGGTTCGGTCTAGCACTGCTGATATTCTCTCCAAATGCTGCTTTCCCGCCTGTTTCGAATACAGCCCCAGCCGCACGCAGGCTTGGGCCCTGCTCTCAAAAAGATTCCCCAGTTGTTGCAGATCTTCCGCAGAAGTCGCGTCAATTTGAAAATCCAGGGTTTCCAGTTCTTGCAACGCTGAATCGATCATTTTGTGCCAAACAAGCTCTGGTTGAGTGCTGTAAAGCTGGCTGTGATAATACTGCCTTGCGATTCCAATTTGGCAAGCAGCGCATCGTAGGTTTGGAGACGCTGCGAAGTGGATCTTTGCAAGTTACTGACTCTCTCCGTCAGAGTCGAAATTTTATTAGTCAATTCGGTGTTTTGAGCAGTGTATCGGCTCTGCTGAATGGCAATCAGCCCAGTCACGGGGTCGCTGATTTGCGTGAGCTTTTTGGACAGGGCACCGAACCCTGTGGTCTTCGATCCTAGAAAGGCAAATACTTTTTGAATCTGTGTGTCGCTTAACGTGTCGAAGCTGGCCTGGTCGAACGACGCTTTGCCATCGGAGGCAAGGGTGACACCTACATTGGCCAGTCCTTTGATCTCCCCCGTGCCTTGGAAACCTGAAACAGTGCGCAGACTGTTTTGAAGTTCGCGGATAATCACATCGCCGGTTAACAGGCCCGCATTGTCTCCAATTTGGCCATCCACTTGGGCCGAAGCTATGTTGTAGGAATCTACAAAGGATCGTAATTTACTGGCCAACGTGCCCCGATTCGATCCTACTGTGATGGTTAATGATTCACCGCTTAAAGTATTACTTTTTAAGCTAAAATTGACTCCAGGAATTACATCGTTGATGGTCGTTGAATTTTTACTGACCGATACGCCGTTCAACTTGAAAACCGTGCTGGCCCCATCGTCGGAACTGGCAATTAGGTTGGCTCCATCGCCATCTAAGCCATCCGCTAATCGGATTGGCTTCGCCCCGCTAGTAGCTGAGGCAAGCGAAAGGTAATAGGAATTGGTACCGGTGCCGGTGGTCAGGATATTGGAATTCAGCCCCACACCCAGAGTATTGATGGCATCTCGAAGCCCGGCCAAATTATTCTTCTCCGCCGTCAGATGGATGGCATAATCGGCGCCGTTGTAAGTCAACTTCAAATCGCCAGTAACAGAAACTGATGCAGTGGATGCATCGGTGAATCCACTGCTGGTTGCCGACGCGGAGTGGGCAATGGAGGTGACTTCAGAAATTGTATAGGTTGCCGGAGCCGTTGCGTTGGTGGCATTGATGGAAAGTTTATCGCTATTGGAGCTGCTTGCCGCCAATGCCTTGGTTTCCCCTAGCGCTCCCAAATCTTCAATAGCGCTGGCCACACCTTGCGCACTCCCGTTGAGGTTGATGGCCAACTGCTTTTGCTGCAAAATCTTGGTCTGCTGATTCTGCAGGAAGCTGATGGGCTGGCTGGCGATTCTTACAGTGCGATCCAGAATGGTTTGAAAATCTGTCGAATACTTGCTGACGCCCGTAAAGGCGAGCGGCGTTAGAGAACTCATGGAAGCGTACCCCTTCCTGGACTCTTATCGGAGCGAAGGGGAGAAGTATGACGAAAGTTTTCTACTTGGGTTCTTTGTCCATGAAGTAATAACAAATGGTGTGGCAAACAATCAGATGGGCATCCTCAATGCGGCCCATATGCGGCGAGGGGACATGGATGTTCAAGTGGGCCATCTGCCCCAGCTTTCCGCCGTCCCTGCCGGTTAGGGCAATGGTCTTGAGCCCCAGATGATTCGCAAAATCCATTGCTGCCAGCACGTTCGGGGAATTTCCTGAACCACTGATGGCCATAAACAGATCCCCAGGCTTAGCGAAGTTTTTCATCTGTTCCAGAAACACGCATTCATAGCTGACGTCGTTAGAATAGGCCGTTATAGTCGCCAAATTGTCTGTAAGCGCCATGATTCGGAATCGTTTAGCGCGCTGGAAACTGGCCCCTTTCACCATGTCGCAGGCAAAATGAGACGCAGTTGAGGCGCTGCCACCGTTTCCAGCAACAAAGATGGTTTGCTGGGCATCTCTAGCCTGTTCAAACCAGGAAATGGCCTGGTCGATTTTCCCAGTGTCCAATTGACTAAGCGTTGCTTGCAAGGATTGTTGATATTCAGCGGCAAATTCCATTTCTTCTCCATCGTAACATTTGCAACCGAGCTATCCTGAACTACATGAGCATTCCTAGAAGCTGCGGCCTGTCTTTTCTCCTTATGGCTAGCTTGGTCTATAGCGAGGATTGGCCCCAGTTTCGAGGTCCGGGCGGGGAAGGGCATTCTACCGAAAAGAATCTACCATTCACTTGGAGTGAAACTTCGAATATCGCCTGGAAAACGCTGATTCCAGGTCGTGGCTGGTCATCCCCCGCAGTGGCTAACAGTCGCATCTGGCTTACATCGGAAGTGGATTCAGGTCTCCACGTTTATTCTTTAGATGCCAAGTCCGGTAAACTTTTGAAAGATGTGACCGTGTTTCCAAAGCGGGATTTAGGGAGTCAACATGCGAAAAACACACATGCTTCGCCCACTCCGATTCTGGAAGATGGCCGAGTCTACGTGCACTTCGGGTCCCACGGAACTGCTGCGTTGAACAGTGACGGCGAAATTCTTTGGAAGGTCACCATGACCTATGAACCAATGCACGGAACTGGTGGTTCCCCAGTAATCTACAAGGATCTTTTGATCTTCAGTTGTGATGGAACCGATGTGCAATACGTGGTTGCGCTCAACAAAAACACCGGGAAAGTGAAGTGGAAAACCAATCGGAAAGCTTATATGGCTTTCTCCACGCCCCTGCTTATACAAGTTGACGGCAAGGATCAAGTGGTGAGCCCGGGAGCCTATCGCACAGTGGCTTATGATCCGGCCAACGGCAAGGAACTCTGGTCAGTTGCTTATGGCGAAGGATTTTCCAATGTTCCGCGTCCCGTATTTGGGCATGGTTTGATTTTCCTTTCGTCAGGCTTCAACCGTGCCGATTTACTGGCCGTGAAGCCGGGTGGGGAAGTGGTTTGGAAGTATGGAAGAAGTGTTTCCTTAACGCCTTCCTTTCTGCTGGTAGGCGAGGAACTTTATGTGGTGAGCGATAACGGCATTGCCACTTGCTTTGACGCCAAAACAGGCACCGTGCACTGGCAACAGCGGCTGGGCGGTACCTATTCTGCATCGCCAACGTTTGCCGATGGCCGCATATACTTTCAGAGCGAGGATGGCGAAACCGTGGTGATTGCACCGGGCAAGGAGTTTCGGAAGTTGGCGGTAAACCAATTGGACGGTCAAACGCTGGCCACGCTGGCTATTTCCGGAGGCCAGATTTTTCTGCGCACGGGAACGCATTTATACGCAATCCGCAATCCAGCTCCATAGCTATTCTTGGGAGGGTGGGCCTCAAACTTCCGATTCAATCAACGATTCGCCGTATGGGTTCGTCAAACAAACAAATGAACTATTTTCACTGGTTCAAAGTTCCAGTAGTCGCATTTATGTGTCTCTGCGGCTTTGGACAAACTCCCCAAGATCGGCAAACGATTGTCAATCCGTTGCCGGATGAGGAGATCCTGCGACCGTGCCACTATCAAATGGTCCTGCCAGCGTCCACGAGTCCGATCCGAGCGGTCTGGGTGATCTTCGATCGAGGACAAGATTATCTTTTGTGGTTCAGAGACCGCCAAGTCCGAGCCTTCGCAAGCGAACACCATCTGGCCTTGCTGTTGGCCATGCAATGCCGTTCCAAGGAGCGTGAAGACATGATCGTGCTGCCAGAGAAGGGTGTTGGGCGAGCGCTTTTTTCTGCGATCAGCCAGTTTGCTGAATCCGAGGATCGGCCGGAGTTGAAAACTATCGGCATCATCGCCATGGGGTGGTCAGGCGCTGGTGCACTCGTCGCGCGGCTTGCTGGTTATCGGACTGAACGCTACCTTGCCGGGATCGCCTACGCACCGGGCCAATATGAGCCCCTAGGAATGGACACCATCGAGCTGTCAGATCAAGCGATTCGAAGCCCGCAACTGATCATTGCAAATGGCGGAGACAACATCAACGGGACCGAACGACCGTATGGGTATTTCAAAAAGTACTATGAAAGAGGTGCGCCCTGGACATTTGTTGTCCAGAATAGAACGCCGCACTGCTGTCTGCAGAACGCACAAACGCTCATACTGGAATGGCTACGCGCCATACTCTCAGTCGGGAAGAATAAGCCACTTGGCATAGGAGACCAGGGATACATCACCCTCGAACTGGCCAAGGTCGTCGACGAATGGAAGCGGCCGGTGTTCAATGCAGTGTCGAGCCGCATTGGCCCCAAGGGCAAAGCCAAACGCGGAGAACTCCCGTCGGGGTGGATGCCATCGCCGATGTTTTCACACGAGTGGGTCGTCTTCACTGGCAGACAAACTCCAGTTGCCATTTGGAAGCCTTAACGGTCAGCTTTGAAGATTTGACTTTAGACTTCCATTCCCTAGGGCTCCACGCTCCTGGTTGTTTTATTTGTGCCAGACTCATAGCGAATGACGGGGCGATCACCATCGCCAGCGGTTACGTCTTCACCGAACTCGGTTTCTCACTCGCCGAATCCAGCAACCTGCGCTTTCGGTCGCAGATGATGACGGCGCTGCGGAAATTCATGGAGAAAGAGGGATTAACACAAGCCAATGCAGCAAAGCGTTTGAAGGTGAGTCAGCCCCGAATCTCCGATCTGACAAGCGGCAAAACCAGTCGGTTTTCGCTCGACACGCTGGTGAACATCCTCGCCGATGCGAGCCTGTAACCACCCCAGATTCTTTCCACTTGCTTACCGAGGGGAGTGTGTAGTTATCCTACAACTCGGTAACCGATATGAGCAAACCTTCTGACTTAGTCCAGGGCACCCTCGCCCTCCTCATCCTCAAAAGTCTTGCCCTACAGCCTACTCACGGCTGGGCCCTTAGCCAGCGCTTGCGACAGATCTCTGGTGACGTTTTGCAAGTCAGCGATGGCTCCTTATACCCTTCGCTAGCCAAGCTCGAACAGGATGGGTGGATCGAGTCGGATTGGCAGATGACGGAAAATAATCGTCGAGCCAAATTCTACTCGCTCACCCCTCCTGGTCGCGAAGCATTGGATCGCGAAACCAAGAATTGGGAACGGCTGTCTTCGGCTATCACCAACATTGTCCGGCCGGAGGTCTAACATGTCGAATCGACTACTCTATATTCTCCCACTCCGATTGCGCACTCTCTTTCAACGCAATCGCACCGAAACCGAAATGCATGACGAACTGGCATTTCATATCGACATGCAAACGGAGGCGCTTATGGCCAAAGGGATGAGCGCTGAAGATGCTCGTTTAGAAGCTCGAAAAAGCTTCGGCAACTTGGGCGTGCACCAGGAAGAAGTTCGCGATGCCCGTGGCTTCACTTGGCTGGAAGGTCTTTTTCAGGACGCCCGGCAAAGCATCAAGACCCTGCGCCGCACCCCCGGATTCACAGCAGTTGCCGTACTCTCTCTGGCAATCAGCATTGGTGCCGCTGCCACTGTGTTCAGCATTGTGGATGTGGGGCTTTTGAATCCGCTGCCGTTGCCCCATGCCGACCGTTTAGTTTTCCTGCAGGAGTTTGGCACAGATCATAAAGTCTACAACGGTAATCCCGCTCGTCTTAAAGATTGGCAGCGTTCGCAGACACTCAGCACTGTGGCGGGATTCTATGGCGAAGGTTTAATATTGACCGGTGAAGGGGAACCTTCCCGAGTTCAAGCTTTGCGTACCTATGGCCCGATATTCGATGTTTTAAGCGTCCCACTCAGCCTGGGACGCTGGCCCACTGCTGACGAAGCGAAAGCCGAAGGTCCACCCGTGGCACTTCTCAGCGAAAGCTTTTGGCGTAAGAAATTCAATTCAGATCCAAATATTTCCGGGCACGTTCTACGCCTTGGCTCGACAGCCTATCAGGTAATTGGCGTGCTGGGAAAAGAGGCCCGCTATCCCGAAGAAATCGAAGTCTGGACGGCTGCTCCTCGGGAGTTGCAAACAACACAGCGGCAAGCGGGATTCCTGGATCAAGTTGCCATCCTGCGTCCTGGCGTTTCGCTGGCTTCGGCACAAGCGGAACTGAACACCATTGCCGCGCAATTGGCCAATGAATATCCTGAAACGGATCGCGGACGTGCAGTGCAACTGACACCGCTGGCAGATCATGTGGCCAGCAATGCGCGTATAGGCCTACTGCTGTTCTTTTCCGTGGTCATTGCCATTCTGCTTATCGTCTGCTTGAATGTTGCCAGCCTGCTGTTGGCAAGAGGCATCAGCCGTGGTCGCGAGGCCGCCATTCGCGTTGCACTGGGTGCCCGCCGTAGTCGAGTTTTCCGACTTTTCCTGATGGAAAGTTTCCTCATCGCTATCGCCAGCGCCGCCATCGGATTGGCAATGGCGGCATTGGGACTGGACACTCTTAAAGCGATGTTGCCTTTGGAAATTCCTCGGCTGGCAGATGCTGCTATCGGACTTCGCACTGTCTTCGCCACCCTGATGTTTGCCATTGCCGCAGCACTTCTCAGTGGCACGTTACCGGCATGGCAGGCAGCTACTCGGGCCGTCAATTCGGCGTTGAAAGAAGGGGGTCGTTCCAACATCGGCACTGGTCCACAACTGCTGCGCTCAGCACTTGTGACGGCTGAAATCGCGCTTTCCTTTGTCCTGGTAGTAACTGCCGGGCTGATGGCCAACAGCTTTCTGCAATTGAGCGTAGCTCCCTTGGGATTCAACCCTGAACAAGCTTATTCTTTCGCTGTCAATTTTTCCTGGGAAACTAAGAACTCAGAACTCACTCAATTCGCCGCACAAGCCGTGGAGCGACTCAGCTCAGCCCCTGGCGTTACCGCAGCTTCTGTTGTGGACCGGCTCCCGCTGCATGGTGGCAGCCAATCGGGACCAATCACTGTTCGCAATTTGTCCTTGACCCCTGCCCAACAAAATGAACAAGTCTCATGGCGAACGGCAAGTCCAGAATACTTCACCGCAGCCGGTGTGCCAATGGTAATGGGCTCAGTATTCCACAACTTTGGGGGAGAAAAGGCTCCACTCGAAGCGGTGATTTCACATCGACTGGCCACGGCCCTGTTCCCTCAAGGCGACGCTATTGGACGTGAGATTGCCCAATTACGGCGTGGTAAAGATTCCGCTCCAGCGCAATATTTTCGTATCACCGGAGTAGTCGGCGACGTCCGTCACCAGTCATCCGACGCCACCGTGCCCATGGAAGTTTTTGTTCCTTTCGGAGCAACCTTCTGGCCCCAGTTACGATTTGTGGTGCGCACCAAAATGCCGTTCACCGAATTTTCTCAACTAGCCCGTACTCGTATTCAACCTATATTGGGACGTCAAGTGATTGAACAACTGGGACCACTAACAGAACAGACCGCCGAAACTAAAACTGCACCCAAGACTCGCACTCTGTTGATCACAGTATTCGCGCTGCTCTCCTTGGCACTTTCGTCCATCGGTTTATTTGGATTGCTGTCGTATGAAATCACGCGGAGGGCACCAGAGTTCGGCATCAGAATCGCACTGGGCGCGCAACCGGTAGAGATTGCTAAAACCGCTCTAAGACACGGGCTCATTCCTGCACTGTGCGGCTTGCTCGTAGGAATTCCCATCGCTTTGTTAGTGAGTCAAGCGCTGCAATCGTTGCTTTTCGGAGTGCAAGCAAGCGATCCGCGCACCTATGTTATGGCTTCAATTCTTGCGATTGCTACTGCTCTGGCAGCTTGCCTGATTCCAACTCTGCGGGCAATGCGTGTGAATCCGATTTCTGTTCTGCGGCAGGATTAAAAAGAGAGAGGGCCGAAGCCCTCTCCCCTCCTCCGATGCGCCCCCCCGGACGCACAGGAAGAACTAGTTTACTACCATGCGATTTGTGATGGAAAGAATTCTGTTAAAAGATCTTCGTAGTAAGGCTTTAATTCAGCCAGCGAGGGCTTCACGTCGCTCTTTGAGTACAAGTCGTAAGGATTGAAATCACGTACCGCGTCGAACATTTTTCGATCTTTGGCGTTCATCAAATGCTGATAGGCACCTTCACGATGAGCCGGATAAAAGGAGTGATAGCGAATCATGTACTGCGCTTCTTCCGGTAAATACGGGCGAGTTACGTGATACAAATACTCATCGTGGCCCCAGGACATATCCACGGCATCCAGTCCGCAACCTTCTTTGTAAATGCCGCAGGCACTCTGAAACTCCGCCCGGCCATTATCGGCGTTGGCCGCGAAATATTCAGGAAACACAATGGTATCGGACCAGGCGCAACCCGTTGGAAAAGTGTCCCCCACCACGGCCCACTGCGGTTCATCGAACAGGCAAAGAACTTTCCCCATATCGTGAATAAAGCCAGTGAGAATCATCCAGCGTGGATGGCCGTCTTTGCGGATCGCCTCGGCAGTCTGCAAATTATGCTCCATTTGGGTCAGGTCCGTGTCAGGATCGGAATCGTCCACCAGGGCGTTTAGACGGTCCATGGCCTCCCAAATACCCATTTTTGCTTTGGTGAGTTGACCGTATTCCTGCTTCTTCGCATGAGCAAAGTCATAGGTCTGCAGCGCGTGATTTTGACGATAGAATTCCTTAACCACTGCCGGAGAAGATTCATCGAAGATTCGAAACTCTTCCTTCTTTCTGTCGGTCCGATAGCGGCTCTTAACAAAATCGTCCCACTGCTCAAGGTTATCTAAAGGTCCAGCATTGGCGGTAGCCATATTTATACACTTACTGAATCAAGAATACCAAATTCTAGGAATCTCAAATGCATCCCTGCGCCATAATGGTTAGTTTATGATCAGCGACGATCCTACAAAGCTGCGGTCTCATACTTGGTTCAATGGGCGCGAGTATTACAATTTTTCACGTCGGGCGAACTTGCGGTCCCTCGGCTTCAATCGTGACATCTTCAAGGGCAAGCCGGTAATCGGCATCTGCAATTCCTGGAGCGAACTGAATAACTGCAATGCCCACTTGCGTCAAGTGGCCGACGCCGTGAAACGCGGTGTTTGGGAGGCAGGCGGATTCCCCTTGGAATTCCCCACCATCTCCCTGGGTGAACAGTTCATGAAACCCACCACTATGCTGTTCCGCAACTTGATGGCGATGGATGTAGAAGAATCCATCCGCGCCAATCCATTAGACGGCGTGGTGTTGTTGTGTGGTTGTGATAAAACCACGCCAGCGCAACTGATGGGTGCTGCTTCGGCAGACATCCCTTCAATTTTCGTCACTGGCGGACCCACACTTTCCGGTAATTATAAGAACAAACCATTCGGTACTGGCACTGATGGGCGCAAGATTTTCGACCTCTACCGCACTGGCCAGGTCAGTGAAGAAGAGATGCTTGAAATTGAAGGCTGCATGGTGCGCTCCGCCGGGCATTGCACTGTAATGGGTACTGCATCCACCATGGCCAGCATCACTGAAGCACTGGGCATGACACTGCCTGGATGTGCGGCCATCCCCGCAGTGGATTCGCGCCGTTATGCCATGGCTGAACTATCCGGCAAACGCATTGTCCAAATGGTGCGCGAAGACTTGCGCCCATCAAAAATATTGAACCGTCAATCGTTTGAAAATGCTGTCATGGTGGATATGGCAATTGGCGGTTCCACCAACGCTGTGGTGCATCTGCTGGCCATCGCCGGACGTGCTGGAGTGAAACTCAATCTGGAAGATTTCGATGCTATTTCCCGCAAAACACCCTTCCTGGTCAATGTTCGGCCCAGCGGAGAGCATTTAATGGAAGAGTTTTTCTATGCTGGCGGAGTGCCCGTCGTCATGAAGGAACTGCTCCCGTTACTGCACCGTGATTGCATCACCGTCACCGGAAAATCCATTGGTGAAAATATCGCCTCAGCAGAATGTTTCAATCGCGACGTGATCCGCAGCCTGGACGCCCCGTTGCATCCTACCGGCGGCACCGTTGTATTGAAGGGGAACCTATGTCCCCGCGGTGCTGTAATCAAACCCACTGCGGCATCGGCACATCTGCTGCAACATCGCGGCAAAACCCATGTGTTCGAAAACTATCAGCAAATGCACGATTCCGTAGATAGTATGGATTTGCCCATTGATAAGGACACCGTGCTGGTGATGAAAAATGGCGGACCCATTGGCGCCCCCGGCTTCCCTGAATGGGGTCACATTCCCATGCCCAAAGTCCTGTTGGCGCAAGGCATTCAGGATTGCGTGCGCATATCAGATGCCCGGATGAGTGGCACGAGCTTTGGAACCGTGGTGCTGCATGTTGCCCCGGAATCGGCCATCGGGGGGCCGCTGTGCGTGGTGCAAACTGGCGACGAAATTGAACTGGATGTGGAAGGCAGGCAGTTGAATCTGCTCATTTCTGCCGAAGAGATGGCCGCCCGCTTGGCTCGCTTCAAACCCGCCAAACCTCATTACAATCGCGGATATGGAAAGCTGTTTTTAGATCACGTGACCCAAGCCGATGAGGGATGCGATTTCGACTTCCTCCACCGCTTAAACGAAGAAGAAGCTGAATGAAATGGTTCCGCGCGCGGCCCTGGCTGTTTCTGCTGCCAGTGGCCGTATTGTTCCTCATCGCCGCCAAAGGAGCCTATAAAGGCTTCTTTCACCCTGACGATTTAGATAACATTTCCTGGACCAGCATCGCTGAATTAAGGACTTTTACAGAAGGCTTCCTCTACCCCAAATACTTCCCTTGGAATTTCCGCCCGGTCGGCCATTTTTATTTCTTTACGCTGAGTCGCTTCGCTGGATTGGACTTCACGCCCTACGTCGCCGCCATCCAAACATTTCACTTAGTCAATGTTTGCTTGTTGTGGATACTTACCGGAAGCCTTGGGCTGCGCACCTCAGCCCGTCTGGTGGCAATTATCTTTTTTGCATTCCATTCTGCCGTGTTTGATATTTACTATCGGCCCATGTATATTTTCGACCTTCTATGCACAACGTTCTGCCTGCTCACCATTGTGATGTGGCGCAAAGACAGGTTCTGGTTCAGCCTGCTGACGTTCTGGTGCGCATACAAGTCCAAGGAACTGGCCATCCTGCTGCCAGTGGTTCTTACTTTGCTCGAATTTTGGTTCGGATCTAAGCGATGGAAGCGGCTGATTCCTTTCTACGCCGTGTCGTTAATCTTTGGTGTTCAGGCATTGGTTCTGCGCAATCCCCAACCAACGGCATACAGCTTAGTCTTCACGCTGGAGGCCATCAGGACCACGTTCGCTTTCTACGCGCCGCAGATTTTCCTTGTCCCGCTTCTGCTGGTGTTGCCTATCTTTTTGTTCCTCAAAGATCGACGAGCATACTTCGGTTTGGCACTTGCCTTCCTATTGTTCCTGCCCATGTTTTTCGTTCCTGGCCGCTTGTACGGTGCTTATCTATACCTTCCCCTGGTTGGCATCTCCCTGGCTGTGGGGACACTGGCAGACCGCTCCAAGCTGACCGCTGGCATCACGCTGGCGGTTGCGTGTCTTGTCTGGCAACCCGTCCAATACAAGCTGCTGCGGGAGTATCGCAAAACCATGCTGACAGAGGGGGATAATCACCGCGCTTACATTCGTGGACTTCGTCAAATTGCCTTGGTTCAGCCAGGAATAACTCTTGCCGTGGTGGAAAGCGCCCCCGAAACAATGGCCTTTTGGGGAACCAATGGGGCACTGCACTTCATCTACAAGAATCCTGATCTGAAAGTGATTCACCTCAACCAGGGATTCCCCGAAAATATTTCCGCCAAGGAAAATTTACTTTTGCTCGGCTGGGATGCGTTCCACCGTCAAGTCAATTTCATTGCTCATCGCCAGGGCGAACCAGAAGCATCCATCATCAACATGACTGCGCTAACCCCCGTTTGGCAGTTAGAACAAGGCTTCTTTGGGGTGAATGGTGGCTTTTCCTGGACGGCTCCAAAATCGCAGGCAAGGCTGGGGCGGCCTGCTGGTGCCAGAGCATTCGATACAACGGTGAACATTGGGCCAGCCTACATTGAGAAGGTGAAGAATGTGACGTTAACCGTGAAGATTGACGGGGAAATTGTGGGCCAGCGAACCTTCACCAAAGCAGGTTGGGAACGCACAGAATGGCCCGTTGCACTGCTGCCAGAAGGCACCGTAAAAGTGCAATTTGAAGTGGATCACCCGCTAGCCACGTTCGATGGGGACAAACGGATTTTAGGCATCCCCATTGTGAGCTTCGGATATTTACGCTAATTCGCTAAGGCGGCGGTGATTTCTTTACCGCGTTCCAGCATCATGCCCCATTCGCTAGAGCAGCCCAGGAACTTCATTCCGCGATCTTTCCAGAATTTGGCCAGTTCAAGATTGCGCGTCTGCGTGCCGGGGGCAATTCCTTTGGCGATGCAACTATCGCGGATGGCTTCCATGGCTGCAATCATCTTCGGATGCGTGAAGTCTCCCGGACATCCTAAGGAGATGGAAAGATCGACTGGACCAACCATCACAGCATCAATTCCAGGAACCGAAAGAATCTCATCACGAGCCTCCAGTGCCCGTTTGGTTTCTATCTGCAGAACAATCAACGTCTGCGCATTGCAATGTTCCTGCATCTGCGGAATGGTGACCGGTTCATAGTCCGCCTGCATCGCCGTCAACCCAAATCCACGGACGCCCTTGGGTGGGAACAAGCACCAACTGACTGCTTCCGCCAGCCGTTCTGGTGATTCAATACGGGGGAAGATAATGCCTTGTGCACTGTTATCTAAAGCCCGAGCAACCAGATGATATTGCAGATCAGCCACGCGGACAATGGGGGCAAGTCCGGTTAAATTCGCCGTACGGCAAATGTCCTGAATGGTTTCAATACCAAATCCTCCATGTTCAGCGTCAATGAAGGCCCACTGAAAACCAGCAGCAGCAAGAATGCGGCCCACCTCCGGCGAACGCAATTGCCCGAAGCTGGTGCCGAGCTGAATTTTGCCCTCTTTGAGAGCTTTTTTTACAGAGTTGATGAGCATGGATCAAGCTCATTACAGCACAACGGATTACAGCACAACAAGTTGATGATCGGCGCAGCCAATGGGGATGGAATCGTGAATGGTCCCGACAAGATCGGGTCCGTACTTCGCCAGCAGTGGAAGAATACTGTAGAAGCGTTCCTGCAGATGGCTATGTGGATAGATCAAGCCGTCCAAATCCACTGCATCTTGAGAAGCACGTTGATCGCGACGCAAAGCTTCGCGGGCAGTCTTATGCTCCATCTTTTCCATTTGAAATAGAATCTTGGCTTGGCTCTTCTTCAGCGCCTTAGCCAAACTGGGATCGAATGCTTGCAGTTTTGCCGACAATCCTGCAATCGATTTGGTTACCGTAGCTTTCGCGCTGGCCACGTCAGAGGTCAATTGCGGCGGCACCAACTTGGCAGCCATGCGTTCTTTCAGTGCCTGCATCCCCGGATGAAAATCAGCCAGTGTCAACCCATAGCGAGTCAACATTTTCTCCGCACGGGCATCCACAATCGTGAAAAAAGCACGAGGTACAATTACCGGCATGCGCCCTAATAGCGCGTGATACAAAACTTGCGACTGAGCAAAATAAGCCAGTTCCGCAGGTCCACCGACGTAAGCGACCGTGGGCAACATATAATCCTGCATCACCGGCCTCAGCAGTGCGTTGGGGCTCAGCGATTCCGGCCTGGTTTTCAAATCTTCCAGACGATCAGTGCCGAACTTGCGCAACGGAATGCGCTTGCCATCTTCCAGAACAAAAAATAACGAAGTCTCAGCATCTACGTGCACCTGCGCGTGATAGCCCCTGGATTCCAACTCTTTGTTACGATCCGTCAGAGCTGTCATTAATTTGGACGACATACCAGCAGCATGGGCCAGCAACGGAGCCATAATTTCACGAATCGCCGGACGCATTGGATCCAGAAATAAAACGTCGTATGGCCTCAACAAATCGCCCATCAGCTTACGGAACGAATCCCCGAAATTTGCACCGGGAACATAGGCGCTCTCTACCAGGGAAGCTATCTCATCGGCAAAAGGAAATCCTTCCAAAGTCTGGCGCAGCGCGGCTATCGGTGGATCGGGAATAGCAATGTCCCCCACAGGACCTTGCTTGGGATTCAATGCCGCTGAAGTATAGCCAACAGGCTGCTGGTTGGGTCCAAACGCCCAGGCTTGGTTGATTTCTGCAAGGTCATGATCCTCAGTTGCCAACCAGAATACCGGGACAGCGGTGATCCCTTGCGTGGCCAGATGCTTTGCCAAGCGCACAGCGGTCAAAACTTTATAGAGAGTATAAGCAGGGCCGGAAAACAATCCCACTTGCTGCCCGGTTACGACTGCGACGGTTCCAGG
The DNA here is from genome assembly GCA_025352795.1 of Acidobacteriota bacterium. Taxonomy (GTDB): domain Bacteria; phylum Acidobacteriota; class Terriglobia; order Bryobacterales; family Bryobacteraceae; genus JANXSF01. The sequence goes on from JANXSF010000064.1 coordinate 23,301, forward strand.
TTGAGCAAGAATTGCAAGGGACGGATTCCCTGGATTTTGTTCGGCAAGTGCTTTTACTATTTCAGCTCTGCGCGCCGCTGGAAAATCAAATTGTGAGGCCTTCTTATAAGACTCCGCGTCGAACGGCGCGTGGTCGTAAAAATCAGCCACCTTATCAAAGTGGTAAAGCAGGTCCGTAAACAAACGGGACGAACCGGGCAATTCGGTATGGCGTATACAGTGGGACGGCATTTTAAAACAATTGAGTCAGGCTTTTTGATGCCGCACTCAGTCGAAAAGGTTCAATCGAATCTGATGGGCAATCTTGTCTAAGTATAAACGTGCCTGATTTAAAATGGCTGACTGCTGCAAAAAACCATGAATCATGCCATCCGCGCGATCCATATCAGCCCGAACCCCTGCAAAAAATAGCCGCCGTCCAAATTCTTCTGCCTCATCCCGCAATGTGTCCATTTCCGCCGTAAGAATCCAAGCCGGTGGCAATCCCCGCAGATCCTCAGCCCACAGCGGCGAAAGTAAGGGATTCTTGCGGTCTATCCCTTCCGGTGCATATTCCAACCAGCCCCGGAGCATATCGGCACTTCCAGGTCCGAACCCATCGGCAAATTCCTGATGCGATGGCAGACTGGCCATGGCATCTAACATCGGGTACAACAGCAGTTGCCATGCAATCCAACCCTTGCCGCGGTCACGAGCCAACATGCAAGCCGCAGCCGCCAGGTTTCCACCGGCACTATCGCCGGCCACGGCCAACTGGGGGGAATCCTCAGACATGGCTTCCACCACCGCATAAACATCATCCAGCGCGGCAGGAAACCGATGCTCCGGCGCGAGTCGATAGTCCACCGCCACAATACGAGCTCCGGATCGTTTGGCAAGTTGTCGACATAAGCTGTCATGAGTATCCAGGTCACCACTGAGGAAGCGTCCGCCATGGGCAAATACAATGGTTGGCCAATAATCGTGATCCTCCGCCTGGTAGATTCGAACAGGAACGTTGGCAATGCATTTGTCTTCCACAACAGCCAGCAATTGCGAAGGCAATGCCAGATGTCGACCATCCAACATACCTTGACGCGTTTCCTGAATAGTCATTTCACTGCGCGGCTTCGCATTTTTTTGCGATGCCAGAAAAAGGGCAACTTCTGGGTCTATCATTTCCTCTTACTCAAATTCTCAAAAAGAAACAATCCGCCCTTACCCGGACAAACAATATCCAAGTCCCCGTCACCATCGATATCCACCACTGGGATCTGCATGCCAGCGCCTGTCCGACCGCCATAGTCAATGATGTGGCGCGTCCAATCCACTTTCTTGCCATCGGTGGATTTGCGGAATTCATACCAATAAATTCCCAGCGGATCTTGCGCGCCAGGGTCGTGATCATGGGCCCAGTGCCGCTTGCCTGTGACCAGATCCATTTGTCCGTCACCGTTCAAATCAATCATCGTCATGGCATGTGCTTGCGACCAGGCGCTGTCGATCATGTTCTGCTTAAAGGTTCCGTCAGCCTGCTGTTCCATCCAAAAAATACCGTAGTCGTGCGCGTTGGTGGAGACAATGTCTTTGCGTCCATCCCCATTCACATCCAACACGTGCAGAAAGCCCAGCGCCTTGTCTGTCTTCCAATCAGGGTGAAACTTCCAGTTGCCTTGACGCGGATCGGCAGGTGCTTCCAGCCAACCCTGAGCAGTAAGAACATCGTTGCGACCGTCGCCATTCACATCGCCCACACCAATGCCGTGGCCGTAACTGACGCTGCTGATTTCATGCTTAACAAATTGGCCATTCTTCACTTCCCACCATGCCGCTGGAATTTTCTTATCGCCATATTGGGTGATCAACTCATGGGCTTTGCCGTCGTTGTCCATGTCCACTAGAAAGCAGAATTCGTTTGACCCAGAATTGTCAATGATGTGCTCTTTCCAGGGAGCGTCCGTTTTTCCAGGATTTTCCCACCAAGCCAGTTTCTTGCCAAACCAGGCGCAGCTCACAATGTCCAGCTTGCCGTCACCGTTCACGTCTAAAGGCAGGTCGCTAAAATTGTCGATGTAGTTATTTTTGTAATTCAGTTGGCGGAATTGATGGCGAATCCACTTGCCCCCAGACAACTTTGGGGCCTCCATCCAAATTTCTCCGCTGATAATATCCAGCCGACCATCTCCATTTACATCCATTACCGCAGCGCTCTCATTGGCACCGGAATCCAGCATATGCTTTTGAAACTGGATGTCCGCCGGACGGGAACCACCAACCAGTAAGGATAGGCCAATGAACAGGCCAGCGATCAGGCCAACGAAGGAAAATATTTTGGTGTGCATCGAGAGTGATTGTACAACGCGGAAGCTATTGCTTGTTGGAAACTGGCATGACTATAATGGAATCAACTTTGGCGCTATCGTCTAACGGTTAGGACAGAGCCCTCTCAAGGCTTAAATATGGGTTCGATTCCCCTTAGCGCTACCAACCTTCCTACCCACACAAAATCTTAATTCGCACTTCGTGATTGCGTGTGAATCTCTGGTGAAAATAAAACGACCGGGAGCGTGGAGCTCTCGGTCGTTTTGTTCAAATGGATTTTATGGTCGGGGCGGCAGGATTCGAACCTGCGACCTCCTGGTCCCGAACCAGGATTCGGGGGATGAGGAGTGATTGCGCTGGTTTGCTCGGGTTTGCGATGGGGTTTTGCTTTCTAGCTCTTGCGGCGGGTGGGCGGTTGGGGCGTGGTAGCCAGTCGTAACGGGTGGATGCAGAGGGTGGGCATAGTATTGGGCATAGGGATCCCGACCACCGGATACGACGCCCATTGCCTGCTTGAGCTAAAGTAGTGGCTACATGGCGAAGAAAAATCCGTCTCCTAAGCAGACCAAGCCGCCCGCTGCCAAGCGGGCAAAGTACCCGCACCACTCCGTCGAGAAGGCGCTGCGAATTCCAAAGGCAATCCTTGACCAGAATACGGGGAAGCCTTGTACCCCAAGCGAAGCGGGAGGTTACCTGGGGCTAACGGCGACCAAAGGCCCGTTTTCGGTCGAAATAGGTTCCGCCAAAAAGTATGGGTTCTTGGACACACCCGAGCAAGGAAAGATCCAGACTTCTGAATTGGGAAGGCGTGTGCTTCGACCCAAGAGCCCGGAGGACCAACTCAAGGCTTACCGAGAAGCCGTCTTGCAAGCACCTGGCCTTTCCGATGTTTACAAACGCTATCGCGGGGAGAACATCCCTCAGGATAATTTCTTCAAGAATACGCTTGCCGACAGCTTTGAGATACCAGAAGCTGATTTTGCGGGCTTCAAACAAATCTTCCTGGAGTCACTGAGTACTGCGAAACTCGTAGAGGAACACGGTGAGAATCTTCGGATTCTGGATGTTTCTGAGGAAACCCCGAGCCTTACCGGTGAGGACAAGTCGGAGCACCTGAAGAAGTTAGGGGCAACCGTGCATGTCAAGGCGGGTGATTCTTGTTTTGTGATGCAGCCATTCGCTCAGCCTCTGGGCAGCTACTACGAAAAGATCTTTAAACCCGCTATCGAGAAGGCAGGGTTACAGTCCGTCCGCGCAGATGCTGAAATCTTCGGCACAGGAAAGATCATCGATCAGATCTGGCGAGGAATCAAGAACGCAAAGGTGCTCATCGCCGAGTTGACCACTCGAAATCCAAATGTCTTCTATGAGCTCGGAATCGCCCACGCACTTTAGAAGCCAGTAGTCTTAGTCGCGGCCAACGAGCCAGACGTTCCTTTCGATCTCAAGCACATCCGCGTGATCTACTACGACGTTCAAGATCCTTTTTGGGGCAACAAGCTAATCGCCAAGCTGGCGGAGAACATCTTGTCCGCGATCAAGAATCCCGAAGAGGCAATCTTCAAAGAACCAAGCGAGGGATAGAACTCCTTCGCGCGTTGCAAGAGCAGGCCTTGAGGAGGTCCTTAGTTGGGAATCACTCGGTATCCAGTTGAGTGTCCGGGCTGCCGGGCACCTATTCTTCTTCGGCTCGGCGTCGGCCACGAAATCAGACAGCGCTTTTACTACGTCTGCCCAAAATGCAAAGCAGCAACCAAGGGAGCCCTACTCTGGCACGGTGACGCCCGGACTGAGCTCGAACTGGCTGACGGTAGGCGGCTCGATACCGACGAGAACTGCGTCGCCGCGTTGAGCATTAATCCCGAGTTGCCCTCGTTTCCGGAAACGTGGAGCATGGCGGAATTCGGCGGATCACCGTGGATTACCTTTACTCAATGGCTTGGATCGGAAGGGATACAACGGTATCAGAAGTCCTTCGATCAGATGCGACATCTGGTCGGCACTGATTGGGTGAAGCTTAATCGATTGACTACGTACTACCTAAATCGGGATTGGCCTCACTTCGATGAAGCAATCGCGGAGCTCATGCCCTCGGAGGCCCTGGATTTCAGCGAAGAGTGGGTCCGGGATGACAGATTGCATCGGCTCCATGAGCTCTTTTTTGCGGCCATGTTGGCTCTTTACCCCCCCAAGCACCATCTCGAACTAAAGACATCATGGTGTGCGCTTTGGACACCTACCAGACCGAATTTCCAGTCGATGGTTGCGTTCGCCAAATCGGAGAGCGCCACGCTCGCATTTCAAAATGCTGAACGCGACGTTTTCAGCCAGATAGCAAGGTTCGTTGAACTGATCTGGGGCCTCTTTCCTGGGCTCCTCTTGGATTTGCTCCCGGCCCGGCATCAACCGCGCATTGACGAACTTCGGCTTTTCAGGGACGAATATGAAGTGCTCAGGGATTTCTATATCCAAACGTTCGAGACATCGCACAAAGTCCTCCGATGGATCGTTGGAACGGTGAACGCCGACAGCCACGGCGATCCGAATACGTTCGTAGCCATCGCGGGGATGCCGCCCCACGTCACGGCAAAGGTACCCAAGAACCTTCACGCGTTCTCGAAGTTGACAAACGCTAACAAACGAGAGTGGCTTGCTGTTCTCCCCGAATGGCACGGCCGGTGGGACGATCTGTTGGACCGCGACCTTCGTAACGATATCGGCCATGCCTCAGCACGTCATGAATTGTCCACAGGGATGATTCTGAGGGATGGCCGCGCACCACTTCCGTATACGCGGTTCGTGCAGCGCCTTCACCGCGTTCTACACCTTCTCCTTGCGAATGCGAATGCGTTGAAATACATGCGGATTTATTCGCACGTCCCATCAAAATAGTTAGGCTACGCGACGCGATGGTGGCTTAATCCGGAAGTCGACCTCCAGACCCGCATCGGAAAGCATGTTCACCAAAGTATCTAGCGAGAACCTGCTGATCTTGCCGCGAGTCAGATCGGAGACCCTGGGCTGACTCACCTTCAATCGCTTGGCCGTATCGGCCTGGGTCAAGCCTTCCTTTTCGATAAACTTCCGTAGCGCCGTTATCATCTCTGACCGGATGCGCAGGTTCCTGGACTCAGCGGGCGAGAAGCCGAGGTCGGTGAAAACATCCCCGCTACCCATAGTGATCGTCGCGTCAACTGTGGTTTTCATGACTTTCTCCTTCATTTCGACTTCCGCGCCTCAATCAACGCAGCGTAGCGTTTCCTGCCCAAGTATAGATCAGACTTACGGGTCGCCTGGGTCTTCTTGACGAAGCAATGGAGCACGTAGACGGCCTCCTCGTATCGGGCGACGTAGAACACTCGGTACTCGTTGTCACCGTGAACGCGAATCTCCACTACGCCCGAACCGACATCCGGCATCGGCCTAAAATCCTCAGACACTTCGCCGCGCTGAACCAGGCCCAGTTGGTAGCCCGCGTCCGAACGAATGTCAGCCGGGGCCGCTTGCAACCGGGCTCGACTGTCACCCATCCAGGCGATTGGCTTCCGACTCGACACTTCCTGATTATACAAGATTGGATATGTTTGTCGAACTCAGAAAACCGGCGGCGTTCGGCAAGGACGTCCATGGACGTCTTTGCTTTCGGAACCGGTCGGAAGAGACGTCCAAAGACGTCTTCGATTGCTCGGTCGTCTTTCCCGCCCGCATGGGCGGCGGTTTCGCGACGGTGAAGGAGGTAGGGGAACATAAAGGCGTGGCGGATTCAAGTCTCGAATTTCGAATGCAACCCGCGACAGATCAGCCGATTGCGTCGGCGGACAATGACGCGCACAAATCCGCCATTTGGCGGATGGCCGACAAGGGGAACCGCCTCGCGCAACGCGTGGGAAAGGATCACACGCATTCACAACCGGTTCAGCAATCTTCAACGGGGCCGTAGAAATCCGTTGAACCTCGCACGCGGCAGGCGTATTCTGGGAGCAATCGCGATGTCCATCTACAAACAGAAAGGCTCGAAGAACTGGTGGTACAAATTCACCTGGCGTGGACGCCAAATCCGCGAGAGCACGAAGCAACCAAACAAGCGCGTCGCCGAGCAGATTGAAGCAGCGCACAAGGCGGGCCTAGCAAAAGCCGAGGTTGGCATTCGAGACAAGAAGCCCGTGCCGACTTTGCGCGAGTTCATCGACAACGATTTCGCGCCGTTTGTGGAATCGCGTTTCGCCAGCAAGGCCAAGACGCTCGAGTACTACCGGATCGGCCTCAAGAACCTACGGGAGTTCGAGCTGCTCGCGAACTCGCTGGTCGACGCGATCACCGGCGACAAGATCGCCTCGTTCATCGCCAAGCGCCGCCGCGCCGGACTCGCCATCGCTAGCATCAACCGGCAACTGGAAGTCCTGCGGTGGATGCTGAAGCTGGCGGTGGAATGGGGAAAGGTAGAGAAGCTTCTGCCGAAGGTGGCGATGCTCAGTGGCGAGAACTGTAGTGGACCCCATTTTTTGGACAGAAAAAAGAGGTTTCTTAGATGGTGTGAAGGGATAGAAAATAAGGAGAGCCAATGCCCAGCACCAGAAAGAATCACCCGCCTTCGTTGAAGGCAAAAGTAGCCGTTGAGGCGA
>JANXSF010000065.1 GCA_025352795.1 Acidobacteriota bacterium
CGCCTCAACGGCTACTTTTGCCTTCAACGAAGGCGGGTGATTCTTTCTGGTGCTGGGCATTGGCTCTCCTTATTTTCTATCCCTTCACACCATCTAAGAAACCTCTTTTTTCTGTCCAAAAAATGGGGTCCACTACAATCCTTGATGCACCGTTAGAGGTGCGTAATTGGATATTGAATCCTCCTTCATGGCTTGAGATACATGAACATCGGAACTCGGGGATGATCCGGTGGAAGGCCTAGATGAAGGAGAGACCGCCGCCATTGCTCTCGCCGAAGCACTTCACGCCGATCTGCTTTTAATAGACGAACGCGCGGGTTCATGTGCAGCCAAACGAAGAGGTCGTCTGGTCACCGGAACGCTGGGCGTGCTCGACCTGGCTGCGGAGCGTGGCTTGATTGATTTTTCCGAAGTAATCTGGCTATTAAAAACTACCAGCTTCAGGCTTCCAACTGGTCCGCTCGAAGCACTTCTTGCGAAACATGGAGAGTCTTGAACAAGAAGATTTCACCGCGTTGTTTCACTAAATTCTACGCACATGCTCCGCGTGATAGTTTCGTTGAGGCCTTCCCACGCAACGTTTGCTGCATCGCAAGAGATAGGGTCATGGTAGCTTGAAGAGTAACCAATGCTTGTAGAACTTGTCGTGGAAAATTACGCTGTAGTGGAGCGCTTGCGTGTCCGCTTTCACCATGGATTTCATGCACTCACCGGTGAGACGGGCAGCGGCAAATCCATTGTGGTAGATGCTGTGAGCCTGCTGCTGGGTGGGCGTGCTTCGGCTGAGATGGTGCGTACCGGGGCAACCCGTGCGCGTATCTCCGGTATCTTCGAATTTCCCGATGACCCAGGCCTGCGCCAGTTGATGGAGAATTCCGGGATCGATACCGAAGAAGGTGAAATCCTCATCGAACGTGAGATTCAGGCAAATGGTAAATCGCGGGCCTTTGCCGCCAGTCGCCCTGTGACCATTGCCTTTCTCAGAGAAGCCGCGCCGTACCTGGCCGATATTCACGGGCAGAACGATCAGCAACGGTTGTTCAATCCAGATGCGCAACGGGAGTTGTTGGACGAATTCGCACTGGCTCAAACATTGAAAAGTGAAGTGGCTGCAATTTGGCGTCAGTTACGTGGCTGCGATACAGAGTTGAAGGAACTATCCAAGCGGGAACAGGAACAGCTTCGGCTGTCTGACTTGTGGAGTTTTCAGCGCAAAGAAATTGAATCAGCAGCATTGAAGCCCAATGAAGATGCCACGCTTGAGGCCGACCGTCGTGTTCTGCAAAACGTCACCCGCTTGAGTGAAAACGCCGAAGCCGCCTACACCGCACTTTACGATGGTCCGGCTTCGGTGGTTGCACAATTGCGCACCGGCGTGCGTAGGCTGCAGGAACTGGTGAAGATTGATGAATCTGTAAAAGAGATTCTGGACACTTTGAACCCTGCAATCATTGCCTCTGAAGAAGCATCGCGAGCTTTACGGGATTACGTCGGCAAGCTGGAAGCTGATCCGGCGCGACTGGAATCGGTGGAGACCAGACTCGCAGGTCTGGAAAAGTTGAAGCGAAAATATGGCAGCTCTATTGAAGAGATCCTGGCGTTTCTAGCCGATGTCCAACAGAAGATGTCGATTGTGGAAACAGCCACCGAACGTCGCGAAGAACTGGCAAAGCGCAAGGCCAAATTGGATACCGAATACAGTGCCGCCGCTACCAAATTGACAGAGAAGCGTCGTGATGCTGCCCGCAAGTTGGATAAGAAGATTGAGAAAGAATTGGCAACTCTGGCTATGCCCGGTGCCAAATTCAAGATTCAAGTAATGCCGACTTCCCCGGCGGAACATGGAGCCGATGCGATTGGATTCGTCTTATCCGCGAATGCCGGTGAAGAACTTCGTGGACTGGATAAAGTGGCCTCAGGTGGCGAAGTATCGCGCGTAGCATTGGCCATTCAAACCTGCTTGGGAACTCCGTCGCATGGCACACCCCACTTGTTGATCTTCGATGAAGTGGACGCCGGCATTGGTGGAGAAGCTGCCGAATCCGTTGGCCGACGTTTAAAGGGATTGGCAACATCGAATCAAGTGATTTGTGTAACGCATCAAGCGCAAATCGCTGGGTTTGCCGATCATCACTATCGCGTGGAAAAACATGAAGTGAAGGGCCGAACTGTTGCGGCCATGGAAGAACTGACAGGCGAAGAACGGACGCGCGAGGTGGGTCGCATGCTCAGCGGACAGCGGCTTACACCGGAAGCGCTGAAGCATGCTGAGCAGTTGATTCGCACCAGTTCCGTGTAGCGTCGCTATACTTAAAATTAATGAAACTAATCCTTATTGCAACACTTACTTTAACTGCCGCCTTTGGGCAAAATAGTCATGAAAAACGTCTTGAAGAATCTGCTTCGGTGATGACAGAAGTGATGGCCATTGCCGACAAAGCCATTCCACAGGACCTTCTCAACCGAGCTCAATGCATTGTGATTGTTCCTGGTTTGAAAAAGGGTGCCTTTATCATTGGCGGAAAGTTTGGAAGAGGTTTCTTCGCCTGTCGTAAACCCGATAACGTGGGCTGGAGCGCCCCGGCGGCCATCAAAGTGGAGGGCGGAAGTTTCGGCTTTCAACTTGGCGGTTCGGAAACAGACGTCATTATGATTGTGCAAAACGAAAGTGGTGCGAACCGTTTGCTTTCCAGTAAATTTACTTTGGGCGGTGACGCTTCTGTTGCAGCCGGTCCGGTGGGACGTTCCGCAGCAGCCGATACAGACATCACCATGAAGGCGGAAATTCTAACCTACTCTCGTTCGCGAGGCCTGTTTGCAGGCGTTTCCCTGCAAGGAGCAACTTTACGTCCGGATGAAGATGCCAATACCATTCTGTATGGCAAGACCATGACCCCGAAGGAAATCATTGCCAGCGCCACGCCTCCTCCCAGAGCCGAAAAACTGATGGCGGTTCTCAATAAATATTCCAGCCGTAAATAGAGCCTTCGAAGGTGGGACAGGCATCCCTGCCTTTCCGCTCCAGCATGAGTTGCTTCCTACACCACAGCAGGAACCACGTAAGGCTTCCTATACTCGCGAGTCAAATATTTATTAGCGTCGGCGTCTTTAAACCGCCAAGTGATCGGGTCGAAGTCAAGGCGTCGACCAAGTCGATAGCTGATGTTCGCCAAATGGCACAGGGCCGCTGAAGTTACTCCAATTTCAACTTCAGCATTCAATTTCTTGTAATCGCGACTGCGCACACAATCCAGGAAATTCTTCATGTGCAGACCAGTATCCGTACCGCGCTCCGCTTTCTCTTCGTGGACCTTCTCCCCTTTTTCGCCTTTAAAAATGGTGAAGCCCGCGCCATCCACTGCCATCCAACCATCGGCGCCATAGAATAAATCGCCAATGGTGTTGGGATTGCGACGCACCAGCCCGCCTTCATCACCAGTGATCAGCCCGCGAACTTCAAATTCAATCTGCTTTCCGTTGCCGTAATCGAACGAAACATGTTGTGTATTCGGAGTCTCCTGATCATCGTCATAAATAAACTTGCCGCCGGTGGATACCACTGACTTGGGCAGTCCCACATTGCCCATACCCCAACGAGCCACATCCATTTCATGAACACCTTGATTGCCCAGGTCGCCGTTGCCAGTGTCCCAAAACCAATGCCAGTTGTACTTGAAGCGGTTCTCTGTGAAGCGGCGCATGGGCGCAGGTCCCAGAAAGAAATCCCAATCGATGCCCGCTGGCGTCGCGCTTTCCGGCTTCTTGCCGATGCTAGGACGCCGTTTATAGCACAGTCCTTTCGCTGCGTAGAGTTGGCCGATGGTGCCATCTTTCAACATTTGCATGGCTTTTTGTTTGTGAACAATACTGCGGCTTTGCGAACCCACCTGGACCATGCGCTTATACTTTCGCGCCGCAGCAATCATCTGCTGACCTTCCCAAATGTTGTGGCTAGCGGGCTTTTCCACATACACGTCCTTGCCCGCCTGGCAAGCCCAGATGCAGCCGAGAGAGTGCCAATGGTTGGGCGTAGCCATGGAAACGGCATCGACAGATTTATCGGCAAACACTTCCCGCATATCGCGATAGGTCTTGGGCGATTTGCCGCCATTATTACGACTGACCAGTGCCGCGCCGCGTTCTTGCGCCGCCTGATTCACATCCACCACGGCGACGATATTGGCATCATCGGTAAGCTTGCCATATTCGCTCATGTGCGCGGTGCCACGGCCACCCAATCCAATTACTGCCATGTTCACACGTTGATTGGCACCCAAAATCCGCGATGTCCCAATAGAAAGCGCTGCTGAACTCATTACGAAGAATTTTCTGCGAGTAGATTCCATAACCTCAAAAGTCCTTTGCTACCACATATTGTAATAGCCATCTTTGCGAACAATCTCAACCGGGGTTTGAAACAGTTCCGATAGTTTCGCAGGCACAAGCATATCGTGCTTGGGGCCGTCGTCAAACACTTGACCTTGACGAAGCAGAACCACGCGCGATATTTCAGGCAAAATATCGGGCAAATGATGTGTCACCAAGATGATATTAGTGCCTTGCAACACCACTTTGCGCAAGATATCGCGGAGTTCGTGACAACTGCGGATGTCCAGCGAATTGGTAGGTTCGTCTAACAATAGCGAACGCGGCTGATGAATCAAAGCGCGGCCAATCATGAAGCGGCGGCTTTCGCCAGAAGACATCATGTTTAGTTGCCGATCGGCTAAATGTTCAATTTGAAGTAACCGCATCACTTCATCTGTGCGCGCTTCCATTTCTTCTGTAACCACGTGGCAGGGCCAAATGCCGATGCTGGAAAAGAATCCGGATGTCACAATTTCGCGTCCAGGATAATCCCAACGGGCGCAAACAGCCAACATGTCGTTGGTGATGATTCCCAATTGCGCACGAAGGTCAAAAACATTCCACAGCTCCTTACCCATGATCTTCACGCTGGAAGGTTCTCCAGTGGGGAAGGCATAAACGTCGCGCGTGATGGCCTTGATGAACGTAGATTTTCCACATCCGTTAGGGCCCAGAATCGCCACACTTTCGTTCGAGTCAATAGTCAGGTTCAAACGGTCCAGCGCAACTACACCTTCGCGCCTAACCGTCACGTTACGGCATTCAATCAAAGATGGCATGAATTAATTTTCGCGATCTACTGGTCGCGACCTTTCCATATGGGTTTGCGCTTTTCTAAAAACGCCGTGATGCCTTCTTGCGCGTCCGGTTCCAGTGCGTTGCTTGTCATTGTCTTACTGGCAAACGGATAGGCCTGCGTTTGGGGCATGTCAATTTGTTCGTAAAAGGCCTTCTTGCCGATCCTTACAGTCACGCTACTGAAGGACGCAATCGTTCTTGACAGTTGGTGTGTGCGCTTAGTAAGCTCCAGACCCGGCACAGCTTCGTTGATCAATCCCCACTGGGCCGCCGTCATGGCGTCAACCGCACTGCCAGTGAGCAGCATCTGCATGGCCCGCTTACGACCGATGGCACGAGTCAGCGCGACCATGGGCGTGGTGCAGAACAGTCCAATTTTTACCCCCGGTGTGGCGAACCACGCAGTATCGGCGGCAAGCGCCAAATCACAAGTTGCCACTAATTGGCATCCAGCAGCAGTGGCTGGACCCTGCACTTGGGCGATAACTGGCTGTTTTAGTGCCTGAATGGACGTCATTAAGCGACTACAGAGGTCAAAGAGCGCCTTATATTCATCCTCGCTATTGCCGACCATCTCGCTCAAATCGTGGCCAGAGCTGAACACTGCACCGGCAGCCGCCAGGATCACCACTGCAACGGTCGCATCGTGCCCAGTCTCGTGCAACTGATCCAGCAGTTCCCTCATCAGTGCAAGGGAAAGTGCGTTGCGTTTCTCTGGTCGGTTCAACGTGATGGTTGCAATGGCCCCGTCGCGTTGGTAAAGAATTGACGCCATACTTCTATCTCTTTGGACCCGGAGCGTCCAGATACTCAATCCAACTGGTCATCATCTCCTCTTCGGTTTTATCGCCCCATCGCACAACTTGTTTCGGATCTGGATTCGCGGCGTTGTTGGAGCTGTTGTCATAATGCACCGTGACCATCAATCGGCTGCCTTTTTCAACAAGCACCGGATTTTGAAGTCGATACACTAATTGCCAATTGAAATCGTAACGAGGCACCAGCAATAGAATTTCCTTCTTACCGTTGGGTCGAGTCAGTTCATAGGTAGCATCCTTTGCCCGATAATGCATGTGGGGTGTGAAGGACAGCAACAGTCTGTCATCCTGGAAATCGAAACATCGGCGCACCATGTGATTGTCGTCGTTCGCAGGAATACTCAGAAAGAAATTGCGCAGATCCATACGTCGCATCACCTGTTCTGGTGGACCTGATGCCAAATAGAAACCCACGCTGGTTCGATCTGTCTGCGCCTTGCCGGTGGTACTGGCATAGTGCACAACAAACTCAAGTTTCGATCCTGGCGGAATCCATTTTGCTGTACCCGCTGGGAATGTATCGGGCGGTTTGCCCGGCAGGAACGATGCCAGCGCGCCTTCCTGGGAACCGGTCAAGAATGGCAAATCAGGAACATCAGCAACACAAGCGTCGTTCACCACCGGGGCGTCAGCGCGGATGCGGGTCAGCTTTCCTTCACGCACCAGAAATTTGGAAAGCGCTGGGCTGTTCGTTGTGGAAGCCACTTCCATTAACTTCAAATCGTCTTGAACCAGAAGCACGTGCACATGATGGACCACTTGCCGATTCCCGGGCTTAATCTCAGCAGCGCGAATCCACTTTCCCTCTTTGAAATTCGTTTCCACCGTGAAATGTTCGTAGGCATCTTCGCCTAATTTGATTTGGTGATCCTCGCCGATGTCCACGATGATGTCGGGCTTGCCCAGTTGCCAGCCTTCGACGAACTTGGGACGGGCAGGGAGGTCGGCTGGGTTGCCTTCTGGCGCACCGGCATCCACCCAGGCTGTGATGGTTTGTAGTTCGGTAGTTGCCAGGCTGGGGTCATTGGAAAAGTGACCGAACTTTGGATCAGCAAACCAGGGCGGCATCTTGCGGCTGGACACTGCCTGGCGGATGGATTTGGCCCAGGGGCGTGCCGCTTTGTAATCCAGCAGCGACATGGGTGCAATGTCATTAGGACGATGGCAACTGACGCAATGTTTATAGAAGATGGGCGCGACGTCTTTGGAAAAGGTAGGTGTGGCTGAGAAAGCGAGGGGATGCAGAAGAAAGGCGAAAGTGAGAAACCGAACCATGATACTCGTGAGCGTATCACAGGAACTATTTCGATTTGGGTACGCCTGCTTCTGGCCTGGACTGCAATACTTGGTCAAAACTGGCAATCATGGTGCGGGCACTCTTCGCTTCCTCCATGTCTGGGGCCAACTGGATCATGGTTTTGAGATACTTTGAAGCGGCAGCCAGATCCTCCATCCGGTTCGATTGTTCAAATTTTCGCGCATACGTGATTCCTAACTTTTGATTGGTGAACGGGTTTTGCGGGTCGTACCGAATCGCTTTCTGACAGTTGGCAATCGCTTCGTCGAAACGTTTGCTTTTCTGATCGCATTCGCACAATCCAAAGTAGGCGTCGCTGCGCATTTCACTCCAGATATCTTTTTGGGAGGCGCGAGTCTTTTTGCCGCCGCCAATCAGGAAACCTCGAATGTAAAAATCCAGCTTCCCGGCAAATTTGCTATCAAAGTCACTCAGTCGCAAGTATTCCAGGTACTCTTTTTTGCTTTCATCCCAGCGTTGTTTGAAGCGTAAGCTTTCGGCAAGGAACAAGTGGCTTTCTGCTTTTGCAGGAATCAATTGCACTGCCTTGGTTGCCGCTTCCAAAGCCTGATCAAAATCCAGCTTCATTCGGTAAGCTCGGGAGAGTTTGTAGTAGGCCTCACCGGAATCTTTGTTGCGTTGCAGCACTACTCGCAACTGGCGTACCGATTCATCCATGTTGCCTGTGTCGAAAAGCATGCCTGCATAGGCCAGCCTGGCGTCAACCGAATCGGGCTGCAGATCAATGGCTTTTTTGAAAGCAGTTTCGGCACCTTCGTTATCGAACAGAGCGTTGCTGGCCAGCCCCAAATAGAGAGCGGCCTGGCTGTAATCAGGGTCCACCTTCAAAGCTTTGCTGAACGATTCCACTGCTTTTTTGTAGTTACTCTCGCCACCGTCGCGATAGTATTTCAAACCACGATCCAGTTCCTCCACGGCAGCTTTCTTGCGCTGCTTCTGAAATTGAATCCGCACGGATACAGTACTCTCAAGGCCCGGATAAATAGTCTCTTCGCGTGGACCGTCATCGGCGTAACCCATCTTGACGCCCCTTACGGAATGGGGTCCGGGTTTAAGTCCAGGCAAGCGCAACGGGATCCCTTTCATGAGTACGCCCACGGTTTGTCCATCGACAAAGACCTCCACGTTATCCATGTTGGATTCAAGCACCATGGTGCCTTGCTTTGGGGCAGGAGGGGCATCGGGCTTGACCAGTGAGGGCACGTAGGCAAGCAACATGTTGGAATCGAAACTGCCCTTGTCACTGGTCGGATTTTGTTTGCCAAGTGTCGCTTTCCGCACGTTGGTTCGGACGTACTCGGCTAGCTCGTCAGCGGTGACAATGCCATCGCCATCTTCGTCAGCCGCGCCGCCCATACCGCGTTCTACAAAGTATGTGAACACGCCATGACCTCCGCCAAAATCGGCACTTTCATTGGCTACTTCGCGATCCCGACTGGCGGTCATCACGAACAGTGACTTATCCAGATCAATGAAGCTCTTGTTAATCGCGCCGATCTCAGTGGGCGTGATTGCGCCGCTGTGACAGGAATCCGTCAACAGCACTTTCCACTTACCCTTGATGCGACCAGCGAACACAGAGCCCAATTGATCCATGGGATATCCTGTCTTCGCCAATTCATTGAGACGGATATCGACGGGAGCAATGTAGCCTTTTCCACCGGCCATAAATCCATGCCCAGCGAAATACACCAGCACCCGGTCATCGTCCTTGGTAACGGAAGGCAGCCATACTTCCAATTCCTTTCGGATATTGGTAAGCGTGGCATTGGCGCCAATCAGTCTGTGAACATTTTCAAATTTGAAATTGCCGCCTTCAGGGCTGATCAGAATATTAAACATGGATTCCGCATCAGGTTCGGCGAACGGTAACTGCTGATCCTTTTTCAGATGCGGATAGCCGCCTATGCCGATCACCAATGCGTAGCTCCGTGGAATGGCAACTGGCTGGCGCACAGCGGGTTTCGCGATGGTCTGTATCTCAAGATCCCGCTGCTTGGGCTTAGGCGTCTGTTGTGCCGCCAATGTTGTAAAAAATGTCAGGATTACTGCAATTTGTTTTGTCATTTACTGCTCCGGGTTTCTAGGGAACTTCCAATAGGGCAGACGAACCTGCCGGATAAAAACTTGATCTGCTCGTAACGTTTCAGGCGCTTCAAAACCAACAGCACCGCCCGAAGTGACGTAATCGTCCTGCTCCACGCCGTCGCCAGAGACGCCCAGGCCACCCACCAGCTTTCCGTTTTTGTAAAGCGGTGCTGAACCTGGAAAGAATACGACACCTGATTGATTGGCATTCCTGGGTTGTCGTCCTTGGGTGCAGGTGTTGGCAGAGTCATAGAGGTAGAGGTCTCGAAACGGTCCAGGTGGGGCGTTGGAGATCCCTGATGGGAAGAAACTTTGTGATCCGAATCCGATGGTGCGGTTGGTGACGGCGGTGCCTGCGGTTATTCCGGGGAGATCGAGCCCGTTCAAGGATGGACTGGAAAAATAGACTACGTTACGTGCTTTGGTTGCAGCCACGTCGATAGAGAAGACGGTGGCATCGGGCATCCGGAAAAGGCCTAAAATGTTTCCGTCAAGGTCGGAAACGGAAATTACCATTTTTGTTCTACGGCCAAGGGGGAGTCGAATTTGGGCACGGGTCACATTGGCTCTGGCAACGGCGTGGTCGATGATGGTACGCACTTCATCGGCGGTTAGGGTGCTGCTGGGTTTCGGGCCAACCAGCCAGCCTTCGGGCGCAGCACGACCCGCCCTGAACGATGGTGCAAAGTCACCGCCTGTAGACGGACTAGTTCCCGGTGGTCGCGTAGTCTGATTCACAAATGGCAACCGAAATCCATCAATATAAACTCCTCCTGGCGTCGGAAGCGGTAATTGACGAAAGAAGGAAGTGCCAAAGGTAGCGGCCACCACTGCAAACTCCGCAGCGTCAGCAGCTACTCCGGCAACGCCGATTCCGCCGATAAGAATTAAGCCGTTTCGGTAAAGTGGAATTCCTCCGGGTATTGTACTAATACCTTTCCCTGATGAGGTACCTGAGAAATTGCGAGCTGGGGGAACTGTTTGGTTTGGCAAATAGTCGTTGGATAGCATGCAGCCACGGTTGGTATTTTCGATACCAAATAAGGCGGCAGCGGGCTGATTGGGAATGCCTTCAGGGAAATGCTCAGTGCTGATGAATCGGACTGTGCGCGATGAAAGCGGAGCTTCATTGTGGCTGAAAAATGCTCCCGTGCGGGCTAACGAAAGGGCTGTTTCCGCAGCGTCGTCAGTCGATGAGGAGCGACGGTGGATCGCCAGGGGATTGCCTGCTCGGTCAACCACGGCAACAACCAGCCCAGGCGCATCCACTGCACCGTAGGCAGCGAATACTAATTTGGTAACTTCCTCAGCACTCAATTGTACGGGGTCAACAGGGCCGCTAATTGTGGTGGTGGCCACGTTGCTGCGGCCATCGTCAGATTGAAGTGAAATTTCTACAAAGCTACCACTCACATTGCCAGGAAGGTCGAAGGAGAGGTGCTGGTCATCCAGGATCATCCCTGTATTTATGGAATCGGCAAGCAGAATTGTAAGGTTGCCAGTGAGTCCGGTGCCTTCTACGATGAGAGTTTCTCCAGGTAGAGCGGGCGAATCGTCGGTGACTGGCGTGCTGGTTTTGGCATGCAGGAGGGCAGCCCGCTCAATCCCATTGCGCATTTCAGTTTTCAAAACAGGCTGGGCTGAAAGGTTGAGGGAAATGAAAATGGCTAGGATCAAGATTTGAGGTAGGCAGAATTGCCTAATGTTATGTAGTGTCTTCGAAATCGGAATGAAGACTTCGCTCGCAAACGAGCGGGCAGGCGGAATCGCCTGCCCCACTTTCACTGGAACTGGAACTGGAACTGGAGTTGTGGTGGTGTTGGGAAAACTGTGGTTAGAAGACCGCTCCCTAGCGGTCACGGCTCGGTAGAATCCGAATGTTACCAAGCCGTGACCGCCATGAAGCGGTTTTCCAAACGCTCGATACGCTTCGCTCCAACCCTTGAATCTGTCCGATTGCGGGGAAACTTGCTGACCGTTGTGGGGCAGGCGATTCCGCCTGCCTTTTCCACCCACCAGCAATAACCCCAAAAACCAAATTCCCAACTCCTGAAACTCCCGCTTCATCGACTGCCTCCTTCCGACACAGGAGGCCCAGGTGGCCCATTGGTCACCGTATATAACTTGCCATCGCGAATATAGAGTTTGCGCATCTCTTCCAAGTTGAAGGGCCGCGAACCACGACGCCCAAACACCGCCACCTGATTCCCACTTTCATCTACTGCGCGATCCCGGTCAAGCCCCTTCGATAGCACCAGCGCTGGACCCTTGGTCTTGAACGTGGCAATCAACTGCGCTTCCGGCTTCGGCGAAAATCCCCACAGATCTGCTGAACGATCCGGTGACATCAACTGCAGCACTCGCAGTCCGTTTTTGCCATCGGCGACGTAGGCGAACAAGCTGGCGTTGGTCATCCCTACTTTCACAGCATGGGCATCGTTGATCGCGCCAGCAGCATTGAAAAAACGTGGGACACCAGGATGCTCCGCTTTCTCAATATCTACAATCGCCAAGCCTTGCCCACCTGCGGCGACATACGCATAGGTCCGAGCCAGATACACATCGTTCGCCTCGCCCATCGGCACCAGCGCGGCGATTCGTGGACTTGCGGCGTCCGTTATGTCCACCACATCCAAGCCCTTCTTAGTACATACGAAAGCGTAACGAAATTGAATGGCCGTATTGCCCGCACCTTCCAGCAGCACCGTGGCGACAATCTTCGGGGTCTTAGGTTTGTCAATGTCCACAATCACCAAACCCTTATCGCACGATATATAAGCGTAGTTTCCGGCAATCACCACATGCCTGGCACCTTTTAACGCACCCTCCGGATTGAACGTCACTGCGCGCTCGATGAAGTTGTTCCGCGGGTCACCATCCAATAGCGTCGCTGCATTGATCAGGATTAGACCTTCCTCCGCATCGGCGACATAAAGATAGGCATACAACATATGAATCGGCTGCTCTTCGTTTTCAGGAAGGCGCTTGCGCACTGGGTCAACGGCCAGCGTAGTGGGCAATGCGATCCACCGTGCGTCCTTCGTCTTCACCGTGAACTTCTGACCCAAAGGTGAAACCGGAGCGCTGGTAATCCGTTCGGCAAACGCCTTGTTGTCAATGTTGGCGATGTCGTAAACTTCCACACCTTCACGGCCCTTGGCTGTGTACACATACTCGCCCCGCATCTGGATGTTTTGCACGTCGCCATGATGTTCGTAAGCTTCTCTTAACTGCAGTTTTGATTTCTGATGCGCCGCGAAATTTTCAGGGTAGGCCAGCTTTTGCAAATGGCTGCCGATCACCGCTTGCGGCTCATCGCGTTCCGTCACCACCACCCCTTCCAGGCCATGCTTGCCTTCGCCCACCCAAACATACCGTCCCAAAAAATTCACAAAATTAGTGCCCTGCAAAAGCAACTGCGCCATCCAGGCATTGTTGTCGCCTTCTTTCGATGCATGGCAATCCGTACACGTTCGCGATTCCCTGGTGCGCACCGTATGTGGGAAGTGCGGATTAAAAGCCTGCCCGCTATAGCCTTCTGTGGAAACCGTCTGCTGCTGCGAATACAACCATTCGCGATTGGCGTTTTGCGAACTCACCAGCACTGCGCTGGAAGACCTTACCGGGGCAATTTTGTTTTTCTTCACCGTGCTATCCAGCCCCAGCATGAACACATCGTCGCGTAACACCTGAAAGTTATAGGTGGTGAAGTTGCGCGTATTGGGATCGCCCTCATTGTGCAAATTGGGTCTGTTGGCGTTGGCTTTCATCGAAAGGTGGCACCCAAAACAACTGGTCATCCAGGAAGTGTGACAAGCATAACAGGACAGTTTCTCATCATTGTGGGCCAGCATTTCCGCCGCTTTCGATGATCCCCAAGTCTTTCCGTCTTTCTGCATGGTCTTCGCCAGCCGAGCCTTTTCGTTATAATTCCAACTGCCCGGCACCACTGAATCCTTCACCTGCGATAGATTCCAGCTTTTGCCATTTTCCATCATCGACCGCTGCACCAGATTGCCTTCCAACCATTCAAAACGCCGCTCTCCAAACGGTGTGCGCAACAAAGACAGATCATGCGGAGGCGTCGGCGCGGCCGGTCCCGATGTCTTTAACGACGCATACTTGGTCAGCGACCCATGGCAATCGACGCACTCAATTTCCACTGCGGCCCGTGGTTCGCCATATAATTTGCCATCGCCATGGCTATCCTGTTCAAAGTGGCAATCCACGCAGTGCATCCCTTTTTCCAGATGAATGTCCTTCAGATGGACTGCTTTCTTGAACTTTTCAGGATCATTGAAATCAATCGCCTGATCTTCTTTATCGAGCCAGGTGCCCTTTTTATCGTGCTTGTAGACTGCCCGATACACCCAGCCATGCCCATTGAAATCGGCGAATTGCGTCTGCTTTAACTTAGGATTCAGGTCAGTAAGACTGGCCAGAAACTGAGGATCGGACCACTTGCCTTTGAGCGATGACCCTTCCGGGTTGCGAGCCAGTGAGCGCGCCGCATCCTCTGGTTTCCACTGCTTGGTTTGCGCCGGATACATGTGTTCGCCATCGGTTTCGTTGTCCCACCACATGTACCCCGAGTATTGAAACGCGAATGATGTGCCAGGGTGCATGTGGCAAACCGTGCATTGGCTGGTGGGAATGGTGCGCGTCAGCCGGTGCTGAATCGGATGCCCCGATTCATTCTTCGGAATGGTTGGATCATTGGTAAAGCTCATCCCGCTATGACCGTTCTTCGCATAGGGTCCAGAATGCGCCGGGTCACGGTCGTTGGCATAAACCACGTGGCATCCGGTACAGCCAGAC
The DNA here is from genome assembly GCA_025352795.1 of Acidobacteriota bacterium. Taxonomy (GTDB): domain Bacteria; phylum Acidobacteriota; class Terriglobia; order Bryobacterales; family Bryobacteraceae; genus JANXSF01. The sequence continues at coordinate 14,209 of JANXSF010000065.1, forward strand.
CCGCGATAATCCCCGGCCTGATCGTTGGTACCAGAGAACGAAAGTAGCGGATCGAAAAGGCGAGTTCGTTGCAAACCTTGCACAATTGGATCAGTCCGCGTCAGCGTGCCAAAGCCGCGGTTGCTCAACCGATCCTCACCCCGTTCAAACACGCGCAAGGTGTTGGCTGGCTGCGCCGCTTCGTACTGTGGCAGAGGCAACAGCATGGCCAACACGCCTTTCCATTTGGTGTCTTCCACAGATGGCGCAGGCGTCGTCACCAGCTTTCGCGCCACTCCATGCGAATCGTAGCTTTCTCCAAACAATGCATTCTTCAGTGGCGATCCCCCGTTGTTGTAAAGAGCCGCACCCCACAAAAAAGCCCCGTGCGTCATCATGCTCTGCTGTACTTTGTAGACCACCGGAGCATGACAACCCACCGACCCACAGCTCTCCTCCGCCACCCTCAAATCCCCAGGATTCACGAAACGAATGTAGTCCGATGATTCCTTGTTTTGCAGCGCATAGGATCTCACCGGGTTCGCCGTCGATTTACCCCAACCCAGTTTCGATGGCACATGAGCCTGTTTCTTATCCACTGCCGCGGCCATGCCTCCGTGGCAATCGGTGCAACCCAAATGGACCGCTGTGGACGCATGCATCGGCTCTGTTGCCACATGGCACTTGGCCGCCTGACATCCTTCACTTTTGCGAGTCATGGCTTCAATCGATTGCCGCAAAAGATCTTCAGCGTGGGCACTGCCGATGCAAATCAAAAGTGAAATTAGGAGTCTGGACATCTAAAATACCAGTCGCAAATTGACGAAGCTGGAATAGAGCACTCGTCCGTTATAAATATTTTTGAACCCGGCTTGGGGCACCAGCACGCCAAACCCCGTGTTCAATACGATGTTGTCATTCAGCAGCGGTCGGTACTGCGCACCAAAGCCCGAATCCACGCCGATTCCATGTTGGATCCCGCTTTGAAACAACAGCGTCTCCAATACTTCCGTCCGCGTGAAACGGGCGTAGTTCACGTTGATGGTGCCGCGCAGTTTTGGCGTGATCTTAGCATCGAACCCGGCGTTGATCAGGAAGATCCCAGGGTTAATAAAGTTGGCTTGCCCCTGGAAAAGTCCCGCCCGTAAATTGGGTATCAAGCTATTGGGTCCAAACAACAGAACCCCTGTTCCCGTCAGCGGGATGGCCTGCCGATTCAGGAAATTGGTACCGCCACCTTCAAAGGAGTTGTTGATCAATCCGCGATCCGCTAAACTTGCCGACCCCAAAAATCCGCCTCCTGCAAACTGTTGGTTGGGCACAATCGCGTCGAACCCGCGCGCTTGCCCATCGTTAATATCCTTATCGCCGGAAGTGTAGAAAGCCGATAGCCGGAACGTCTTCCAATCCGATTCATAGGACATTTCCACCGCTGCCAGTTGGGCGTTGATATGTTGCGGCTGTTTCAATGCAGGCAGCGGATGCAAGTCGTCGCGCCCAAATGCCTGGTAGAAGGAGTGAGTAATGTTGATGCGCCCAATGTGCCCATCACCGGAAATGCCCGCGTACCCTGCTCGAACTTTGTGTGCCCCAGGCAAACCAATCGGCGCGGGCCTCACCAGAAAACCATTCTTGTCTATATGAAATGTCGGCTGATCGTTGTTATACAGCAGACTGAAGTTCATCGTGTAGCCCTTGGTGAACGCGTCACTCCAATAAAGGTTGGCGGCGTACACTTTCTGATTTCTGATCTTCCAACGGTTTAGACCGCTGTTGGTATCCTTCTCCAACATGTTGAAGTAAGCCAGGTTGTATTGAAAAATGTTGTTGTGAAAGTTTCCGAACAACCGCACCCCTGGCTGTTCATCAGAAAATACAAAACCCCGAAAATCACTGGTGAACCGCTGAATGCCCACCCGCAACGATGTGAAATCGAAATAGGCGCTGCCGTTGTCATCCTGATCTTTCTTCTTGCGGAAAGCATTGCGGGAATTGGTGAACAGTCGTTTCTCAAAGAAGGCTTCCTGCAGTCCGATATTCGTATCGGTCCGGTTGGTCCCCTGCCGCACGTCGATCCGTGTCAGCCCGTTCTCCCGCGTGTTCAGATAATTGATGTTGAACTCCGGGGTAATGCGCAGTTCGTAATCCACTGGTTTGAAGCCCGCGCTGCCCCGAAACAGATCGAAGCTCAATCGGAAGTTTTGTCGAAACGCAATCTGATCTCCCTGGCCGAAGAATCCGAACTCTCCCGCACCGTTGGAGCTTTGTCCACTGGCCACAGGCACCCGGCGAAACTCAGTCAGCGTTTCGGAAACTCCGGTAAAATTCAGGAAAGTCTTGCGGCCCCAAATAGGATAGTCCCCCTTAAATTGATTTCGATTGAACGGATCGTACCAGTGCTCGGCGGCATACATTGCATCCAGTTTCTTGTTGTCATAACGCTGCCAACCGGGAAAGCCGATGCGCCAACGATTGGGTACGGTGCCGTCTTCCTTGCTGATGTCCGGCATGACGAAGGTCGGCAATAATCCGGCTAACGTATTGGTATAGACAGGGCGGGGAAGTATGTTGATCGCCTTTTCATCCCATCGAATAAGCGGGACGATGCTTGCCAATTCGGGAGCCGTTCGTACCAGACGACGTAATCGGTCATCGGCAAACGTTTTTTCCAGCGACGGCCGTGCGCGCTCCCTTGCCAGGAACTCTTCCAGCGGAATTACATAGTTCGGCGTTTGTCTTAAAGGCTTTTGACGAGGTAGTTTGCGCAAGGCGATTCTCTTCTTCTGACCGCGTTTTTCAGCGCGACGACCCTTGGTGGGCAACTGGGAGCGTTGGGCAAACCCGATGCTCGCAAAAATCAACGCCGCCGCTAACAATATGACGCGGAGTTTCATTCCGCCTCCTCGTTAGTTTGCAGCTCCCGCAGCCTTGCGGAAGAGTGCAGCAAATCCACCGGGTGTATAAACCGATGGGTGCTCCAGATAATCGTAGAGAGGCGTAATGGCTTGCTGCGCTTCTTTGGAATTGCCAGTAATCGCCGCCGTCAGCGAATCCAGGGACATAGTGGCCACTTCTGCGGCATGCACCCCATGGGCGGCGATTCGATTACTTTCGCCCGCCAGAGCGCGGACGATCGCCTTGGCATTTTGCTCCGTGAAATCGACCTTTTCAAATTTTGCCGCCAGTTGATCCCCCAGCGCCGCCGCCTTTTCCGCCGCGCGGATTGGGGCTACGCTCAATTGGTTGGAAATTGTCAGGGCAACTTCGTTCAACACTGCGTCCAATGGGCTGCTCATTTCCGGTGCCATCTGCGATACCAACACGCGCAACACCGCCATTCGCGACATATTCAATTGCAAACTCCCCGGCTTGTGCGCACCATAGCCTTGCTGGATGCGCCAACTATCCTGCCGCAGATCGTGGTGACATTGATAACATTCCAGCTCCGCAAACTCCGGCCAATTCTTAGCCGCACGGGTCGCCAGCAATCGCATTCCTTCGGCCATCCCCGTGGCTTGCCCCACCGCCCAGTTCCGAACCCGAGGCTTTGCGTTCCCCGCCGAAGGCTTCACATCCCGATGATGCACCGGCTGCGCCCAGGTGAACGTATCCAGCTCGAAATTCAGATCCGGATGCCCCGCCGCATACAGTTCATGGTCCACTACCCGATCCTTCGACCCCACATGGCATTCCATGCAATTGGTCGCTCGCAAGCGGATGTTGTTCTTAGTGTCCACCATGCCCGCAGCCACACTCGCCGCGTGTGAGTTGGACTGGGTATGCGTCCCTAACCACTTTTCCGCTGCACCGTGACATGCCTCACAGGACACCCCATCATTGGCTGACTTTTCCGGCGAACCCACCGCGTGGCAAGACGTGCATCGGGCATCTTTTTGAGGATCGGAAATCCGCAAGATCTCAGCCATGCGTTTGGAACGCGGATCAGTAAGTACTTTCGACGCCCTGGAGTGCTTGTCGTTTAACTGCCAGATGGCATATTCATTGCCCCAAATCCGACTATCCTTCTCACTTGCAACCGACGTGCCGCCGTGACAATTGGAGCTTGCACAACCGCCCGCACCAATGTATTTCTGAGCCTGCGCTGGTGGCAATATCGCCAACAGGAATACTAAGATCAGCGCCAGCCTCACCTCGGTTAGTTTCATGGACTACCTCATAAATGTCGTAACGGAACTTTTTGCACAAGAAATTCCCCTGTGCCCTTCAGTTCCGTCTGGTTAGTCTGCTCATTATTCTTTTCCACCAGATTCCCGGCGTTCTTCCGTAAAAATTCGCGCAATTCGGCCACCATCATGCCGTCTTCCACCTTAATCACACCACCGGGCATTACATTAGATGACTTGCGCATCTTTTCAATTTCCTGCACAGGCACGAGCGACCACACCACGTAACAAATCTCCGTTCCAGTTGCTTGGTCGAATTGAAACCAGCCATCTTTCGGAACACGAACCGTTTGACCCTGGCCGATTTTCGGATCCCATTCGGCACCTGCCAACGGAAATAGAATCAGGAAAGTTTTCTTTGCCACTTTCTCGTCCATCGCCTCGTTCAACACATATAAATAGCCCTGTTTCGGCGATGTAATATTCAAGGCCACCCGGTAATTGGACTGAAAAATGACGTTCCCTACGCTACGGAACTCCTGCCCGAAATCCTTGCCATCGTTGGTGGGTTGCACGGTGAAAAAATATTGCAATTCATTGAACGATACCGGCACCATATACTTCCATGAAACGAATCCAGCAGCTCCAAAAAGTGTCACAAAAGCTAAAGCCGCTAGCTGTTTGCTTCTGGGAGACCGCTTGCTTGTCATATCGGCAGCAAACTTCTGCGGCAATACAGTATTTCCTAAATCCGCAGTAGCCAAATTGTAAATGTGCAGTACCACGCCGTGCTTCACTTCCCGATTCCCAAAGTCCACCAGATAGGGCCGCCAATTACTCAATTGCGCAAGCGTTGTGGCCATGGCTTCGGAAACCAGAATGTGCCCGGCATCGCCGGAATCCATGACCCTTTGCGCCATGTTGATGCCACCACCGGCCACATTGGAATTGGCGTTGATATCGGCGACTTTATAAACCGGGCCGGAGTGAATGCCCATCCGTAATTTCAAATGCGGTCTGCTCTTCAACGCCTTCGCTATTTCCAAGGCACATTGCGCGGGCTGGGTGGGATCGCCGAAGAATGACAACGCCATGCCATCGCCAGTGGGCAGGCTGATCACATCGTCATTGCCTTCCGCGCGTTTAAAGGCTGCGCACGTTTTTACAACATTCTGAAGCTCTGCCAGATATTCCCGCTGCAGATCCATCGGCAACAGCGAATAGCCAACCAGATCAGTAAACAGGATGTGACCCACTTCCAAATTACTCGGATCTTTGCCCTTGCCTTGCTTGGCCGTAAGAGTCTGGGACATGGCTTCGCCAAACTCCCGAGCCGTCTGAAATCGATCCACCTCATGATAGGAAATTGCCTTCAAAATTGCCCTTCCTGCTGCATCGGGCAAACCTGGCCGCAATTTCTGGGGTGCTTCCGCCAGTGATTTTTCTGCTGAAACCAAATGCTCTAGCGACGCCGCAAACGGCTTTTGCCCGGTCACCATTTCATACGCGCAAATACCCATGGCGTAAACATCGGTAGTAGCGGAAGGCTTTCCGGCAAACTGCTCTGGCGACATGTAGGAATACTTTCCCGCCACTTGCGTCTTTTCCCCGCCAAAAGCTGAATTCTGAATTCCGGCAATGCCGAAGTCAATCACTTTGGCGTGTTCCTCATCCAATCCATGCTTTTGCAGCATGATGTTTTCTGGCGTCAGGTCGCGATGCCAAACCCCTTTTTCATGCGCCGCACTCAATGCCTGCCCCACTTGCCGCAATAGACCGGCAGCCCGTCCAAAATCCAGTGGACCGGCGGCCAGCGCCTGCCGCAAATTCTGACCTTCAATGTACTGCATCACTAGAAATTGCCGACCCTCAGAAGTCTCGCCGGTATCCAGCGCGCCAACCACGCCAGGGTGATCAATGCGAGCCAGCGCTTCCATCTCCTGCAGGAACTTTTTACGAATCCAGGCATCCTGCTGCGATTCGTCCAGCAGAACCTTAATGACCACCTTCTTATTCATCAGTTGGCGATCGCGCGCCAGGTAGACTACACTCATCCCGCCGCGGCCAAGCTCGCGCTCCACTTCGTAGCGGTCTTTCAAAACCAGCAAGGTCACGGGCGGTCGCGTTTGTTCAGAGTCCTCTAGATTCATCTACTGACAGCTTGCACTACGCTCTACCGATTGTCCAATTTGATTGGTTAACTGAAGCTTCACAGTGGTGATGTCAGTTACGTTTCCCTGCACCGTAAAGGGTTGGGTGTACTCGAAGGCAACGCAGCTAATCCCCGCCGTGGCAGTGCAAGTTTTAGTTGCCGCCCAGGTGGTGAACGGAGCGGTGGCATCCACCGTAAGGGAACTTGTTCCCAGGTTGTTGCCTGTAAAGCTGAACAGAGCCTGACTGGCTTGCCGAGTATTGGTGAAGCCGGTGGCCACCACATCGAACGCCCCAGCTTTGCGCGTGCAGGTAAGGGTGGCAATCCCCGCCACGGCTCGCGGTACCGTCAACGTTTGTGGGGTCAGTCCAGTTCCAGTTACGGCAACCGGACCACTGGTAAGCTGCGGTGTCAAAGTAATCACTCCTGCGCTGGTTCCAGTCTTGAAGGTTGCAGTCAGCTTTGTCTGGCCCTGTGCTGGAATGTTGATTGGCAATGTTCGGCTGTTGTTTGAAAACTGAATGGCTGGGTCATCGGGCAGTCCTGCATCAGGGCGGAAAGTCAACGTCAGCGATCCTACTAAATCTGCGGGGAAAGGTCCGCCCAAGCTCACCGTAACCGTTTCGTCCTTGCCCGGACTTGTGGTTGTGGGTAAGACCAATAGGAGCGACACAGGGGGCAGGAAGACCGTGAATGGAAGTCCATTCGACGGTGCCCCACGGGGTCCAACAACACTGATCGTTACTCCGCCGGGTGTGGTCAATAAACTTGCGGGAACATCCGCTTTCAATCCACCTGTAACAGGCGTAGTGGTAAGCGCTGTGCTGTTCCAACGAATCACAGAACCTGCCTCAAACCCGATACCGTTCGCAATCAGACTGAAAGTCGGGCTGCCCACCTGGATGGTATTCTGGCTGAGCCCGGAAATCTGTGGAGAAGTGTTTACTGTAATTTGAGCTGTACCTGACCCCGATGGGGTGGAAACCGTTAGCTGACAAACGCCCGGTCGCGTCAAAAGATTGCCGGGAAGGACAGCCGTCAGGGAAGTGCTGCTGATGATGGAAATCGCCAATGTTACTGGCGGTGGCGGAGGTGGCTGACAGGAAAATTGCACCAGCGTACCCTGTCCAAAACCGGTACCCGTAATCACGATGGTGGTGTTGCCATCGCCAACGGTCACAGTGGGGATATTCACTGTGATGATGCCGATCTGCAAAAGGTAAGGGCTGGACCGAACTCCGTCTGGCGTCAATGCCGTCAAACTAGTGGTGGCCAATTGACCCAACAAGCTCACTGGTAAGACCACCGTCAACTGTGTGGGGCTGATAAAGGTGGTGGCCAAGCTCAAGTTGTTTGCTTGAATCGTCACGCCATCAAAGAAATTCCTTCCTGTAACAACTACAGTCACCACTGCTGTGCCTAGCGCCACCGGATTCGGGGTAGCTGATTCAATCACCGGCACCGGTCGGACAGTAAAGGGCAACTGATTCGACACTTGCAGGTTAGGATTTTTCACACTTACCTGAATTGTTCCTGGCTGGGTAATCGCACTCGCCGGAACATTCGCCGTCAAAGACCCGTTAGTGGCGCTGATGGGGGTCAGCGAAGTGGATCCAAATTCCACAGTGGCTCCTTGTTGAAATCCAACGCCACTCACCGTCAAAGCGAATCCCACTGCAGTAGCCGTGCGAACCACGGGACTGAGTAACGTAATGGTCAATCGTCCGATGAAGAAATCGACAGCATTCGACAATCCTCCATCGGGGTTCGTCACTGTAACAGGAACTGAACCCACTTGGGTAATCAAGTCTGGAGTCACGGTCACAACCAGTTGGGATTCGTTCGACGAAATTGGTCGCAACGCAATAGTGCCAAAGTTCACAACCGCACCGCTGAGGAATCCTCTGCCAGTGACGGTTAGAGGGAACGCCGGACCACCAGCAACCGTGTTCGCCGGATCTAGCGAGATGATCAACGGTGTGGACTTGACAATTACGCTGATTCCCACTGGGACACTAGGATTTTGGGCTCCGCCTGCGGTAATGGTCACGGTATCTTTGTAGGTCCCTGGGGCAAGGCCGGTGGTATTCACAGATACGGAAACCGATCCAGGCGTGGTTCCACGGGATGGGGTAAACGTGATGGGCAATGCCCCACCCGATGAAACACTGAAGTCAAGGCTGGCACCGGATGACGTAACGCTTAAGGTTTGTGCCGCAGGGCTGGGCTGGCCTTGGGTCGATGAGAAGCTCACCTGATTCGGACTGACGATTAAATTGGGACCAATAGGAACAGGAGGGCTCACCGGTGCAATTGTGAATTGGAAAAGGTTCCGCAGCGAACTATTTGCGTTAAATCGGGGCACATTGGTGAGCAGTGGGAGTTCTAAACTCGGGTCTGGATTGGCGGGCACAATCGAAAAATCCACTTGTGGAGTTGGATACGTTCCAACGGGGACCGCTGCCGACGAATAATACAATCCGAAATCAAAATTTGTACTGGTCAAAGGATTCGCGTTCAGTACTTCCCATATGGCGGTTGCTGTGCCATCGGAAGCGACAGTCAGTTGGACAATACCAGTGGATGCGCTGGTAGGTGGATTGACCGCGCTAAATACCCCCTCTTGAGTCGCTGTCAATCGGGCTGCCTCGGTCGCGCTGGCACCGGTGCTCAGGGTATCTACATAAATTTGTGTCTGTGGAGGCAGGTTCTTGAACTTGACCACCAGCCTTGTTCCCTGGCTAGCTAACCCTGCCAATCGGAAGTCGCCAATATTAGGAACATTTGGAAACGCAGAATTATAAAATCCGGTTTCTGATGTATAGGCAGTTCCAGGTGTGTTTTGGGATACTGGCGTTGGCGATGTGTTCACGTTCGGAGGCGCAGTCAGTGAGCGGCCCATGAATGCCATTTGAAATCCTTCGCTGAAACGTAACGTGGCAATCTTTTGAAAGGAGTTGGCGGAACCTAACGGAAACGCCGTTGCAACTGTCTGATTCGCCGAATTAGCCGCATCACGAAGGCTGGACGTCAATGTTGTGGAAACCACTGCGACCGCAACTGGGGATCCACTGATCGTGAGTTGCGCACTGTTGTTGATAGTGGCCAGCACCGCTGTCCCAACGGACAACGAATTTGCGTCTAAACGGACATTGGTAAATCGTAGAGTGCGTATCCCCGACCCAGGAGGATCGAAAGGAATGGCTTGGAAAATGACTGCGTTGGCTGAACTGGTAATCCATCCAGCATGAACATTCCGATTATTTGGGCTATTGGCCGATTGCGTTCCAGAACCGTAATACGTCGTGGCACCAGTGCCGTTGCCGAAACCGCCGCAAGATCCAGTGCTGCTATCGCAAACAAATTGGTTGGCTGGGGCAGGCTCGTCTAAAAGCAGCAAGGCACCACTTCTTATGCCACCAAAGCCCGGACCAACGGGCAATCCAATAATAGGGGTAGTAATTGGAACTAACGAACTGATTGAAAAGTCCACCTGTGGAATTGCCTGACCAGTAGCGGTAGGTACGCCACCTCTGCATATGACTACAACGTCGTCCACCAGTTCTGTTGATCCCAGGCTGCGCACGTTACGAGGTGTCGCTGATGCGCTGCAAGTCAACGCGGGGAAGCCGGCGCTTGCGGTGATGCTGAAATTATCAAGGCCGGAGGTGGCATTTATGTTCTGGCCAACGGCAATTGTATTGGCCACTTGATAACCAACGGAGATGCTTGCCGCTCCAACAGTAAAGTTAGGATGACTGGTGCAATCCAGCGCCACTGCGGACGGGTTAACGGCGCAAAAATTACTCTCAGTTAAGCCGCTACCTGTAAAAGTTGTGAACGCGGTGCCAAATAAGATTGTGTCAATGTTCGGCCCCACGTAGGTGGTGGAGCCTTGTTGCAATGCGATACGGTACTCAACGTTTGGAAGAAATGACGGTCCAATGTTGACCAGGTCGTAGGAGTAACTGATGGTGGAAATTCCACTGGCGAGGTTCAGCGTCTGTGGACCGTAGCGATGAAATCCGCGAAGGACCCCTGGCCCGTTACCACTGGCGGCGGTGTGGGTCTCTACACGATAAGTTCCAGGGTTTCCTCCACTGATTTGTGATCCAGAAAAGGTCGGATTGAATGCATTGAAGGTGGAAACAGCGTTGACCGTCCAATCGGCATTGTTGAAAGTCCCATCGGAAATGGTTTGTTGTCCAAACAGAAGCCCGCCCGATATAGCGACCATCAAACTGCATTTGGCAATGCTGTGTAACGTTCGCATTAGTTTTCACCTCGCGTTGCAACAAAGGTCACCCGCGGTTCATCGTCATCGCCATTCAACAGCCACACTGTTCCATCCTTCAGTGAATTCAGTCGGAACACTGAGTTGCCATGCAATCGCGACAAATCGGTTGGGGTGCAATCGCATTGCAGCATTTTGCTGGTCCCGGCTTTCAAATTACGAATCACAATATTGCCCTGCTTCAACAGCGCGATAATGCTGCGTCCGTCGCCGGAAATAGCTGCTTTTACTGGATTCACAATATCTTCCTGAACCCCCAGCTCCACGGTTTGCCCGTCCCGCAGTAGCGTGATTTTGTCTGCAGTCAGGGCCACTACGTCGTTGCTGCCTGCGAAGAAATTTGCTTCTAAAATCTCACTGGAAGGGATCAACAACTGCTTGCCTTGTTCCAACTTGTAGGCGTATAAACCACCTTCGGCGGAGGCCAGCACACTGCTTGCGGCGTCGTCAACAGCCAGTATGCCAGGAACAGTATCTAATGCTAATTCGCGCGCCAAACGTCCACTGGCGGGCAGTCCTTCGAATACCTGAACCAGATTGCCATCTTCATAATAAAGAGCCGCCACCCGACCCCGGGCGCTCATCACAATGCGTGTCGGATTCGCCTTCGCCCCAACCAGTTCGGCAGAATTTGAACCTTGCACAATCAGCACTCGGCCACTTTCAGCGGCCACACCCAATGCAAAGGAACCTTCTGGCGACCCCACCGCTAACGACAATTCCAGGTCAACTTTATCGCCCATGAATGCCGACATGGGAATCCCCGTGATGGGTCGCAATACCAGCGCTTCGGTATCGAAAATCCAGCCCAGCCAGGGCACCCCAACCACTCCTTGTCCAACTTGCGCGGCGGCAATTCCAGCCGTCAGTAGCATGCTGCATAAAATAACGATGAATGTGCGCATTTTAATAAGAGATCCTCTACCGCACCACGCCCGGACCAGCCGTAATAATGGTGGGTTGCGTTACTGGTGTGTTAGAGCCACCGGTTGTGGCCACCACTACCGCGACCACAGCACCCGCAGCAATAGCCCCCACTGTCGCCCACTTAGCCGGAGGACTCATCCCAGGTCCGGTATTTACAGAATTGATCTCAGAACTGGCCGATTGTCCATTATTCTGCGCTCGTACCTGAATTTTCATCTTTCCCTTGGCCGTATTCGGTTGAAAGCCCTTGCCCGCCGCCCGACCGTTGGCATCCGTCGTCACCGTGAGTAGCTTGGAGCCGCCCTGAAACGTTCCCGATGCTCCGTAGTTCGGCAGTACGAAAGTGACCAGCGCCCCGCCCACAGGACGGTTATTTTCATCCTGCACTTCGACGATTGGTTCGCGGGCAGTGCGCTGCTTAATGTTGTTGGTGGCGCCTTCGCCTTCAATAATGACGATTTTCAAGCGAACGGGTTCTTGTGAATATAAAAGAGGTGCAGTACCCGTACTGCAAAGCAGCATGGTGGACAATAGCTGCGCTATAAAAGCCTTGGGGGAGTTGGGCATAGTTACGTAAATCCTTGATCTTAAGAGACTACAACACAATCCTATTATCATTGCAACCCTACTGCTGACACTCGTAGTAGTACTAATATCTTGATGTCGCAAATCCGACTTCACTGTTTCATGCGTAAACGAATGCAGAACAGGGTCACAATATTTTGGCTTGCTTTTTCAAGTTCGCAGCGCGATATAGTCTAGGTGGGGAATGGCTGGGTTCCGTTGACCCGACTTCCCTCAGTTTTGCGCTTTTAAGAGTGCCAGTAAAAATTTATCTAGTGGATTGCAGATTTCGTACCGATAAGTGAGGTAGCTTATGATTTTCCGGTTTGTTCCCGCCTTAATGACAGTCGCTATGCTGTCATCCATTTCCACCCAGGCCCAGTTAACTCCACGCCAACTGTTTTATGACGACGGTAAAAAGGCACCTCCAGCGAAGAAGCTGCCCGAAGCGGAAGCTGTGGTACCGAAGCCCAATCCTCCTAAAAAGGTGGTTGCAGTTAGGCCAGTTCCCAAGAAATTGGAAGAACCCGAGCGTGCCAAGCGGATTCCTGCTGTTGAGCGTCCTAACGGAACTGGCGGGCGAATTGACAGCGGGCGAATAGACAATGTCCAGTTCACCCCTTTGGTTCTGCGCTATAGCATTTTGAAAATGGTGGAATCCGACCAATGGGTGGAAGTAGCCGAGGATTCGCGTTTTCAAACCGGGGAACGCATCCAGATTCAAGCAGAAGGCAATCAGAATGGCTACCTGTACATATTGGCGCAAGGCACCAGTGGGACTTGGCAGACACTATTCCCTCGCAAAGACTTAGAGGGTGGCGATAATCGGGTAACGCCGCACACTCCAGTACGGTATCCCAGTGAAGATAAGACGTTTACTTTTGCGGGCAAGCCAGGTACAGAGAAAATCTTTATCGCCTACTCCCGGAATCCCGATGAAGACATTGACAAGCTGATTTATGAAGTGAACCGCAACGCCAATCCGGCAACTGGGAATCGCACGATGATGGCTTACAATACGCCTACCATTCAAAATTCGGAAGTGGAAAAACTGAAAATTCGGTCTCGCGATCTGATCATTGAGACGGTGAAGGAAAAGGATGTGGCTTCCAGTAAGCCGAAGGCCGCCTCTATCGAACGTATGAAAGAAACCGCAGTTTATGTGGCCACCAAAGATTCTTCACCGGGGGCCAAAGTGATTGCTGAAATCAGGCTGAAACATGAGTAAGTCCATATATCCGCGTCGATTGCTGATTTTGCTGGCGGCTTGCGTGGGATTATCCGCCCAACCACAACCGTTTGTTGAACCTCAGTGGATGGATATTACCGTCGAACGGCAAACGAGTGATGGGAAACAAGGTACCGCTTGGAAGGCGATTGATCCGGCGCTGGTGCTAAATCAAGGGGATCTGATCCGCTTCAAGTTTCGCTCCAATTTCGACGGCTACCTATACGTCACCAATCGCGGGTCTGGTGGAAAGGTGGTGCTGCTGTTCCCCAGAGAAGAAACCGGCCAGGCCAACAGAGTCAAGGTTGCCCAGGATTATCTGATTCCCGCCACCCAGTCCCACTTTCGCATTGCTGGGCCAGCCGGTTACGATTCCGTTTTTTGGTTGGTCAGCCCGGTTGCGCTTGCTAATTCCGCTGTGTTGCCAGAGACTATGCCCTCCAATGTCCAGCCCAGCCAACCGGCCAAACTCAGGCCTCGTTGCGACCCTACACAAATGCGTTCGCGGGGGCTTTGCCTTGATAACGACGCTGGTCCACGCAATGTCCAGGATCCGGCCCAGGCACCGGGTGCCATTGCCGCCACTCCCGATCTAAAGCCTCGGGAACTAACAATTATTCAGAGTAAAGATAAAACCCGCCTTTCCAACGGTGGAAACCTGGGTGGCCCGGTGGTTTACGAATTCCGGTTGGCTCATAAATGAGCAAACTATTTTGACCCTAACATTCGTTTAGTTACGCACATATACTTATAAAGACCAAACTCCTCCATCATGGCCAAGGACGTAATCCTAGCAGCAAACCTGGGCGGCACGCCCATAGATGGAGAAGAGTTGTCGGCGATCCCCGACTTCTCATCCATCCGCAAAGAAATCTGGGGAAAATTCCCCGGTGCCATTGCAAAAAAAACCTACAAGCCGGGTGAAATGATCATGCGTGAAGGGGAAAGCGGCAGCACTGCTTTCTATGTCCTTTCGGGCACGGTAGATATTTATATCAACAGTCCTATTGCTTCCGCCAAATCGAAACAAGCTAAATCAAAGAGCCTGTTCAAGGGCTTTACAAAAATCACCAGCTACCTGAAGGGCGAACCGGATCGAACCGAAAAAGGTCGCATGCAGCGGACCCATATCCCCGTGGATGCATCGGTAGATCTGCCAATGGACAATCCCATTGCCACCATCGGGCCCGGCGAATTAATCGGCGAACTGGCGGCACTGGCGGCTTTGAAGCAGGATCGGTTGAAGCGACCCAAGTTCTACCCGCGTTCGGCTACGGTGCGAGCCCAGACGGATGTCGTAATGCTGGAAATGTTGCCCAACATTTTGAATAACGTCCTATACAATGCCCCGGCTTTTAAGGACAAGCTCAATAAAAACTACCGCACTCGGGCGCTCGATGCGCACTTCCGCTCTGTGCCCGTATTCTGTAACGTCAGTCAGGAATTTCTGGATAAGTTGCGGGATCGGGTGGAACTTGTCGATGTCGTACCTGGCCAGGTGATTTGTAAACAGGGCGATGTGGCCGATGCCTTTTACCTTGTTCGATTAGGTTTCGTGAAAGTGGCCCAGGAGTTCCCCGGCGGCGAGTTCGTTCTTACCTATTTATCTCGCGGCTCCTATTTCGGTGAAATGGGATTGCTGCCACCAGCCTTTCGAGTTCGGGCCAGGGGCAATCAACCCGGCCAAATCGCCGAAGGCGCACTTTCTGCTGAACCGTTGATCTGTGGTCGTGCTCCAGAAGGGGATCGGGGACTGGCTGCCAACTGGGACGATTATATTTCCCGCGATCATTTTCAAATGGCCGCTGAAGGAACTCAGGTTCGAGTCACGCGTCTGCCATCGGGCAAGAATCCCATTCTGTTCCGCATGAAGCCCGCCGATAGTTTCCTGCTGCCTGCTGGGGAAAGCTTTGTGGTGGGCAACACTACGTTTGAAATTCTGGAAGATCCTTTCCTGACGGGCAAGCGCACTGCCACCTGCACATCAATGGATTTTGTTCAGTTGGTGAAGATCAAAGCGGAAGACTTCGCCCTGATGCTGAGCGAGTTTCCCGAAGTGAATGCGTCCATCACGGAAGTGGCCCGGGCTCGCCGACAAATGGACATGCAGTTGTTGAATCGGGTGCAAACTGTCTCGCTCAACGATTTTCTAAAACAGGAATTGATGCAGGGTCAGAACTTGCTGCTGATTGATCTCACCAAGTGCACTCGCTGTGATGAATGCGTCAAAGCTTGCGTATCGACGCATACCGATGACGTTACCCGTTTGATTCGCGATGGTCTGCGCTTCGATAAGTATCTGGCCCCCACCAGTTGCCGTGCTTGTATGGATCCGTTGTGTATGACGCGCTGTCCGGTGGGGTCTATCCGGCGTAAAGAATCGCTCGATATCGTGATTGAGGATTGGTGCATCGGCTGTGGCAACTGTGCCATTGATTGCCCCTACGGCAACATCAATGTTGTGGAACTGCTGATCAACGGCGAAAAGGGTCAGCACGCCGAAGCCAAGCCGAAGGCTGTTGTTTGCGACCTTTGCACCGAATATGACGAACCGAACTGCGTGCGGGCCTGCCCTCATGACGCAGCCATTCGTGTGGAACCGAAATCTTTCTTTGCCAAGGAATTAGCTGGTCTGCAGTTGGCAGTCCCGAACCTGCCGCATCACGATGCAGCGTCCGCGAATGTGGATTATTCCAGCAACATGGAAACTCGCATCTACTCCAATGCCAGTGATCTGCTGCCCTTGCTCCCGCAATTGAAAATGCTGGAAGGTCCACGACCCGGTTCCACGCTGCAGTTGCGCATTCCGGCCACTACATTTGGGCGCGGTGCGGAAAACGATTACCGCTTTGCTGACGATACGCAAATGTCCCGGAATCAGTGCCGCATTGTGATGGAGAACAAGCGGTTCATTCTTACGGACAACAGTTCCACCAACGGCACCCTGGTCAATGGCAATGTCGTCACTGAAATAGAGCTGCGTTCCGGGGACGTAATCGAATTTGGAGAAATCATGTTGGAGTTTCAGTCGGGGCAAATTCTATGATCATCGGACGCGATCAGTTGCAGTGGGTTTACGCCACCACAGCCATCGCCCTGGCATCCACAGCGGCCTATCTTGCCTATGCGGTGCTGTCAGCCAACGGACCTCGCGGCGGTTCCGCCATGGGTTTGGTGTTTGGATTTGCCGGAACCGGGGTCATCGTATTTGAATGTCTGTTGAGCCTGCGTAAAAAATATCCCGCATCCCCCATTGGACGGGTAAGTCTTTGGCTGCGCGCCCACGTCTGGTTGGGAATGCTCAGTTTTCTACTGATCCTGTTTCACTCGGGCTTTCATTGGGGACGAGGATTGGCCAGCCTGCTCATGTGGATTTTCGCCACCATCACCGTCAGCGGCATTGTGGGGGTTGCCTTGCAGAACTACATTCCAACTCGCATGATGGAACTGGTTCGACGAGAAACGATATTTGCCCAGATTCCCCATAATATCATCGAATTGCGCAAGGAAGCTGATGAGCGGACGGAATTTGTTACCGCTGATTTGGGTTTGGAAGTTGCCGACGCTGAATTTCAGCGCGCTGGCGGTGTAAAACAATATTTCGACCCTTCGCAAAAAGCAGGGGCAGCGGAAAAGATCGCCGTGTTTGTGGAACAGCGCAAGAACACCCGTCAAATTGATGTAGGACAGGAGGCGGCAGCAATTCTTCGGTCGCACTACTTACAGGAAATCCGCCCCTTCCTGTTCGCCAAGCCGCAACCACTTTCTGGAAAATTGTTTCAGACTGAACAAACCTTGCAGGCCTATTTCAACTTTCTGCGGACCATCCTGCCGGTGGCGTCGCATTCGGTGCTGAACGATCTGGAATCCATTTGCGAAGAGCGCCGCCAGTTGGGTGTACAAGTCCGCCTGCATCATTTACTGCATGGCTGGCTGTATCTTCATGTGCCGCTATCCATGGCATTTTTAGTGTTGACTTTGGTCCACGCGGTGGTTTCACTGCGCTATTAATATGGCAAAAGAAGAAAAACCCATCCCCTACCAGTCGCGGATTTTGGACACCAAAGGTGTGGCACAGCGGCTGGACTTGCGTTATCTTTCTAAGCCCAACCGTTTCAACGATCTTCGCCGCAAGCTAACGTGGATCGCCCCATTGGTCGCGGCTATTGCCTGTATTCCGTTCCTCACGGGCATCGGTCCACTGGACAAAGTTTTCTCCAACGGCCCGGTATCGAAATCCCATGCCATCTTTGAACAGAATTGCCAGTTGTGCCATGCTCAAGCTTTTTCCAAAGTAGCTGATGCTACTTGCAATCAATGTCATGACGGAGCATCGCATCCCGCCAAAATGATCGATACCGGCAAACCGAATCGGGAAGTGCGCTGTGCTACTTGCCATGAGGAACATCGCGGTTCGTCTGAACTGAAAATCGTGGCCAATCGAAACTGCACCACTTGCCACGCATCGTTGAAACAGAGTGGCACCGGCATTCAGTTAACAAACGTCGTCATCTCCGCTTTCAAAGAAGGGAAGCACCCAAACTTTCCTCAACCGGGTCTGGTGGATAATCGCCCTCTGAAATTGAACCACGCCATTCACATGCCCAAAGACGCCAAAACCATTCGCGGCATGAAACTCCCCATGAAATGCACGGAGTGCCACACCCCTTCAGCGAACCTCGCCTCGGGCGGCTTGGAGCCAGTCACTTTCGACAAAAACTGCATGCAATGTCACAAGCGGGAATTGGAATTTGTTCTGCCGGGATTGGCCGTGGAAGCTGCCCCGGCCCCACATACCAAGGACGCTCTTAAAATTCGTCAATTCATTCTTGAGACATATCAAAATCTGGCCGCTGCCAATCCATCTTTGACCCGCCGGCCGCTTGATCGTGACATGAACCCTGAACCGAACGCTGCTTCCTGGATCGCCAAAGCGACAAAAATGTCCGAAGAGTATCTGTTCAATCACAAATGCAAATACTGCCACGAATATGCCGCTATGGATGGCAGCTTCCCGGTGATCCGGAAAGTAAATCGGATTCAAGGGCGCTATGTGGAATCAAAGCCGGAAGGCGAACCCTGGTTGCAGCGGGCTGAGTTCAGTCATCGGGCGCATCGGGCCTTGGATTGTGCCGGATGCCATGCCCAAGCCAAGACCAGCACCAAAACATCGGACGTGTTGGTTGCGGGCATGAAGGATTGTACGGCCTGCCATGGTGCCAGCGGTACGCAAATCGACAACTGCTCCACATGCCATGCCTATCACAACAAGTCGAAAGAGCAGGATCACGACCGCCGCAGCCTGCAACAACTGATCGGGAAACTATTTTCTATTCCTTCACAAGGATATTATTAGATGCAGGTATTCGGACTCTGTCACATTGGTCGTATTCGCAAAAACAATGAAGATTGTTTGCGCATGGAACTTGCTATCAACACGGTCATTGTCGCCGATGGCATGGGTGGGGCGAATGCCGGGGAAGTGGCTTCCGCCATCACGGTGGAAACGGTTACCGCTTCTCTTTCCCAAGTAAGCGAAGAATTGGGAACAGAGGAACAAATCAAAGAGGCCATTCGCGCCGCCAATACCAAGGTTTGGGAAACTGCCAATCAACGAAAAGAGTGTCAGGGCATGGGTTCCACCATCGTCATGGCCCATTGGCGAAATAACCGGATCTGGATCCAGAACTGCGGCGACAGTCGGGCATACCGTTTTCGCAACGGCCAGTTGACTCAGCTCTCCTACGATCAAAACGTTGGCAACGAATTACGCCATAGCCTGGGGTTAACTGAAGAGCAGGTGCTGAAGTATCCCCAACGAAACGTGCTGACCATGGCCGTCGGTGTCGGCCCTGAAATTCTCATCCGCTGCTATGCCGAACCCATGGAGCTGGGCGATCTGTATTTGCTGTGTTCCGACGGCCTCTATGGTCCCGTATGCGACAACGAAATCATCCAGATTCTGGGCAGTGCGCAACCGTTGCCAGCTTTGGCCGCCACCCTCATTGACCTGGCGAATGCCAACGGCGGCCCCGACAATATCACCGTCGCTCTTTTGCGGCAGGAGGTATAGCGGCGATGGAAACAATTGGTACTTACAAAATTCAAAGCACTCTCGCTCCCGGCAAGCGACCCGTTTACATTGCGACGGCCAAGGATGGCTCGAAGGTAGTCATCAAGACGGCACCAGTGAAGGATTTGGGAGATGAGGAACGGGCTCGCTTTCTGCGCGAAGCGGATATTTGTTCCAAGCTGGATCATCCCAATTTGGTGAAAGTCATTGAATCGGGCGAAGCCAGTGAAGTTTTGTATCAAGTGATGGAGTGCCTGGAAGGCATGGATCTGAACAAGGCCATCGCATCGGGACGTCCGTTTTCCTGGGCTGACAAACTGACCATTATGGAAGCCGTTTGCTCGGGACTTCAATATGCGCATTTGCAAGGCTTAGTCCATCGCGATATTAAACCCGCCAATCTTTTTTTAGAAACATCAGGTAACACCCGCATCCTCGATTTCGGGATGGCCCGCGAGGGTGCATCCCAATTAACCCGAGTTGGTTCCGCAGTGGGCACGCTAAACTACATGGCTCCCGAGCAGGTTCGTGGTGAGACCTGTACCGCACCCACCGATGTTTTCGCCGCTGGTATTGTCTTTCATCAACTGTCCACCGGTCAGCATCCTTTCGCCTCAGGAAAAAAAACATTGCCAGAAATTCTGAGTGCTATTTTGTTCGATGGACCTCCCCCTTGGGGTGCGACGGGGGACTCCGCGCCCGAAGGACTTGAATTCGTCGTTCGCCGAGCCCTGGATAAGGATCCAACCAAGCGCTGGCAAAACGCCGGGGAATTGATGCAAGCCCTCGCCTTATGCCGATTTACCCTAAACAATCAACCTACCCCACCAATTAAGTCGGCGGCCGCACCAGTTTCTGCACCCGCTCCCTTGACACAGCCTGATCCTGAAAAGACGGTTGTCGTCAAACGGGATACTCCGCGTCCGCTAGCTCCTGCTGCCATCGCAGTGCCCCCGCCAACTCCTACACCCGCGCCTACGCCTGCACCCATACTTCCACCGGTCGGTGTCCGATTTTGTAGCGCCTGTACCTACGCAAACCCGAAAGATAACCCGGTGTGCGGCAAATGCGGCATCCCATTTGCCGCCCAATCCGCCACCACGTTGGAGGAAGGAATGGGTAGGAATCTTTGGATTCTTTTGGGTGCCGTAGTCCTGCTTTTCATCGCGGTTATTGTGGTAGGTATGATCTCCAAATAATGCCCACTCCTCCTCGTATCGTCATTGTCGGTGGTGGGTTCGCAGGGGTCTACGCCGCACGCAGTTTAGAAAAACGGCTTAAGACCTGGGAAGCGGAAATCTGCCTTATCAATCGTGAAAACTATTTCGTCTTTCAACCTTTACTGCCAGAGGTGATTTCGGGGGCCATCGGATTGGTGGAAACGGTATCGCCCATTCGACGGCTGTGTCCCCGCACCCAGCTTTACGTTCGTGATGTTGAATCTGTAGACCTGAAGGCCAAAGTTGTTCGGATGACCCCGGCCATGCGTCCCCGTGCGCTGGAACTTCCCTACGACTACCTGATCATGGCCCCCGGCACGGTCACCGATTTTTCCGGTATGCCTGGGTTAGCCGAATATGCTTTGCCCTTTCGAACGCTGGGTGATGCTCTTCGCCTGCGCAATCGGGCGCTGGAATCTTTGGAAGAAGCAGCCATTGAAAAAGATCTGTTATTTCGTAAAAGGCTGCTCAGCTTTGTCATCAGCGGTGCCGGATTCTCAGGAGTCGAAGTGGCGGCGGAACTGAATGATTTTCTGCGCAGTGCGGTGAAGGATTTCCGCTCTCTGAATCAAAAAGATATCACCGTGATGCTGGTCCATTCCCGGGACCGTATTCTGCCAGAGATGGCCCCGGAACTGGCGCAGTATGCCCAGAAGATTTTGAGTAAACGCGGTGTCACGCTGAAGTTGGGCGTGCGCGTCACATCCTGCACCGCTGATTCCGTCATCCTCAACAATGGTGAAGTGATCGACGCACGAACGGTAATTTCCACCGTGCCATCAGCACTCACACCACTTGTCCGAACCATGGAATGTAAGAAAGAAAAAGGGCGTCTTGTGGTCAACGGGCAATTAGAAATGGAGGGCTTTGCCGGTGAAGCCTGGGCCATGGGGGATTGTGCCACCATTCTTATGACCGATGGCACGGCGGCGCCGCCAACCGCCCAACACGCCACCCGTGAAGCGGAAGTAGTGGCCGCTAACGTAGCCGCATGCGTGCGTGGAAATCCAGAGCGCCGCACCTTCAACTTCGCAGGTCTGGGCAAGTTGGGTTCCTTAGGACATCATTCTGCCGTGGCCGAAGTCTTTGGCCTGAAGATTTCCGGATTTCTAGCTTGGGTGTTGTGGCGCACCATCTATCTAATGAAGATGCCCGGTCTGGACCGCAAACTGCGCGTCGGTCTGGATTGGCTAACTGGCGCAATCTTTAAGACAGACTTGGTCCAGTTGCGCGTTCAAACGTCCAGCAACATCACCAACGAACATTACGAGGCGGGTCAAATTGTGTTTGAGCAAGGCGATGCCCCAGACCGCTTATTCATCATCCAAAAAGGCGAAGTGGAAGTGCTGCGGGATGGCCAACGCGTTGCCACCATCGGGGCCAGCGAATCGTTTGGAGAGATGGGGCTGCTCACCAATTCACCGCGCAATGCCACCATCCGCACCACCCAACCGACGGACTTGGTTGCCATCACCAAAGGGGATGTTTCCCAACTTCTAAATAATTTTCCAGAGCTGCGCGCCGGGCTTCAAAACATTGCCCAGAAGCGTGCATAAACAAAATCCGAAAACGTTAACTGGATTGACATCGAACGACAACACCGTTAGGATTACTTCATTAAGTAAAATTTCAGGAGGCTTCTTTGCAACGTACCCTACTATCCGCAACTTTGCTGTTTCTCACAGCTTTTTCCACCTTTGCTCAAACTACATCCACCACCATTCTGGGATCAGTAACCGACTCATCTGGAGCCACGGTCCTTGGTGCCAAAGTAGTCGCCACGAACATCAACACAGGCATCCGCCGTCAGGACACCACTACGGCTACTGGCGATTACGGCTTTCCCTTGCTCGACGTCGGTATGTACAGTGTCACGGTTGAAATGAAAGGTTTTAAGACTGAGACACAGAAAGGCATTGAACTTCAGATCAACCAAAAGGCGCGCGTCGATTTCCGCCTGGAAATTGGTGCTCAAACGGATATAGTTACCATCACCGCTGAAGTGGCGCAATTGAAGACCGACGAAGCGTCGCTTGGTTCGGTGGTGGAACAGCGCCGCGTGGTGGAACTTCCCCTAAACGGTCGTAACTTAGCAGGGCTCGCTGTTATGCAGCCCGGTGTTCAGTTCGGCGGTCGCATGGGCTTTGACGGATTGACTGGTGGTGGCGGCGGTGTACCAATTGCTGGGCAGGCTATTTCGATTTCCGCCAACGGCCAACGCGATACCAACATGCACGGAACTCTTGATGGTGTTGTGGCCACTGAGCCCCGTGTCAACACCATTCCCTTTTCGCCGTCAACGGAAGCAATTGAAGAATTTAAGGTTCTCTCCGGATCATATTCAGCGGAGTATGGCACCAACTCCGGCGCACAGGTGATGATCATCACCAAGACTGGTTCGAATGCAATGCATGGTTCCCTGTTTGAGTTTCTGCGCAATGACCGGTTCGATGCGGAAGCTTATTTTCAAAACTATTTCAACGCGCCGACCGCAACCCGTCGGCCTAAGGATAAGTTGCGCCAGAATCAATACGGTGGAGTGTGGACCGGACCGGTGCTAATTCCCAAACTCTACAATGGGAAAGACAAGACTTTCTTCATGGTCAACTACGAACATCGTGCCCGACGCCAACCTGGTTTGGTTGGCACAGCGAATGTTCCCACCGAAGCAATGAAGAATGGCGACCTCAGCGCGTTCCTCAATCGTCCCAATGCGGCGCAGAACGTGGCGGTCACCGATCCGCTGACGGGCACTCCTTTCCCTGGCAATATCATTCCTGCCAGCCGGGTTAGCCCTACCGCCAAAGCATTGTTCGCCTACTTTCCAACGGCGCAAGTTGCCAAGGCTGACCCCATCAGTGGATCCAACTACTTTGGCGAAGGCGGCGTGAAGCAGGATGAGGATCAGGTATTTGTTCGTGGAGATCATAACTTTTCAGCTAAAGACAAAATCTTTGGCCGCTATGCTTTCCAGGACATTACTTACTTCACCACTCCTGGTGACAATCCGATATTCCAATACTTCGTTGCTGGCCGCAATCAGAACGTTGCAACACAGTGGCTGCACATTTTCTCTCCCACTTTGATTAACGAACTTCGTTACGGCTACAACCGTTCCGTAGACAACACATTGAACCCGCGTTCCAATACAAGCTTCGATTTGGACACCATCGGATTGACAGGCTTCCGGCTTCTAACCGACGCCAACCGCAAGTTCACAACAAGGGAAGCGGGTCTGCCTTCGTTCAACATCAACGGGTTTGCCGGAATTGGTGATCGCGATGGTGGCAACGGCTTCGACTTCAACAACGTTCATCAGGTGAACGACAACGTGACTTACAATCGTGGTAGCCACAACATGAAGTTCGGCATGGACTACCGATGGGTGAGCCTGTTCCGTGGTGCCGCCAACACAGCTCGTGGTGACTTGAGCTTCTCCGATAACATCGCTCGCAGTGGTTTGGCTGCATTCCTATTAGGCTATCCATCCTCGGCGAATTCGCCAGAAGGGTTGCCACTGACCGAATCGCAGCAAAACCGCATCGCATTTTATGCCCAAGACGATTGGAAAGTGAATCGCAAGCTTACCATCAATATCGGCCTTCGCCATGAATATAACTCCATGGCGAAAGACGTTCGTGGTCTGTGGCGTACCTTGAGTTTCACAGATAAAGTAAATGGCTTTCCCACACTGCTGCCAACAATTCGCAACCAGTACAATTTCTACGATCCGCAGAAGACCCTGTTCATGCCGCGTCTTGGGATCGCCTATCGTGCATCTGAAAAGACGGTTATCCGCACTGGCTTTGGCATCTATTACAACGTCCACCAGTTAAATAACTACACTATCTTGAACTTGAATCCTCCACTGTCTGGATCCAGCAACTTTGCCAGCGGTGCCGATGCCACAGGCAAATTGCTTGCGGCGGCACCGTTGACATTCGCCGCTCCGTTCGGTGTTGTGAATACAACCAGCGCGATCAATGCCAATACGTTGGATCACACCAATCTGCAACCATACATTACCCAATGGAGCTTCGATATTCAGCGGCAGCTTCCTGGGCGGCAGGTATTGACGGTTGGCTATGTGGGCAGCAAAGGAACCAACATTGATAGCACATGGGAATACAATAACCCTGATCCGGCATTTGACACACCTACCTCAACGGTCCAGCTCCGTCGGCCAATTCAATTTGTAGTGGATGGTCCTGGTGGGCCTCTTCGTCCGCTTACCCGCGTGCGTTTCCTCACCAATGGTTCCAACTCCTGGTACCACGGCCTTCAGACGAATTACGAAAAGCGCATGTCACATGGATTGCAGTTTGGGCTTGCGTATACGTTCAGCCAATCGCTTGGTGAAGGCTATGGCCGCAACGAAGCGTTCGGAGGGACCAGCAACACATGGCAGAATCCTCGCGCACGTGGTCCTGAGAAAGGCCGGTATCCTTTTGATGTCCGCCACAATGCTGTTGCCAACTTCTTATATGAAGTTCCCACTTTTGCTGGAATGAAGAGTGGCGCTGGCAAGTATATCTTTGGCGGATGGCAGGTGAACGGTATTGTCACGCTTCGCACCGGTTTTCCCTTCTCAGTCACGCAAGGCAATACGTTGAATACCGCGAACTCGCCAGCCCGACCAGACCGCGTGGCCAGTGGTTTGATCAGTAATGGGACAGTGGAACGCTTCTTTGATCCTTCGGCTTTCAGAGTTGTTTCCTGTCAGGACACTCGTTTTCCTGATCGTTGTCACTACGGCAACTCCGGGGTTGCGGTGCTGGATGGTCCTGGCATGAAGAACGTGGATATTTCATTCCTCAAGAATTTCCGTTTTAGGGAGTCGATGAACTTGCAGTTCCGTGCGGAAATGTTTAACATTGCCAACCACGCAAATTTCAACATACCCAATCGCAACTTACGAACCGGGCCAGCCTACTTGCCTTCCGCACCAGGTGGATCTGATCCAATTCAGAACATCGGGGCCAAGGATAGCGGCGCTCCAGGCCAAATCACTTCGCTGGTTCAACCCATGCGCATTGTTCAGTTCGGTCTGCGCTTCGTGTTCTAAAAAAACATGGCAATAAACCAAAGGAGGGCTGCTTCGGCGGCCCTCTTGCTTTTTACATTTACCGCGTCCGCCCAACAGTACGACTTGCTGCTGAAGGGTGGTCGCGTCATTGATCCCAAGAACAACCTGGACGCCCTGCGCGACGTTGCCATTCGCAATGGACGAATCGCCGCCGTGGAACCAGTCATCAATAGCGCTGAAGCAAAGCGCGTAGTCGATGTCAAAGGTTTAATTGTCACTCCCGGCCTGGTGGACATTCACGCCCACATGTTTCATACAACCGGCCAAGCCGATGCCTGGGCTGGCGATAACAGCATTGCGCCCGATTCCTTCGGCCCCAAATCCTGCACCACAACCATGGTAGATGCCGGCAGTTCCGGCTGGCGTAACTTTGAAACATTCCGCTTTACCGTAATTGATCGGGCCAAGACTCGTGTGCTGGCTATGATCAACATTGCTGGATTAGGGATGATGACCGACGCTGCCGAACAGATGGATTTCAACCCTGAGGAAGTGGCTCGCTTGGCCCTAAAGCATAAGGATATTGTGGTGGGAGTGAAGTCAGCGCACTACCAAAAGCCCGATTGGCTCAGCGTCGATTCCGCCCTTGAAGCAGGGAAGAAGGCCAACATCCCCATCATGGTGGACTTCGGTTTTTTCCTGCCAGAGCGCCCGTATACAGAGCTTGTCGGTAAGCGCCTGCGTCCCGGCGACATCAGCACACATTGCTTTCGCGGCCCGGTCCCAATCGTAGACGCCCAAGGCAAACTTTACGATTATCTGCGACAAGCACGAGCTCGTGGAGTGAAGTTCGACGTCGGCCACGGCGGTGGCAGTTTTGTATTTCGCAACGCTGTACCAGCAGTGGAACAAGGCTTCTACCCCGATTCCATCTCCACCGATTTACATACAGGCAGCATGAACGCCGGCATGATTGATATGGTCAACACCATGTCAAAGTTCCTGGCCATGGGCATGCCTTTACCAGAAATCATCAAGGCATCCACATGGAATGCAGCAAATGAAATTAAGCGCCCGGAGCAAGGCCACTTAAGCATAGGTGCTCCGGCGGATATTGCTGTGTTGCGCATTGATCAAGGGACCTTTGGATATCTTGACGGATTCCGGGGTCGTCTAACCGCAACCAAGCGCATAGGCTGCCAGATGACGATACAAGCGGGCACCACAACCTGGGATTGGGACGGCCTCGGCGGCGTGGACTACAAAAAGCAAGGCCCCAATTCCGGCAATCGACCCGTGGATCACGTCATTCTTCCCAAGTAAACATTGCGATGTATTCAGTTTTGTCGCCTGCTTGGGAAGGTTACCCTCCGCGAACTTTGCTTTTTGAGGTCTTTAGCGTCGTAGGGTCGATCCAAGATCAGGTTGACCCAGTTTTTCGACCATGGTGGCGGAGCAGGCGACCACGCATGGATGCAGTTGGCCAGTCCAAGCCGTGGGATTCGAAGCGAGTGAGGAGCCGGTTATTCCACGGGATAGCCCAGCGCATTGGCGTTATCACGGACACGAACGTCGCGTGTGACGATGGTCACTAGAGCGGGCGGATCGCCTAAGGCTTCAGCGGTCGCCAGATGAATTGCGTCTAAAGTGCGGACCGGTTCGACCGGGAAGCGGCGTCCGGCATGAGCGAGGATTGCTTCTGTGACAGTGACGATGTGAACACGCCGGGTAAACTGCTTTAGGGTGAGCAGAGCTGCCCGCTCCTGCTGAGCCGTAATCCTACCCGAAAGCCGGGCGCGAAGCACTGCGCGGTTGGTTTCGGTTAAGGTGAGAGCCGAGGTGACACGCTGGCCCTCGGCGCGAATGGAGGCCCTAGCCGCAGTATCACCCTCTAGCAGAGCCGCCACCAGGGCGCTTGATTCTATGTAACGCCGCATAGGGAGAGCTGTGGCTGCGGTTGCCGCGCTAGAGGGCCGACGACTTCTGGGGGAAGGAACAGACTTACTCTTCGTCACGGTCGCTGTCAATCAGGGCGGCTGCTGTTCCTGGAGGGAGACGAATCTCTGGGCAGTCCTGCAGCGGGTC
This sequence comes from Acidobacteriota bacterium, assembly GCA_025352795.1. Taxonomy (GTDB): domain Bacteria; phylum Acidobacteriota; class Terriglobia; order Bryobacterales; family Bryobacteraceae; genus JANXSF01. The sequence goes on from JANXSF010000065.1 coordinate 41,881, forward strand.
GCCAGTTTCAAAAGGTGGGGTGATCACGCCAGAAGCGATGAGCTGATCGAACTGGCTGGTCCGGCGAAGGCGGTTAGCAGTCGGCCGGACAAGCTCGGCTACAGCCCTCCCGTGGGTGGTTACCACGACCCGCTCCCCGGCTTCGATTCGCCGGATGTACAGGCTGAGGTTGTCCTTCAATTCGCGTATGCCAGTTTCCATGGACTAATTATAGCTACATATAGCCACAATTGTGAAGCAGGCTGACCCAGTTTTTTCAATAATGGAGCCCCAGGGTTATTCCTTTGCAATGACGGTGTCGTAGAGCCCGTAATGGGCCAGTCCAGGGTGACTGTCTATTCCGGTGTAGCGGAAAAACTGGGTCAGCCTGATCTTAAACCTTTTCAGCCTACCAATACTGAGGCAGGGCGCTCTGTCCCCATTTCGATCTTCCCACCTCCTTCTTTGGACGACCCGGCTTCCTCCATTGGCGTCCAAATCTTTCTTCAATTTCCACCATGAAACCCTCGGAACCTAACGGCGATCCAGCGTAGGTTGAGCGTCTTAAACGCTGCACATCCCGAACATCTTCCATCATTTCCAAATGGAGTTTCCATTCTTCACCCCCACCAAGGTTACGCCAATAAGTCCAATCTAATAAAGGAATTCGATCTGCAATCAACCCAGAGAGCGGAAGTATAACTTACAGCTATGATAAGAACGGGAACTTGCAAACCAAAACCGACCCCCGGTCCGCCACGGTCACACACCTCTACGATGACGTGGACCGGCTTGCCAAAAAGCAGTACAACGCTGTGGGATGCGTGGCCTCGACTCCCGACGCCACATTCAGCTACGATACAGCCGATTCAACCTGGAACATTTGTCCTTCTTCTCCGCGCATTGGACGGTTGATTAGCGTATCGAGTTCCGTATCCTCGACTAAGATCGACTGTTACGATGCGCTCGGCAGAGCGCGCAACTCACTTCAAACCACCGGTTCGGTGACGGCAACAATGGCTTACTTTTACTCGCCCGGCGGGTCTCTGACGAAACAAGTGTTGCCCAGCGGCCGGGTGGTCACGACTACTGTGGACGATCTGGGACGTCCCACGTTAATGACTGGCTCGTTCAGCGGCTTCGCAAAAAACTACGCCAGTTCGGTCACGTATCGGGCCAACGGCCAGCGTAGTCAAGTCCAATGGCCGATCACGCCGAGCGGCAATTCCACTGTGGGTTTCAGCTTCCACAATCTGCAACAACTCAGCGGCATCACGTTCACCGGTGCGCAATCGTGGACGGCGTCCATGAGCTACGATCGCACCACAAACTGCCCGGCGAACGCGGCGCAATGCAATAACGGCAACCTTATGTCGGCCACCTTGCAGGGCCGTGCGCAGACGTACACCTACGACGCAATCAATCGTTTGAAGACGGCCGGCGAGGGATCGTCGTGGTCGCAGACGTTCGTCTACGATGCTTCCGGCAACCGCGCGGTGGTTTTGGGGCCGAATACGGACGGTGCGACGCCGACGGTGGCTAGCCCGTATTTCTCATGAATAATTATTAACCATCGAAATGTCATCCTCCGCCCTTGACGAAAGCTGGCTTTGATAGAGAAACGAGTAGAACCATTGGTTGTAGGCGCGAGTAAGCACAACAATCCGCACCAGCCTGATACAAGAATTAGAATGTCAAAGATCAGCGGCCAACAAAATCATTCCGTGCGAAGCTGTTGTACGACTCGAGCAAATAGCGATTGA
>JANXSF010000100.1 GCA_025352795.1 Acidobacteriota bacterium
CTGAGGCTGCTACCGGACCAATCACTGTAGAGATGAAGATTGAAGCGCAAAAGCATGTGGGGCTTCAAGTGGATCCCGTCGAAGCCAAGCAACTTACAGAGTTCTTACAGGTGACAGGCTCCATCCAGCCAATAGATAGTCGGGTAAGCATGGTGCGATCACTGGCTCGTGGAAGATTGCAAGAAATATTCGTTAAGAGCGGAGATCGAGTCACTGCCGGTCAATCGCTCGCCCTAATAGACAATATCGAAGCCGGAGAACTTATCTCTCAACAGCAATCGGCGCAGGCTGAATTACAACGTGATAAAGTCCAAGTCGCAAGTCAGGCGAAACAATTAGAACGCTCTCGTCGACTTGTGCAGATAGGTGCGGCAGCACAAAAAGACCTTGAACTAGCGGAAACCGAGCAGCAAACACTGCAACAAAACGTCCGCTCTCAAGAGAGTGTCGTTAACGGCATCACTTCAAGGCTTCGCAGATTCGGCGCGGAAGAGGGGAATATTCGGCTCCCCGTCATCACAACCATTCGGGCACCGTTCGCTGGCATCGTCACAAAGGCTCCAGCGGCTTCAGGGGAATTAATAGAAGCAACAACTGAACTATTCACGATCGCCGATCTATCCCGGGTTTGGGTTCAAGCTGAAGTTTATGAAAAGGACCTAGGCAGAGTTCAGGTTGGCCAGAACGCGATCATCTCAGTTGATACCTATCCTAACGAAAAGTTCGCTGGTAGAGTGGCCTACGTAAGTGACGTTCTTGACCCACAAACCCGCACAGCAAAAGTTAGATGCGAACTTGCAAATCCCGGGTTTCGATTGAAGCTCGATATGTTTGCGAGCGTTCAGGTTCCTACAACATTCAGTAAGAACGCCATCGCGGTACCCGTGGCGGCACTTCAGCAGATTGAGAACAAGAATGTTCTCTTCATCCAGAAAGATGAGACAAGTTTTGAGATGCGTGCGGTTGAATCTGGCAACACTGTCAACGGCCAGATCGAAATTGTCAGCGGAATCAAGGCAGGTGAAAAAGTTGTCACACAGGGTGCATTTCACCTGAAGTCCATTCTCGCCGGTAAAGAACTAGGGGAGGAATAGCACATGGGACAACTACCTTCAATTGCTCTAAAATTTCATTTCTTGGTTATATTGGGAGCCATGATCGTCGTAGCGGTCGGCATCCTTTCAATGCGCGAGCTGCCTATCGATGCTGTACCAGACATCACCCCAAATCAGGTCTTGATCCTTACCCGCGCTCCAAGTCTTTCGCCGGTGGAGGTTGAACAATTTCTGACCTTCCCGGTTGAAACCGCTATGAGCGGGCTTCCGGGCATCGAACGAATTCAGTCCGTCTCGAAATATGGTCTCTCTTACGTAGCCGTTTATTTCAAAGACAATATGGATCCGTATTTCTGCCGCAGGCTCGTGATGGAACGCATGCCGCAGGTTCGGGAAGCAATTCCTCCCGGAATGGGAGAACCAGAGATGGGACCGATTTCTACAGGGCTCGGCGAGATATACCAGTTCAAAGTTACGGGCCAAGGCCGCTCTCTTATGGAGCTTAGAAGTATTCTCGACTGGCAGATAGCGCCACAGCTCCGCACAGTTAGCGGCATAGTTGAGGTGAATTCGCATGGCGGGGAACTGAAGACTTATGAAGTACAGCTCGATAACGACAAGCTCAGTGGCTACCGCATACCACTGCAAAGAGTTCTGGAATCGCTGGAGCGGAACAACGCCAACGCCGGAGGTGCATACCTCGAACGTTCCGAGCAACAGTCGCTCATCCGCGGTGAAGGTCTCATCACCAGCCTTGCAGATGTGGAGAGCATCGTCGTTGGCGCGTCACCTACAGGAACACCGATTCTAATCAAAAACATCGCTCAGGTTCGATTCGCGCCAATGGTGCGGCAAGGATTTGCCAGCCAAGATGCCAAAGGTGAAATAGTCATTGGAATAGCGATGATGCTCATTGGGGAAAACTCCCGCGTCGTCGTTGACCGCGTTAAAGACAAACTGAAACTTATTCAGAAGTCACTTCCACCAGGTGTCAAGGTTCAACCTCTCTACGACCGGACGGATTTGGTTAGAAGGACCATAGACACGGTGTCTAGAAATTTGGCTGAGGGGGGCTTCTTAGTAGTTGCCGTCCTCCTGCTTCTGCTCGGTAGCTTGCGCGGAGGAGTCATTGTTTCCGCCGCCATTCCACTCTCCATGCTTTTTGCCTTTACTGGAATGCTCTATGCGGGAATCTCTGGAAACCTCATGAGTCTTGGAGCAATTGACTTCGGCCTCATTGTCGACGGTTCCGTCGTGATGGTAGAGAACATTCTACGCAGAGTCTCCCAAAAGACTGCGGAACAAAGAACGGAGGACATTGTGCGCTACGCAGCTCAGGAAGTCGCAAGACCGATCTTTTTCGGCGTAGCGATTATCTTCCTTGTCTACCTGCCTGTCCTTACTTTGGGGGGCGTAGAAGGGAAGATGTTCAAGCCGATGGCCGCGACCGTCTTATTGGCACTCTTCGCTTCTCTTGTTATCGCGCTAACAGTAATGCCCGTGCTCAGTTGGTACGCATTTCGAAAGGGTGCTTCGGAAAAACATACGTGGCTCATGCGTAAGCTAGATGCTGCTTATCATCCAACTCTCAAACGAGCACTCCGCGCGCCTCGCATCACAGGCGCAATCGCGGCGGTTATCTTTGTACTTTCTCTTATTACTGTTCCATTTCTGGGAGCAGAGTTCATTCCGACCCTTGATGAAGGCTCCATTGTAGTAATGATGTATCGCGTTCCGGGCATCTCATTAACTGAATCGCTGCACGGAAACGAAATCATCGAATCGGTGCTGCGGGAATTCCCGGAAGTGGAACGAGTCGTATGCCGCACCGGTCGGCCAGAAGTTGCAACCGATCCCATGGCTATTGACCAAAGCGACGTATACGTCACCCTGAAATCCCCCGACCAATGGCCGAACAAGCGGACCAAAGTAGACCTCATCAATGCGATGAAAAAACGTCTGGAAGAGGAAGCTCCCGGCGCAGCTTACAGCTTCTCTCAGCCGATTCAGATGCGGATGCAAGAACTCATGGAGGCAGGCGTCAGAAGTGATATTGCTGTAAAGCTCTACGGAGAGAATCTTGACACTCTGAAGCAAAAGGCAGACCAAATAGCAGCAGTTGTGAAAAAGATTTCTGGTGCCGCCGACGTCCGTGCAGAGCGTATTGCAGGACTGCCCTACTTGCGAATCAAAATCCGCAGGGATGCTATAGCGAGACACGGCATTAACGTGTCTGACGTTCTTGATACGGTTGAAGCGATCGGTGGTAAGCATGTAGGGCAGGTCGTCGAAGGGAACAAACGCTTCGCCTTGCAAGTGCGCTTTGAGGAGGATCAGCGTCTTACAACAGAGGCCATAAGAAACCTGAAAATCGGCGACAAAGACGGACACTTTATTCCTTTGGCACAACTTGCCGATATTGAAGACGAGCCGGGTCCAGCGCAAATTAGTCGTGAAAATACCCAACGCCGAATCAGCGTGGAGATGAATGTTCGCGGACGAGATCTGGCAAGTTTCGTGACCGAGGCTCAAAAAGCCGTGCAAGAACGTGTGAAGCTTCCAGAAGGATATTCAATCGAATGGGGAGGGCAGTTCGAACAACTTCAAAGCGCCAGCAACAGGCTTATCCTTGTCGTACCGATGGCGCTCCTTCTCATCTTTATTCTCCTTTACTTCAACTTCGCGGCGTTACTTCCCGCTGTCCTAATTTTCTTGAACATTCCTCTGGCAGCGACAGGCGGGATCTTAGCCTTACTCCTCCGGGGAATGCCTTTCAGCATCTCTGCAGGCGTTGGTTTCATTGCGCTCTTCGGGATCGCGGTTCTTAACGGTATTGTTCTCCTGACTTACATTCGGGAACTTCAAAGCGAGGGCGGCCAGCTCGAAACAGCAGTTGAACAGGGCGCAAGTACGCGACTTCGTCCCGTACTCATGACAGCACTTGTTGCTGGCCTGGGATTCTTGCCGATGGCCGTCTCTCACGGAGCCGGAGCCGAAGTTCAACGACCACTTGCTACCGTAGTAATTGGAGGGCTCATCACTTCGACCCTTCTAACCCTCATTGTTCTTCCGTCGCTTTATCTCTGGTTGGAACGCCGAAAGAAATCAAGCCCTGAGGTAATCGGGGAGGTCCGTCATGATTAGTGAACTTATGCCATGCACCTTTCTATTGTCGATTGGAAGAGCGCTCGAAAAGGCTTTGAATCCGTTGGGAAAAGGAGAATAAGAATTTATGGGACATTCACATGACCATGGCACTGCGAACTACAACCGGGCGTTTGCAATAGGAATCGGGCTCAATCTAGCATTTGTGATAGTAGAGTTTGCCTATGGTCGTATCGCCAACTCTCTAGCCTTGGTCGCAGACGCCGGTCACAACTTAAGCGATGTACTCGGGCTTGCTCTGGCCTGGGGCGCTGCAATTCTCTCCACCCGAAGACCGACCCTGAATAGAACATATGGCCTTCGCCGCTCATCCATTCTCGCAGCGCTCATAAACGCTATCTTTTTACTCATCGCCCTGAGAGCAATTGCCTGGGAATCTGTTCAGCGACTCGGGAGCCCGCCGGTTGTCGCTGAAGCTACTGTTATCTGGGTTTCAGCCCTCGGAATTGTTATCAACACCATTTCAGCAATGTTGTTCTTTTCAGGCCGGAAAGGTGACATGAACGTACGCGGTGCATTCCTACACATGGCAAGCGATGCGGCAGTATCAGCCGGAGTCGTTGCGGGCGGATTTATTATCATGCGAACAGGCTGGTACTGGATTGACCCAGTAGTTAGCTTACTCATTTGCGGAGTCATTGTAGTCGGGACCTGGGATCTGCTGAAAGATTCAGTAAACCTTGCGCTGGATGCAGTCCCAGAAGGAATCGATCTAGAGGCCGTAAGCGGCTACCTCTCGAAACTGCCAAAGGTCGCGGAGATCCATGATCTTCATATTTGGGGAATGAGCACCACCGAAGCCGCACTCACCGCACATCTCGTGATGACCGAGCCTACATGCGACGATGCATTTTTGATGGAAGTTGAGCTGGCACTTCATCACCAGTTCGGCATTGAACACAGCACTCTGCAAATAGAGACTGGCAATCGCGCATTTCCGTGCCGTTGTCGTCTAACCCGCAACTAAAGCTCTCCTCGAAAAAGAGTTGCCGCCCATGGTCATGGCACTCTCTTCGGAAAAAGCACCGGGCATGGACTGTTTGGAAGCGCTCGTCCAGTTCGAGGAAATCTTCTTCAAGTAATTCCTCCGTGTGGATGCAACTCCAACTCCATTCCGAGAGGAGCAATTCGTAGGTTCTATCCCATAGATCGTAGTTGTAGAGGTCCAATTGGCTAAAGCGACGCCAGACAATCCTGCTTGCGAATCATCATTGGCCAGGAAATGTTCGCGAATTGGAGAACGTAATTGGACATGACTGCCTGATGACGTTCGGAGAGTTAGTTGACGTTTTGGATTTGCCGGATTATTTGCGGGATCGTCCTGACCGATTACCCAGCAGAAGCAGAATTGGTAGTGGGCAGAGATAAGCCGCGTTATTGCCACTGCCCTGATGGAACGCCAACCCTTACTTCATTTGAAGACCATGAAAAGCAGCTCATTCGGTATCCGCTTGCAGAGGCTGCTGGCAACCGGTCGCAAGCAGCTCGGTTTTTGAGAATCGGCCGCGATGCGTTGCGATACAAGATGAGAAAGCACGAACTCCTTTAAAAAGCGCGCCTTTATCTTGTGGCGGCCGTTGACGCCATTGGGTTACCTTAGAGTTTCCAATGCAAGATCCAGTCGCTTCCTCTGAAGCCTTCATAAAGCTCTCAAATCGCTACCGCGATGATACTGAATCTGTTTATAACACCTGGTTCATCAATAGCGGTGAACGATTAAAAGCGTTTCGAAGCATCAGAAGCGGCGTGGAGCAGGTGGCTGCGGATATTCGGAATAGTCAGTTTGGTAACGACTTCCGTGGAACGGCCTTGGAGTTTGTCTTGGGTTGTATCACTGAGCAGAAGCAGGTCTTCCAAGGGGCCGCGCATGCATTCTATTGGAAGCCAAAACTACGAATTCCAGACATCTACGAGAACGAAACGAACAAGCGGTCCTTCGGGACATTTCTCGAAAACTGCCTGGGGGCGAAGTCAGAGGATCAACTTCTCCGCGAGATTCTTCGCTTGTCCGATTTACGCATCAAGGGACTTGGTCCGGCTGTTGCCAACATTCTCTACTTCCTCCATCCAGAGATTCTGCCGCCCGCCAACACAGCGATGCTTAATGGATTCAACATGCTGTTCGGGGCTCAAAAGAAACTCGGGTCCTGGAAGGACTACCTTGAAATGAGGCACGTGATAGTGGACGTAAACACTCGTTACCGTTCGTTGTTTTCAAAGGATTTAGGAGCACTTTCCGGTCTTTTATTCGACATTGGCGCGGGCAAGCTAGTCATCTCGGAAAATGCCGAAGCAGTGCTTGAAAGCGAAGCGAAGAAGCGTGATGCGTTGTTGCGGCGGCGGCATGAGGAAGTTAGGGACGACGTCATTCAAGAACATGCGCACACACAAATGCAGTACGCACTGTCTGTGATGGGCAAGGCGCTCGGATACGATGTTTGTGTTGCTTCAAATGATCGAAACCGCTCTTTTGAGGGGAAGCGTTTGTCCGACCTTTGCTTATCGTGTATGCCTCCGCTAACTGTCGATGAACCAATCCGCGAGACGATTGGCTTGATCGATATTTTATGGATTGATCAGAAGACAGAACGTATTATTGCGGCATTTGAGGTTGAAAAAAGTACTTCGATTTACTCAGGCATCCTTCGGCTAAGCGACTTAGCTATGGCTTTGCCAGACCACGAAACACGGCTGTGGCTTGTGATTCCAGATAAACGCCAGAAAGAAGTCATTGCACAACTCCTTCGGCCGTCGTTTACTCGGAAGGGTGGAACTAAACCAGCCTATTTGCTCTTTTCAGATTTGACAAAGCATTGCGATGGGATCTGTCGTTTCGGCGTAGGCCATGAAGCTCTAGATAGAATTGCGAAAAAGGTGCAATAAAGTGGGTGATCTTAACACCGGCGAGAATTCGGCCTCCTTCAGCGACGATGCGTGAAACGATAAGTGAAAGATGCGGTTACATATGACCGAATCGGAAAGCCGGTCACTCGCTCAAATGGCACTCCCTCTCCCGGTACGCGATTGTTTCTAAGGTTTTGGCCTCCATAGCCGTTCGCGATCAAAAAGTTCACCCCTACATTCTTCCGGCATTTTCAAAAAACGAATCAATGCACCCCGGAATCCACGCACAGGTACCCCAACTAATCCGTCGCCAAGCGGCTTCCGTCCTACGTGAGCACATTCTCCACGCCTGTATATCTGAATTTGCGTGTCGGGTACAACCGCACCTTGCGGGTCAGTCACCCGGCCCGAAATGGACGTCTCGGCTCTACCTGCGGATGCCCTCTCCCCGTTCGACGTCGAGGGAGTCGAGGACCGATTGAAGTTGCGCCTTTTGGCGTAATGTTCGCGCGAACGGGATCTTGCCGAGACTGAGCGGACACCTTTTGCGGTGATTCTCATCGCGGTTCAGCGATGATGTAATCGGTCTGAGCAGTTCAAAACGCTCAAGGATTCTGAACTCGCCATTCACTGGACACTAAATGGTCATTCGCACAACTCTGTGATCAGTTGCTTAGCATTGCTGTGCATTATCATGTCAGCGCAGCTCGACAACTAACTTGGCACCACGATTGCTGAGATGTAAAAGGGGATCAAGCACGTGGCCTGCCTGGTTAGAGAAATTATCCGTAACGTGGAGAATGGGGATGCGACCAAAAGTAGTTCTGAATAGCCGCGAAGTTCGGTTATATGTGACAGCCATTGTGGGCGTTTCTATCTTGCTGCTCATCGGAAGCTCATCTGCTTTTGCGCAAGCCTCCGCTGAACCTCTTACCCTTCAGTCAACGACGAACGTTGGCGACCAGAATAAGCAATTGGCCGATCAAATCAACCAACTCCAGCAAGAAATCGTGAGGTTGCAGGCCGACATCGATCTTACCGGGGCTGGCAAGAAAACAAGCCTTAAATCGGAGATGAAGATAAGCCCTGCCCCAAAAAAAGGCATGGGCATGATGGCGGGTGACAAGAGCAAAATGGGAATGCCCCCCGCTAAAGCGCCCATGAGATCCGACTCTACGGCTATCGGAATGAAGGACGACCAAGGCGAGATGGCAGGTATGTCGCCAGCGGTGAATTCCTCGATGTCTCCGACTTCACCTGCACCGGCTACAACTGGCGGCATGTCAGGCAGCCCACCAGAGACCGCGGCGGCGGGCGGAATGGGAGTAATGGGGGAGATAATGACAGCCCCTCGCAAGGAGATCTATCCCTCACTCATGGCACTGCCTGATGAGGCGAGCCCTGAAATGCGCGCTGGAATTGAGCAGGTTGCAATCGAACGCATGAAGGAAGGCACCGCCCGGATTTCTTCCGGTCTCGGAAAACTGTCCGGATCGACTGTGAATGAGGATTATGCGGGCATGCAACAAGCGGCAGCGCAGATGCGCGAGGGCTTAGCGGAGTTCGAAGTAGGAATTGCGGCGCGGCGAATGCTGGCGGAGGGCAAAGCGCCGCGAAATCTGGCACTCGACTGGTTCAAACGCGAGATGAATCTTGGATCGCCGACCGCGCCCGGAGAGCCGCGCACGCCCTTTGGCGTGACTCCATTTCACCTGTTCACGATGGCGCTGCTGATTGCGTTCGCAATCGCGATGGTCGCGATATATTTCTTCAAGATGCGCCACGCGACGGCCCTGTTTGGGCGTGTAGAGGCTGACGCGAAAACTCCGCCCAATGCATCTCGGCCACTTACAGGGGTCCCCGGATCATCAACGTCAACAGAAAAGGCTTCACCAGACGCGAAAAACTTGCCATCTTCATCTGCCCCGACAGACGGAAAGACCCCGGCGCAGAACCCGTTTCCAAAAAACTCATTTGCCATCCCCATTCCATTTGGAGATGCCGCAAAAACTGCAGATAGAGCGGACGAGCTTTGGCAAGCGAGGGGACGCCCTTTAGGCTCCCCCAAAATCGACTGGTTACAAGCTGAAAAGGAACTTGCAAATGAGGCGAGTAAGCCAGTAACTCCTCCCGCAGAAGAGAATCCCGCCGCGCCAGCCTCAGCCTTGGTCATTGGGGTGGCAGGCTCATAAGAAATTGACGGAAGCACAGTGAATATACAACAAAGGAAGCACGGTATTTATGAAAACAACTAACAACCTTATCAACATAATAAGTCGGATGAAACAATCGAAGTGGATATTCCACACATTGACGGCGTTGGCGATCGTCACCGTCATCATTGGAGTGACCGGATGCTCACCACCACACCCGCACTAAGCGAACCACTTAAAACTTCGGCATGGCTAAAGGCGTCGAATTGTTTTAAACAAGGGAAATGAACGCTGGCTGCCAAGACTACATTGGCACGAGACTAGGCTTGAGTGACAGTTCCAAAACGTCCATTAAAGACGGAATCAGTTTCCGGCATTTCACAGGCTAGGTAACGAAAACAAAAAACACATTCATCGCGTTTGGAGTACCGGGGATCGAGAAGAGAGGGACGTCTAGTGCGATGGGCGGAAGTGGCTCCGCTTACGACAGCATTTGCTGGACGATTCTGGCGGGCGAACGCGCCTATTACGAATTGGCGGCTGGACGCGATTCGCTGCCTTCTATCGAGTCGATGGAAAACTTCGCGAACGAGGGCGACATGTTGCCGAAACAGCTCTGGGACGCCGACGATTTGCCGGAGCGAAAGGTGAAGCGTGGCGGCCCGACCGGCTCCGCTATGCCGCTGTGTTGGACCCATGCGGAGTATGTGACCTTGGTGCGCAGTCACAAAGATGGAGTTTGCTTTGATCGCATCGAGCCAGTCTATAAACGATACGTCAAACCGGGCACTGGCAGCAAGATTGAGATTTGGACGTTCGCTCATCAACTCCAGCAGATCAACATAGGAAAAACTCTACGCGTGATCACGGAAAGGGCCGCTACCATTCATTGGAGCTTTGATGGATGGGTGACAGCGAATGACCTACAAACGCGCGATACGGGATTTGGTTGCTGGTTCGTAGATTTGCCGTCGCACCGTCTTGATGCCGGTGACCGCATCGTTTTCATCTTCTCGTGGAAAGAAAGATGGGAAGACAAGGATTTTCAGGTAGGGATTGAGACGCCAGTTCCAATGCTGAAAGCGGCATGACCAATTTACGGCGGCTACAGCTCGCAACGACGAAGACGAAACATCAGTCGCTCCGCGACGAGCAAGTTAACGTGTTCAAAGTGAGCTCCCGCTCAGGAACCCGGGCAGTTCAGCGCGTTAATGACGATTTCGGCATGCTCCGCGCGAGAAAGAGACGCAAATTGAATTGGCGGTGGTTCTTATAAGACGCGAGGATCGAAAAGCGGCTTTTGTCACCAAAAGCACTGGCACGGTGGGGGTAAATCAACGACCCTAGTCGTCATTGAGAAAGAGTTGGAATTAACATCTTTCTTATATCGCTCTCCGGCGTCGCCGCCCACGTGGCCAACGGGCAGCAATTTCCGATGCCGATCACCGCGCTTTTCATAGGGGGCGGCTTTGCAGGCATGTTCGTCGGCAACGCTTTGCGCACACGGCTTCCAGCGGCGGTGCTGCAAAGAGTCTTTGCCGTTGGGATGTGGATCGTTGCGGTCTAGAGAATCTCATGTCCATTCCCCATTCCGACGCCCTTGTCTTCTTCGGTCGTGACCTCCCATTCGCGAAAGCGCTAAGCGCGACGCTTCACAAGATCTTCGACGAGTCGAATATATTCCGCATCGACCATTACATCGGGAAAGAAGCGGTGCAGAACCTTCTGGTCTTCCGTTTCGCAAACACGTTTCTTGAACCGCTCTGGAACCGCGACTATGTCGAGAGCGTCCAGATCACAATGGCCGAAAGCATCGGCGTCGAGGGACGTGGGGGGGTCTATGAGGAGTCCGGCGCGATTCGTGACGTAATCCAGAACCACATGCTCCAAGTGGTGGATTTCTAACGATGGAGTCCCCGAAGACAACGGACCATGAATCAATCCGCGACGAGCAGGGGAAACTGTTCAAGTTGATCCGCCCGCTCGGTCCCGAGGATGTGGTGCGCGGGCAGTTCCGCGGTTACCGCCAGGAGAAGGGAGTCGCTCGCGACTCGAAGGTGGAGACATTCGCGGCCGCCCGCCTTCACATCGACTCTCCCCGTTTGGGAAGGAGTGCCGGTCTTTATTCGTGCGGGCAAGTGCCTGCCAACAACGATGACCGAAGTGCTGGTAATGCTCAAACCACCCGTTCTCAGCAAGATTTGCTCAGGCCAAGCTAACTATGTGCGCTTCCGGCTGAGCCCCGACGTGACGATTGCTATCGGTGCCCGCGTGAAACGCCCCGGCGAGCAGTTGATCGGCGATCCCACGGAACTCAAAGTCGTCAGCCACCCGCAGGGGGATGAGATGGATGCCTACGAGCGCCTCTTGAGTGATGCCATAGCAGGGGACGGCACTCTCTTTGCAAGTCAGGATGGCGTGGAGGCTGCCTGGGCGGTCGTTCAACCTATTCTCGGCAACGTTACGCCGCAGTACGAGTATGAACCCGGCACGTGGGGACCCCAGGAGGCCGAGAAGCTGACGACAGGTATTTGCGGCTGCTCAAGCGCATAACAACGCTTGACCCATTTTTCGTCTGACGTGTTTTTATCAATCAAATTGCGCCTGCCACTCGCACTTTCAGCAATTTCACAGAGTTCACAAATACTAGAATGTCCGGGCCAAGGTGGAGAACGGCAGCCTGAATAGGGCCGATCCAACCGAGCAAGGCGGCTGTGATGCCCAACACGTGCACGACGCCGACACCTACGAAAAGATTCTCCTGAATGGTTCGATAGGAACGGCGC
>JANXSF010000003.1 GCA_025352795.1 Acidobacteriota bacterium
CCGTCTTTGGCTCGCTTCAGCCAGTCTAAATTGTCTCTTTCTTCTTGGCTCATTTCGATTCGTTCCATCCTTCAGCTTTTCAGCTGTCAAGAGGAACTTTCTACTTGGCTCATTTAGGAACTTCTCACTTGGCCCCTACACACAATAATCCAAGAAATCGCATAAGTGTGTCTTCCTGATAGTATATGGGCGCACAAAGCACGCAGCTTCAATCATAATTGGACAGTTTAGAAAAACTAAAGGATAATCAAACTTCGGATACCTTGTGGATATACGTCAACTTGAAATGTTCCTCGCGGTAGTAGAGTGCGGCAGTGTCACCAAAGCTGCGGTGAAAATGGGCCTTTCCACCGGGGCCGTCAGCCTGCAAATGCAAAGCTTGGCCGCAGGCTTACAAACCGAACTGTTCATGCGTTCTGGCAAGCGACTTGCCCCCACGCCGGCAGCCATGCGCCTGGCCGAACTGGCCACCGGCGTCATGCGGCAAATGCGATTGATTGAACAGGAGTTCAACACCAATCCCGCAGGCGACACCAGGCCCTTCCACTTCGCCACCGGACCCACCACCCTCATTCATCGTCTGGGACGTCCCCTGCGTTTATTGCGTAAACGCTTTCCTGAAGCAGAAATCAAAGTAACAGTTTCCGCCACCGAAGAAATGGTGGCCGGGCTTCTGAGTCGACGTTTTGACCTGGCTCTCCTCTCTCTGCCAGTAGAAAATGAGTTACTCCAATTAGTCCCCTTGTTCGAAGAGGAGTTACTGGTGCTGAAGCCTTCCCTGGAGCGAGTTCGTGGATGGCATGTAGGAAATATTGAACCTGCCGACTTGGAGAAGGTTCCGTTCCTTCTCTATCCCGAACACAGCAACATGCGGCGTAAGATCGACGGCTTTTTTAGGGAATTGGGCATCTCCCCAAACGTCATCATGCAGGCCCAGGATACAGAAGCCATCAAGCGATTGGTAGATTCAGGATTCGGCTATTCCATGCTTCCCGAATTTGCTCTGCGCAGCCAGCCGCGCTTCTTTCATGTATGTCGAGTTGGCAAACAAAGGTTGGTGCGGGAACAGGCATTGGCCAGCGTCAAAGCGGAACATCCACGGGCGTTGACCGTCTCCATAGCCAAGTTTTTGCAGGATGCCCTTGGCGGCAAATCTGGTTCAACGGAGTAACAGCACAGCTTGCGGCGAACGCACTGCTACGCCGTAAACATGCCCATCACTTGCCATCCCGCTCCAATATCGCCACTGCTCGGCCACGTCATCCACTGCAACGCCAAACAATCCTGTGGGCTCCACCCCCGATAAATCAAACGAGATTTCCCGCAAGGGTAACGCCAACCCCAGCCCACGAGCTTTAATGTACGCTTCCTTCAGCGTCCACGTTTTAAAGAACAGTAAAGACCGTTCGTCCTCCGCAGCATTCTGAAACGCTTCCTGTTCTTTAGCCGTAAATACTCTTGCCGATAAAAGTTGTTGATCTGCCCGACGGTCCAGCGCCTCTGCATCTACTCCACAATCGGCAGAGTGAGTAACAACGCAGCCCACCAGCCCTTCTGTATGAGTCAGATTAAACCGCAGTTCCTCACCAATCAGTTCCGGCCTGCCATGACTTCCAATGCTGAACTGTAAGTCGTGTGGAGCTCGGTCCAAGTAACTAGCAAGTGTCTGCCGCAGAAAAGTATGGGCGAAACGGAACAGCCGTCGATCGCGTGGAAAGCGGTACCTTGCCGCACGATCTAATTCCTCGGGCGAAAGGATTTCTTCCCCAATCCCGTCATTATCAGCACAGTCTTGATCCACTTCTCGCAGCCATAAATGGATTTCATTGTCCTTCAGTAACCGTCCTCGCTTCAGTTATGAGAGTATCAAAAAGGATATGAAAAGTTTCACCAAACTGCAGCCGATCCTGCTTGTACTGTTAGTCGCCTGCGGCTCTGCCCCTCCTTCCGACCATGCCAAGCAACAAACCTCGCAGCGCGCCAGAATCCTACAGTTTTATGGTGCCAATACACAAGCTGTAGTCAAGGGCCAGCCATTGGCGATTTGTTATGGTGTGGAAGATGCACAATCGGTACGAATGGAACCACCTGAAGTGGAACTGGGACTCTCCCGCAATCGTTGCTTCGCCGTTTCCCCAAAACAGAACACCACTTACTTGTTGATCGCCAAAGGGACCGATGGGCAGGAAGTGCAGCAACCATTTCCTGTCCGTGTGGTGGCAGCGCCACAAGCCGTTCAACTGATCCGAAGTTTCGATGTCATGCCAGCCAAAGCCGGTCTGTCCGTGAACCTCTGCTACCAAACCAAAGGGGCAGTATCGTTGACGCTAACCCCTGCTCTTGCTCCAGTGGAACCAGCAGAACATCCCCTCTGCGTTCCCGTTCCCATCACCCAGCAGACTACGTTTCTACTTACAGCAACCGACGCCGCCGGAAATGTGGATCGGATGCAGGTGACCGCTAAACCGAATTAGTTGGGAACTTTTTTCCGCCTGACAGTATTCTATAGTTCTATGCAGGAAAACACTCTTCGTCTATCGCGACGTGCGGCCATAGCCACCGCTGCTGCCGGGCTGGTCAATGCGCAAGCGCCTGCCGCGCCCATAACATTTGAGGTGGCATCCATCAAGCCTGCGGACCCTACTTCGCATCAAGTTCGCGTCCAAATGGCCCCAGGCGGGCGTCTGGTTTGCAATAACGTGAACGCTAAATTCCTCATAGAAGTAGCCTACGGCGTGCGGACATTCCAAATCACCGGTGGCCCTGGTTGGATAGGCACAGACCGATTCGACATCAATGCCAAAGCAGACGGCGTGGAAAAGATAACCCCCGATCTACTAAAACCCATGATCCAGGCAATGTTGGAAGATCGATTCAAGCTGAAGATCCACCGGGAAAACAAGGAATTGCCTGTCTATGCCCTGGTCGCGGGTAAGAATGGGATGAAAATGAAAGAGGCGGTGGGCGCTGCTGAAGGCAGGTCGATGATTCGGATGGGCCGTGGACAAATCACAGGCAAGCAGATGGACTTGGCCGCATTAGTCATGAACTTGTCGAATCAACTCGGTCGACAAGTGATCGACAAGACCGAACTGAAAGGTAAGTACGATATTGAACTTACTTGGACCCCCGACGAAACGCAATCCGGGTTCGGATCATTCGGAGCAGGAGGACCACCGCCCCCACCTGCTTCCTCGGAAACCGCAGGCCCAAGCCTTTTTTCTGCACTACAAGAACAGTTGGGGCTGAAACTGGAATCGCAAAAAGGACCGGTGCCCATGATCATTGTCGATAGCATTGAAAAACCATCGCCAGACTAAGTTGCAATATTTTACTTGCTATCCAACTATAAGCATAGTAGACTTGCTTTGCATCATAGTTGAATCACATGGCCCCACCAAAACTAACCAAACTGGAACTGCAGATCATGGATACCTTTTGGAACAAAGGCCACTGCTCCGTTCGTGAAATCCAGGAAGCGTTTCCCGCATTGGGCCGTCCAGCCTACACAACAGTGCAGACCACGGTGTATCGACTGGAAGGCAAGGGCGCGCTCCGCTGTGTCAAGAGAATTAGCAACGCCAATATTTTCGAAGCAGCCATTTCCCGTAGCGACGCCCAAAGTCGGCTGATTGACGACTTAATCGGCTTATTCGGTGGACGCACCAAACCTGTAATGGCGCACCTCATTGAATCCGGCAAGTTGACCATGGAAGACGTGAAAGAAGCTGAGGCAACGATTAAGAAACTGGCCAAGAAGGAGAATGCCAAATGATCAATCATCTCTGGGAATCCACTATATTTGTTGGCGTAGTGTGGTTGTTGACCTATGCCTTTCGAAACAACCGCGCCCCAGTGCGATACGGGCTTTGGCTAAGCGCATCACTCAAATTCCTGATCCCCTTTTCCTTGCTGGTAACCGCAGGCAGTAAGGTTCCGGTGATTCCACCCACGCAAGTTTCGTTAGTGATGGAAGAGATCACTCAGTCATTAACTCCAATGGCTTCCAACCCCTTGTTGCCCAGAACGAACTACCTCCCTGAAATCCTATGCGCCATGTGGCTTTGCGGGTTTCTGACCATCGCTTTCTCCTGGTTCCGTAGTTGGCAAAAGGTCCAGCGTGCCGTCCAGGCTGCTACGCCGCTCCAACTGAATTTACCCATCAAAGCCATCTCCTGTTCCGGCAACATTGAGCCTGGAATCTTCGGTGTGATAAATCCAACATTATTGTTGCCCAACGGCATCGTAGATCACCTGAACCCTGTCCAACTGCAGGCCGTCATCGACCATGAGCTTTGTCATGTTCGCCGTCGCGATAACTTGACTGCCGCAATGCACATGGCCGTTGAAGCAGTCTTCTGGTTTCACCCGCTAGTCTGGTGGATCGGCAAAAATCTGATTGAAGAACGGGAGCGCGCCTGCGACGAAGAAGTCCTCCGATTAAGTACTCAGCCGCAAGTCTACGTCGATGGAATTCTCAATGTATGTAAGTTCTATCTGGAATCACCGGTGGCGTGTATGTCCGGCGTAACTGGCGCCGACCTCAAGAAACGAATCGAAGAAATAATGACTCATCGCGCGAAGCAGAACGTAAACCTTACAAAGAAACTGCTTCTGGCAACTGCTGGAATCGCTGTCATTGCCGCGCCTGTTCTTATCGGCATCGTGAACATGCCGGAAGTACGAGCTCAAACGCAGCCTAGCGGCTCAAAGCCACTTACCTATGCAGTAGCGTCCATCAAACCGTCCGACCCCAACGCAAAGTCATCGCGCATTGGACCTAGCCCTGGGGGTGGAATCACTATCACTAATATGGAACTCAAAGTCCTAATTTCTTTTGCCTACGACGTGAGGGGTTTTCAGATTTCCAGTGGACCGGCCTGGATCGCGTCTGAAAAATATGACATTCAAGCTAAGTCAGACCCTCAGGAAGCCAAGGACCCGGTGCAGCCAAACGATCAGCAGCGGAACCAATTCATGGCTCAAAACCGTGAAAGGCTTCGCAACCTTTTGGCGGAGCGTTTCCAATTAGCCGTCCATATAGAAAAGAAATCCTCACCCGTATATGCAATGGTCCTGGCAAAGAGCGGCTCCAAACTGGTGGAGTCTAAAGAGTCGGCACCTCAACGAATGTGGAGTGGCGGAGGGAAAATGGAAGCGACTAAAACGACCATGCCGGATCTAGCCTTCTATTTGGCAAGCGTTCTAGGACGTTCGGTAATTGATCGAACTGGTCTTTCCGGTAAATACGACGTCAAAATCGAGTCCGCTGATTTGTCGGCACAAGGAAACATTAAGGAGCAAGCTTCCGATGAATCCGGACCTTCAATTTTCACCGCCCTCCAGGAACAACTCGGCCTCAAACTGGAATCGGCGAAAGCTCCAGTTGATATGATTGTCATCGATAGCGTGGAAAAGCCTTCCGCAAATTAGGAACAAACTCACCCAAACAATGTATAGAGTATTGCGTCCAATGAAAACCATTCTGCTATCCGTGTTGGCCATCGCCACCCTCACCGCAGCGGACCACCGCGGCCAAGTCACGTTCGGCAGCTTGCCCATCCCCGGGGCCACCGTCACCACCACTCAAAACGGCAAGCAGCTAACCGCCACCACCGATCCGCAAGGATCCTACCTAATAACCGGACTCACCGACGGCACCTTCGCCATCCAAGTGGAAATGCTTTGCTTTTCTCCCATGAAGCAGGACCTCCCCAGTGCCGAATCCAAAGTTTGGGAAATGAAACTTCTGCCCATTGCCGAAATGAAAGCTGCCGCCCCTCCTCCAGCAGAAGTAGCCATCGCCCAGGCAGCGCCAATCCAGACCAAGAAGAAAGGCAAACTCCCCGCCCCCATCGCTCAAAATACTGCCGGTGCGTTTCAAAAGGCCGACCTCAACGCCCAAGGAACGCCCCCACCCAGCGACACCAAACCCGCTTCCGATCAGGACGCTGCCGAACTCAGCCAACGTGCCGCCGACGGATTCCTAATCAACGGCACTCGCAACAATGGGGCCAGTTCGCCCTTCTCCCAAATCCCCGCCTTCGGCAACTTCCGCAAAGGTGCGCGATCCCTTTACAACGGCAATTTGGGATTGATTCTAGGTAACTCCGCCTTTGATGCGCGCACTTACTCACTTACTGGCCAGGACACTCCCAAGCCCGCCTATAGCCGCGTCACTGGCCTGTTCTCCTTTGGCGGACCCATCAAGATTCCCCACTTACTAAAGAACGGTCCAACCTTCACCGTCAATTACCAGTGGGTGCGTCAACGCAGTGCCGTCACCCAATCTGCGCTCATGCCCACCGTATCGGAACGGCTAGGCATTTTTCCCGCAGTCGACCCCATCACTGGCCTTCCCATCCCGAACAACGCAATTCCTCAGAACCGCATCAGCCCGCAGGCGCAAGCATTGTTGAAGGTTTATCCGTTGCCTAACTTCACCGGCAGCAACCGCTACAATTTTCAGATTCCCGTGCTTGCCGCCACCCATCAGGACAGCCTCGATACCCGCGCCAACAAAAGCATCGGTCGCAAAAATCAACTGTCGGGAACGTTTGCCTTGCAAAGCACCCGTTCCGATAACGGCAACGTGTTCGGATTCCTCAACACAACCGACGTCAGCGGTATCAACACCGGAATCAGTTTGCGCCATAGCTACACCACCCGCTTCTTTGTCACACTGGGAGCCCAGTTCAGCAAGCTTTCCATCAACAACAAACCCTTCTTCGCCAATCGTGAAAACATATCGGGCCTTGCTGGCATAACTGGCAACAATCAGGACCCTCTAAATTGGGGCCCTCCGCAGTTAAACTTTTCCAATGGCATCGCCAGTCTAGGTGACGGTATCGCCTCCGTGAATCACAACCAAACCAACGGCCTCTCCGCGGAAAGTTACTGGAACCACAATCGCCACAATGTTACTTTCGGATCCGACTTCAAGAAGCAACAATCCAACGTGATCTCCCAGGAAAATCCCCGCGGCACGTTCACCTTCAACGATGGCTTGGCCTCTTTCTTACTCGGCATTCCTAACACCAGTTCCATCGCCTTCGGCAATGCCGATAAATATTTCCGATCCAACCTTGCCGATGCCTATTTCACTGACGATTGGCGCATTGGCCCCGGCTTCACTTTGAACGCTGGTCTGCGCTGGGAATACGGTTCACCCATCACGGAAAAGTACGGGCGTCTGGTCAACCTTGACCTCGCCCCAGGCTTCACCGGACAAGCTCCCGTAGTTGCCACCAACCCAACCGGCCCACTTACCGGCAAACACTATCCTGATTCCCTAATCAATCCCGTAAGACATGCCCTACAACCGCGCATAGCCATCTCCTGGCGACCTCTGCCTGCATCGTCATTAGTGGTTCGCGCTGGCTACGGCGTCTATTACAACACCTCGGTGTATCAATCCATCGCCCAGCAGATGTCCCAGCAAGCCCCGCTGTCGAAGAGCTTCAGCGTAGCCAACACGGCGGCCAATCCACTTACTCTGGCCAATGGCTTCAAGGCCTCATCCATCACCACTCCCAACACCTTCGCCGTAGATCCCAACTTCCTGGTCGGCTACGCTCAAAACTGGCAACTATCCGTTCAAAAAGACCTCCCACGATCCCTCATTATGACTGCCACTTACTTAGGCATCAAAGGGACTCGTGGAGTGCAGAAATCGCTTCCCAACACCTATCCTGCCGGTGCTCCAGACCCTTGCCCCACTTGCCCACATGGTTTCGCTTACCTGAGCTCTAACGGGAACTCTACCCGTCAAGCGGGCACGCTCCAATTGCGCCGCCGCATGCACAACGGCATCACCGCTTCCGCTAATTACACTTACTCAAAATCTATTGACGATTCTGCCCTGGGCGGTCGAGGTTCGCAGTTAATCGCCCAAGACTGGTTGAACCTGCGCGCCGAACGTGGCCTTTCTAATTTCGATCAACGACATCTGCTTAACCTGCAAATGCAATACTCCACCGGCATGAGCTCCGCAGGTGGAATGCTGATGCGCGGATGGCGTGGTCGCGCCTTTAAGGAATGGACCCTGGTTGCCCAACTCAGCTCCGGCAGTGGCTTACCACTTACTCCACTCTATTTCTCAAATGTAAGTGGAACTGGTATCACCGGGAGCATCCGACCCGATGTTACTGGTGCTCCGCTATACAATGCATCCCAAGGCTTATATCTCAATCCCGCAGCCTTCGCCGCTCCCGCCACCGGACGTTGGGGCAATGCCGGACGCAACTCCATCACCGGACCTTCACAGTTCACCACCGTCGCATCACTCGGCCGGGCATTTCGTTTGAACGACCGCCTCAATATGGATTTCCGCGTCGATGCGTCCAACCCCATCAACAAAGTCACCTTCCCCAGTTGGATCACTAACATCAACAGCGCCCAGTTCGGATCGCCGACCATTGCAAATGGCATGAGAACATTACAAACAACATTCCGGGTGAGGTTCTAATGCGCAAACTTATTTTCTTCCTCGCCGTTTCAGTCAGCGCCCAACAAATTGGCACTAACGCCCGACCCGCTAACGACCCCGGTGTCACCTTCAAAGCTTCCAGCCAGTTAGTCATTGAAACCGTCGTAGTGAAAGATAAGAACGGCAAGAACGTGGAAGGCCTTACCGCCAAAGACTTCGCCATCACAGAAGACAACATCGCCCAGCCCATTAAATTCTTTGAATTTCAGAAAGTGATTGAAGAAGCCGCCAGCCTGCCCGATATCAACAAGGTCCAACCCTTCGCCCGCCTGGCGCATACGCAAATTGCCCCCGAACCGCCCGGTGAAACCAAGTATCGCGATCGCCGTCTGTTGGCCCTTTACTTCGATATGACTGCCATGCAGTTGCCCGATCAAGTTCGTGCCTTCGCCGCCGCCCGCAAGTTCGTCAAGTCCCAAATGACTTCCGCCGACCTCATGGCCATCATGACTTTTTCCGGTGGAGCCGTTCGCGTCTTGCAGGATTTCACCGCTAATCGCGAACGGCTTGATGCCACCTTGCAAACCCTCATCATCGGCGAAGATGAAAATGCTCCGCCGCTGGCCAACGATCCTGCCGCTGCCGACACCGGCGCTGCCTTCGGCCAGGATGATGGCGAATTTTCCGTCTTCACCACAGACCGTCAACTGGCCGCTTTGCAAACTGCCGCCCGCATGTTGGGTCAGCTAAACGAAAAGAAGTCGCTCATCTACTTCGCCGGTGGCATGCGCTTGAATGGTGTGGATAATCAAGCCCAACTCAATGCCACAGTCAACGCTGCCGTTCGTTCCGGTGTTTCCTTCTGGCCAGTGGATGCTCGCGGACTGGTGGCCGAAGCTCCCTTGGGCGATGCTACCAAAGGCTCACCCGGCGGCATCGGCATGTATACCGGCGCATCCGCACTATCCGCTGCGTCCAATTTCCAACGCTCCCAGGACACGCTGTATACCCTGGCTTCCGATACCGGCGGCAAAGCCTTTCTCAACGGCAATAACTTGGATGCTGGAATCGTACAAGCCCAGCAATCGGTGACCAGTTACTACATTCTTGGTTACTACACCAGCAACGAAAACCTGGACGGCAAATTTCGTCGCGTGAAAGTTACTCTCACAAACGGACTCGCCGCCAAGCTCGATTACCGTCAAGGTTACTATGCGGGTAAGCAGTTCAATAAGTTCAGTGTGTCCGACAAAGAGCGGCAACTGGAAGACGCGCTCATGTTAGGCGATCCTATCACTGAACTTACTATTGCCATGGAACTTGGGTTCTTCCAATTGAACCGCGCCGAATATTTTGTCCCGCTAATCATCAAGATCCCCGGCAGCGAACTGGCTCTAGCTCGGAAAGGCGGCGCTGAACATACCCGCATTGATTTCATTGGCGAAGTGAAAGACGAGTTCGGTTCCACCATTCAAAACGTGCGCGATAAAGTGGACATCAAGCTCAGCGATTCCACCGCTGCAGAACTATCCAAACGCCCCATTCAGTACGATACCGGCTTTACTCTGTTGCCTGGAAAGTATGTAGTTAAGTTCCTCGCTCGCGACGCTGAAACAGGTCGTATTGGCACTTACATCAACAAATTCACCATCCCCAATTTGAACAAGGAAGACAAGCGCATCCCCATCAGTTCGGTGGTGTTGAGTAGTCAACGGGTGAATTTGAAAGACGCTCTGTTCAACGCATCCAAGGAAAAAGATAAGAGTGAAAACACCAATCCCTTGGTCTTAGACGGTCAAAAACTGATCCCCAGCGTCACCCGAGTCTTCAGCCGAGCCCGCGAAATGTTCATCTATCTGCAAGCCTATCAACCCACAGCCGCAGAGTCCCAGCCTTTGATATCCTACGTCACTTTTTATAGCGATGGAGTAAAATCCTTTGAGACCCAACCCATGGTTGTTACAGACGTCCTACCCAACCGGTTAAGAACCATGCCACTGAAGTTCAGCCTACCCTTGAGTAAGTTACAACCCGGCGAGTATGTGGTGCAAGTAACAGTGCTGGACCCCGCAACCCAGAAAGCAGCCTACTGGCAAGCCCCAGTGATGGTCATCCCGTAAGGACTACGAGTTTTATCTGCGTCCCATCTGCGGATACCTAGTCCCCCCTCGTTTACCCAAGCAACATAAAGAACCCCCGCTCCCCAGCCGATTCAAAGAAAGGGATACTAGTGTGCAGTACCCTCTCACAAAAGGATAATTAATGAAAACACTATCGTCTTTGGTTCTGTGCGTCGCCTCCCTTCTGCCGCTCCATGCCCAGATGACCCCCAGCCAAAGGATGTTGGACATTCAGGTTTTGGCCAGTCTTTATGCCAAGCAATACGCTCCCTACGAATGGAAACGCGATGTCTTTCAGTTCGACCTCTTAAACCTTGCCCCTTGGGTGGAACGTGCTCGCGTTGCCAAGGACGATTTGGAGTTCTACCAGATCATGGCCGAATACGTCGGTAGCCTGAACGATGCTCACGATACTTACTTCAACCCCTCCAGCTTTTCCGCCGAACTGCCCTTTAACGTCGACATCTACGATGGGAAAGTGCTCATTGACTTTGTCAGCCGATCCCTGCTGCCCATCAGAACCTATCCCTTCGATGTTGGCGACGAACTTATTTCCATTGATGGGCAACCCGCCGCCGATCTGTTGACCGAATTAATGAAGATTGATTCCTACGCCAACCCTCTTTCCACCCGCCGCTGGGCGGCCGATAAGCTTACCTATCGGGCTCAGTCGCAAGTGCCACGTGCCGTAGAACTTGGCGATACCGCCGCAGTCGTCATTAAATTGAAGAGCGGAGTCACCGCAACCTACACCATCACCTGGATCAAATCCGGTTATCCCATGAAAAAGATCGGGCCTGTTCCTGCTCCCCGCCTGGCCCACCTCGCCCCCAAAAGTAACAAGCTTCCCGTTTCCAACTTGCAGCAGGATTTGAGCGACACCCTTTCTTATATGAGAAATCTGGTGCGATTGCAGTATTTGAAAGGACGCCCCAAACGACAGATTCCTCAACCAGATCAGCAAGAACCAGATGAGCAAGAAAGAGATCAGCCAGAACCAGATCAGCAAGCCGAAATCATTTCCACAGAGCCTGTTGCCGATCCCCCTACTCAACAAGTGTTGGGATATCAGGATCCGCGTCCGGTTTTTGACCCACCCAGCGGCTTCGTCCAGCGCTTGGGCAGGCGTACCACCGATTACTTCTATTCCGGAACTTACATCGCCCAAGGTAAGAGAATTGGGTACATCCGCATCGCCGATTTTGCACCGTTGCCCTTCTCCTTACTCAGCCTGGCAACCCGGCAATTCGATACCGAAATCACTTTTTTCAACGCCAATACCGATGGCGTAGTGGTGGACGTCATGCGCAATCCCGGTGGCTACGGCTGCTACGCACAGTCCCTGTTCGGCAGCCTCACCACCAAACCTTTCCGGGGCGTTGGGCAGGAAGTTCGCCCCACCATCGATTTGGTGATTTCCTTCCAACAGAGCCTTGCCGATGCCTTAGATTTAGGAGCCACTCCCAATGAAATAATCTGGCTAACAGGTATCACACACGATATTGAAACCGCCTATAACGAAAATCGCGGGCGCACCGGTTCTCTCCCCGTTTGTGGCCTTATTCTCGATGTTGCCCCATCTGCCAGCAGCAATGGTGCCGCCACCGGTTACAGCAAGCCCACTATTTTGCTTACCGATGAATTCACCACATCGGCCGGAGATCTGTTTGCCGCCATCTATCAGGACAATAAGCGCGGTCCCGTGGTGGGTATGCGTACCGCTGGTGCTGGCGGTTCCATAGGGGACTTCATCCCAGTAGGTTTCTATTCTGAAGGCTTCTCCAGAGCCACCCAAACCCTGTTGGTACGACCCAACGCAGTGGCCATCACCGGATATCCAGTGACCAACTATCTGGAAAACGTCGGCGTCCACCCCGATCTGAAAATCGACTACATGACTGCCGAAAATCTGGCCAAGAAAGGTCTCCCCTTTGTCCAGGCATTTACAGACGCCATGATTGCTGAAATTAACCGGCCCAAATAAGTACCCGTGACTTACAGTACTTACAATCCAAGTTAGTTCTAATTCGATTGGAGTACTGCATTTAGGTAATTGTTTGTTCCAGTACTTTCTGGTATCTTTCACTATTGACTTATTCGACCTTTGGCGAGCTGGAATCCGCAATTGCGGATTCAGGCGAAGGCGAACAGGTATAACTGAGCCCCCAGCAATCCTGGTGCCTCAATTGTGCATGAGAACTGTTCGCCTTTAACCCGTGGTTCGTGAAACACCGCTTCCCCTCGCGCTGGGCCTCCTTTTTATACCGATTATACGGAGCCTGGCCACTGACGGGAGCGGTTTTCACCACGGTGCTGCAAACTCGTTTGCAACACCCACCTACCGTAAAGATTAATTCAACTGCTGTCGATCCACAACATGTAGAAGTACCAAAATAGTAGACTAGTACTTAAGGGGAGTTGCGCACCGGCTCTTCCTTTCTTTACAATCTGTTAAAGCTCGCTAGTGGACAGCACAGATTTATCTTGACTCAGTCACCACAGCATTCGCGAAACAAGGCCATTCTTCATTCCATCATTGAAGCCTACATCGCCACGGGCGAACCCATTGCCTCACGCACCGTGTCGCGTCTGCGTGGCAGTGAATTAAGCCCCGCTAGTATCCGCAATGTCATGGCAGATCTGGTCGATGAAGGCTACTTGGCTCAGCCCCATACTTCCGCTGGTCGCGTCCCCACGGCCAAAGCATTTCAAAGTTATGTCCAAGGTTTGGCAGGCCGCCGGCTCGCCTCTGCTGACATGCACCGTGTGCGCAATGAACTGCGCATGGCCGATACTGTGGAAGCGAAAGTGGAGTGTTCCTCCCATCTGCTTACTGAAATTACCCGCAACGTCGGCATTGCCGCAGTAATCCCATTACCTAACCAGACCTTGAAGCATGTGGAACTGGTTGCACTTTCAGAAAATCGCGTTTTGATGGTGGTGGAAACGACTGACCGTATGGTGCGCAATCGCGTTGTGGATCTGCATCTTACTGTAAGTCAGGATCAACTCAACGGCATCCGCAATTACGTCAACGAAAGCTTCAGTGGTTGGAAGCTGATCGACATCCGACGGGAACTGAAGCGTCGCACAGAACAGGAAAGCGCTACTTACGACGCCATCCTGAAAAACCTTGAGCTGTTGTATCAAAAAGGTCTTCTCGACATCGGGCTGACGCCGGAAATTCATCTGGAAGGTACCGCCAACCTGGTTGCCGGAGACTTGCCTTTTGAACGCGAAAAAATGCGCGACCTGTTCCGTACCTTGGAAGAAAAGCGTCGCTTGATTGAACTGCTGGATCGGTTTCTTGAGTCTGGGACCGGCGAAGTAAGCGTCCAGGTGGGGCTCAAGGAAATCCATTCCAGCCTGGAAGATCTTTCCCTCATCGGCTTTTCCGTGAACCTGCCCAACGGGCTTTCCGCAAAAATCGCCGTGCTTGGTCCGTTGCGTATGGATTACGCTCAAGTGGTGGCTGCGGTCTTCCATGTGGGCGAAACATTGGAAGCCCTTTCTGCTTAAATCCGATTTCGGGTAAAATGAAGTTGTGATAGAAACTATGGAACCGAATGAAGCCTCTAGCCCAAAAGGTATGGAAGCTGAGGCCGATTCCGCCTCAAAACAAGATCTTGATCCCCTCAGCGCGATGACTGCCGAACGGGATTCCCTGGTGGC
Source organism: Acidobacteriota bacterium (assembly GCA_025352795.1). Taxonomy (GTDB): domain Bacteria; phylum Acidobacteriota; class Terriglobia; order Bryobacterales; family Bryobacteraceae; genus JANXSF01. The sequence goes on from JANXSF010000003.1 coordinate 14,221, forward strand.
CGCCAAAAATGAGGCCCAGGATTTATTGCTGCGCACTCGTGCCGAATTTGAAAATTTCCGCAAACGCATGGAACGCGAAAAAATGGAAATTCGCGATCATGCCAGCATGGGGATGGCCGAAAGTCTGCTCCCCGTGGTGGACGATCTGGAACGTGCACTGAAAGTGGAATGCGCAGACAAAGAGTATTCCAAAGGTATGGAATTGATTCATGCCCGCCTGGTAGAAAGCCTGAAAAAACTTGGCCTGGAACCATTGGAGGTTTTGGGTGCCAAGTTCGATCCTAACTTGCATCATGCAATTGACCGTGTATCCGGCACCGATGCCGAAGACCAAACAATCTTGGCCGAATTTCAGAAAGGGTACAACTTCAAAGGACGCCTGTTGCGTCCGGCGTTGGTTAAGGTAGCAGTGGAGTGACAAAGCGCGATTACTACGAAATATTAGGGCTAAATCGTGAGGCTGACGAAGGTGCCCTAAAAAGCGCTTACCGCAAGCTGGCGATGAAGTACCATCCAGACCGCAACCCTGGCGATGGCGCTGCCGAAGAAAAGTTCAAGGAAGCAGCGGAAGCCTATTCCGTCCTCAGTGACGCCCAAAAACGCGCCGCTTACGATCATTATGGTCATCAGGGCGTCGCCGGTGCCGGGCAAGGGTTTGACCCCAATCAATTTCAGGATTTCGGCGATATCCTGGGCGATTTCTTCGGCTTTGGCGATGTGTTTGGCGGCAAAGGCCGTTCCCGTAACCGCGCCCAGAAAGGCGAAGACCTTCGTTACGATTTGGAGATCACACTGGAAGATTGCATTCGCGGCATGTCAGCCGATATTCAAGTGCCGCGCCTGGAAAGCTGTGGAACCTGCAAAGGAACCGGCGCTGAAGCCAGTGATGGGCTAACTTCCTGCCCCATGTGCCGCGGTCGTGGTGAAGTGGTTTTTCAACAAGGCTTTTTATCCATCCGCCGTACCTGTTCGCAATGCGGAGGCCGCGGTCAAATTGTGCGCAGACCTTGCAAGAAATGCAATGGCGAAGGCTACAATCGCACCGAACGGAAACTGCGCGTAAATATTCCTGCGGGCGTGGACACTGGCACTCGCATGCGTTTGACTGGCGAAGGTCAGGCAGGCATTAACGCTGGGCCAGCGGGCGATCTGTTCGTCGTCATCCGCGTCAAGGAACATTCCATATTTGATCGGAAAGATGCCGACCTGCATTGTCGTGTCCCCATCAACATTGCCCAAGCCGCATTAGGGACTGAGGTTGACGTTCAAACCTTCGACGGCCTGGAGCGCGTCAAAGTACCAGAAGGCTCACAGCACGGCGATGACGTCCGGCTCCGCAGCAAAGGTGTCCCAGTGTTAAGCGGTCACGGTCGCGGAGATTTGTTTGTCCACATAGAAGTGCGCACGCCCAGGAAAATAACTCGCGAACAACGCAAGTTGCTGGAACAGTTAGCAGAAATTCTGCCAGCCTCCAATGAGCCAGAAGAGAAGGGCTTGTTTGACAAAGTGAAAGACTACTTCATGTAGCCAATCCAGGGGCCAGGAAATGCAAGCCGAACGAACGGGGGGCATGTTGGGTCTGGCCCAAGCAACCGACCTCCACCCAACATGCACAACTGCCATCAGCGAGTCGCCAGACCAGCGTGTCCCCTTTTGGCGACCTTCACGCGAAACTCTCAGCGGTTGTCATACATGGAACCCCTACTAAACAACACCGTAAATCTCGCACCCAAACCTAACTGACTAGCCACCAGAATTTTCGACCCGTGAGCCTGCGCGATCATCTGCGCAATCGACAAGCCCAACCCTACCCCATCACGATCCGTTCGAGCAGTGTCTACCTGATAGAATCGTTCAAAAATATGACCCACCGATTCCGCAGGAATCCCCTCCCCGGTATCTTCCACTGCCAGCACAATCCCCGCTTCTTCAGCCATCGTAGAAATCGTAATTGAACCACCCCGCCCTGTGTACTTCAACGCGTTATCAACCAAAATAAATAGAAGTCTGCGCACAGCATCTTCGTTCGCTAAAACAACGGCGGGTCCGGCCATCAAAGCCTGCTTCAGAAATTGCCCGCTCCCTTCAGCAATAGGCAGGCTTTGCAACAGAACATCCGCGACGATGCCATTCAAATCTGTTTCCGATACAAGAAATTCCGTGCCACTAGCATCAGCCCGAGCCAGTGTCAGTAGCGATTCTGTAAGTTGAGTCATCCGCTCTGACTCCTGCTGAATCGTAACTAATGACTTACGATACTCATCCGGCGATCGCTCCCTGCGTAACGCCAATTCCGATGTAGTGCGAATCAAAGTAAGTGGCGTTCTCAGCTCATGCGACGCATCGGCGGTGAATTTTTGGATCCGTTGCACAGCACCTTCCAGACGCGCCAGCAACTCATTCCACGTTTCAGACATTCGTTGTAATTCATCGCCCGTTTGCGGCACCTTCAATCGTAAAGAAAGGTTTTGAACACTAATAGAACGGGCGATGCTGGTGATTTCATCCACCGGACTAAGCGCCCGCCGACTGATCCAATAACCACCCAGGTAAGCACCCAGTAAAATAGCTGGAATCATAAAAAGCAAAAGATTGCGCAGTGCTCCCATAATTTCCTGTACCTCATTCAGCGGCGCGGCAACGCGAGCATTGTAAGTGATGCCGTTGTAAGTGATGCGATCACTCAACATACGAATGGCACCACCAACCCCTCCCACGGTGCGGAATGCTGGCTGCTTCCATTCCATTGGCGCAACAATCAACGGCGTATGTCCGGCAGGAAGTAACTGTTTGCCTGAACTATCCCGTAACTCAATCAATTCCCCGTTGGGTACTTCTTTGGCGAACTCAGCAAGTTCTGCAGCAAGACCGGCGCTGTCCACTTGAGGGCCCTCCACTTCCAGCACCTTTTGTAAGCCTTCAATCCGCTGCGTAAGTCGCAAATCCACACTGCGAATCAGAAAGTTGTCCAGCGCAAACCAGATGGAAAGTCCAAACAGCACTAATCCTAAAAGAAGCACCGCCGAATACCAGACAGTCAGCCGAAAACGAATGGAGTAAGTGGCCATCATTCCTTTACAAAGATTGAGTAACCAACCCCTCGGATGGTGTGGATCAACCGGATTTCCCCTGGCGATTCCACCTTCGCCCTAAGCAGCCGCACAAAGGCATCCAGCGTGTTACTTTCAATATCGGAATCTCTGCTCCAAACAATTTCAATCAACGCATCCCTTGTCACAACCCTTCCTGCATTGCGCAAAAGCAGTTCTAAAATAGCGTATTCAGTTCGAGTAAGATTGACGCTGCGAGTCCCCCGCCGAACCACATGGGCCCCATGATCCATAGATAGATCGGCAACTTCATAGCGCACAGACTGCGCAATTGGACCCCTTCGAGCAACTGCTTTTACCCTTGCCATCAGCACCTCAAGTGAAAATGGTTTGGTTAGATAATCGTCAGCTCCAAGATTCAATCCCTGAACAATATCCTGCGTAGCATCGCGAGCGGTTAGCATCAAAATTGGCGTCTGATTTCGCTCCGAACGCAGCCGTTTCACTATTCCAAAGCCATCCAATCCCGGCAGCATCACATCCAAAATAAGCATGTCAAAAGATTCCGTAAGTGCAAGGCTCAGGCCTTCTTTGCCTTCACTCGCCAGTGTAGTAACGTGCCCTTCTTCAGCCAGGCATTGCCGAAGTAACTGCGCCATTCGCTTTTCGTCCTCTACAATCAGGATTCGCATCTTCTGTTACTTAGATGATATGCCGTAAATCTGAAAAAGCGGTGTAAGCAACCTTGGTTTCAGACAATCTTCAGAATGCAAGATTAGCTTGAAAGTGAGGTTTAGAATGAAGAAGACTCTAACTTGTTTTTTATTAGGCGTGTTGATCGCCTGCGCTGCACCAGCCGCCCATCGCGTTATCGGAACAATTGCAATCGGTGGTGAAGGCGGGTGGGACTATTTGACAGTGGATTCCGCTGCTCGCCGACTCTACATTTCTCATGCCACCAAGGTCGTAGTTCTTGACCTGGATACGGAAAAAGTAGTCGGCGAAATTCTGGATACTTCTGGCGTGCACGGCATTGCTCTGGCCCCCAAACTGAATCGCGGATTCACCAGCAATGGCCGCACCAACAACGTCACTATCTTCGATTTGAAAACGCTGAAACCTTTGGGACAAGTGAAGACCGGTGAAAATCCAGATGCGATTGCTTACGACGAAAAGTCCAATCATGTGGTCACATTCAACGGTCGGTCCAAAGACGCCACTGTGTTTGAAGCGAGCTCAGGGAAGGTTTTGGCCACCATCCCACTGGGCGGCAAGCCCGAATTTCCAACAGGAGATGACAAGGGTAAAATGTGGGTCAATATTGAGGACACACACGAGATTGCAGAAATCGACGTGGCCAAGGGTGCCGTGACCAAACGCTATGTGCTGGCGGGCTGTGAAGATCCTACAGGCCTGGCTATGGATTTTCAGCGTCACCATATCTTTTCTGTATGTGGCAATAAAGTAATGGCCATTTCAGATGCAATGACAGGAAAAGTAATTGTCACGCTGCCCATTGGCGAAGGTTCCGACGGTGTCAGTTTCGACCCCGGCACCGGGCTGGTATTCAGCTCAAATGGTGAGGGCACCGTGACTGTGGTGCGGATGTTCGGTAGTAAGTATGTGGTTTCAGAAACAGTGACTACTGCCCCTGGCGCTCGGACAAATACCATTGATCCGAAAACACATAAAATGTATTTGCCAGCGGCCAAGTACGGGCCCGCTCCAGCCGCAACAGCAGAAAAAAAGAACCCGCGTCCCGCCATGATTCCAGGTAGCTTTATGCTATTGGTTGTCGGTCAATAAACCAGAAGAATTATCAAATGAAAATGTTATTCAGTGCAATCGCAGTTGTGGCTCTGAGCAGTTTTGCTATGGCCGCTTTGGACATCAGCAAACTTCCTGCTGCCGTTCAAAAAACAATTAAAGAAGAAACTAAGAACGCGACAAACGTAAAGGTGTCCAAGGAAACTGAAGCCGGCAAAACAGTTTACGAAGTGGAATCCAAAGTGAATGGCCACGGTCGAGATCTGATGGTGGACGCCACCGGCGCAGTACTTTCCGTTGAAGAAGAAGTGTCGTTAGACGCCATTCCCGCTGCCGCCAAAGCGGCCATTGAAAAGATGGCGATGGGCGGTAAAATCGGCAAAGTGGAAACGTTGACCAAAGGTAAAGTTGTCACTTACGAAGCAGTCATCACCAAGAAGGGCAAAAAAACTTCAGAGGTAATGGTAAATGCCGACGGGTCTGAAGCGAAATAATGATTTACAGCCTGAAGTCCTCCCGCTAAAGGAGGACTCCGAAACCCGTTCAGCCCGATCTTTATCCCTTACTGACGGGATACACTCGTTCCCATAAAATCTGTACGCTTGTGTAAAGTGAGTCTTAGAAGCAAAGCTTTCGGATGGTGCAGCGCAGAAACTCTGCGCAGTATATTTTTGCTGCTATTGTGCGCTGCCTGCCTTGCTGACGATTTTGACATTACGCCCGTTCCAGCGCTGACCGGTAACATTCGGGTCCTTGCATCAGCCAACTGCGATGATGATTCCGATGATCCCCACCATAGCATTTTAGGCCATTTAATTCATGCTGCGGTGCCTCAGGCTACTGCATCTCTCACCCCACATTTCGTCATCCTTTCTTCACTTCTGCCAACTCAGCCTGCGCCAACCACCCCGTTTGACCGCACGGTTGCATTGGATCGCGGTCCTCCTTCCTCCCCTTAAATCAAATCCCAAACCACAGTTGATTGATTTTTAGGAGGTCATATGACGTCACCATTTCGGTGCGTGCTCAAGCCCATTCTAGGAGCAATGTTGGCCGTCGGCACTCTTGCCGCACAGTCGCCGCTAACCTGGGATCAGGTCACTGAGCACTTTAAAAAGAACAATCCCAATCGCCTTGCCGGAGAATTATTCGTTCAGGAATTCCGCGCGAATGAGACCACAGCAGGGTTCCGACCCAATCCTATCCTCACTTCCACCGAGGACCAGAACAGTCTATTCTCAACAAATCCCTATCGACCGTTAGGAGCCATTCAGTGGACCCAGGCCGTCAGCCAACTCGTAGAGCGCCGCAATAAACGACAGCTTCGAGTGGAAAGTGCGCGTCTAGCCACTGCTGTTTCCAAAACAGATTTAGCCGACCTGGACCGCCAGCTTACCTTCGCCTTGCGCGATGCGTTTGTCCGCGTTCTCCAAGGCAAGGCCGTATTGGAATTGGCTGAGGAAAACCTGAGGCACTATGATCGCGTTGTGGACGTGAACCGTGAACGGCAAAAGGCTGGCGACATTTCACGCATCGACCTGCAGCGTGTCGAACTGCAAAGGGTCCAATTTGAAAGCGATGCCGTGAATGCCCAAGTGAATGTGCAGACGGCCAAAATTGCGTTGCTGGCCCTGATGAACGAACAACAGCCCATTGAATCCTTTGACGTGATTGGCGAGTTCGATTTCAAACCAATCCAGATCACGCTGGAAGAGAGTCGCGCTGCCGCTCTTGAAACTCGTCCTGATCTGAAGTCGGCAACCACGGGAGTGGAAAAGGCCAAGGCCGATAATCGGCTTGCCTTCGCCAACGGCTCCACAGACCCCACGCTGATTACTGATTATGCTCGCGTCGGACCGCACAACACCATTGGGGTGGGCTTTTCTATTCCTCTGCGATTTTTTGATCGCAACCAAGGGGAAAAGGAGCGGACCTCGTTGGTGATTCAACGGGTGGATAAGATTCGCGCGGGCATCCGCTCAAACATTTATCGTGACGTTGATTCTTCCTATGCTTCGCTCGAAAGCATTGCCGCACTATTGAAGCCGTATCGGGAACGGTACTTGCCGCAATCGGCAGATATTCGCGAGACAGTGTCCTTCGCCTATAGCAATGGGGGAGCGTCCCTGCTTGAGTTTTTGGATGCGCAAAAATCGTATCGCGATACTCAATTGAATTACCGCAACCTGATCGCTGCCTACTTGGCCGCGGTCAATCAACTTAGTTTTGCAATCGGACGGGAGGTGATTCCATGAAACTTACTTTATTCGAAATGGTTTTGGTGGTTGGGCTTTACAGCCTAACCAGTTGTTCCGTCGAACGCTTGGTGGATGCCAGCGAAAAGACACCCACCAAGATAGAGTCCGCCCCAGATGCTTCCATTCTGGAAGTGCAGCATCCAGAACAATACACGTTGGCGACCGTTACCGCTCGACGTTCTGCCGATGAGGTTCCAGCCAATGGAACCGTGGCCCCCGATGTCAGCCGCACGGTTCCCGTAAATTCACTGACTGGCGGACGGGTCATTGAAATTCATGCTCGGTTGGGTGACGAAGTGAAGAAGGGGCAACTGCTGCTGAAGATGGTGAGTCAGGATCTGAGTTCGGCAATCGCTGATTACAGAAAGTTTCAAGCAGATGAATTAATTGCCCGTCGTCAACTGGATCGGGCCAAGCTATTGTTCTCGCGTGGCGCCATCGCAGAGAAGGATTTACAGATTGCTGACGATGTAGATGTACGAGCCAAATTCGACATTGAAACCGCAGGGCAAAAAATTACCCTGCTTGGCGGCGACCTTAAAACAATGTCGCACGTCATTGAAATTACCGCCCCCAGCACAGGCGTCATCGTTGAGCAGAATGTGACTGGCGGGGCTGGCGTCAAGTCGTTAGACAATTCCCCGAACTTGTTCACCATCGCCGACCTATCCCGGGTTTGGGTTTTGTGCGATGTCTACGAAAATAATTTAGCGCAAGTGCGCATGGGAGACTTTGCGGAGTTCCGGCTGAATGCCTATCCTGACAGGCTGTTGCGCGGCCGCGTCAGCAACATATCCAGAATTCTTGACCCCGCAACGCGAACCGCCAAGGTCCGCCTGGAACTGGATAATGCAGCGGGACTTTTGCGCCCAGGGATGTTCGCTGTGGTGACGTTCCGATCACAATTATCGCGAGAACGGTCCATAGCACCTTCCAGCGCTTTTCTACGATTGCATGACCGCGATTGGGTGTTTGTGCCATCAGATACAAAACACTTTCGTCGCATTGAAGTGCAAGCAGGGGCGCAGGTGGGCGATGGCATGCAAGAAGTGTTGAGTGGTCTTAAACCCGGAGATCGAATCGTAGCCCAGGCACTGCAAATGTCCTCCTCAGGCGAGAACCAATAAAGGGCCAACTATGATTAAGCGACTTGTAGATTTTGCTCTTCGGGAACGGCTGTTGGTATCAGGAATTGGAATCCTGCTGCTGATATGGGGAGCATTTTCATTTTATAAATTACCCGTTGAAGCTTATCCTGACGTTGCCAACACCTGGGTCCAAGTGATCACGCAGTGGCCCGGTAGAGCAGCGGAAGAAGTGGAACAGCAAGTCACCATTCCCATTGAGGCTCAAACCAATGGCGTCTCTCACCTGCAGAAGCTTCGTTCAGTTTCGCTGTTCGGACTCTCCGTAGTCAGCCTCATTTTCGACGATGATGCCGATAATCCTATGAGCAGACAACAGGTCCTGGAAAAGCTATCCCAGATGACTTGGCCCGCTGGTTTGAATCCTACTCTTGGGCCTGATTACAGTCCCGTGGGGCAGATTTATTTGTACACCGTGAAAAGTACCAACCCGCGCTTTGACGTTACAGAGTTGAAGGCCATTGAAGATTGGGAGTTAGAAAAACGCTTCAAGTCAGTACCCAATGTTGTAGACGTTTCCAGCTTCGGCGGCATGACGCGGGAATACCAGGTGCAGGTTGACCCCAACCGTCTTGCCGCCTATGGCATTGGTATCGCCCAAGTGGAACAAGCGCTTGCCGCAAATAATATTAACGCCGGTGGCAGTTTTATTGAGCATGGCCAACAGGCGTTCAACGTGCGCGCACTGGGACTCATGCGCAACACCTCCGATATTGGACAGACGGTGCTGAAGGTCCAAGCCGGGATCCCCGTCCGCGTGCGCGATGTTGCCGTGGTCACTCAAGGTCCAAAGATTCGCCTTGGAAAAGTGGGCAAGGCAACTCGTTTATCGAATAAACAGGTAGTGGACGATGACGATGCCGTGGAAGGAATTGTGCTGATGCGCAAAGGTGCCGAATTTGATCGGGCGATTGACGGAATCCACGCCAAGGTGAAAGAACTGAATGAACATTTTCTACCAGCCGGGGTGAAGATAGTCCCGCACTTGGATCGGGGTGATCTAGTGGAATTCACCACCCATACCGTGATGCACAATCTCACCGAAGGCATCTTGTTGGTGGTGGTGATCCTCTTCTTTTTTCTGGGCAATATCCGCAGCGCTCTCATTGTTGCCTGCACCATTCCATTCTCTCTGCTGTTTGCATCTATCCTGCTGGACTTGCGACATATTCCAGCCAATCTGCTTTCCCTGGGTGCACTGGATTTCGGCATGGTGGTGGATGGTGCAGTTGTGATGGTAGAAAATATTTTGCGCCATGTGGGTCGAAAAGATGAGCAAAACCTCACTATTCTTCAAAAAATCACCCGAGCTGCCCATGAAGTGCAGCGCCCGGTTTTTTACGCCATCGGAATTATCATCACCGCTTATTTGCCGATTTTTACCCTGGAACATGTTGAGGGTAGATTGTTTCGCCCCATGGCTTGGACCGTTGCCTTCGCCTTATTAGGAGCTTTGGTTTTTTCCATGTTGCTGGCGCCTGTACTGGCCAGTTTCCTGTTCCGCAACGGTGCCCATGAATGGGACAATCCGATACTTGCCTGGATGGAGCGCGTCTATCGCCGCATGTTGACCTGGTGCATTGGTCACCGTTGGATCACAGTTGGTACGGCGATATTGGCACTCTGCGGAAGCATTCTTCTTGCTGCCAGCGGTGCCATTGGATCAGAGTTTTTACCGCACTTGGATGAAGGCGCAGTGTGGGCTCGAGGCACTTTGGGTTCCAGCGTAGGACCAACAGAATCCGAACGAATCACGCGAGAAGCTCGCCGAATGTTTGCGGCATTTCCAGAGGTCACTCAAGTAGTCTCTCAACTGGGCCGCCCCGATGACGGTACCGATTCAGCGGGCTTTTTTAACACCGAATATTTCGTGGATCTGATGCCGCATGACAAATGGCGGTCGCAGTTCCATACGAAAGACGAACTGGTCAATGCCATGAATAAAGAGGTAAGCAAGATCCCCGGCGTCCTGTGGAACTTCTCTCAACCAATTGCCGACAACATGGAAGAAGCCATGAGCGGTGTGAAAGGGCAACTGGCCGTGAAGGTGTACGGCACAGATTTGAAAACCCTGGAAGCCACTGCCGACAAAATTGTGGGGGCCATGAACACCATCCCTGGAGTTGCCGATTTGGGTGTGTTCCGTATTGTTGGCCAACCGAATTTGAACCTTGAAGTGAACCGCGAAAAGGCCGATCGATTTGGGATAAATGTTGTGGACGTTCAGGATGCAATTGAGACGGCCGCAGGGGGCAAAGCTGTCGGTCAGCTATTGCAGGGCGAGCGCAAGTTCGACCTGGTTGTCCGCTATCTGGAAGAGTTCCGAAAGACTCCTGAAGACATTGCGAATGTCCGCATTCTGGCACCCAGCGGCGAACGTGTTGCGCTTGGTCAAGTGTGCGACGTCCATTTGGAAGACGGCGCATCTATGATCTACCGCGAGTCCGGTTCGCGATATATTGCCATCAAGTACAGCGTTCGTGGGCGGGACCTTGGGTCCACTGTCGAAGAGGCAATCGCCAAGGTAGGCCAGCAGGTAAAACTGCCCGAAGGATATCGTCTGGAATGGGCCGGAGAGTATGAAAGCCAGAAGCGCTCTCAACAGCGTTTAGCGGTGATGGTGCCCATTACCATACTCATGATTTTTATCATTCTATACACAGTGTTTCATTCGCTCAAATGGTCCATGCTGATCATGGTGAACATCGCCCTTGCCCCCATCGGCGGATTGCTCGCGTTGTACGCCACAGGCACCCACTTCAGCGTGTCATCCGGTGTGGGATTTCTGGCGTTGTTCGGCGTTTCCGTCCAAACAGGTTTGATTATGGTGGAGTACATCAATCAACTGCGCGCCCGTGGGGAGTCCGTAATCAACGCCGCAGTGGATGGTGCCGTTCGCCGACTTCGCCCCATCATGATGACCATGTTAGTAGCCACCCTGGGTCTGCTCCCCGCCGCAACGTCGCACGGCATTGGTTCCGATTCCCAACGGCCCTTTGCCATCGTAATCGTCGGCGGCCTGATTGCCACTCTATTTATGAGCATCTTGCTACTACCTACCATTTATGTTTGGGTCGCCAGACCAACCGACGAGTTGGAATCAGAAGGCGCAGAGTAGTTACGAGTAGAGTTGAAGGACCGGCATTCCCAACTTTACGGGTAAAATGGGGAAGAATCATAATTCCCCATCCTTTCCATAACTCCCTTGGATTATCCGAAGGCTCAGAGCTAATCGTGCGCCTGGAAGATGGGGAACTGCGCCTTTCCACTCCTTTGCAGGCATTAAAGCAAGTTCAACGAGCATTGAGCCTTCTAAAAAAACCCGGCGAAAGTGTGGTGGATGACTTCCTGTCCGACCGCAAACAAGAGGCTCACCGCGAGTGAAGCCGGCAGTTGTACTGGATGCCTCTGCGCTTCTGGCCGCGCTGTTCGCCGAAACGGGACATGAGCTAGTTACCAGCCTGTTGGGTGGCGCGGAGATTTCCGCTGTCAACTATTCCGAAGTTCTGTCACTGCAGATTCGCATGGGTGCCACCAATGAGTTGGCCACTGCGAATCTTCGGGTCTCTTTGGGCCCTTCCAGTTCCCTCTTTAGCTCCGTTCTTTTAGTTCTTCAACCCTTCGCTCCAGCCGCACTACCAGCCTTCTTCGCTACTACGGCCTCTGCTGACTTCTCCCCCCTCTCTCAAGCGGGAGATCTCCCCAGGTAAGGTGCAAAATCTTTCCCTCGCCCCGTCCGGCTCTACCTCACGCGTCTTGATGAACTTTGGGCTTCGCTGTTCCCAGCCAGCTTGCCGCCCGCACCCGACCTCACTGCCGATTCGTGTTCCTACGGTCGAGAGTTTGCTACACGCTTCTTTCAACTTCACCTCGCGGCTACGCCTTGCGCTTCGCCACGGTTACCATCATCGGTCCCGGTTGGCTCCTTTCATCCAACTAGATTCTGCACATGCTGGGCACTGTGGCAGGCAGTTTTGCCTGCCAGCTTACCAACGGGACTTCTATAACAAAGCGACGTGAATTAACTGCGGAAAAGGATTTCTGCCACATTTCGCACATACTGTTCATCCGCTAACTGTTCCACAGCCTCTGACGGAAATGGCACTTGGCTTTTGAAATATCCGGCTAACTCTCCAAACAGTTCCAATCGAGCTTGCGGTTCCAAAGTGTCCCTCCGCAACAGCGCCTCCAACGTGAGCGAAGCCAGATGCGGGGTCACTTTTTGACGCAGCCTTGCTGCTAAATGGCCATGTTCGGCCAGCGAATTGAACTTAGCGCCAAAAACATTTTCCAGCGAAGGCTGCTTGTGGTCCAACACACGAATCACCACCGTTCCCGCAGCAATATCGCCCAGACGCTGCCCAAAGCGCTGGTAAATGGAAACCATTCCACCCAGTAAGTAGAACACTGGCAGCATATCCGCCGGGCGAAGTAAGTTACGGATGATCAACTGGCTGGCATCCAGCCGCAGCCCCTGGGAATCCACCACACGCAGCTTCAAGATACGCTTACCGGGAGTCTGCCCTCGCCAAACTATCTCTGTTACCATCGAATAGAGTAAGTTCACCGCAAAGTAAATCAGTGCCGTGATGGCTGCGTAATAGTCCTTAGAAATCGGCGCCAGTGGTGCCAGAAATTGAGTGATCATTGCTGCGATGCCACCGGAAATCAACAGGTCCAAACAGCAGGCCAACATACGCGTCACCGGACTGGCCAGTGGCAGACGAAAGGTCACGCCTTCTGGCGTTTGAATGGTGAGAATGCTGCCTTCGTAAGTGGTCACAGTTACTCCTGCCCTCTTCCGGCGAAGGCCAGATACAAAGTAAGCAGGATTAATTCCAACATTCCGAATCCGATCTTTACCGAGTAAGGCAGCACAGGCGCATGGTACTGCGAGAAGAACGATTCCACTATTCCGGCCCACACCAACAACAGAGCCGCACCGCTGATAATAGTGACAATATCTGGTGCCACCGCCCGCATTCGTTCCCGACGATTGTCGCGACTACCCCAACCAATCAGTGCATGAGCGATGAGTAGGCCAGCTTGTCCACCCAGCAAAATGGCGGGGATTTCAGTCGCCCCATGGGGCAGTAACCATGCAAATAAAAACGTGCTAAATCCGCTGGAAATGTAATCGTAAGCGACGGCACCTAGTACCACGCCGTTATAAAACAGTACAATGATGGTGCCAATGCCGTAAGTCATCCCCAGGGCCATGGCGGTAATGCTAACCCGAATGTTGTTCTGCATTAACTGGGCAGCAAAGTTTCCCTTTTTGCCTTCCAGATCTTTACTGCGACCACTCTCTTCTTGAGACACTCGTTCCGCCGGTGTGCCTTGTAAGTGTGAAAACGGTAAAACCACAGCCTTCGCCTCTTTATCCATTGAAACCGCGAGTGCTCCAAATGCGCACCCTGCCAATGTGAGTAACACAGCCAACTGAAACGCAGTTACTCGTCTGCGGAATGCAACTGGCAGAGTAACTGCCAACCAATGCCATGGCCGGAATCGACCCCGACTGGTGCGTTCCTGCATTTCTCCATAAGCTCGACTTACTAAGTTCTCCAAGTAAGTTCGAAGATCAGAATCAGAGGCAAATGGTTCCATGCGGGCCAAGTCGGCGGCAGCTCTTTGATATAAGGAATGAAAACGAATCGACTCAGCAACAGGCATTTGCTGCTGCGGATCATTTTCAAGACGCGTCAGCATCTGTTCAAGCGATTCCCAATGAGGACGACCAGCCTGCACAAAACGCGCTAAGTCGATGATCATAGCAATTGCCTCTGCTTAGCATTACCGTAGAGTTTCACCAGTTGCTCAACCGCCGTGCCCGGTTCAAGCAGAGTCAATCGAACCCCTTGGCGTCGCAATTCGATTTGCGTTTGCTCCAACCCTCGCCAAGCCGTATGGCTGGCCAATCGCGCATAAACATCGTCCACCGTTGCGGCATCGTCCCTAGAAAACATCGGACTGAGGGAGAGAGGTGACAGCACACCAGCAAGAATTAGATGCTGTTTCCCCAGCATTCGCGTGGCTCGCGCAAAGGATTCAGCAATCACCGGATCATCCAACTGCGTAAGGAAAATTAGCATCGCGCGCCGTCTTAGGCGCATGCGCAGAAAGGTGGCCATCTCCTCAAAGTCTGGAGACACCAGGCTGGGATGAATCTGATAAATCGCGTCGCGACAAGCGGCATAGTGCGCTTTGCCATTGCGCGCACGAACAAAACCGTGAATCTTGTCACTGAATGCGGCTAAACCGAAAAGGTCGCCATTGCTTTTCGCAGCAGCACCCAACAGTAAGCCAGCGGTAATGTAATGTTCCAACACCGATTCACCGTCAATGGCGCGCTGACTAAGTCGCGAGGAATCTATGATGACGTAGATTTCCTGCGTCCGCTCCACTTGATAAATCTTAGTGACTGGTTTAGCACGACGGGCGGTAGCCTTCCAATGTATCTGATCGTAAGCGTCCCCTGGGGCGTATTCGCGAAGCTTTTCAAATTCACGACCCTGCCCCACCTGACGCTGCGCATGCACCCCCGCCAAACCTTTGCGTAGTGCCAGAAGACCCGCAGGCGTGCGTAAATTCGGGTAAACCAATATTTCCAGGTGGATCGGCTTTTCAGCTCGCTTCTTCCATAGCCCTAACGGGGAAACCGTTTCCAGGTAATAACGGTCCAAAAGATAACGCCCGCGACGTTGGGCAGTAAGTGTCCATTCAATGGCATAGGAGCTTGGTAAAGCGGGTATGTCAACGAGTTGTTCCTCCACCTTTCGCTCAAAGCTTTCCGGAAAGTCCAGTGCGATGCGCAGACGCTTCAACTTACTCGATTCATTGTTGAGTAACATGCGGAAGGTAGCTTCGCGACCTTTATACATCCGCACTGGCTCAGAACCAACCAAGGTCGGCAGGTCGATTCCATCCAGGGCAACACGCCCCAGCAAGGCATCCAATATCGCAACAATTGCGCACGCGGTTATGACCAGCCAACCCACCGATGACATTCCTGAGATCAATGCGCTGGCAACCGCCGCCGGAAATGGAACCAGCATCACGAACCACAATAATCTGGAAGAAGGCATCATAAAGTTATAAAGGAACCGCAACACTTTCCAGCAATCGGTGCACTACTTCGGCCGCTGTGATCCCTTCAATTTCGTACTCTGGCCTGACGATAAAGCGATGCGTGAGAACCCCAGAAGCCATCGCTTTCACGTCATCAGGCGTGACAAAATCTCGCATGGCCAGTGCTGCATGAGCTCGGCTCGAAGATAGAAGTGCCTGTGTGGCCCGCGGACCTGCCCCCACCAGTAAACTTTCTTCAGTGCGCGATCGACGCACTAAGTCAACGATGTAAGCCACAAGTTCGGGTCGCATTTGCACGTCATTCAAAGCAGCCCGCGCGGCTGTTAGTTGACCCGCATCCAGCACCGGTTTCACTTCGCCGCGGGTGAGTACTTGTTCGGGGGATGAGTCGCCCAACATGCGATTAGCAAGTTCCATCTCCGCTTCACGACCAGGCCAACCAATGTTGATCTTCAGCAGAAAGCGATCTTTCTGCGCTTCCGGCAAGGGATACGTACCTTCATATTCAATGGGGTTTTGCGTAGCAAATACTGTGAAGTCGCTGGACAGTTTGTGAGTTACTCGATCAATCGTAACGGACCGTTCCTGCATGGCTTCGAGCAGTGCAGATTGCGTCTTGGCCGGGGCGCGATTAATTTCGTCAGCTAATAGAAAGCTTGTGAAAACGGGGCCCTCAATCAACTTGAAGTCGCGACGTTCCATGTCGAACACATTGGTACCAGTAATGTCCGATGGCATTAAATCAGGCGTGAATTGAATGCGGGCAAAATCGCAACCCAATACACGTGCCAGCGTTCTGGCCAGCAAAGTTTTGGCAACCCCTGGCACGCCTTCCAACAGCCCATGCTGATTGGTGAGCACCACCACCAAAGCCTGATCTATAGGGCCGTCCTGCCCAATGATTACGCGGCGCACTTCGGCCCGAGCCTGATTCAGTATCTGATGCAATTGTTCGAGTCGTTCTGTCATGATTTTTCCTGCAAGATTCGCGATATTGTTTGATACATTTCCACCGGTTTCCCGTTGCTGGATGCAGCTTGTTCTACACGTGCCATGCGAGCGGCTTGATACGCGGGCAATCCTGTTTTCGATTTCTTCCATTCTGCAAGGCAGGTGGCTATGAGTTGTTTTTCAGGGATGGAACGGCGGAATAAGTTAGTAAGTCCCACCACCGAGGAACGGCCTGTAAGTCCCGCCGCATTGGTAAGCTTGTGCGGCAACAGTGAACTGGATCCGCTCCAAATAAAAAGTCCCGCCCATACCAGCAACACACCCAAGGCAGGGGCCAGATGGTATCGAAGCAGCAGGCCCATCAAGCTTCCTGTTTCGGCAATGCCCAGGCTCTCTTCATCAAAAATGATTTCTGGCGATGTTCCTAAAATCTTTGCCAGCAATTCGGAATCGCGTTCTGTGCGTAGTCCTTCGTTGGAAAGTATGATCGGCTTGGTAATCAGCACCACGGAACCATTTCCAAGGCTTCGTTCGGCAACTAGGCAATCTGCTTTTTCAGAAAGCAGGCAGGTCCACACAGGGTCTTCGATCCGTAACACTAGCCCCGATATATTATTGTTTTGAAGCAAAGGACGCAAATGAATCTTCAAGCGTGATGCAAAACCGGGAGGATATTTCAAATTCTTTTCTGAGTTGGAGGCAGTGAATCCAATCACCATATGGGCACCTTCCAAAGTCATTCGTTCCCAGGTGCTGGGCTTTAACTCGCCGCCCATCCAAATTTCAGGATGCATGCCAAGATGCAGCACTGTTGCTTTGGTGCCCAATCTATTTTCCAGCGGTTTGAATGATCGCGAAACTTTGTATATACCCGTCTCGCTCAACGCATCGTAGAGTGCCTTGGTCCCCACCGGGTCACTGCGTAGCGAAGAGTAAGCAGGATATAGTGACCCCGTACCACTGGTAAGCAGTTGTATCTGAAACATCAGAAATACAAACCCGGCAATGCTAAGGATCAACGCACCACCAATCAACTTACTACGCATTGGCAGACCGCCTGATTTCTTCAATTTGTCCCAGTAAGTGGGTGTAAGTTTCACCGTCCACGCAATGTTTCCCGTACCATCCCTTTTCAAATAATTGAAGGGATTGCGAAAACACCAGCGGCACTTGTGGATAGGTTCTAGCCCGTCGTTCCAACTCGCCTAAATATTCCTGCCCAGATTTCCACTTTCGGATGGACACCAATTCGCGATGCATCAAATGATTCAATCCAGCCAAATAAAGCGCCCGACTAGCCAGGCGGAACTCCCCTTTGCCCGCTTCTTCTTCGGCCAGGGCCAACCATTCTTCTTCAGGCAATTGATCGGCAGTAACAGTTTCGTCCTTCAAATCAACCTTCACCGCTTCCGCTGAAACAGCCACACCCGCAACTGGCTTGATCCTGCCCGTGCGTTGCCTATAGAAAATGGCACCCAACGCTAGCAGGAATATTGCAGCGGAAATATACAGCAATAGTTCCAGCGTACTTCGATTTGGATCAGTACCCATCGAAGGCGGAGATTTATCTGGACCCTTGTCAAACAACTTCTTGAGAAGCGCACTTACCCAATCTACAGCGCTGTTCCACGCTCGGTTAATACCTTCCAACCAGGCAGGCGGCTTCCCTTCTTTCGGCTCACGCCACAGGAATTCATCTCGTTCCAACACCTTGCCAATGGCCGTATCTAGTTTGTCGGTTGCATGAATTGGAGTCTGCGCCGGAAGCGCCGTAGCAATTACAGCAAGGATCATCAGAATGGCGGCGGCACGGCGGAAGTCGATCCGTAAATCTTCGCCAGTTGCTACTGTTTGGCTATAGAAACAGCCAAGTGTGAAGAAGGCGTCCAGCAGTGGGTCAAAGACTAAGTAGACAATCAGACTTACAAAAACTAACAACACTGGACTTACAATGCGCGAGCCTAAGCGAGACAGTTCTGTTTCCATACCGAAGAACATTTTTAGAAACTGGGGCAGCATTGCAAAGAACACAGTGCAGTTCAAAAAGGTAACCAGTGCCGCCAGACTGATGATACTGAGTGCGATCCAGCTTTGCCTGCTGACTCCTAACGACAAACGCCAGGAATGCGACGCCGGTTGGGGCACGTCGGAAGCAGAAAATAGTTGCAGGTTTTTGAAGAAGCCCAGCACCTGAGGATAGGGCAAGGTTGCCACCATCGCCAAAGGAATTGCAATCAGCGCTAACGGTTGAATGGCAATAGTAACAAGGATCATTCGTATCATTCGCCAACGCATCCATGGGCGTGCTTCCCCGGTGAGGGAATCATACAGCTTGTTAGTGAAAATAGCCTGCCAGACATTCTTCCAAAGAAATAGCAGGGTCAGCACCAAAGAGTACTCTGGCAAATGCTGATCCGATCGGGAATTGTAAGCCATGTCGGCGAAGTAAAAAAGTAACGCACAAGCCCAAGGCAGCGCGCCCACGCAATAAAGGGCGATGCCAGATATGCCCGATTGCCTTAGCAAATCAACTGATCGTTCCAAAAGTTCAATGCCGGATCGTGAATTCATAAGCCACCCGAATGAAACGTGGTGGGAATTTGTGACAGCGCCCAACCAAGATAATAGTGAGTCATCCAGCACAACAGAAATCCGCCGGCAGCGTAAGTGGACCAAAGTGCCCAACGAGTTCCAGGAGCATTCTTTGTAACATCGGATAAGCTTGCAAGGCAGCGCGTGCAAGTCAAGCGGCCATCGTGTTCCACCACGCATTCCCGACAGTAGAAATGTTTACAGGAAGGGCAGCGCGCTACGGCTTCGCGTCCTGAATGGTACAAGCACCGTTGTTCAAAGAGTGCCAAGATTAGCCGTCCTCAGGATCGCCGCTGCGCAAATGGATCAGGGTCAGTATGGCTGCGGGCAATCGCCATACAACAGAAAATACCGTGGATTCCATAAAATAAGGCCAATTACGAACAGTTTCAAGCAACGCCTTAGAGTTTGGCCCATCGGCAATCAGCTTCAAATAGTATCCGAAGTATCCCAAGACGATCACAGTTTCAATACCCAGCAGCACAAAGAACACTGGCAACCAAGTGGAATAGAAGGGATTGAGATAGCCAAACAGTGGTCGACGCTGATAGGCCAAGATAGCAAAAAGAACTTCCGCCAGAAACACGTTTAAAGAAATGGTGCTTAACTGAGTGTTGGTCCATTTTAGCGAAGCTAACTGCAGAACAGCATTCAATAAGAAGCAGCCGAATAGAAGATAGCCGATCCACTTACTCATTCTATTGGCGGTTGGAGGCTGGTAACTTGCCTGTTGCGCATCAACTGTGCCCCCCGACACACTATCCAGTGATCCTTGTGAGGCGGTGATGACTCTATGCAGTTCGGTGACTACGCGATTAGCAGTAGAAACTCGCGTGATTGGCTTCAGCAGGTGTTCACTTACCGCGGTTCGCAATAGGCAACGGCACTTGGGTCCGCGCAACGTGTCCACAATTACGCTCACCACCAATAAGCCTGCAGGGATAGCCAGAAATGCCTTCAAATAGCTGGAATCAGGAATAGTCAACGCACAGATAAACGCGCTGATGGTGAGTAAGCCCAGTGTGAGCTGTCGCATTGGATCTGGTTCTAATTGAGTAACTACAATGGCTTCGATGTCTTCCAACCGATAGCGCGTATATTCTTCGGTGAACCGGCTGGATTGCAGCATCAACAGATGATCTTCAGCCAGCCATAGTTGACTGTATTGAATCCAATGTCGCTTTTTGGGCGAGATCTTATTGTAAGTTGGTGTAGCCAAGGTTACGTAGCTCTCCGTAAGAAAAATAGCATCCAGGCGAGGACACCCCAACCCACCGATTGGATTGTTCCAAATAGGATTGCCAGAACAAAACGCGTCTTGCCACGCGGAAGAATTCCCAATGGCGATCGCCAATGCTTACAGGAGTAATAAACAGCCAGCGGCGCAGTAATGAAAGTAAATATGGTTGCTGGATAAAGGAAGAATGGTAGGGTGGCCAAGCTCAGTGCAATGGAATCGTGCATGGTGCGCCGGTTGTCAAATACTAGTAACTTCTTTGTCGTAGCGGCACCGTTCAAACAATCAGGACAAAGATGACGACCCTCCATGGCGCAATCACATATATGGCACAGAAAGCGACCGCATTCATCGCAGGGCAACACAGCGCGGCTCTGCGGATGATAAAAGCAACTGGCTTCACTTTGTTCCTGAATAGCTTCTGGAGCAACTGCTAGATGGACCCGATTGATGACTGGAAAAACAGAAACGTAAGTCAATTGGCCACAGCTCTTGCAGTGCTCCCCTTGCGGGTTGTTCCAAGCGGTGACTTCAACGGGCCACTGGCAAGCGGCGCAACGAACTTGCCCCATGATCGCCTAGTTAGTCCGAATCACGCGAGTATCACAAAGATGATCGTGCAATGCGCGTTTCTGATCGTCAATACCAGCGATGATGTAGCCAATGGAAAGCGTCATGCCGCTCAACATATTTCCAAAGAACCGGCCAACGGCCCGCCCTACACTGAGTGGTCCTCCATCGGAGCGAACTACTTTCAGGTTGAGTAGAATCTTGCCAGGCGTTGCCCCGCGAGTCACCAGAAAGTAAACCTCGTAAGCCATTTGAATGCCAACACCAATTAATGAGGTAACAGCGAATATGGTGAAGAAGGCACCTACATCTCCGGGATTCTTACCCAAATCAGTGAGACTGATTCCCAAGGCAGCCAGGCCCGCGAATTGAAAAATGCCTGAAACAATTGTCATTATAATACCGTCAATAAAGCGGGCTGCAAAACGGATCCAAAAGCCACCGTATTGATTGGTGGACATGCCCTGACGGCCTTCCCGTAAGGATTGCAGGAAAGCAGGTTTGCAATTGATGCAAATCAGTCGGTCGCCAATAGGCACAAGGGCAGCGGCGCTGAACGCGCTTCCACATACCGAACAGAATTTCGCATCATCAGCAGACTGCGCAGCCGCAACCGGGGCCACAACGTCGAGTTGCTGAGGGCCGGTAGGCATAGTCACCGGACTGGCAGGTGGCACACCGGAAACAGCGTCCCATCGTTGCCAACTGGCCATGCCATCATGCCAGACAAGAGTATCTGGTTGAACAGCACCCGATGCTGTTAAGTGACGAAACTCTTCATCCTCCACAGGCCCCCGTTGTTGGCCCGCTTCGGCATAAAACCATTTCATGGATTCCAGTCCTCGCTATATAAGCTGATAGCAAGAGTCTATCAAAGGATATACCCAGAGCATTTCATCGCTGAGCTTCCCGTGGTTGATATAGTACAATCTTCAAGCAGTGGAAGAAGACAATTTAGACGAGCCGATTCCAATGGGGGACCCAGAGCATTTCCATCTCATCCACGCCGAACTCCACGGCTTGGCTCGCGCCGCAATGAGCCGTGAACGTCCAGACCATACGCTTCAACCAACAGCGTTAGTGAACGAAGCTTATATTCGATTGAATCGTGACCGTCCCGGCAGTTGGAATAATCGCGGTCATTTCTTTTCGGCTGCGGCACGGGCCATGCGCCAGATCCTGGTCGACCATGCCCGCACCCACAATGCCACCAAGCGCGGAAGCGGTTTGACGAAGATCGAATTGTTGGATGCCGATGCGTCGTATGAATCCAATCCTGAACTGCTGATTGCGCTGGATGGTTTGTTGGATCGCCTGCGCGAATTGGATGCGCGGGCCGCTGAAGTTGTGGAACTTCGTTACTTCACTGGCCACAGTGTGGAGGAGACTGCGGAACTCATGAGCGTCTCCGCAAAGACGGTGAAACGCGATTGGGAGTTTGCCAGAGTGTGGTTGTAACAACAGCTTCGTCCCCAGACTAGGCGGGCTTCGGCGTAGTGTCCTCACAAGAGCGGGCTCGCTGGCAGCTGGTTCGTGAAGTGTTCAATGAAATCTCTGAAGTGGAACCAGCCCTTCGTGCAACGTTGATTGAGTTGCGTTGCGGTAATGATAGCGACCTTCGCGGCAACATTGAAGAATTGCTGGCTTTACACGACGCAACCGACTTGGCGTTAGATAACCCGGTGGTGGCATCCACAGAACAATATCGACAGGCCGCTGAAGCCGCTATGGCTGCCGCGAAATCCGTTGAGCCTCAACCTCGCCATGCCAATGGAACACTGATCGCAGGTCGTTACCGCATCACCTGCTTTCTGGCCCGCAGTGGCATGGGCGAGGTTTATCAAGCCGTTGACCAGATGGAGTCAAGGGACGTTGCACTGAAGTTTGTGCGTCATCTTCTCGTTGGTCAGAGTCAGCCTGTTGGTCAAAGTCAGATGGAAACACGCTTTCTTCGGGAAGTGCACATGGCCCAAAAGATTGACCATCCCAACGTTTGTCACATTTACGATTTGGCAGAGCACAACGGGGAGCGGTTCTGCGCCATGGAACTTCTACGCGGAGAAACGCTGAGCGCGAAGCTTGCGCGGGACGGAAAGTATAGGCCTGCCTAAGCTCTTCCCATTGCTCTGCAGCTTTGCGATGGGCTCGCTGCCGCTCATCATGCTGGTGTGCTGCATCGCGACCTGAAGCCGGGCAATGTTTTCCTGGTGGCAGGCCGCGCTGTGATCATCGACTTCGGCTTGGCCGCGCGGCGGCGGTGCGCGATACAACGGTGACCGATGCGTCGCTTACAGCCACTGGGGCAGTGATTGGGACGCTTGCCTACATGGCTCCAGAGCAGTTGGAAGAAAGTGGCGGTGGTCCGCTTTCCGATCTCTATTCGCTGGGCGTCATCTTCTATGAAATGCTGACCGGGGCAAAGCCGCACGATGCTAGATCCCCTTTCCGCTTGGCATCACAAAAGGCCCGCGAATCTCACCAGACGCCCAGCGGGGCGCGTGTTTCCACGTTGCCTGCGGTGTGGCAGGAAGTGATTAATCGCAGCCTGAAGCCTCGACCTCAAGATCGCTATGCAAGTGCCGGGGCCATGCGCGCGGCGCTTGGAAGAGGCCGCCCCAGTGTTCGATTTGTTTTGACGCAGCCGCGCGTGGCCGTTCCTGCACTTGTCCTGATGGCGTGTCTTGTTGCTTGGGCAGGTTGGCAGTGGAAGCAGCGCGATCACACGCCTTCACTTCAGGCTGCGCAACTTTACCAACAGGCATATGAAGCCATGACCACAGCGGCACCAATGCGCGCGGTAACACTTTTGGAACAGGCCATTGAACAGGATCCGAAATTCCTGAATGCGCGATCCTTGCTGGCCGTGGCCCATGCCGAGACCGATCAGATAGACAAGGCTAAAGATACGCTACTGCAGGCAACCACGGCTAAAGACAGCCGCTGGATGTTAGAACGCGGTGAGACACTAGCTCTTGAAGCAGCCAATGCCGTTGTCTGCGGAATTTTTCTGGTGCTGCTGAAAGTTATGGAAAGTTATCCAAAGTAGCTGGGAACCAGCAGTTCGCGCTGCTCTCACAGGGTCGTATGCTGGACCAGGCAGGGAAGCGGGACGCAGCGATTGGGACTTTGAAAAGTGCGCTTGCACTTGCTCCGCAATCTTCATCCAGCCCAGCGGCGCGTGTTCGCCTTGCCGGCTTACTGATTCGTAAACGGGATTATGACGCCGCGAAACAAGAGTTCGATAAAGCGGAAGCTTTCTACCAGCAAACCAACAATCATGAAGGTCTTTGTGATCTTTGGATTGCACGGGCAATGTCCCTTCGTACCCAAACCAAAGAGGAAGACCGCACAGATTTAGAAT
This sequence comes from Acidobacteriota bacterium, assembly GCA_025352795.1. Lineage (GTDB taxonomy): Bacteria > Acidobacteriota > Terriglobia > Bryobacterales > Bryobacteraceae > JANXSF01. The sequence continues at coordinate 38,244 of JANXSF010000003.1, forward strand.
AGGCCATTGCTCTTAGCGCAAAGACTGGCAACCACTATCAGAACATGATGGCCAAGCTGCGCATGGTGCAGATTGCCGAACGGGAACGCGATTATGATGGTGCCATTGCCTTGTCCAGGGAAGTCTTCGCGGACGCGCAAAAAGGAGGCATGCTCATGATGGCTTCGCGAGCTACTTCTGAACTGGGTTATGCGTATGTGTACTAGCGCAAATTTCAGGAGGCCCTTCCCTATCTGCGTCAATCCGTAGAATTGGCAAAGCATGCCAAGAGTCATGGGTTGTTTGCTTCGAATAGTTTGAAGTTAGGGGAAGTTCTGGGCACCAACGGAAAAGCGGAAGAAGCCGTGGAAGTTCTGGAAGGGGCAGTGCAATGGTATCGCCAGGCTGGTATGGATAACATGCTGCCACTGATACTTATCAAATGGGGAGGCGCACTAAGCGCAACGAGCCGTCGTGATGAAGCTGAGCCAGTGTTTCTGGAAGCATACAAGCTGGCTGAAAAGAATGGCGAGCCCTTGTATCAGGCCATGGCGATGCAACGGTTAGGGAATTTTCATGCCCCTGGAAACCTGCGTAAGTCTGCGGACTACTTTGAGAATGCGGTTGTTTTGGGACGTGAAACGCTACTTACTTTGGCATACTTTCAGGCTGCAGAAATGTGGTCCCAACTGGGCAAAATTGAGCGAGCTCGCCAGTTAGTGGATGAGGGAGAAAAGGAGGTCAATGAAAAATACCCCAAAGGCACGGATCAGACTAACTTTCTCAACATCATCATCCAAAAGCGGGCAGTCATGTTGTATCGCCAAGGATTTTGCGATCAGGCTCTTGTCGTAATGAGTAAGATGCAGCGGCTTGGCACGGAGTGGGAGAAGTCCTTGCGGCGCATGCGCGCGTGCAGTTCAAACTCGTCTACTTTGCGCAGTGATTATGCATGGTTTGAAACATCTTTGGCTGAGGCAATCCATAAGCAGGACAATTATTCGTCTGCGTCTCTTGCAGTGGATATCGGGGACCTATCGTTGCGTCTCAAGAATTGGCGTAGTGCCAAGCGCTCTGCTCTTCGCGGGATTGAGGCATCTCGTTCGAAGCACCTCCGCTCAAAGGAAATGGAAAACACTCTGGTGCTGCGGGCGGCGGAAGCGCAGCTTGGGAATGGTGCTGAAGCTCAACGGTTAAGCAGCGAGGCTTTGAAGTTAGCTAAGGAAGTTGGCTTTGAAAAACCAGGTGAATTTGTTGGCCGCCAAGACCTGCTATTCTTCTGGCGTCTTGGCGGCCGCGCGATTCAGTAACTTACAGTTGATGCGACGAATTTGATCCAGCAGATTGACGTCGTTTGCCGACTAGGAACAAGGCCAGCCCTATTGCAGCGAATCCAATGGATGCTGGTTCAGGAGTGGCTGTGTTAATGGAGACGCTGAAGTTATCAAGCCCGGTAATAGTGGTGCCGTTCGGTAGACCATTGTGGGTCACGTAACCGATTTGAATTGCACCTCCAGTACCGGAAAAGTTGTGGTTGGAGCTGCAATTCTGTCCTCCAAGAGAAAGAAAAGTCGGATCATTTGGATCAAGTGGCGAGCAAAACTTTGCTGATGTTAGACCTGTGAAGCTGCCAGTCGTCCAGGAACCAGAAGTTGCAACAAGAGACCTCGAAGGGTAATCGGAGAGGTACACTTGGCTCCCTTGAAAAATCGCCAACATATAGGCTTGGCCAACCAACAAGTTTTCCAAATCGAAACTATAGTCAATGGATGTGATTCCTGTGCCGGCGGCCAGAGTAAAGTTCGTATAAACGTCGGCCACACGAATCATATTGTATTTGCCGGAACCGTCGGGGGTCGTGGTCAGAGTCGTTTTCCGGAAGAATGTAGGACCGCCGCCTGTCGTCATTTGCACTGTACTGAACGACGTGTTGCTGTTGTTGGTGTTGGTGATTAGTGACGAACTCCAATCTGCTGCATTGAAAGTGCCGTCGAAAATATTGATGGTGCCGGCTTGCAAGCTGAGTGCCGCCAACAGAAAAAGTCCAAGTTTCATTAATTCAGTTCTCCGATTTGTAAGAGTTGCGGCAGAGTTACATTTCTTGCCGCTACTAGTACGTGCGGAACTTTGCAAAAAAAGGGACAAAATAAACGTTGATTTATTTTCCCGCCCGCCAACCAAGTAAGACTCCCAGGCAAAACATGCACATCGGCATCAAGAGGATCAAGGAAAAAGCTAACGCATCCCAAGGTTGTGTGCTGTCGGTGAGGACTTTTCCATCGGCTGAAATCGTGCAGCGATGTCGGAAGAGTTTGCCCCAGAAGTTTATCGTGATTGAACCGTCTTTGAGTTCGAAATCTTGAACATACCGGCGGACCTTTTGCTCTGCCTTCAACTTACCATTGACGAGTAACCGAAGTGTCCAACCTCCGTGAAAGCGAAAGCCTGTCCATTGAACTTCAATGTCTGTGCCATTATGTTGCGCGCGCCAGTAACGTGTTAGCTCCATTGCGGCTCCTTGAAAATCACTAAGACCGTGACCCCAGTTTTTGATTCAAGGCCGTCACTTGAGCAGCCAACTTGTCCAAGCGACAGATGACTTCTTTATAGTGCTTGGATTCCTCCTTCACTTCTTTAGGAGTCATACTGAACACTCCACCCGGTTCCAGCACGCAACGGTCAAGCTCATCCAGCGTGCGAAATCCTTGCCGATGAGCCGCGATTGTAAGGTCGCCCACCGTCATCAACTCCTTCGCCAAATTCGATTGCACCAACTTGCCCTGCTCAATCAACACCGTTGGTTCGCCCGCTGCAATTTGATCCAGATTACGATGCCCAAAGAAGAATCTAACCACCGCATAGTTGATCGCCAGCAAGGAAACCGCGCCAATGATTCCACCGGAAACAGAATTGTCATCCCCTATGATGGCGTTCTGCAAAGTGTTCGATAGGCATAGCAGCACCGTCAGATCAAATGGATTCAACTGGGCCAATTGCCGTTTGCCAAAGACTCGCAGCATAATGACAATGGCAAAATAGACCAGGACGGGCCTGATAATTTTTTCAAGAACGGAAAGGTGTAAGTCAGTTATATTGCCAAAAACATGGCTCAGAATAGTCATATGCAAGCTTACTCCTAAAAAACGCTGAAGAATTGAGACGAAGAATTATCCGATACCGAGCCGTGACCGCAAGGGGCTGTGTTTGTCGCAACGGTACTGCCGATTCATCGCTCCAGTTAAATCTACGCCCAACCCCACCGTGATAGGATCAAGGTGGCGAAATCCTATGTTTGATCAGTACCTTCCAAACCGTTCAGCAATCCTCTTCCTACTTCTGTGCCAAGCTGCACTCGCGGCCCCAACCGACAAGGCCGAACAATTCGAAATGAAGATTCGTCCCATACTGGCCAATCGCTGCTATGGCTGCCATTCCTCCGCGCCTCTGGGTGGCCTCACTATGAATTCGCGCAATGGACTCTTGAAGGGTGGGAAAACTGGCCCTGCCGTGGTCCCTGGCAAACCGGAAGAAAGCTTGCTAATCCAGGCCATTGAACATACTAATGACAAGATGAAAATGCCGATGGGCGCAGGTAAAATGCCTGATGCCGAAATCGCTCTGTTAACCACTTGGATCAAAGACGGAGCGTTCTGGCCGGAAGCCGCAGTTACTGCTTCCTCCGCTAAAAGTAAGTACGTCATCACCGCCGAACAGCGTAAATTCTGGGCCTTTCAACCAGTCACAAAACCCACCCTGCCTGACGTAAAGAACGCCACCACACCCATTGACCGCTTGGTGATGGCGAAATTAGAGGCGAAGGGATTGAAGCCAAACGCAGCGGCACAGCGTCGCGATCTGATTCGTCGTGCATATCTTGATTTAACCGGCCTGCCGCCCACTTACGAAGTTACTGAAGCGTTCGTGAAAGATTCAGCCCCACAAGCGTTCGCCAACATTGTAGATAAGTTGCTAGCCTCCAAACAATACGGCGAACGGTGGGCTCGTTACTGGTTAGATGTGGCCCGCTACGCCGATGATCGCCTTGATAGCGACGTGGAACTTCCTTACCCCAACTCATTCCGTTATCGTGACTGGGTGATCCAAGCGTTCAACCAGGACATGCCTTACAACACGTTTGTTAAGGCTCAGATTGCTGGTGATCAGTTAGGAGTTCAGTCAGATGAAAAGAACAATCAGTTAGCCGTGGGTCTGGGTTTTTACGGTCTTAGTCCCGAACTCAATGACGACCGTGTAGACGTCACCACCCGAGGATTCTTAGCGCTCACCGGTGCCTGCGCGCAGTGTCACGATCACAAGTTTGATCCCATCCCCACCAAAGATTACTACGCACTGCAAGGCGTTTTCAGCAGCACCAAGCGCGCCGAATTTGAACTTGCCCCAGCCGCCGATGTGAAGATATACAAAGCTCAGGCCAAGAAGATTGATGAACTGAAGTTGCGCATTCAAGGCTTCCTCCACAATCAGGCAACGCAGTTAGCAGAAGTGCTGGCCGCCGATTCTCCTCGCTATATCCGCGCCGCGCGCAAAGTTCTGGTTGACGCCAAGCCGCAGACCGTCGCCGCAGTTGCTGCCGCCGATCAGTTAGATGCAATTACGCTGGGCCGTTGGGTGACTTACTTAAAAACTGGCCCCCTGGATAACAAGTATCTGAAAGGTTGGCGCGACGAATCGTTCAACTTAAGCCAGTTCAAGCAAGAAGCCCTGGCTGTGTTCCAGGAGCGCAAGAAAGTGGATGAAACAAATCTTTCGTCCAAAGCCACCAACGATCCTGATACCAAGGGCGAGACCTACGCACTGCCCCCCGATCGTTTCTATCTTTGGCGCGATCTGTTCTTCAACGATTTCTACGGTCGCGAGTTCAAACAGGAAGAAGACGGCGTGCTCTATTACGGGCCGAATCGCGGCTACCTGACTTCCGACGGCACTGTGGAACGCTTCTTTGAAGGCCAATGGAAAGGGTATTTGAGTAACATGCGGGCTGAGCTAAAAGAGTTACAGACAAACTTACCCCCACAGTATGCCTTTGCCCACGCTATCAAGGATAATCCCACTGCTATTGACGAACGGATACAGATCAATGGAGTCGCTGAAAACCTGGGTGAAGTGGCCCCCCGTGCCTTTCTCTCCATACTTTCAGCCGGCGAACCAGTACCCTTTAAGAACGGCAGCGGACGTCTGGAATTGGCCGAAGCCATTGCCAGCCCAACCAATCCACTTACTGCGCGAGTCATGGTGAATCGAATCTGGCAGCATCATTTTGGGGATGGACTGGTGCGCACCGTGAGTAACTTCGGACGCATGGGGGAAACACCCAGCAATCCTGAACTGCTTGACTACTTGGCAAGTAGCTTCATGGAGAATGGCTGGAGCATGAAGAAGCTGCATCGGGAAATCATGCTGTCTTCCACGTATCAATTGAGTTCCGACAATGCCGAGGAGAACTTCGCCATTGATCCCGATAATCGTCTGCTATGGCGTGCCAATCGACAACGTTTAGATGCTGAAGCAATGCGCGATACGTTGCTCAGCGTGGCTGGCGAATTGGAATCATCGGATGGCGGAACGCCCATGGCGCTGGAAAATGCTACTAACAAGCATCGCTCTATTTATGGCTTCATCAGCCGCCGCAAACTGGACGGCACATTGGCACTGTTCGATTTTCCAAACCCCAATTTGAGCGCTGAAAAACGCATTGCCACGGCCACCCCGCTGCAACAGTTGTTCTTCTTGAACAGTGAATTTTTAGAAGGACGAGCCAAGGCATTGAATGCGCGATTAGTTGCCGCGAAATCGACGGATGAGCGAATCCGCCAAGCCTACCGCCTTGTTTTCGGGCGTGAAGCCACAGCCCAGGAAATTCAAATTGGTCGCGATTTTGTAGCCAAGGGTCAAGCCAACTGGTTGCCGTACGCGCAGGTGTTGCTCAGTTCCAATGAACTGTTATTTGTGAATTAACGGAGAATATATGATTACCAGGCGGGAAGCACTTCGGCAGGCAGGGAATGGATTCGGAATGGTGGGGTTGGCCGGTCTACTCGCCAAAGAGGCGCAAGCAGATGCCGGATCATTGCTGCCGAAATCGCCGCACTTTGCCCCCAAAGCCAAGCAAGTAATTTTTCTGTTCTTGAACGGCGGCCCATCGCAAGTGGATACGTTCGACCCCAAACCCATGTTGACCAAATTCAACGGTGGGGCCATGCCCGGCGATTTCCCCAAAGCCAAGCAGGAACGCGGCAAGCTGATGCAATCGCCCTTCCCATTTAAGCGCTACGGCAAAAGTGGCTTGGAAGTTAGCGACCTCTTTCAGAAAACAGCCCAGTGTATTGACGATATTTGCGTCATCCGTTCCATGCATACCGACCTGCCCGCGCATCCGCAGGCCATCTTGCAGATGAACGTGGGCCGCATCATTCCAGGATTTCCATCCATGGGCGCGTGGCTCACTTATGGTTTAGGTAGTGAAAATCGTAACTTGCCCGGTTTCATTTCCATGTGCGCTGGCGTGCCCGATGTCGGTTCGCAATTGTGGAGTTCTGCCTTCCTTCCGGCCGTCTATCAAGGGACCTATGTACCTTGCGATGAAACCGATCCGGAAAAGATGATTCAACATCTGCGTAGCCGTTCCGGCAACGTGGAAGAACAAAAGAAGCGCGTGGAACTGTGGGAAAAGTTGAATCGCATGGAACTGGAAAAGCGTGGTGCCGATTCGCAATTGGAAGGTCGCATTCAATCCATGGAAGTAGCTTACCGCATGCAGGCCGAAGCAATGGATGCCTTCGATGTTTCCAAGGAACCGGAAGCGGTGCGTGAGCGGTACGGCGTAACGGGCATGCGCGACACATCGGAAATGAAGATCAAGTCAGCTACTCGTGACGGTGATTTTGCGCGCGGCTGTCTGGTAGCTCGCCGCTTAGTAGAGCGCGGTGTGCGCGTGGTGCAAGTCTACTTCGGCAACGATAAGCCGTGGGACAGCCATCACGATATTATGGTTCATCGTAAGTTGGCCCAACAGGCCGATCAACCGATTGCTGCGTTGCTACAGGACTTGAAAGCATCTGGACTGCTGAAGGAAACGTTGGTAATCATCGGCGGCGAATTCGGTCGCAGACCTTGGACGGAAGTAGCTGGACGCATCAACGTGCAAAACGGTCGCAATCACAACAACGAAGGTTTCTTTACGCTACTCGCAGGCGGCGGAGTTAAGGGCGGGATAGCTCATGGCGCAACGGATGATTTCGGATATCAGGCAGTAGAAAACAAAGTGCACGTCCACGACCTACATGCGACTGTGCTCCATCTGATGGGTCTGGATCACACCAAGCTGACCTATCCCTATAGCGGTCGCAACTTCAGGCTGACGGATGTGGCTGGGAACGTGGTGAAAGAGATTGTGGCGTAATGATATGCGCTGAGAAATGTAGATTTGGCGTTCAATAGTGTCGACCGCGATCATTGATAGAAGGAAGTGGTTATCTCAGTGAAGATACTTATCTTTTCCGACATTCACAATGACTTGAAAGCCCTCTCCCACCTGATCAATATGGAAGCGGATTACTATATCGCTGCCGGTGACTTAGTAAGTTGGGCTCGGGGTTTGGAAGCGACTGGTGAAGTAATGCGACGGCATTCCGACAAGGTGTTTGTGATGCCCGGCAACCATGAGTCCGAAAGTGATATCACCCATTTTTGCCAGCAATTCGGCTTTCGTTCCTTGCACGGACAAGCCGTGGAATTGGACGGATTCCACATAGTCGGATTAGGGTATTCCAACCCAACGCCGTTTAATACACCAGGTGAATTCAGTGAATCAGAAATCGCCCAACGCCTGGATGCTTTTCGTGGATTAAAGCCGATGATTCTTATTTGTCATTGTCCGCCGAAAGATACACCACTCGATGGCAGTAAGCCCGGTGCGCATTTTGGAAGCAGTGCCGTGGCGCAATTTATTGCCACAGAACAGCCAGTGCGTTTCTACTGCGGCCATATTCACGAATGCGAAGGCGTGGTGGCGGTAATGGGTTCAACGGTGGCACAGAATGTGGGGAAACGTGGGGTCTTGCTGGACCTTAAGGCGCTTGCCGCCATATGAGCCGCTGGCCGATTCGTCTGGTGGGTTTGTTCGTCTTCGGACTATTGCTGTATCTATGCTGGCATTGGCGCAAAGATCGGGACCGGAGCGAGGAACTTCGTATGGTGGGCCAAGCTTCCACCATGAATCGGATTCAGGATCTTCAAAATGAACTGCTGCGTTTACAAGGTTCGCGAGTTGGCAAGGTTGAAGTGAATCCCGCAGATGGCTTGCGATATGTGTTTCTTCCGGCGGGGCGCTTTATCATGGGTTGTTCCGCAGGCGATGCCCCTTGTGATCTGGATGAGAATCCTGCGCATGAAGTGGAGATAAGTAACAGTTACTGGATGGGACAAACAGAAGTTACTCAGTCAGCCTTTTTTCGAGTTAGTAAGTGGAATCCCAGTGTCTTCAAAGGTGCTGATCGACCAGTTGAGAATTTAGATTGGGAACAGGCGAAGACTTACTGCAAGGCCATCGGAATGCGCTTGCCGACCGAAGCTGAATGGGAATATGCCGCTCGCGCTGGAGGCTCCACTTTGCCCAAGGTCCAGTTAGATCAAATTGCATGGTATGGACAGCATCAAACCCAACCAGTGGCGTTGAAAGATGCCAACGCGTGGGGACTGTACGACATGCTGGGCAACGTGTGGGAGTGGGTGGCTGATGGGTATGATCCGAAATATTATGCCCAAAGCCCGATGCGTGATCCGTTAGGGCCACCAGCGGCGACGGAGAAACGTCGAGTCGGACGCGGAGGTGCTTGGAGCAGTGTCCAACAGCCAGTGCGCGTTTCCAATCGAGCTTGGGGCGGGTTGAATGGTGAAGGCGATAGTTCCACTGGGTTCCGCTGTGTTGGGGACTGGCACCACTAACGTTTGGACCTTGCAGATTCCCCTCAACGAAGGACGTGACGGCTTCGTCTTATTCATATGCTTCGCATTCTGGTTCTAGTAATCGCGATCATCCCGCTTGATGCTGGAACCATTCAAGGCGTAGTGATCGAACATGCCTCAGGGCGCGCTGTTTCTCGGACCGTCATCCGACTGGATGCTGTGCCACAAGCCGATGGGATTGCCCGTGTACCGATATCAGTAAGAGCAGGTAGAAGCGGTCAATTTTTGTTTCCCCCCATTGCTCCGGGGATCTATATTCTTAGCGCCAATCGTCTAGGATATTTCCCTGCTGCGTATGGGCAAAGACTCCCCATCGGTCACGGAACTCCCATTGAAGTTACTGCCGATTCCTCCCTTTTCGCTGAGCTGCGCATGCGCCATAAAGGTGCCATCACGGGACGCGTGCTGGACGAAAATGGCATTGGCACTACCGGAGTTCCCGTGGTTACCTATCGCGCCAAGTTGCCGTTGCGACCTGTTGCATCTGGGACGTCAGATGACCGTGGCGTGTATCGAATTCACGGCATTAGCCCAGGCAAATATTGGATTCGTTCCGGCGGGCACATACTCGAAGATGGCACTGGTTGGTCGCCAACTTATGGCCCTCAGGGACGCGAATTGCGGGATGCCCGCATACATAGAGTAAGTGTGGATGCCGACACCGCTTATGCCGATGTTACTCCAGAACCAGGCGCCCTATTCCATCTGGGCGGTTCAGTTACTTGCGATAACATGTTTGAACCTGCATCCGTATCAATATCCTCTGAAACCGGTCGTCGCAGCATGTCGGTAACTTGCGGTGAAAAGTACGGCTTTGAAGGGTTAGCCATGGGCAATTACGAAGTATTTGCAACCTTGAAGGATGGACGGTTAGCGGGCTTTGTGGAACTTACTCTGGGACGAAATGACGATTCCGTCAACATACTATTGTTACAACCCCCAACGATGGAGTTTGAGATCCGCCGAGCCGGTTCCAACGCCGCTGCCAATATCAACTATAAGTTAGTAGGACGCCGTCAGGACTTGGCGGAAACAGAAATCGTGCAGGAAATCAAAACTCCGCGAACGGCCCTTGCCCCAGGGCATTGGGAGTTCCGCGCTCAAGTGCCGAGCGGTCAGTATGTGGAATCCATCGCACAGCCTTTCGGCGTTTCCAGGCGACCTTCAAAAACGGAGCGCAGTCCCGATTGGTTCGAAGTAATTGTAGAATCACGAGGTGCTTCACGAATCAGAGTGGTTGTGTCGGACCGTGCCAGCCAGATCAGCGGCAAAGTGATGACCGATGGGAAACCCATAGTTGGGGCACCGGTGTTTTTGGCACCAGTAGGCGATGCGGCTCGCAGGTCGCTAGGCAGCCCATATTTAGTAGTGCTGGCCGATACTACGGGTCAGTTTCGTTTCGAAAGTCTTCCACCAGGGGACTACCGAATATTGTGCAGCTTCGACGTGGATGAATTGGATGAAGATCTGTTGGAACTGAGCAAGGCGGTGGTGGTTCATGTGGAAGCAGGGCAAACGGCAGCGGTTGATTTACCAGTTTGGATTGCTCCTTAATTGGTTTTAGACGGCATCACGACGAAGCAGAGCTAGCGCAATCGCAAGGCCTACGTAGCGTTCTTGATTATCCAGCGGCCCCAGCAATCCATGCAGTTGATCCAACCGGTAATAGATACTTTGCCGCCTTACGCCTAAGCGCCGCGCTGCTTGGGCAATGTTGAAACTGGTTTCAAGCAGGGCTTCCAGTGTTGCAACCAACGTTGTTTTTGGACGGCTGGGCAGCAGTAGTAACGGGCCCAACTGGCGTGCCAGAAAATGTTTGTCACGGCCAGTCTCAATCAACGCATCAAGTATGGATTGAAGAGGCGGATCATTTTGAGGGTCAGAACTTGGCCGTAAAATTCGTTCGTGCGCAGCACGGGTCAGATCAGCAAATCGTACTTCGGCATGAAATGCCAGCAGTGGAAAATCCAATTGCCGGGCTGTGTCCAAAAGTTCCGGAGGCACCTGGCGCATCCACTGCCCCAGTTCGATGGCCAAGCCATGAGCACCGGCCTGATCCAGTGCGCGTAAAAACTTACTCTGTTCTTCAGGACTAACACGAGCAAGTTCTACGCCAGTGCTAAGTATCAGTTCCCCACCGGAAAGAAAGCGCCAGGCATCCAATACTTCCGCCACGTGCACCCAGCCGATCACTCGATCCAGTTTGGTGTGACCGCTCAAAAGTTCGGCTTCCCGGAATGCTGGAAGTTCCAAAATCGTGCGCAGTGTGGGAAGGCTCATCCCTGATTGAGTATCCAGGCCGCGGTCTTGGTCGCCAACCGATCCAGCGCCGTAACCGCCATTTCCAAATGTTCTTCCCGAGTATCTTCAATCTTGTTGTGACTGATGCCCCCCAACGATTGAACGAACATCATCACCGAAGGAATTCCGGCGCGGGCAACTTCAGCCGCATCGTGAAGTGGGCCAGACGGAAGACGATGGCAAGTACCCGTGACTTCCGTCACAGCCTGCGTGCAAAATTCCACCAGTTGAGCGTTGAACGGTACGGGTTCAATGTTCCAGATACGGGACCATTCTACAGTGCACTTTTCTTCAGCAGCGAAACGTGCCGATGCCTGCTGCGCTTCGCTGAACATTTGCGCCAGAACGGTGGCGTCCAAGTCGCGCTGATCCAATGTGGTTTCGCAACGGCCCACCACTGCGGTAACAATGCCAGGGAACGTTTTCACGCTGCCCATAGTGCAAACGGCATCGGAATGCTTTCCGGCAATGTTGCGAATTTCAAGAGCCAGCTTTGCCGCTGCGGCCAACGCGTCACGACGCACATTCATAGGAGTTGAACCGGAGTGCGCCTCCTGGCCGTGGAATGTGATGGCGTGCCGTTCCACACCTTTGGTGCCCAACACCACGCCCAGCGGCAATCCTAAATCTTCAAGGACAGGGCCTTGTTCAATATGAAGTTCCAGGTAGGCGGCGGCGTTCTTTTGTTCGCGAGTGGCATCGGGGAAACGGTCAATCTCCACACCACAACGACTCAAGGCGTCTTCTAGACGTATGCCGTCTTTATCGGTTCGACTGCGATCGGCTGCAATCGAATGTGTCCCGGCAAATGCGGAAGAGCCAAGCAGGCTGCGTCCAAAGCGCGCGCCTTCTTCGTCGGCCCAATCGACTACGCGAATGGTCAGAGGTGGACGTCCGTTGTATTCCGTATTGAATCGGCGCAGAATTTCAAGGCCAGTAAGAAGGTCCAGGCAACCATCAAGCCATCCGCCATTGGGAACGGAATCGATGTGACCACCAATGATTAGCGTCTTCTCTGATTCGCCGCGTAGAGTAACCCAACTGTTGCCCGCCGCATCGTAGTGATGCTCCACGGGCAGGCCTTGAAGCTTTGCCTCAAACCAGGCCCGAGCACGCAGCCAGGTATCGGTCCAGGCAACACGCTGGGCACCGTTGTCATCAGCGGTAAGCGTGCGGAGTTGTTTAAGTTCTTCGATGGTTCGTTTGGGATTGAGTAGCATCATGGTAACTCCCTTCGCGCTTCAACAACTTGCCCCTGCCGCGCTCCCCTATGAATTCCCCGTTGCGCACTTGCACCTTGCCACGCACTGTAACTTCCGTTGGACGACCTTCAATCATCATGCCTTCAAACCCGTTGTAGTCATTATTAACATGCTGCGAGCTAGCGGAGATAATTCCTTTTGCTGATGGATCGTAAACAACCAGGTCAGCGTCACTGCCCACTGCGATGGTGCCTTTACGAGGGAACAGCCCGAAGATCTTGGCGGCTCGAGTGCTGGCGGCATCGACGAAACGATACAGATCTAACGGGCCACGATTCACTCCGTACGTATAAAGCAGATTCACGCGATCTTCAATCGCTGGGATGCCGTTGGGGATGTTGGTGAATGCATCTTGACCCAGCAGCTTTTGTTCCGTATCGAAGGGGCAATGATCAGTTCCAACTGTGTCAATAAACCCTTGAGCCAAGGCGGTCCACAATACTTTCTGGTTGCGCTTGTCACGCAGTGGCGGCGACATAATGTGCTTCAACCCCTCCACGCCTTTGCGTTCAGCGTAGGTTTTATCCAGCATGAAATGCGGAATCACAGACTCTATAAAAATTCGCACACCGCGAGATTTGGCAGCCATCGCCGCTTTCAATGCCGGTTCACAGGAAAGATGAACCACATACCCCGCTGCCCCGGTGTTTTCTAAAAATGTTGCAAAGCGACCCGTTCCCTCCGCTTCAACCGATTCAGGGCGGCTGGGCTCGTGCCATTGAGGACCAGTCTTGCCATCGGCTAACAGACGTTGTTGTAAGCGACCCACCAGTTCAGCATTTTCGCAATGCGCTGTTACAATGGCCCCCAGTTTCTTCGCCAGCGTCAGCGTCTGGTACATTTCACGATCTTCCACACCAAAGAAGTTCTGGTAAGCAAGAAAGATTTTGAACGATGCAATGCCGTCGCGAACAATTTCCCGTAACTGCGATTCGGTCTCCTCGCCGTACTTAGTAACTGACATGTGAAAGGAGTAATCGCAGGCACTATGACCTTCTGCCTTGGACTTCCACAGATGATAGCCTTCCAGGGCATCTTCATTCCGATTGGGGCAACACATTTCTATGTAAGTGGTGGTGCCGCCAATCAGCGCGGCAATGCTAGCGGTTTCGTGCGTGTCTTTGGCAAACGTGGCCATAAAGGGTAAGTAAATGTGGACGTGTGGATCAATGAAACCAGGGAAGACAAGCTTTCCGGTGGCGTCAATCACCTCAGCATCAGGAGGCGCTTCCAAGTTCGTGCCGATGCGGGTGATGGTCTCATTCTCCGCATAGATATCGGCATGATAGCGGGAATCTGCTGTAACTACTTCGCCGTTCTTAATTAGGAGTGCCATAAGTTATTAGTGAATGTGAATGCCGACCTTATCGCGATACTGCTTCATCTTTTCCCAATCCTCAGTTACTTCCGGCTGACCTTTGCAGATCTCATCCCAAGTGACGGAGGTTCGACCTGAAGGTTCTTCCACCATGGTGATGCAATGATCCACCGGGCACACGTTAAAGCACAGCCGACAACCTACGCAATCTGCTTCGCGAACCAGCACCATGGGACGCGTTTCCACTGCGGTTTGCTTGCCATTGGAACGCACGTCATACGAATGCGGTACAACCACTTTGCCATTGGAAGCGATCAGGTCAATGCATTGGTGGGCCGTATCGTTGCAAGCCACATAGCAGATATCGCACTTGATGCACTTCGATTGATCAATGCGAGCCACGGCGCGGAAAGATAAATCGAAGTCCTTGAAATCGGAAACGCGATGGATGCTTTTGCCAATCACTTCATCCATAGTGGCAAAGCCTTTCGAATCCATCCAATTGGAAAGCCCGTCACAAAGATCTTCCACAATACGAAATCCGTAGTGCATCACGGCGGTGCAAACTTGCAGACTGCTGGCGCCCAATAGCAGGAACTCCGCCGCGTCCTTCCAGGTGGCAATGCCGCCCATACCGGAGATTGGTAGCTTGGACCCGGCAACTATGGAATCTGTTCCCAGCGCCGCCAGCATGTTCAGCGCGATGGGCTTCACTGCAGGCCCGGCATAGCCACCATGACCGCCTTTGCCGCCGATGCTGGGGGTCAGCTGAAGCGTATCCAGATCCACACCGATAATGGAATTCACAGTGTTGATCAAAGACAGCGCATTGGCCTTTGCTGCAACTGCGGCGCGGGCTGGCATGACGATGTTAGTTATGTTCGGCGTCAGCTTCACAATCACAGGGATCTTAGAAACTTCCATTACCCACGAAGTGATCTGTTCGCAATATTCCGGCACTTGGCCAACAGCACTGCCCATGCCGCGTTCACTCATGCCATGCGGGCAGCCGTAGTTCAGCTCAATGCCATCGGCACCAGTGTCTTCAATGCGACGGACAATATCGTGCCAGGCCTCACGCTTCGATTCCACCATGGCCGATGCGATCACCGCACGATCAGGCCAAGCCCGTTTCACTTCAGCCATCTCCCGCAGGTTGATTTCAATGGGACGATCGGAAATCAATTCTACGTTGTTGATGGCCAGCATTTTCTGACTGCCCGAATGCCAGGCACCATAGCGATTGGAAACATTCAACACCGGTGGGCCAATGGTTTTCCAAACAGCTCCACCCCATCCGGCTTCGAATGCTTTATGAATTTGCGCACCGGAATTACTTGGTGGCGCAGAGGCCAACCAGAAGGGGTTTGGCGATTTAATGCCAGCAAAGTTGATGCTTAGATCAGCCATGAGTAAGTTTCCTATGAATGGATTGCGCGGCCAATTTGCCGTCTTCTACAGCCATCACTGTGGATGCGGAACCCTTGGCGCGAATGCAATCGCCACCACTATAGACGCCAGGAATGCTGGTTTGGAAGTGTTGGTCCACCTGAATGAAACCTTTCTCCGTGGTCAAGCCAAGCTGTGCGGCAATGGACGATTTCTGTTGCCCAATGGCCTTCACTACTTGGTCGGCAGACAGAATGAAATCTGTTCCCGTGACAGGTTCCGGTGAAGGACGACCTGAAGCATCGGGTGCGCCCAAGCTCATTTGCTGACATAGAAGCCCACCTGCCACCATGCTGATCGGTTGAGTTAGAAAGCGAAACTCAACCCCTTCATTTTTCACAAACTCGTATTCATGCGGGTAAGCGGTCATTTCTTTATCGGTGCGGCGGTAGACCATGGTCACACGCTCCGCTCCCAGACGTTTAGCAATGGTGGCGCAATCAATCGCTGTATTCCCAGCGCCGATCACCACCACATTGCGACCAATCTTAATGGTGGCGGCGTTGATCTTGCTCTGTTCAATATAATAGAGCCCATCCACAATACTTTCTTCGCCTGGAATATTCAAGGCAGGCGTTGCCCCCAAGCCCACGCTAAGAAATACTGCGTCAAAATTCTTTTGAAGATCTGTGAACGGAAGATTGCCGCCCAGGTCAAACCCCGTTTCCACCTTGACGCCTAAGCGCTTAATCATTTCGACTTCGGCCAGTGAGGCATCCACTGGCTCACGCAATGCGATGATGCCGTACGTGGAAAGTCCACCGGCCAATTCACGCTTTTCAAATATCGTGACGCTATGGCCTAGCCGCGCCAGGTTACCTGCACAGGAAAGTCCCGCTGGCCCCGCGCCCACTATCGCAACATGTTTCCCTGTCGGAAGGCCGGGCTGGAAAACATCAATACCGCGCGTGGCAACATAATCCATCGCATAGCGCTGCAGCCTGCCGATCATGATGGGCTTATGTTCCGAACCCAAAACGCAGGCCCCTTCGCACAATTCTTGAACGGGGCAAACGCGAGCGCATGTTGAACCCAACAGGTTGGCATCCAAAATAGTGCGGGCTGATCCGATTAAGTTATCGGTGGAAATCTTCTTGATAAAACGAGGAACATCAATGTGAGTGGGGCAGGCGTGGGTGCAAGGGGCGTCGTAGCAGAATAAACAACGGTTCGCTTCTACAATTGCCTCATGGCTGGTGAGCGGCGGCAAATGCTCCGCTAACGCCTGCTCTGGATTAATCCGGCCGGTCTGATTCAAAACGCCTCCCAAAAGCAAAATCTAACTATATTTTCAGTGTAGACTCTTTTTACTTCCGGACAAGAACCACCGGGGATTGCTCGGTTGCACCAAACTTTCCGAAGAAGTCTCTAGCCTCTTTGAACTTTTCAACTGGGATCCATGCCGATCTCAATTCCAATTCGCGCTCTCCGTAAACCTTATTGTCTTGCTTACGGAAAGATACTCTGTATGTTCCGAACTCAGATTCAATGGAACCAGAATCGGGAAATTCATCCACCGCAAATCCCGCAGGGACTTCCAATTCAATAGTCTCCCTAAAGGACGCAGGCCTGATGATCAGAGGCTGTGTCCGTTTGGGATCGTTGACATTCGGCAACCCGGCGTAGCTCATCACAAACGGTTTCACCATCATCAATTTGCCTTGCATGGACCGGGCATAATTTGTTGCCGTGAAGTCAACGGCAAGGTGGAAAGTGTGTGCCGTAGCGTCTTCCTTAGGTTCTACTTTGGAAAGTTTGGCAGCAGCCGCACCACGGGAAATACGCCGCTCCACTGATTTAACATAGTCGGGTAAGGATTGATTCTTGAATGCCCAAAGCGAGTCAAACGCTTCCTGCCCGGAACTGGTTTGTTGCAGCGATGCGGTTAGATCGCCTTCAGCAGTGACCTTCAATTGCACCTTCCGCTCCAGGTGATTTACGTCTGGCGTTGTGGTGGGCGTCTTGAAGATGTCACCCAAATCCCCTGCCGCTAACAGAGCAAATGTATCTTGTTCATGATCGGGCACAAATCCAAATGGCACGGTTTCATCGGTAGGGTCGAACAAAAGTAAATGGCCGACGCCGGGAAAATCGAAGACTGATGGACTCTTCACATCGTCAGCAACGCGCATGGCCAAAATGGCGTGGTTGAATTGCATGGGCGATGGCCACTCTTTACGGGTACGACGTGGATCTCCAGAATAGATCATCACCGGAAACGATTCCACGCCAATGGCCTTTAACAGAGTCCGCAAGTAGTTGGCTTTGTCCTTGCAATCACCATAGCCTTTGGCCATGATGGTGGCCGCTGGACGGGGCGTGTAACCCCCGCCGCGCGATAAATTCAGTTGTATGGATTCATAGCGGATGTGTTGAGCGTACTCCGATAACGCCTTTAACTTTTCCCATTTCGTTGTAGCCTTGGCGGTGATTTTTTCCGCTTGGGTCTGTAATTCTGCAGTTACTTTTGCTGACGGATCTGAGACCTGCATTCCCCATGCTGAAACATCTCGCCACGTTTCAAAGCGGGTTGAAGATGCACCGGGTGGGGGATATGCGGTCACCACTAAACGGGCATTCTGCGAAGATCTGCGTGGCGCACCGGGTTCCCGTTCAAACGGAGCAAGATTCACCAACTGCCAACGATAGGAAGATCCAGAAACTTCCGGCTTTATTGTTTCCACATCCAGCCCACGAAACATCTTCGCTTCAGCCTTCCAATCAGCAGGCAGGTTCAACACCATGGCCGAACGCAAAGAAGGCAGATCATCTTGAAAATCGAAAATATACTGAGTAAAAACAGACTTTTCTTCAATGGTGGATTCGAAACCGAAGATCGCTCCAGGGTCGGCATCGCTTGCGGCATTGATCATCCGAACCTTTGCCTGCTCATACAATCCGCTGCCAGCACCCATCTCAGTTGCTTCGGCTTTACCGTATTCTTTCACCTTGCCTGATGGCATGATGAGCCAACCTTTCATATCGCGAACTTTGCCAGTATCGGTGTAGTAAACATCTCCTTGGGATGCGTGACGGGCACCTTCTTTGTTCAGAATTTTAACGGCATAGCGGGTGGTGCGCAGACGGCGTCCACTAGCTTCCACTGTGGTGGACTCTTCATTCACCAACACCACTGCCGATACTTTGGCAGCGTATTTGGGCAATGAGGATTGTCCCAATTCCTTAAGCCAACCCGGTGCGCTCTCCGCAGCGGAAAGCACGGAAGCCGCAAATAGGATGGGGAAAACGAGTCGCTGAATCATTGTTGCCTCAATGTCAACAAGTGCTCATCACGCTTGTGGATCTCGTCGAAAATCGCCTTTAACTGCGTATAGGCTTCACGGTTAAAAACAGTCTGCCCTTCCTTCCCCCAAACAAAATTGCGATTAGTTACAATCGCCTTCCCCAGCTTTTCCACTGAAATCTCAATGGAGTGATCTCCCACATTTGCCAGCTTCGCTGAACCGGGCGCTTCAGGCGATTCCAACTCATATCCTTCGGGCATTTCAATTCGAACTTGATCTATTTCCGAGAAGGCGTACTGAAATACAATTCCGGTTTTGCGCTCTGCATTCTCAAAACGAGCTCTATGCCCATGTTCAAAGAAGGCTGGTTGAAAGAATAGACGCTTGCCCGTGCGCTGCGCATAATTCATGATCTTCACTTGGTAAGTATAGTGAAAAGGAAGTAAGGGATCGTTCACATTTTCAATCTTGATGTTGCTGACTTCTACTTCGCCATGCTCTGCCTCAATGCGCTTCTTCATATCTTCCTGACGCTTGGCATCGGAATGGCTTTCCAATGCCCGCTTCACCGCCACACCACGATGCCCTGACATGGTGATATCCACCGATCCTTCCAACGTCCCATCTTCGGACAGCACCAATTTCGCAAGGCGAGTCATCTTTGTCTGTTCCGGCTTAGAAACTGGAATTGGTATGAGCGCCAATTCTTTACCTTGCAGAATCACTGCGGCCATCCCTTCCTGATCCCAATCCACCATTCCAGAAGGAATGTAGGGGTTAGTTACATCGTAAAAACACCATTTTCCATCCACTTTAGCGGCAGCCAAGACAGAATTCATCAGGTAGGAATCCATCAAGTCGTTACGGAAATAAGCACGATCGGCACTGGTGGCGCGCACGCCGTAAGCGTCAAACCCGGCAGCTTGCGCCAACGCTACAAACAGTTTGTTGATATCGCTGGGATATCCAATTTTGCTCTTCAATGTATCGCCAGTGGGTGTGAACTCCTTGCCCTTGAATTTGGACCGTTCTTCAGCCGTCATGCCGTTCACATCAAAAGCAATGTTCTTGATTTTTGTACGGCAGAAATCAGCGATTTTCAACATTTGTTCTTCTTTAGACTTTATGCCAGAAACCAATTCCGTAGCCGTCTTCTTAATGTCACTGGTCAGCTTCACTTCTTTTTTGAAGGCTTCACTGAGGTCGTTCGATTCCTTGGTCCAAAACTTCTTCGCGTTGGATTGTTCCTTATCGGAATAGTAGATTAGCACCCATGGCTTTACCTCGCGGTCTGGAGGGGAATCGGGCTCGTCTGGCCAGGCGGGAATGTTCTCCAGATAAATCATAGAAAATGGATCTGGCAACTTCACCAACTCCCACTTCGAAGGCTTGCAGTTGAAATTGTAGTAACCCATTTTGAAGGGGAACCGGTCACTGACCAATGGCCGGACGTAGTAAGTGGCTTTCCAAATTGGTACATCGCGATACATTTTCAGTTCCACATAACGGAAGTAAGTTTCGCTATAAACTTCTTTCCATTGGTACTCAATAATGACGCCGGGCTCCACAGCGGGAAGCGTGAAGGAACGAGTTTTAAGGGAAAGTCGATTGCCCACCTTGACATTGGTTTTATCGAAAATCGCGTCGTTTTTTAAGTTCACAATGGAACCGTCGGCTTTGATTGTGCGCCCACTCAACTGACCGATAGTTGTTTTCAATGTTGTGGAATATGGAATGTCCACAGTGGATTGCGACTTGACTCCACGGTCATTGAAAATCTTGATGCGCACATAGTTTTCCTGGTGATGCTCAACATAATCACTTCGAATGATGTCGTAGATTTTGACATCCCAAAATATTGCTTCGGCATCGGCATTGGGATCTATCTTGGGCGTCTTCAGAGCAAGTTCTTCGGCAAGGATCGGCTTCCAGTCGGCGCCCAGCGCTGCTAGAGGAATAAAAATAAAGGCAATCAGCGCGCATTTTTGTCTCATGGTATTTGTATTAACTCAAATATATACCAGAATTTACAAACAACAAGATTACTCGCGTCGCATTAGTACTAGGTAGACTATGCCGGAAACTGCGAATCCAACGAACCAGGCGTAGTCGTACAGCCAGCGCACCGGTGGTAGAACCAGACCGATTAAGGCCAATACAATTCCCGCGCCAAGTGCGAAGATGGCCTTCCAATTTACACCGTTCGAATACTCATACTGGCCACCACGACGGTACAAATCCTCAACATCCAGTTGCCGTCCGCGAACCAGAAAGTAATCGGTGATCATGATTCCAGCGATGGGTCCTAACAAGCCAGAATAGCCGACCAGCCACCCAAATATATAGGAGCTGAAATCGCTGAGTAACTTCCAGGGCATCATGGCGATTCCTAAAACTCCTGTGATCAAGCCGCCAGTTCGGAAAGAAATCAGGCTGGGTTTCAAGTTGGAAAAATCATTCGATGGAGACACCACATTGGCCGCCACATTGGTATTCAACGTGGCAAGTAGCAGGGCGATCAAAGCGATGAAGGCGATCACCGGCTGATTGAATCGGGAGAGCAGAATTACCGGATCCCAAATGGGTTCGCCGAACAGAACGGCGGATGCAGAAGTGACGGCCACGCCAATGAACGAATACAACGTCATTGCGGCTGGCAGTCCTAGCGCTTGCCCCATCATCTGCACTTTTTGCGATTTGGCATATCGGGTGAAGTCGGGGATGTTCAATGCCACGGTGGCCCAAAAGCCAACCATGCCTGTAAGGGAAGGGATGAAGAAGCGAATGAAATCGGCTGTGGTTTTGAATTTGCTGGGCGTGCTCAACACCGGTCCGAAGCCGCCTGCCTTGTTGGTGATCCAAAATAGCAACAGCAGGCCAACCACTAACATGAACGGAGCGCCGATCCCTTCTAATACTTTGATGGTTTCAATGCCACGCCAAATCACCAACATGTTTAGAGCCCAAAAGGAGAAGAAACAGATCCACACGCCGCCGGGCAACTGGGCCGATGCGGGCCAAAGGATTTGTAACATGGTATAAATTGCCTGCCCGCCGATCCAGGTTTGAATGCCGAACCAACCGCAGGCAACCAAGGCTCGCAGTACGGCGGGAACATTCGCTCCACGCACTCCAAAAGACGCGCGAACCAGCACAGGGAAGGGGATGCCGTACTTTGCACCGGCGTGAGCATTGAGCAACATGGGGATGAGCACGATCAAGTTACCCAGTAAGATGGTGCCGATGGACTGGCTCCAACTCATGCCGCCCGCGATGAGTCCGGAGGCCAGCATATAAGTGGGAATACAGACACTCATGGCCACCCAAAGCGATACGTAATTGTAGATGCCCCACGAGCGTTTTTCGGTAGGGATAGGGGCCAGGTCGTGATTATAGAGCCCTGGGTCGGGATTGCGAAGTTCCATGGTGTGCCTCATTTGCTGCTTTAGCAGGATACACAGTTGTAACAGAGGGTGGAGTGCAACGTCTATCTATGCCTGATACGCCATCCGCCAAAAGCTCAAAAGTTTGTCCTTTTGAGGCAGATGTAAGCTGAAAGTAGCTTTGCCAATTGCACAAAACTTGACGCGACCGTGCTACTCCGTAGCCCATAGTCATAAGATTGATTTTCCTTTGTTTGTATGGGTGAGTGTAACTTTGTTCCCATTCCGGCGTCTGGCTTTGTGCGTTAAATTGGTGGCCGCCGTTTCCGTTAGGGGAAGTTTGGTTGGCGGCACGATTGAGACGAGTGCAGCATTCTAGAAGGGTTGTGAACGAGGTTTTCAGATGCGAGTGGGGAAGCATGGTTCCGGGATTCGTTGGGCGACTTCAATGGGTCCGCGATGAATTCATCGCCTCCTTCTCAGCCGCCACCGGGCAAGAGAAATAGCGATTGTGCCACACGCCACCATCCGGCGCTATACCTTCCGTTTATCCGACGGGATAGTAGCGCAAGGGAGTCTTCCCGTTCCGGCACCACCACAGCACCAACCCAATACGCGTCTGATCCTGTACCAAAGTCAAATAAGTTTCCCGATCCCGATGAGAATAAAAGACATTGTCGAGGTTGACTCCACTTTGTGTTATGTGATGGGCCAACACCGGGTAGAACGCAACGAGGGTTTCGTGGCATTACTTATAGAGTGCCTTTTTCATCGGCGACATTCTTTCTAATTGCGCCAAGGAGCTCTGCCTCCGTTTAACATGATCGTTAAATTAAAGGGTAAATTCAGGCTGACCCAGTATTTCCCTTTAATCATGATGTGAAACGGAGGCAGAGCAAGCTGGCACTATTCCTAGATTCTCCAGATTGAAATCAATCACAAAAAGTTATTAGTTTGAATAAGTTATGGCTTAGTTCAACATCCGATTGCGAGCGAGCTCCCAGCGACCAGCTGGCGAGGCATGTCGGAATCTGCGAGCGCGAAGTAAGCAATATCCTCGATATAAAAGTCCAAACTCGCCTAAAGAGCTGTAAAACTGTCCTTTTTTGCATCCCCGTATAAACACGAAATTGTGCCACTCGGCTCTGCCTCCTTATTGGTGAGTCGAAAAGGTGTAAGTTCAGGCTGACCCAGTATTTCGACCCAGTATTTCCGACTGACCTCCTGAAACATCAATCTGGTCGTGTTCACAATAATGAGCAAAGCCAATCCAGTAAATTCGCGACACTTATTCGACAGTATCTCGAAACGCTGGCGGTATCAACTTAAGCTGCCTTTCTAGATCCCAGCCCGCAGGCATTTCCTTTAGGTTCGCCCATTTCGCCCCCCCGGCTAACCATCGTGCTCGCCACCTTTTAGCTCCGACATCGTTTGCGTCACCGTACCCGAACTCTACACCGCAACATGAACAGATTATGAAATTGGGGCACATACCATCGGCACCCCATGGTGGCTCATCCTGCAAGAGGCCGCATACTCTACAATTCAGCAAATAGTTACTGGGCATTGAAATAATCCAAGTTCGACTTATATGGATGGATGGCCGTATCTGGTTTGAACAATGTTCTTGGAACACCTGCGGAATCCGTTATTGCAAACGTATTCGACCCGGGGTTATAGAACACCTTGTCTCCATTTGGCCGCACCTTCGATAGAGTCCCGGGTGGAGGACTCTTTACGAACTGTTTAGCCGCGTCCACATACTGCTGAGCGTTAAGAAGATTCGGAAAATCATTCTTGTGCATGTTCCAATGATTTAGGGCGTTCTGAACAGACGTCATCTTCTTTGGTTGCGGTCCAAAATCCGAATCGGGCTGCGGCAGTTCCGAGGCGGGTAAACAGCACAGCCATTTGGGCATCACCAACGATCGACTGAACAGCGACTATCGCTCCCGGAATAGGATCGTGAAGCAAATAACGGAAGAAAAACTCATCTCGCCGCCCGAGCCAACCAAGCTCGACAACCTTGGTGTTTCCGAAAGCGAAATTGTGTTGTGCGCTCATGCAGCCCTCAATAAAGTTCTTACGTAGACATAATGCCAAGAACATCAGCTAAATACTGGCATGAAATCTGCCATTTTCTCCATTTATAAAATTACAAACACGATCAACAACAAATCCTACGTGGGATTTACATCACAGGCTGTAAACAAACGATGGAATAATCACATCAGTGACTCACGCAAATCATCTCGTGCATTCCCCGCCGCCGTTCGCAAATACGGAAAAGACAATTTTGTGGTTGAAACTCTATACCAGTCAACTGAGTTTTCACATACCCTTGACATAATGGAAGAGCATTTCATCCGTAGTCACAATACCCATATTCGTGGTGGGCAAGGCTACAACTTAAACTATGGCGGCAATGGACATTATGGACTTCAGCACAAAGCTCCAATGTCATTAGAACATCGAAACAAGATTCGTCAAGCCCATCTTGGTAAGTCTCTTTCTGAAGAACATAAAGCTAAAATTGCCGTAGGCGGAACAGGACGGAAACACACCCCAGAGACCATCACCAAGATGGAACAAGCCATTCGCTCAGAAGACTTCAAAGCAGCACGTCGAGCTTATCGATGGAATGACGAACAATACCAGAAGGCTAAACAACGGCCACGAGGTATGTGGACGCTTCAACGACCTGATGGCACAGTATTCAAAACAAATCACATAAATCATACCTGTTTAGAAAATGGTGTCAAATACCTCGCTCTCCATAACGCATTCAAAGAAGGGCGAGGCATCAATCGAGGCCCAACAAAAGGATGGAAGCTATTATCGTCCCTCTAAAACCCCATCTGCTACTCCATTTTGAAATTGTGGGTCCTGGCTCTACCTACACGATGCCCTGAATACGGCGCAAGCTCAGTGCTTTCGGTCTTTGGTCCTGGCGGAAGGTCAATGTCGAAGACAGGCTCCGCAGTCTTACCTTTCCAGTCATCCGAAGGTCCGCTCCATTGTGAGGTTCCTGCGCCACTGGAGTCATCCCACGGAGGAGTGTCATCCGCCATGAAAGAACCACGCTGTGGCTCGGGTGCTACAGCAATATCTACATCAGCAGAAAGATCCTGTTTCATTGACGAATCTTCGTACAGCTTTTGCTTGCTGTAGTCCACGCCGATCACAAACTTGTTCGAAATCTTTCCATCTTTGTTGCGGAAGTTGGGTTGCCGTAGCGGTTCTTCAGGATCTTCACGATCAACTGATTCATGGTCGCCAGTTCATCACTGCGAATCAGAGCGAACATGAAGTCAGCCGTTTAGTATTGGTAGACTCGATGTGTTCAGCAGAGCATCGAATCGTTACATTCCATTTACTGATGAAGCTCTCCACTTGTCAGCAGAATTGTGGGCAAAGGCTCGACAGGAAGGACGGCCAACTGCGGATTCAAAAGAACTCGATATCGATGTTAGTCTCGCTGCACAGGCCCTGTCATTCGGCGCGCCTGCAAGCGATGTTGTAATCGCGACAATGAACGCCAAGCGCCTAGCGCAGTTCGTCTCCGCAAAACACTGGACCGAGATTCTTCCTTGACCACATCGCTCGCCGCTCCAACGGCACGTTTATAAGTGGTTCTATCAGTTTCCTGAAAAGCAAACATGAAGCGGATGACCGCCCAGCTTTCGAGTTCGTCTTTTTGCACGTTGTTTCTGGGATTTACTTTGCGCTTACCCAGGTTGATTGTGCGGAGTTTTAATTTTCCCGTTCAAGGTCTCGACGTAAATTTTTGGTAGGTCTGAGGCCGAAGCAAGCGGCAAGAGGCCCGATTTCGTGCCTCTATCAGATTCTTCGATAGGATCCTATGCCGCCGACTATTATGGGGAGAACGGAGAGCCGTACGGCTTCCGTAAGATCTTAGTTGTGGAGTTGAAGCGCGGTGGTTTCACAATAACTCAAGCTGAAATGGATCAGGCTCGTGATTATATTAAGGAAATTCGTTCTGCGGGTTGTGTGGACAAGCAAACTCAGATGGAAGCTTATATTCTCGGATCGAAGATGGAGGAAGGCCTTGAGCCCACAATTATCGGAAACTCTGCAAGACTCAATCCAATGATTTACGGCAATCTACTAAGTGGAGCACATGCGCGTACCTTCCACTTGCATCGGCAAATTGAAGCTTCGCGGCCACTTACAGAAGTGGATCCTGAACTGAAAATTGTTTAGATACCCCGGAACAAATGGAATTACTGCGAACTGATTAACCTAATGGGAAAACCCCGGGCAGCCTGATCTCACAACTTCTCATCCTGGCAATACTGAGGCGATGCGCACTGTCCCCTTTTTGGTTCTTCCCACATTCTTCCTGCAACGACCGGGCTTCTCCAGCTTGGCGCTCAACGTCGCGACTTCAACATCACTTGCAGGCGCTCCTAATGATCGAGTGCTCAGCGACAACTGGAGGAGCTGGCTAGAACAAAAGCGTACTAGTTTCATTGGGTTTTGGAGCCAGGCACGATGACAACATTTCTGGGCAGTTGCGATTGGTCGATCCCTATTTTCCGTTCGCGATGAGATCACCTGCCGTTTCCAGCATAATAAAAATAATGGAAATTACACGGCGCTTTGTATTGGTCAGCGTATTGCTTCAGGGCATCGCCGCTGCACAGTCCACCACGACTCAGTGGACATCCATGTTCAATGGTAAATCCCTCCACGGCTGGAAAGAAGCTTCATTCGGCGGGCACGGTCTGGTTGTCATTAAAAATGGGATGATCGTCATCGGCAAAGGCCGCATGACGGGCGTTACTTGGGCTGGTGAATTTCCTAAGTCTGGCTATGAAATCCGCTTCGAAGCCGCACGCTTTGAAGGGAATGATTTCTTCGCCGGACTTACGTTTCCCGTCAACGATACGTTTTGTTCGTGGATCAACGGTGGTTGGGGCGGAACGGTTGTTGGCATATCGAACCTGGATTTCGACGACGCTTCTGAGAACGACACCTCTACAGTGAAAGAATTCGTACAAGGTCGCTGGTACAAGTTTCGCCTTTCTGTCAAGGAAAACCGGATTCAGGCCTGGATCGACGATGTGGTAATCATTGATGCCGATATCAAAGGTCGCCGCGTTGGGCTGCGCGGAAATGAGATGGACCCTTCCACCCCGCTGGGGTTTGCAACCTATTCGACAGTGGCAGGGTTGCGCAACATCGAGTTCCGGCTGATCCAATAAGACCGGCCTCGTGGTCTGTCATAGCTGTATAATTAAACCGATCAAAGCTACGTTTTAAGGAGAGTCAATGAATCGACGCTATTTCATGATGGGTTCGGCGGCGGCGGCAACCCAAATTGTTCGAGCCCAAAAAAGCCCCAATGATACTGTGCGTGTCGCCGTGGTTGGTTGTGGCGGACGCGGTGGCAGCCACATGAGCGCCTGGACGTCCCAGCCCAATGTGGAATTGGCGGCCCTGGTGGATGTGGATGATTCCCATTCCGAACGGTTCCTTGGAACTCTGGCCAAGGGCAACAAGAAATCTGTACCAGTATTTCGCGATATCCGCAAAGTGCTGGAGGACAAAAACATTGACGCTGTCTCCATTGCCAGCCCGAACCACTGGCATACTCTGCAGACTATCTGGGCCTGCCAGGCGGGCAAAGACGTCTATGTGGAAAAGCCTTGTTCCCATAACGTGTTCGAATCGAAGCAGATTGTGGCGGCGGCGCGAAAGTATGATCGCGTGGTGCAGATGGGTAGCCAAAGCCGTTCCTCACCGGCGCTGCAGGAAGCGGTGAGCAAGATGCGCGCCGGTGAATTCGGCGAGATTTACATGTCGCGGGGGCTCTGTTTCAAGGCTCGCAACACCATTGGCAAGACACCCGTTGAGAAGGTTCCGCTGGGCGTGGATTACGATATGTGGACCGGACCAGCCCCTTTGCGTCCGTTCACGAAGAACCGTTTCCACTATAACTGGCATTGGTTTTGGGACACCGGCAATGGCGACCTTGGCAATCAGGGAATCCACGAGGTGGACATTGCACGCTGGGGCTTGGGTGTGACACATCCAACCAAGGTCAGTTCCATTGGCGGCAAGTTCATGTTCGACGACGATCAGGAAACGCCCAACACAATCACTTCGTCCTTTGAGTTCAATGTTGGCGGCAAGCCGAAGATGATGACCTTTGAGGTGCGTCACTGGTATAGCAATCACGAAGCCGGCATCAATGGGGAGCGGGCTGGCAACACCATCGGGAACACGTTTTACGGCTCCAATGGGTATGTTGTGATCGACAATTACAACAAGTACACCAGCTTCATGGGAAGCGACGGGAAACCTGGTCCGGCCAGGACCGAGCGGGACCATCACTTTGAAAACTTCATCACGGGCATGCGTAGCCGTAAGCGGGAAGATCTAAATGCTGAGATTGAAGAAGGGGCAATGAGTTGTGTGTTGATGCACCTTGCCAATGTCAGCTACCGCTTGGGGCGGACGTTGCATTGGGATGAGAAGACGTGGACGGTTAAGGGTGATGCTGAGGCGAACAAGATGCTGACGCGTGAGTATCGGAAACCGTATGTTGTTCCAGAGAAGGTTTAGGGGTTGGCTGGAGGAAATGGAGGAAGCGTCATTAAGGCGCTTTCAAGAGTTTTGTGTAAACGGTTCTCCATTTTTCCAACTTTGCTTCTCACCGGAGCCGCCTGTCGCAATCGAAGCCTAGCAGATTGGCACGGGTTTTGAATACAAGGGGTCAATACAGGGGGTCAATACAGGGGGTCAAAGACCTCAAATCCCTCAGTAAGGCTGAAGATTCCCCCTCTAAAACAACCTAACCCGTTAAGATACAGCCACTTTGGCCAGAAGCGCTTGTCGACCTGGGAGCTTTCGCCGTGCCTCAACGGCGAACTCCAGTTCCAACCTTTTCAGGAATTCTTCACTGCCTATAGGACGCCCAGTTAGTGTCCCTTCCCGGATGCGCTCGAACAATGCTGCGCCGTGTAAACCCATGTCAAGGCAGCGTTTCCAGCTCTCCGGCGTGTGTTGTTCCCGCCATGCAACCAAGTCAAGAAATGAGCCCGTAACCCCTCCAAGATGCGCCGACGCACTTGACCATCGCCATTGCACCGGATCCCCAACCAAGCCTGCTCGTAAGGGATTTTGTTCGACATAAACCATACTTGCACAGAAATGTTCTTCATCCAGCGGAACCGAATGATAACGGGCCTGCCAAAGGTGTCCCGTGCGACGCAAACGTAAGTGCACAGCCCGAGCATAGTCGCTGTGAACCCGCTGGAGAAGCCGTCCCAGCGCTTTGGTGTCATGTGGTGTTGCGATCAGATGTACATGGTTAGGCATCAAGCAGTACGCAAGGATCGACACCCCAAAGTGGCGCGAGTACTCACCCAGTAAGTCCAAGTAAAGACGGTAGTCTTCAGCACGAAAGAAGGTCTTTTGCAGGTATTTTCACGTTGAGTAATGTGGTGAGGCAAGCCAGGGAGAACAATGTGAGCAGCGCGGGGCATATACCTATATAGTGGCTTCTTGGGCGGAATTTCTCAGCCGGATATCGGGAATTGAGGTCTCTGTCCCCGCTGGGATTGTCAAGTTGGGCGGACTTGCTACAATATCGGGAGCGAAACGGACGCTTCGTCGGGGAGGATTTGGATGCACTATTTTCGTGGTCTACGTTTGATTAACGTGAAAGCTATCGGATGCATGGTATGGGCCTTCGGTTTTCTAGTGGGAACGCAGTCATCGGGCCGCGCTCAGCAAGCTCAAAGGGCTCCACAGCCAGCGCAGCGGAATCAAGTAGAGGAGATTTACATTGTGCGCTCAGTTCGTGAATCCAGAGTCGAGCCAACAGAATTTTGCATACAGGCAAGAACCGGCTTTAAATCCACAATCGAAGATCAATACACATTCCGATCAATCGCCGTCAGAACCGATGACGGGCGCATAACGAACGAGAACGTGAAAACTATCGGCAGCGGCCATGGATGCTTTGGACCAATTGCGGAAACTACACCCGCCCCAGCTTCACAATCAGGCACTAGCTCAAGTCCGGAATCGCCCCTGAAGAACTCTGCCAATGTTAACTTCTACTTGGAACTCACCCTGGGTAAAACTACTCTCAAGGGAATTGGCGAGTGCCGCCAAACGAAGTCCGATTTCCCGGAGCGAGGCCTAACCGTCTATCGCTGCTTTCTTGATTTGTCGGACCCCCTTGGTCGGTACATCGGCGGCCAGTTGACGACCAACACAATGAACTCCGTCAAGCTCCTGGGTGTGGATTCAGAACCGACGGGGTATGCCCAACCTTCGATTGCCACAATTCGACTTTGGAAGAAACGGACGGGACGCTAGGCGTACTGGTCACCGCCCCAAGCCCTATCGCCTCCACTTGCTGTCTGTTCATAACGGTCCCTCCTAACTACCGCTCTGGAGCAAGGGCCGACTCATCAACGTGTTAACCAACTGGCAAGCGGATTTGGAAATACTGGGTCGAAATACTGGAAATACTGGGTAAGCCTGAACTTACACCTTATCGACTCACTAATAAAGAGGCAGAGCCGAGTGGCACAATTTTCGTGTTTATACGGGATGCAAAAAAGGACAATTTTACAGCTCTTTAGGCGAGTTTTGACTTTTATATCGAGGATGTCGCTTTGTTCGAGCTCGCAGATTCCGACTTGCCTCGACAGGTGTTACCGGGGGTTCGCTCGCAGTCGGATGTTGAACTAAGCCATAACTTATTCAAACTAATAACCTTATGTGATTGATTTCAAATTCTGCAGAAACTAGGAATAGTGCCAGTTTGCTCTGCCTCCGTTTCACATCATGGTTAAAGGGTAAGTTCAGGCTGACCCAGTTCATCCGACCCAGTTCTTCCGACCCCTACAGCGATGCCTGTCCAATCTTATAAATAGGGCCGTGGTTATCGCAATGGCCATTGTGATGGTGATGCAAATGGTCGCCGACTAAGTAATCTACGTGATCGCCGTGGGGCACTGCTTCGTGGCCGCAACCTTCGCCGTGAATGTGCGTGGCGTCGTGATGGGCGCAATGGTGCGGAAGGCAATCGGCGGGGTTCATTGCGGATATTTCAATGACATGTTCGTCGAAATGGTCGCCATGGGGGCTGTGCAGGTGGCCGTCGTGCAAATAATCGGTATGATCGCCGTGGCGGATGGCCGTATGTCCGCAGCCGTCGCCGTGGACGTGGGAGTGCAGTTCATGGAATTTGTGATGATGGCGCATGACAATGCCTTCTACAATAAGAGTAACACCCCTATAAATGGCCAATACAAAAGAAACCTATCGAATTCAGGGCATGGACTGCGCTGAAGAAGTGTCGCAATTGCGGCGAGCCTTGGGTGGCGTGACAGGCGTTTACGACCTGGGCTTTGACGTGGTCAACGGCAAGATGACGGTTGAGTTTGATCACGAAAAGATGGCCCCTGAGGCGATTCACGCAGCCGTTGCCGGGTTGGGCATGAAAGCTGTTGCCTGGGATTCCGGAGTGGTTGCGCAAGCATCGTGGTGGCAGCAAAATTCGCGACGAGTATTGGCGATTGGAAGTGGCGCGGCGTTGCTAGTGGGGATCCTGCTGATTGCCCGGCACGAAGGCCGTTTTTCGTTGAGCCTGCTGGCCCATGAACATCATGGTGAGCCAATGCCTTTGCCCGCACTGCTTTGCTTCATTGCGGCAATGATTTTGGGGGCAGCTCCTTCTTTAGAAAAAGCGTTGAAGTCGCTGGCGATATTGCGACCGGATATGAGCGCGCTGATGTTGCTTTCCATCTTTGGCGCTTCGTTTTTAGGCGAATGGATGGAAGGGGCCACCGTATCGTTCCTATTCGCATTGGCCAACTTACTGGAAGCTTACAGCATGGATAAGGCCAGGGCGGCGATCAGTTCGTTACTTGGCGAATCGCCCAAAGAAGCGGTGATTGTCCACAAAGATCATGAACATAAAACGCCGGTGGCAAATGTGAAGTTGGGGGAGACGGCGCGCGTTCGGCCGGGCGATACCATTCCGTTTGATGGCGATGTTACCGAAGGCATTTCCAGCGTGAACCAATCGTTTCTAACTGGGGAATCGGTGGCTGTGCTTAAGGAAGCGGGCAGCAAAGTTTACGCTGGCACAATGAACATGGACGGTGTGCTGGACCTGAAAATCACCCGTCTTTATCAGGATTCCACGCTGGCCCGCACGCTGCGCATGGTTGAGGAATCGCAACAACGACGGGCGGCATCGGAACAGTTTGTGGAACGGTTCGCTCGGATTTATACGCCGGTGGTAATGCTGTTGTCCTTACTAGTGGCCGTAGTTCCGCCGCTGTTTATGGGCGGAGCCTGGAGCGAATGGTTCTACACAGGCATGGTGATTTTGTTGATCTCCTGCCCCTGTGCATTAGTGATTTCCACACCGGTTACGATGGTGGCGGCTTTG
Source organism: Acidobacteriota bacterium (assembly GCA_025352795.1). Lineage (GTDB taxonomy): Bacteria > Acidobacteriota > Terriglobia > Bryobacterales > Bryobacteraceae > JANXSF01. Next base: position 70,610 of record JANXSF010000003.1, read on the forward strand.
GCATCGGCTGCGCGGCAGGGAGTGCTGATTAAGGGTGGCGCGTTTTTGGAACAGGCGGCGCTGATTCGCACACTGGCGTTCGATAAAACCGGAGTGCTGACCGGGGGCATGCCGGAAGTGAAGTCCATTACGGTGTGGAACGGATGCACCGAGCAGGAAGCGTATGAAGTGCTGGGTTCGTTGGAACAGAACAGTGAACATCCCATTGCCCAGGCCATTATGAGTCATGTCCGATTGCGGGTGAATCGGTTCTTACCAGTAAGTGAGTTTTATGCCGATGCTGGGCGCGGGGTTGAGGCAGTGGTGGACGGGCGGAAGTTGTGGCTGGGTAGTTTGCGGATGGCCAAGGAACGCGGAGTAAGTGTGGAAGGTGGCGCGGGTATCGAAGTGTTTTTGGGATCAGGTAACGAACTGCTGGCGCGGGTGGCAATGGAAGATGCGCCGCGTGTCGAAGCGAAATTCATTTTGCAGGAATTGCGTGGGTTAGGCATTGGTCGGATGTTGATGCTTACCGGCGATAGGAAAGAAGTGGCCGATGATGTGGCTAATTTCCTGGGGATTGAAGAAGTGCATGCCGAGATTCTGCCTGGGGAGAAAGCCAATTTCATTCGAAGTCTGGAAGGGCAAGGGTCGCGGGTAGCAATGGTGGGCGATGGCGTGAACGATGCGGAGGCGATGGCTTCGGCATATGTGGGCATCGCCGTGGCCCATCAAGGCACGGACATGGCGGCCGAGGCAGCGGATATTATTTTGAACAGTGGCGACATTCGGCAGCTCCCTTTTTTGCTGCGGCATGCACGGGCTGCGCGGAGCATTGTGCTGCAGAATGTAACATTGGCGCTGGTTACTAAGTTGGTCTTTTTGGTGTTAGTGGCGTTCGGAATCAAGACGCTGTGGCTGGCCATCATCGCCGATATGGGTGCGACGCTGTGCGTAACGTTCAATGCTTTGCGAATGCTGCGGGTAAGAAGTTGAAAGTTATTTCAAGTCTTTGACGGTGACGCTGTCAAGGGTTTCTGGTACTTTGGCCTCATGCTTTTGCACTTCCAGCCCCAGGGCGACAAGAGACGCATTGGAGTGCGCATCTTCCTGTTGCTGGCGGGCGTGTGGCGGGGGTGCTGCCGATGCCTGCCAAAGAGTACGATTGCGCGGATGTAAACCAAAGCGGTAACCGAGCACCAGAAATATCATCCGCCACCCCAGTTTCCAGGCTTTCCAGTAAGATCCGGTAACGGAAGATTCGCCAACGCGGGCGCAGTAATTCATGGGTATTTCTACAAATGGAATGCCGTGCTCAATCACTTCAAGCAGCACCTGCGGACCAAAGTGTGAACCACCAATGGTGAGGTGCGGGCGGATTTGTTGCACCGCTTCACGCGATAACAGACGCTGCGTGCAGCCCATATCGGTGAGCAGCGTGGTGTTGAATAAGACTTCAGTCATTTTGGCGACGGCCCAATTGCCCCAGCGCAGAAACTTGCCCATGTTGGCACCCTGCCAGATAAATTCGCGGGTAGTGCGGGTGCCGAAGACCACCGGGACATCGTCGGAGTAGGCCAACAGCTTGATCACGTCGTGCCCACTGAAGGTGCCATCGGGTTCAGACAGAATAATCAGGTTCGCATCGGTGCTATCCAATCCGCACAATAGCGCATTGCCGTAACCTTGCTTCGATTCAAAAATCTCGCGGGCCCCGGTCCCGGCAACTTCTTCGGAAGTGCCCGGAGCGGCGTTATTATTGACCACAATCACTTCATCCACTAAGTTGGTGGCGTAGTAACTTAGAATGGCTTGATGGATTGAATCCTTTTCGTTGTAAGTGGGGAAGATTACTGCAACCTTTTTGCCGTGCCACATAGTTACATAGCTCCCTTGGAACCTGCTTCGGAATTATCGGGTTCGGCCACCATTAGAAATTGACCGGCAAAGGGTCGGAAAGGGAGGCGCAGATACAGGTCAACCATCCACTCTGCTTTAGGCCAGCGGGATTTCATAGTGAACGGTGTGAAACGGGGTTCGCTGCGGATTACTCGGAATCCAGAAGCGGCCAGGAAGTCTTTGAAACCTGCATCGGTGTAGATGGTTTTGTGAGTATAGTCATCGAAATAGCGGCGGGGTTGCAGGCGGAAGTTGGGTTGCACCACAATGATACGGCCGCCAGGACGTAGGACGCGGCGCAGTTCCAGAAGAATGCGTGATCCTTGATCGGTAGTGAAGTGTTCAAAAAAGTTAGATGCAAAAACGGTTCCTAGCGTGCCGGTCTGGAAAGGCAGCGGATCCAGCGCAGATTGCATTAGCGGCTGTACGGACGCTTCCCAATGTGCGATCAGATCGGGGTTCATGTCCAGCGCCCACTTCTGATTGGCGATGGAGAAACGAGAGAAATCTCCGTAGCCAGCGCCGAGGTCCAAAAGGGCAGATTGGGGATCAACCCAAGGAGCAAGGTAACGGCACAAAGCACGCCACACTTTTGCACGTTCGGGATCGAACGGCAGGCGGACGCGATGATATTCGTTGACAAATATTTCAGTGGCTTCTGGGCTCATAGATGTAGACATTGTTCAGACCATCCACATGTTTCACCAAGCGGTAATTTTTGCGGATAGCATCCTCCTGAAGGTTGGGCAGCCGACCAAATTCGAGATCTTCAATTGCTGGTGGTGGCTCAAACAGATTTTGCCCTAGGATCACAGTGGCAAATTGGCGTGCTTCCAGGTCGTTCAGCACTGTTGTGGGGTCGGTAAGCCCGGCTCGGACTAATAAGTTATAGATCAGCGGTTCCACTTCAATGCGCCCACGATTGTGGACAAGCGAATCGTAATGGACCGAAAGCAGGCGGCCAGGATGATCCACAAAGGGTTTCAAAGCCATGGTTTCCTGTTGCTTGACTGGTTCAAAAAGAGCGCGTTCGGCGATTACACGGCTGCTCAGCAACATGTTGATAGCAATGTGCAATAGCAAAGGCAATTGCAGGACAGTGACCCAAGTCTGGCGGGCTGCAAAAAGATTCGGAAAGAAATCCAACTGATCTAGCGCATAGGCGGCGCACATGGCCAACACCAGCATCATTTCCATTTGATAATTCAGGTCAGAACCGATTTTAGATGCGGTGAGCAGCCAAATGCAGGTGGAGAATGCAGCATAAATGTAAAGCGGCAAAGCGCGGTGGGAAGGTCGAATGGCCCCAGCCAGCGCAGTCACAACGATTCCCGTGCCGGTCATCAACAAATATTGGACGTGTTGTTGCAGTTTGAAGAGCGCGAAAGGATTGATGTTGGCAAAAATAGCATCGGCGAAGAAGCCGCCGTGAGTAACGAAGTTTAAGGTGAAAGCGATGCCGCCGCCAGCGATTGCTACACCTGCGATCCATGGCAAAGCATGCTTGCGATCATCCCAAAGCAGCGTGACTCCAATGGCCGCACCGGCGGCGAGGAATGTTTGCTTGGTGAAGATTGCTAAGATGACGAATATTCCAGAGAGGACCAGCGCGCGCCGATCACGCTGCTCGCGGAATTTCAGGAAGGCAGTGAAGGCGGCCAAAGAGAAAGAGCAGGCCAGCATGTCAACCTGCCCGGTGGTTCCCCAGAACAAGATATTTGAGGTGGAACCTGCCAGAATCACCACAGTGATTCGGGCAAATGTATTGCTGGTGAGGTACCCCAGAGCTCGCCAACAGAGCCAGAGGGACGCCAAAAGTGCAGCATAGGATAGAATTCGTGCACTCTGGTAGGCCGGAACACCTAAATTATGCAGGAATCCAGAAGCGGTGTAGAAAATGGGTCCGTAAGCGGAAATAGTGAATGGGTAACGATTAACACCCCAGTAAAGACCCTCTCCGTGGACCAGCATATTGGAATGCAGAACAACGAGCGCTTCGACAGGAGTGAAATCATGTTGCGCCCAGAGGAGCACGATGAGGTGCCCAATAAGGCCCAAGGTGACAAAAGCGGCGATGCCGCACAGTGCTTTTCCGCAATTACGTTGACGGAGGGCGGGGTTTACCACTGCGAGACGAATTTTCTCAGATGCAGTGGAAGTTAAAGCACCCATGATGGGGTAATCGGCTAATGTGAGGATTACCTTTAGGTCTTTGCAGCTAAGTATGTGGCGAAGGGTTGATGGGCATCAGCCCCCAAGCCACTCAAACACGAATTGGGCAGGTAAAGACGCAGGTAACATGCAATGTGGACAGTTCATTTACAGACAAAGCCCTTGCGCTTGGAAAGGTTAGTTGGTCCTTCCACCGAACCGGCCAACCGCAAAAATGGTTTCCCCGATGAGTTATGCGCAAGCCATGCGGCAAGATCTTCGGGAAGGCGTACGGTGAGTGTGTGCTCCAAATACTCGAAATCCTTGGATGAAGTAGTATTAATGGTATCTATCAGCCGGAGTTTACGCATTCATATAGTGTAAGTGTGATTGCCCAACAAGGGGCAGCGCTTTTCTCGCCATCGGAAAAGAACTTGAATTTCATTAAGCCGTAAAACACAACTAGGAGAAACACAAATGAATAGATGGTTAACAACAAGCAGCATCGCCGTCCTGGCGCTCTGCGGATTTTCACTTATGGCGAAACCGCCAGCCGGATGGTTTGCTGCTGGCAGTAAGCCGACGGATTACGACATCAGCACTGATCCTGCATCCCAATATATGGGATTGCCCAGCGTTCGCTTGAAGTCAATCACCCCTGCTATCAAGGGCTTTGGCACTATGATGCAGAGCATGAGTGCTGATCAATACCACGGCAAACGCATCCGCTTCAGTGCGTTCGTTCGCTCAGAAGCGATTGAGGCCTGTGCCGGATTGTGGTTCCGCGTCGATAAGGGGAAGGATTCCGGCTTTCGACAACATGCAAAGTCGGGCAATCAAAGGTACGTCGGAATGGAAAAACTATCAGGTTGTGCTGGATGTTCCAGAGGACGCAACGGGCATTGCTTTCGGAATCCTGCTGGATGGAACCGGTAGCGCATGGATCAATGGCGCGAAGTTCGAAGTCGTGGACCGCAGCGTGCCCGTCACAGACATGCAATTGAACATGACCAAGCCATCCCAAGGTCCTAAGAACCTGAGCTTCGAGAATTAGCACTTACTAACCTTGCAGTAACTCGATGAGGTCGAATGACGTCATTCGACCTCATCTAACTTACTTACAAAGTGCTCCCAGTGTTACTTGGGTTTATTCGGTTGGTTTGCCCTGGACACCTGACTGGTGATCTAATGGATGCGCAATCATTCATTTCACAACAGCAGGAGAATTTATCAGTGTCCAATTCCACTTCTCGCCGATTCTTTTTAGGCGCAGCCACGGCGGCGGCGGCTACGCGCGTTTGGGGCGCCAATGACAAGATTAATGTAGCCATCGTCGGGCTGGGGGGTCGCGGAACCAATCATCTGAATGTCTATTCGCGATTGCCAGGGGCCAGGGTTGCCGGGCTGTGCGACGTCAATCAGACTGCCCGCGAAGTGGCCAATGCTACGCTTTTGAAAACCACTAGTGCGAATGCCAAAGAGTTTAAAGACATGCGCGAAGTGTTTGCCGATCCCGGTGTGGACGCCGTCTCCATTGCCACGCCCAACCACTGGCATGCCCTGGCCACCATCTGGGCTTGCAAGGGCGGGAAAGACGTTTATTGCGAAAAGCCCGCTTGCCATAACATTTATGAAGGCCAACAGATGATTAAGGTGGCGCGCGAAACCAAACGGATGGTCCAAATTGGATCGCAACACCGTAGTACGCCTTTTAAGATGAAGGGAATCGCCGCAATTCAAGGTGGCTTGATTGGCAAGGTATACATGGCCAAAGGGCTCTGTTACAAGCGTCGCGCTTCCATTGGGCACAAGCCCGATGCACCAGTTCCAGCGGGTGTGGATTGGGATATGTTCCTTGGGCCGGCCCCGTTGCGTGCCTTTAACGAACTGCGTTTTAAATATAACTGGCATTGGTTTTGGGACACCGGCAATGGCGATATTGGCAATCAAGGTGTGCATGAAATGGGCATTGCGCGCTGGGGTATGGGCGATCCGGGAATGCCTTTATCGGCAGTTTCCACGGGCGGAAAGTACGCCTATACGGACGATCAGGAAACCCCCAACACGCAGTTTGCCAGCTTTGATTTTGGTGGACGGGAGCTGCAGTTTGAAGTTCGGGGTGTGTTGACCGGGGGCGAAGGAAGTCCACAGGCGGGGCGTACGCGCGGTGGCCCAGGTGCACCGGCTGCTGCTCCAGTGGCTGATGAAAAACCGAAGCCTTCCCCATTGAACATCACAGTGGGCAATTTGTTCTATGGTTCCGAAGGTTGGGTTGCCATGAGCGATGCGGGGTTTCAAGCATACAAAGGCGACAGTCAGGAATTGATTATGGAAGAAAAGCCCGAGCGCACTCGCGGCCCTGGTGGAGATGCAACCGGCTTACACATGGAAAACTTTTTGGCCGCATGCCGTTCGCGTAACTATAGTGAACTGCATGACGAAATTGCCAATGCGTATCTGAGTGCTTCGCTGGTTCATTTGGCTAACATCAGTTATCGCACCGGGAATAAGTTGAAAGTGGAAGCGGGTCCTAAATTCGTCAATGATGCAGCGGCGAACAAGATGCTTACTCGCGACTATCGTAAACCGTACGTTGTTTGATTTGCAAGGCGCAATCCGGTGACGTTGCCGGGTCGCGCCTGTGTTAGATTTGAAGCATATTGACTCCTATAACCCCCACCTGGGCGCTTTTTGCCAGCGCTCATGATTCCTCCCTACTCAGTGCCGTTACGCAGCATCATGCGGGCCAGCGGACGCACTATCAAGTGAACAATTTTGTATCGGTAGTTGGTCAGCCGGTGAAGGGCATTGATGCGTCTTCGGCATTGGTAAGAATTGAAAGTACGGCCCCGGTGATTCTGGATCATAAACCAGCCGATGCAGCGCAAATCATTGTGTTTCGTGGAGTAACGCAACATCTTCACTACACCGGCAAAGAGGATAAAGAAAAGCTGACCGTGGAATCACGAGTGCCGGTTGCCGCGGCCCCCAACACCACTGCTGTGATCATTCCCATTCGCAAATCAGCGGCATGGTGGGCGTTGACGCAAGATCAGCGACAGGCATTTTTCCACAAGACAAAGACCAGCGCCGGACACACTAACATCGGCATGCCTTTTGCGGGCAAGATTTTTCGTAAGTTGTATCATTCAAGGTATACGGGTACGCCGTTACCTTACGATTTTGTTACTTACTTCGAGTTTCCTACGGAACTTACTGCCGACTTTCAAGATCTTCTAAAGCAACTGCGCGATCCCAAGACAAACCCCGAATGGGAAAGCGTGGAAATGGAGTTTGAGATTTGGATGACTAAGGTCAGCGAAGACTAGGGTTAGCGATTTGAGGCTTTAATCTTTTTATTCTGGCTGGCCCAGTTTTACTCACTTGCAACTCGATTCGAGTTTTTATCTCTTTCTCGCATGGTCCATGTCTTCGCTAAGTTTTGGGTTGACTGTCACTCTATCTTGATTTGTAACCTTTTCTCGTTATAAAAAAAGGGACGCCCGCACCAGATTGTTTACCCCAGTGTCACGGACATCTCGCCATGTTGCTTGCCTGTGGGACGCAGTGTAATCTCAACGTCCTGACCTAGGGCTGTTAAAAATTCCATTAACCGGCCCACAGAGAAGGTACCGGATCGCCCGCGCATCAAGCTCGATACGTGCGGCTGTTTAATCCCAAGCAACTCTCCCGCCTTGGCTTGCGTCAAGCCGCGGGCCTTGAGCGTGAGGTAGATTTGCAAGGTCAGGTCGGCTTTCAGTTGCTCCTGCTCAGGGTTTGCAAATCCGAGATCGGCGAATACATTGCCGCTGCTCTGGGTCACGGTCGGTTTTCCGGTCCTCACATTTTTCTTTGTCGTTGCCATTTTAGTTTTGCCTCCGTTTGTAATCCTGCTCGGCGTCGAGCAAGCGTTTGTGGATGCGTTCAATTTCAGTCTGTGGCGTGGCAATGCCCTTCTTTGATTTCTTCTGAAACGCATGCAACATATAAATCGCTTCCTGAAACCGCACCGTGTAAACGGTCCGGTATGTCCCCGCCGCTGATCCGGTCACAATCTCAAGGATGGAGCGGCCACCAAAGCCTTTCAGCGCTTTGACAGATGGGTACTCAACGCCGCGCTGCGCCGCGTAAAGCGCCTGTCCAATCTCGCGTTGAACGTCCCGAGGAAAGGTTCAAATCCTTTCTGGATGATCCAACCCAGTGAACCGCTTTTAACACTCTTGGATCAAGGCCCATAATACAACTATACCAATATATGTATAGTAATTACCAACTTTAGCGCGGCCGGCGTCGATCTACGGCTCTTGGTGATGCGCTTTTCCTTTGATTGCGGGTTGCGTGTGAATGCAACTAAGGTCAGCGAAGATTAAGACTAGAAGCTGAATTTCACTTGTAAATCCAATCGACGATTGCCAGCAGCACCGCCTCCTGTTCCGCTGGACAATGCTGTGGATCGTCCGAATAACAGCGAGCTTAAATTGCCCACCGGCGTACCATAGTTGGGATGATTCAGCGCATTGCGCGCGGCCAGCGTAAAGGTGATTTGCTTGGGATCTGCTGATACCTTTTTACCAGCCACGTTGTCATTGCTCTTACCCAAAGTGAATGTCTTACTCACTCGTAGATTGGCGGCAACTAAGTTGGGGCCCTGTCCGAAATTTCTCGGTATCACGTTTTGAACACTCTTCGTCGCAGTAACAAGCCCGAAATCACCCTGGCGGATACTTACATGCCCCTGAGAGGGAACGAAGGGTGGTCGGTCTGTAAACAGAGAATCGCCATTAAGATCTTGGCCCAAGGTGATGTTGTAAGGACGCCCAGAGGTGGCTGTAAAGAAGGGGCTGATGCGGAATCCCCAACGGGTAGCTATGGCTGCTGTAAGTTGCACTCGATGCCTGATATCAAATGCTGCGCGCCCGGTTTCCGCAGTCAGATCGTATTGGTCTGCCGGAAATGTTCCAGCACCATCGGTGTTACTGATGGCTTTACTCAAGGCATAAAAGCCGGTGAAGCTAAGCTTGGCATTTACTTTGGCGTTGATGTTCGTTATCAGTTGCCTTTGCCGGTAAACTCCACTCGATTCGTATAAGTAGATATTGTTGACGCCACCAAAGGGATGCAGGCCACTTACTGGTAGCGGCGCATTAATATTGCGCGAGCGCAAGGCATGGGTGCCCCGTGCATAAATAAAGTTAGTGGCAATGGTAACCCCTTTTGCTAACTGACGCTCCACTCCGAATGCTGTTTGGATCATCATTGGGGCGCGCAACCCGGATTCAATTCGTCGAATGGCTTGGGGTTGCTGAGACCCGGTCAGACTGGCAATGGACGGAGCTGATGGATAAAAGTTGGGAAATGGCACCAGAAACTGTTGTTGCCGAATGCCATCTAAACGCAATGCTTCCAGGCTTAGACTTTCATTGAGACGATCGTAGAAAATACCTAATCCACCACGAATCACTAAGGCAGACCCTTTGCCTTTTGCACCGCCCAGGGCCCAGGCGAACCCCAGCCGAGGACTAACATTTCTCCAATCGTTGACGTTAGTCTGCCATTCATATCGTAGGCCGGCGTTGAGGGTGAAGTTTGTCCGCACCCTCCAATCGTCCTGAACGAACAGACCTAAATCTGTTTGATGGATGGACGCCACGGGATTGCCCGCCGATACGGAATATTGACTGGCCCCACCGCCCGATGCGCGGATTGCCGCAGACGAAAGTCCCTGCTGCAAGCCAAGCAACGTGGACCGATAGTTGGCTAAGGAAGTGAATGTAAATGTTCCAGGATAGTTTTGCGTTGTCTGGTCAGTTACAAAAGCGCTTCGCACTAATCCACCCCAACGAGTTACATGGTTGCCTGTAACCAAGGACGTAAAGTTTTGCAATTCATAGCGGTCCTGATTCGTATATGAGGAAAGAAATCCTGCTCCTCCGCTGGTGAACGCATCTAGAACGGAAATGGATTGCGTGGCATTTTCCCCATTCTGTCTGCTTCGTTGACGGCGGTAGCGGAACCTGGTTTCATTGATCGTGCGCGCATTCAAAACGCCTGTTTCAATCAGTTGCAATGTTTCTTCGGTATCGCGCACTTGCGATGCTCGTGAGGCTAATGAAAATCCTCCTACGCCTTGCGCATCCCGACCATCGCGATTCTCTCCAAAGCGTGCGGCCAGTGTGTGGTTGGCAGACAAGCGGTGGTCCAGCTTAAAGTTGGATTCAACACCAGTTACTGGAGCCACAATCGCTGCGGCTAGCGGAGTAACCTCAAGATTATTATTCAGTGTTAGGGCGTTGATGAATGAGTTCTCACTTACATCCCGACGTTCAAAATCCCAAACAAAGGAAGTGTTTTTGCGGATGGGTCCAGTAACTTCACCCTCCCATTGCCTACGTTGATAAGGCGGTTCTACAGCAACAAATGGATTGCGCGAGTTCATAAACGCATTGCTGAAATGGAACTGCATTTCGCCATGAAATTCGTCGGCACCTGGCTTAGTAAAAATCTCTATCCGGCCTTGGCCAGGGCGGTCAAACCCTTCCGCAAATGGATTGGCATTAATGCGCACTTCGCGAATGGATTGCTTAGGCGGAATACGGCTACCAGTGAATCCATCAATGAATATTTGGCCGCCGTTGGGACCCATAGCAGGCCCGGCCAACGCCTGCAAATCTGCGGCAAGGTCTGCCCGGTCGTCAGATAGTGCATCCAGATCTTTGCCACGCAACACCAAGGCTCCGGCATTCCCTTCGGCGTTCAGGTCAAGGCTCTTATTCGTATCGTTGACCTCAACTCGTTCGGTTTCCACGCGCAAAGTAAGTTGCACATCCAGCGTCTGCGCGGCACCAATGGCCTGTTCCAATGTGGTTCCTTCGTAAAGAGCAAATCCTTTGGCCAGCGCTCTGATCATATAGGTTGCAATGGGCAGATTCGGTATTTCGTATCGACCCTGGTCATTTGTTTGGGACGCTCTAACCACGGTTTTCCTTGCAAAACGGTCACAATTGCTTTGGGAACAGAGCTGCCTGAAGGATCGGTGATTTGCCCTCGCAACGTGAACCCCACTTGCGCTGGAAGTGGTTGGTAACAGACCAATACAAGCAGGGCAAAGCAAATATTGCGGAGGAATGAAAGGGGGTTCATACTTTCATTCTGAAACTGGATTCTGAAAAAGCGCTGAAGAGTTGCGATTTAAAACTTATCGCCGCATCAGCCACACCTCAGCCACTTGGCACCCTCGTCCAGACCCACCGCCACCGGGCTCCCTGGTGAAACTCAACTCCAATACTCCACCTGCCGTTGCTTCCATTGGAATTTCAAATTCCACGGGTTTGAATTCCTTGGCGATGTAAGTGTGAATTTCGTACTTACTATTGGCCACCAGACGTATTTTTACTTTGGGCATGTCGCCACCGTAGGTCACTTTGATTTTGTAAGTAGCCTGCGGATCAAGGTCGGTGTATCGCATACGAAGCGGTGCATCGTAAAACGTATCGGCAGTATCCCAGAGTGAGCGACGACCTTGCGGAACTACCCCCAATCCGCTGATGACGAACTGCGGTTCCGTAGTGGGCATCAGGCCATCGGGATTGTGGTTGGACGATCCGGCAAAGGCCGATTGGCTGTGACTTGGGTCTTTCTCAAACCCTGGTTCAAGAATCAAATGCGGTTGTCGGGACAAGTTACCAAGATCATCGTAGAAGCCACCAGGTCCGGGATTTTCGTATTCCACCAGAGCCCTGATTTGCGCTTGCCGTTCCCGTTCACCAGTGAGGTTGCGGATGGCCGCGAAACGATCTTTCATCCAAATAATATTGTTCAACGGAAAATCTACCGTGTTCAAACTGGCACCGCGATTGACGGCGATGGCACCATAGCGTTCCACGTGAAGCTGCATGCGAACGCTTTGATACAACGCTTCTGCCAGTTCAAACACACGGGCGCGAAGAGTACCTGACGTCCGTTCCAACACGCTGCGTTCCAGAATGCGTTCGGCCTCCTTCATGGCCACCAAAGCATTTAATTGCGGGGCTTCGCGCAGACGGGCAGTGGCTTGTTCTTCCAGACTGCTTTCGTAGAGCAAGCGACTGCGCGTGTAGGCATCGTAGTAAGCCCGATAGAGCGCCTGCTGGAATCGCCAATTTAGTTTTTGTTGGGGTGTGGATTCCCATTCCATCTGTTGAAATTGCGCTAGCGTGACGCCCACGTTGGCGTTGGTTAGCAGCGGACCTCGCCAATTATTTTCCAGGCTGAGCAGGCCTTGGGCAAAACCGTCAGTTAAGTTTGAGCCAATAAAATAGCGGCTGTAATCGCGTAATAGATCAATGATATTCTGTTTGTTGTCCCAACCCAAGCCACTCCAGACAAACTTATTCACGTCGTCATTACAACCTTCTGAGTAAGTCAGAAATCCGATAGTGTACTGGTTGAATGCGCGGAAAATAATGGCCTGATCCACTGGCCTGGGGTTGATTGGTTCGCGCCCTAGTGTGGAGGCAAACGCCAGATCCCAATTGGGGACCAGGTATTGTGACTGACGGCTGTGAGTAATGTCCGGGTAAGTGCGAATGGGGTAGCGGGCGGGGACCATATTACGGAACTCAGCCAAGGTCATGTGCATTTGCGGACCATGTACCAAACCGTCCAACCATATGGGTTGCTTGTTGAGAATCGCATAAAATTGATCGCGCCAGTCTTTGTCGAAACCTTGCGGGGCCATCCACATTTGCAATTTCTGATGAAAGCGACGGAGCGAAGTCTTCTGCTTCCCCAACAGGTTCATCAAGTGGCGTGGTTCAGTATGGCCAGGGTCGCCACCGGGGACGAATAGAGCGTCCAGATAAGGCAACTTACTCACCACATCGGCCCATTCTTTGAGGGCAAAAGCAACTGTGGCTGGGTCGCCGTAGTCTTTATCCAAGGCTGGGTACCAAGCCCACACATCCATCCCGTACTCATGGCCCAAGCGCGACATTTCTATCATCATGGCGAGCTTGTCTTTGGGGAAATGTGGACTATCGTCATCGTCATCGGACCGCGGCGGAATCAGTTCAATGGCATTGGTTCCAAAGATGGCCAGGTCGCGAATGTACTGTTCCCACATGGCTACATTCCAGGCATCGTAAGAATTAGTTTTAGGACGATAGCCCAGTTGATGACCGCGTAGTTTAGTTTGTGGGGCAGTGGTTATGTTAATAGCCGCAGGCAGTTCCACATGCTGTCGCGATAAGTCTAACTTGCGGAGTAAGTAGCCTGCGCCATAGAGTGCACCACGACCATCGCTGGAATTGATTTCGATACGGCTACCGCTGGTGCTGATACTGAATCCTTCGGCAGGGCCTGTGCGTTGTCCAAAAACGATGGAGGTTGCCGACGCTGGACCGATGGCCAGGCGCACCTGAGATCGCTTTTCAATTTCCTCAATCAGCACGGTGGCCGCCTTGCTTTCCAGGGCGGAAGGCTGCGAGGGAAGAACGACGATAGCCTTTGACAGATCCATAGCTTGGGCCAAGGGAATGGCGAGGATCAGAGGGAGAAGGCTGCGGAAGAGAGTGACCATTGCTGTGGAGCGATTGTATCAGAGCCATTCAAACGCTGCCCAATGCCACTTAGTTTTCTGCAATCGGACAGCTTCAAGTGTTAGTGAAGTGTATCAGGCCTTTGAAGAACCGCTCCCTTGCGGTCACGGCTCCGTAGAATCAGTATGCTACCGAGCCGTAACCGCAAGGGAGCGGTCTTTTAACCACAGGTTATCCCACCAAAGGTTGGGGATTCTACAGGGATGCGGAAAACTAAGTGGCATTGGGCCGAATGCCTGCCCCACCAACCTCCAGTTGCAGGAAGGTGCTTTTGGGGTCAGGCGATTCCTCCTGCCAAGTCCGGTAGCGGACTTTCTTCACACCTTCGAGTGCCTGGGAACCTTCTGAAATTGTGAAAACTATATGGCATTGGTCGATTCCCCCAGCCTTCCTCATCCCCTTAAATACTGAGAAATCACAGGGTCGTATAAAGTAGTTACAGTGCCCGCACCAATCACTGCCCGAACCGTTGCATTTGACGTCCTCCTGCGCACTCACTCCGGAGCTTGGGCCGATGAAGTGCTCCGCCCACTGGCCGTCGGCCTGCACACCAAAGATGCCGGCCTTGCCCATCAGCTTGTATTCGGGTGCCTGCGCTTCCAAGCTCAGCTCGATTTTCTAATCACCCACTTTGCCGGTAAAGCCATCAAGCTTGATCCCGAAGTCCGCATTGCCCTGCGCCTTGGCATCTTCCAACTGCGCTACCTGGACCGCATCCCCAACCACGCCGCCGTTGCCGAAACTGTTGAACTGGTGAAGCGGGCTCGCAAGCGTTCCGCCACTGGCCTGGTCAATGCCGTCCTGCGCAAAGTCACCCGCCACCCAATCCCCTTCCCTGATCGCCCAACCCAGCTTTCCATTCCCGCCTGGCTACTGGATTCGTGGACCCAGCAACACGGTGGCGACAAGGCCGAATCCATCGCCCGAACTTTTCTGATTCAGCCCGAAGCTCACTTTCAAGGCGATCGGCAAATGGACATCGGCGCGCAGTCCATTATTCCCCTGCTGGATCTTCAACCAGGAATGAAAATGCTGGATCTGTGCGCCGCCCCCGGCAACAAGACATTGCAGGCGCTGGCAACCGGGGCCGACGTGGTGGCGTGCGACCGCTATCTGCATCGGCTGAAGCAGGTGGATTGCCCCAAACGTGTTGTGCTGGATGCCACACTGGCGCTCCCATTTCACACTCGGTTCGACCGCATCCTGGTTGACGCTCCTTGTTCTGGAACTGGCACCCTGGGCCGCAATCCGGAAATCAAATGGCGTCTGAAGCCTGCTGATATCGACGATTTAGCCCAGCGTCAACAGAAGATCCTAACCAATGCCTTGGCCCTGTTGAAACCGGGAGGTCGATTGGTTTACGCCACCTGTTCCCTGCAAGCCCAGGAGAACGAAGCCGTAGTGGATGCCGTCGTTGCCGGAGTGGTTCCCCGGCGCACAGAGCAAAGTTTTTACAGAATACCTGGGCTGGCCGAAGGCGATGGATTCTACGCAGCCGTGATAACATCGTAGCTAGCATAATAATGTTGGAAATACTGCCTTCGATCCTCTCAGCGGACTTCGCCCGGCTGGGTGAAGACATTCATCGTGTGGAAGCAGCAGGCATTCGCATGCTCCACGTGGATGTGATGGATGGGCATTTTGTGCCGAACATTACGTTAGGGCCGCCTGTAGTTAAATCTATCCGTAAAATCACCAAGTTAACACTGGACGTCCACTTGATGATTACCGATCCCGATCAGTATATTGGGGCGTTTGTGGAAGCGGGCGCGGGTATGATTTCCGTTCATCAGGAAGCCTGCCGTCACCTGGACCGGACCCTGCGTTCCATCCAGGCTGAAGGTGCGGAGGCAGGAGTGGTTTTGAACCCGGCAACACCGGTTTCTACCTTGGATGAGGTGCTGGATTTTGTGGATTACGTACTTGTGATGAGTGTAAACCCTGGGTTCGGTGGGCAGAAATTCATCCCCAGGTCGCTGGACAAAGTGCGACAGTTGGTGAGGCGGCGTCAGGAACGCGGCCTTTCGTTTGCTATAGAAATTGATGGTGGCGCTGGGCCAGCCAACATCGGCGACATTGCCAGAGCGGGTGTCGACCTGGTAGTTGCAGGCTCTAGCGTATTTGGAACCGCCGATCCGGCGCAGGCTGTGCGAGATTTAACCATGACTGCGCGCGATGCGGTATCCTTTCGTGTATAAATCAAATATTACTAGAAGTTGAGGCACTGGAAAAGCATGAAGTTTCAATCCTTCCGTTCGATTTTTTGCATAGTCATTGCGGCCGCCGCCATGCTCGCCACCGGCGGGTGCGTGCGCCATAAATACGAAAATCCTATTGGTAAAGATACCAAACAGCCAGATAAAGTGCTGTTCGATAAAGCGGTTGGCGATATTGAACGTGGCCGCTATGAAGTTGCCCGAATCACGTTGCAAACGTTGATGAACACTTACGATACCAGCGAATTCATGGCCAAAGCCAAGCTGGCCATTGCCGATAGCTGGTTCCGAGAAGGTGGAACCCACGGCATGGCTCAGGCCGAAGCGGAATACAAGGATTTCATCCTGTTCTACCCCACCATGGAAGAGGCCGCAGAAGCGCAGGAAAAGGTTTGCACCATCCACGTGAAACAAATGGAAAAGCCTGATCGCGATGACAAACACGCCTTCAAAGCGGAAGAAGAGTGTCGGCTACTGCTGACCCAATTCCCTAACTCCAAATTCGCTCCGCAAGTGCAGCAACTGTTGCGAAATATTCAGGAAGCGCTGGCTGAAAAGGAAATGCGCGTTGGCACTTACTACCATGGCAAAGGCTCGCATCCGGCAGCGGCCAACCGGCTGCAGGCCATGACCGATCAGTATGTGCTCTATTCCAAGGCTGACGAAGGTCTGTTTATGCTAGGCGATTCCTACGGGAAAATGGGGCCCAAGTTCAAGCAACGTTCGCTGGATTCCTATGCCAAAATCGTCAAGGATTACCCGCTAAGCCCTTGGACCGATGCAGCTAAGAAAAAACTGACCGCCGCCGAAGCCACCATCCCCGATGCCGACCCCGTAGCGCTGGCTCGCATGAAGTACGAGCGCGAAAATGCCACCAAAGCCGGTATGACACACAACTTCTGGTCCACCTTTAAGCGCGGACCAGACATGATCGCCGCTGCTAAATCTGGAACTCCAGCCATGGCCAGCTTGAAGCCCACCATCCCGGTAAGTGTTCCCAGTGTTGCTGCCGCCATTACCGCCACTACCGATTTGGGGGCCACCGTATTGCCAGCCACCGGCGGTGTTCTGGATACGAATCCTGATGCCCGTCAGACATTGCCCGGATCGCCAGTCAAACCAGGTGAACCTGCCACTGCCGTAACCGGTACCGCAGTGGAAGGCGAAAAGAAGCCCGATGCCCTTCCTTCCAACTACGACGGCAAGGGTGCGCTCATCAAAAAGAAGAAAGAAAAGTCACCGAAAAAAGTAACTGTCAAAACCGATAGCGGTGCAAAAGTGGAAGTAAAGCCCCAGGCTGCTCCTAAACAATGAGCCGGGTTCTACTCGCTGACGATAGCCCCCACGCCCAGCGCATGGGTGAACGAATTTTGCGCGAAGAAGGCTTTGAAGTTGCCAGCGTAACCGACGGTCAAACCGCATTAATTCGCATTCGCGACGTGGATCCCGACCTGATTTTGCTCGATGCCTTTCTGCCGCAGCGTTCAGGATTCGATATTTGCCGGGAAATTAAGGACACCCAGTCTCTTAAATTTACCTCTGTAGTATTAACTTACGGCCTGACTGAAGTGATTGACCAGAAGCAAGTTACCCAATCTGGGGCCGATGCCATTCTGCAAAAACCCTTCGAATCCGGGGCCCTTCTGGAAATGATCCGGCCGTTAGTGGAAAAAGCCCAACGTCGCCGCAAAGATCCTGTGGGAGTGGACGCAGTGGAGCCGAAGCGATCCCTGATTCCAGTGGAAGTCAAACCCACTACGCCTGTCGTAAAAACAGCCCCAGAACCGGTAGCGTTTCCGATTCTACAAGCTACCGCCCCCATTAAAGTTACTCCGGAAATCGCCAATCTGGAAACCGACGAGCCGGTCAGCCTGGGTTCGTTTGACCAGGAGCGCGTGCGGGCGGCTGTCACCCTGGCCCTCGATGCGGCAATGCCTCAATTGATTGATGAACTTACCGCTAAAGTTCTTTTAGCACTCAAGGAATACTGAATGCCAGATAACAGCTTCGATATAGTCTCCAAGATCGACATGCCCGAAGTAGGGAATGCCATCTCTCAGGCGATGAAAGAAATCATCACCCGTTACGATTTGAAGGATTCCAAATCCAGCATTGAATTGAACGAGAAAGATTTGAAAATGCTGCTGGCCAGCGCCGATGAGTTCAAGTTGAAGGCGGTAATTGAAATACTGCAAACAAAACTGATTAAGCGCAACGTGGCCGTGAAAAATTTCGAGTACGGACCCATTATTCCTGCTTCGCATAGCTCCGTCCGCCAGGAAGTCAAAATTCAGCAGGGCATACCCATGGAAGTCGCCAAAAAGATTGTGGCCCTGGTAAAAGATTCCAAAAAGAAGGCCCAAGCCTCCATTAATGGGGATTTGGTGCGCATCGCCAGCAAAGATCGCGACACCCTGCAGGAAGTGATCGCCCTGCTGCGTGGCAAAGAGTTCGACGTGGAAATCCAGTGCACCAACTTCCGTTCCAACTAATGGCGCGCAGAATTGAATCCCTTATGATCCCCGGGCCCGCCGGACGCCTGGAAGCGCTCTTAGAAGAGCCAGAAGATGGTTTCCCTTTGGGGGTGGCGCTGGTGTGTCATCCTCACCCGCAACATGGTGGGACCATGCACACTAAAGTGGTGTATCGCATTGCCAGGGGCCTGCGCAGGGCTGGCCTGGCAGTATTGCGCTTCAACTACAGAGGCGTGAACCTCAGTGAAGGGATTTACGATAAAGGGATTGGGGAGGAACTGGATGCCAGGGCCTGTCTGGCTCTGTTGCGCGAACGCTATCCCCATTTGCCGTATACGATTGCAGGATTTTCGTTTGGGTCAAGAATCGCATTAAGAATCGCCCGCGATCCTGGACCAGACCGTGTCATCGCAGTAGGTTTCCCCACAGTCTACGCCGATTCCAGTTATCTACAACCACCCTACGCCACCCCCCGCGTGTTCATTCATTCCACCCACGACGAGTTTGGCCCTAGGACTGAATTTGAGAAAGTAATGGATGACTTGGACCCCACCCCGGAAATCCATTGGGTGGAAGCCAAAGATCACTTCTTCGTCGATGCTCTAGATCAATTTGAAGAAATGGTGTACACCGTGGCAACTCTACCGGCCCAGATTAATGGCCGCTAATGGACGGTAGAGCTGTTTTTTAGCCACAAGTTCCAGTTATGTCCAATCTTTGTTGGGATAACCAGTGGTCGAAAGACCGCTCCCTCGCGGTCACGGCTCGGTAGAATCAATGCGTTACCGAGCCGTGACCGCAAGGGAGCGGTCTTTCAGAGCCCTGGTACGCTTCGCTCCAACACTTGAAGCCAATCCGATTGTAGGAAACTAAGTGGCAGGCGATTCCGCCTGCCGCTTGCTAGCGAAGTCTTCATCCCAATTCCCAAAAAACTACATAACACCGGCATTCCGCCCGCCGAACCCTAGTTCCGGCTTTGCCTCAATTCCCGCTGCAGCATTCGACTTGCCCGTTCCCCAATCAAATCAGCCACTTTTTCCAGCAACTCAGGAACATCCTGCGGTTCAATCAGCACGTCACCTCTTACCCGACCAACAGGAGCAATCTCAACTGTTCTCGAAGAAGTCAGCAACGCAGTCGCTGGACGATACTGCATACTGCGAGCAAATGCCATCAACTGAAGCCCTGCATCCGACGGGTCAGCATGTAGGTCACTTAGTACTAGGGAGTATTCCGTGGACTCTAATTTCCCGATTGCTTCCGCCGCCGAAGAGGCCGCATCCACCGAGTAACCGCCCATCGTTAGTACTGCCTGCAAAGTTAGCCGAGACGTGGGGTCGTCATCGACTAAAAGCACTTTGGCCATATCGATAGCTCTGATTTCTAACGCGACTGCAACTTTGGCACTCATATGTATCCACCCATAGTTTACGGCAACGCGCTGAAATTGAAAGAGCTAATTTCATACTATTATTATAGTTACTAAGGTGTAGACACTAGTCTATCCCCTATAAAAACTATCGATGCTTCCGTAAGAGGATGCAAACTAAGTGAAAACACCCAACATTAAAAGTGGTTAAACCGATGGAAATTGATGATATGGATTCCAAAAAATTTTCACCTTACCACGCAACCACTATCACGATTTGCTACGTACTGGTACCTTGAGTACTCACATACTGTCAATAACTATAGTTATAGTATCTATTAGGTTCCGAAAACTCGCTGAAAGATGAAGTCCACGTTCTTCAGTTGACGGTCCGCCGAAAAGGCTTCCCCAATCTTCTCCAGCGACAAATGGCTGCGGATTTCCGGGTCGTTTTCCACTGCCGCCCGGAAATCACCTTCCTCTTCCCAACAACGCATGGCGTGTGTTTGCACCACTTTGTAAGCCGCTTCGCGTAACATGCCGTCGGCCAGAAGATCCAGAAGAAGTTGCCCGGAAAAGATCAAACCCTTTGTCATGTTCAAATTACGAAGCATTCGCTGGGGATGCACCACCATTCCATCCACCAACCAAATGGTCTTCTGCAAAATATAATCTACAAGAATAGTGGAATCTGGAACAATCACGCGCTCCACCGACGAGTGCGAAATATCCCGTTCATGCCATAACGGAATGTTTTCATAAGCTGCCTGAACGTTTGACCGAACAATGCGTGCCAGTCCGCAAATCTGCTCACACGTCACCGGATTCCGCTTATGTGGCATAGCCGACGAACCTTTTTGTCCAGCACCGAACGGTTCCTCTGCTTCCCGAACCTCCGTTCGCTGCAAATGCCGAATTTCCAACGCGATTTTCTCGCAAGTTGCCGCAATCAGCGCCAAAGTATGGATATAGTTCGCATGGGAGTCCCGACTCAACACCTGTGACGAGATCGGCGCCGCTCTCAAACCCAATCGTTGACAAATTTTTTCTTCGGCAGCCGGGCCGATATGCGCAAACGTCCCCACCGCACCAGAAATCTTCCCCGCCCGCATATCTTCCGCCGCAGCAACAAACCGAACCTGATTCCGCTTCAATTCGTCGAACCAAAGCGCAATCTTCAATCCAAACGTGATCGGTTCCGCATGAATCCCATGCGTCCGACCCATTTGCACAGTATGCTTAAATTCCAAGGCCCGACGTTTCAAAACCGTGACCAACCGCTCCACACCATCGGCCACAATGCCCGATGCCTGCAAAATCAGCAGAGCCTGTGCCGTATCTACTACATCGTTAGAAGTCAGCCCGAAATGCAGCCACCGGGATTCCTCGGCAGCGCCTGCCGCCTTCATCTTTTCTGAAACCGCAGTGGTGAAAGCAATCACGTCATGCTTTACTTCGCGTTCTATGTCCAGTATGCGAGTAAGGTCGAAATCGGCATTGGCTCGCAACTTTTCAGCGGCCTCCACCGGGACCTCCCCCATCTCCGCAAGTGCCTCAGCCGCCGCCAGTTCCACCGCCAGCCAGGCACGGTATTTCCCTTCATCACTCCAAATAGCGCCCATCGCGGGCCGGGTATAACGTTCGATCATGATTTCCTAGTAAATAAAAACTTCAGATGTAGTTTTGCCACAAGTGACCGCCATCTTCGGCGTCAGGCAGCGTTCTTCCAACGCTTGCGAAACCGAAAGCTCCACCAGCGCCGGGTAGTTGTTGTGGTCGCTCAAATGGCCCAGCAAAAGGGTGGAGACGCGGGAACTCATATCCTCACGGATGAACCGGGCAGTGGCGTCGTTAGAAAGATGCCCGTTACGACCCATCACCCGTTGCTTCACTTGCCAGGGGTAGGGCCCAACTTTCAGCATTTCCAGATCGTGGTTGGATTCCAGCAGCAGAATGTCGGAATCGCGCAGGTGGAACTTAATGTTTTCGGGAATGTAGCCAAGGTCGGTGGCCACCGCGGCCTTAATGCCTTGCGCCCGAAAACAGTAACCCACCGCGTCCACCGCGTCGTGTGGAATGGTGAAACTGTCCACTTCAATATCACCCACAACCACGGTGGTTCCAGCTTGAAATGTTTCCAGCGTTGGCTGAAACTCACCCCAGGCCAGCATGGGCGCAGTCTTATTGGTTAAATAAATGGGGATCTTCAGGGTCTTGGCCAACACCGGCAGCCCCGCCACGTGATCGCTATGTTCGTGGGTAATGAAGATAGCGTCCAGCTTGGTTGGATCTTCGCCAATTTGGGCCAGGCGGGCAAAGGTTTCCTTGCGGCTCAAACCGGCATCCAGCAGAATGCGTGTGGTATCTGTGGCGATGAAGGCGCAATTGCCGGAACTGGATGAAGCCAAAACGCAAAATTTGAAGATGGAAAAATTCCTCCTCTCCATCATACGGCCTTGCTGAGAGGAAAATGAAGTATTGATTTAGACTTATGTGGGGTCTTGGTCAGCCTGAGGTTATCGGTATACCTGCCACGGGGTGAGTGGCTACCCTCATTTGAGGGTAAACCATTTCACCTCATTTGTGATTTTGCCAAGAAATTCAATGAAAAACGCCTATTTGCAGGGGTGTAGAGCATTTTGAGATGAGAGTTTCCTCATGTTTCGCACACTAAAGTATATCGGAGCACATACAGAGTATGGCAGTCACCAACCCCAGAACGAAACTTGTCAACTTCAGGTTGAGCGAGGAAGAATTCGATAGTTTAAAGGATGCTTGCGGAACCCTAGGGGCCCGCAGCGTCTCCGATTTTGCTCGCAGCGCTGTGTTGAGCAAATTCCGCCCGGCTGCTCAGCCGGCATATGAAACCAGTCTTGCCACTATGAATGGAAAAGTAGGCGAATTGGAATCGAATTTAAATTATTTGGTGCGCCAATTAGGATTAGGCCAGCAGCCAATGGCCATGGCCGCATCGGCGTCTTCTGGCACAGCCTATAATCCATCCCCACAAGCCCAACAGGACGACTAGTCAAGATTTTCAGAAAGTACCGATGTTCCAATCTCCTCCTTGCGCGACCAGTGCTCTCCATTGGCCGCGCGATTTTCCATTTGTAGGCGCATTCCAAGCAGAGAGTGAAGACTATAGCCGAGAGCTGTACTGCACTGACCTACCAGCGACGCGGTTCACACTTAAATCGCAGGTGATCCGTCTATTCACATTCCCAATTAACGAAACCTGGCGAAAGGAATGGCATATGATATAGCCATGCGAAAATTATGCCCCCTGATCACCGCCTTGTTCTTCGCGTTCCCTGCTTTGGCTGCTGAGCGTGTAACCGCCACCGGAAAAATAGTCGATGCCACCAACGCTCCCATTGCGAATGCAACCGTGATGGTTTACTCAGCAGGAGCCAAAGAGAGGGCTTGGATCTGTTCTGCCCAACCTGCTATGTGGACTGCGGCAAACGCGCCGTTACGTCTGCCGAGGGGGACTTCACGATTCCTGGACTAAGCAGCGATCTATTGTTTAATTTGCTGGTTGTCCGTGAAGGGTTCAGCGCTGAATTCATTAAGAAAGTGAATCCGACGAAAGGCCCAGTGGCGCCTGCAGTGCTCAAGCAACGCACCGCCCCCAATGATGTGTCGCAAATAGTCCGCGGCAAAGTAATTGACGCTCATGGCGACGCTGTTAGGGATGTGCTGGTGGAGCAGCAGGGGATCATCTTTGAGCGAGGACGCGCCTTCGGGCCGACCAATTGGATTGATTTGGTGGCAGTAACCAACAACAAAGGCGAATTCGAGATTGCATATTCCAAGCCTGCGCAAAGCATGATCCTGCAAGTGTCACCGCGCGGCATGGCGACCAAACTGGCCACGTTGCCAACCGGCGCTGACCGGAAATCCATCACAGTTACCGATGGGGCAACCATTCGTGGGCGCGTTGTCCTTGATGGCAAGCCGGTTCCAAATGTTGAAGTTGGCCTCAGCTCACACACAAATATTTCAGGAAAGACTTTGCCGGAGATTCGCATTGGCACGAATGAAAAAGGTGAGTTTGTAATCACCAATGTTCCTGCTGGACGAGTCTGGTTCTTGCATGGAAAGATGGATTCGCTGGCTGCAAGAAACCTTGTGGCTCAGGTCATGGAATGCGCGACGAAGGATGATGGCCAAGAAGTGAATGTAGGGGATATTGCAGTTCGCCCGGCATTCGCACTTCGCGGCAGAATTGTGCTGAGTGACGGCAATCCTATACCGGCCAACATGCGGTTGAGCTTATTTGCCGATAGAGTGCCCGATCGCCAGACGCTGATGCTGCCACCCGATGGGAGTTTTGAATTCAAGGGCGTGGGCAAAGGCATGTATTCGCTGTCGTCTTCAGTCAAGGGTTATCAGACGGCTGATGGCGATGCAATTGAATTGTTGGTGGAAGGGAGCATCGCCAATATGAATGTGATGCTTCGGCCAGCACCGCCAAGCCGGTAGGATAGGAATCTGGCCCCGAGCGTGACCACCATTGCAATTGCAAAGCCTGTTTCTCCGCAGTATCTAGCTTTCAATCCTGCCCAATTTCAGAAGTGTTCCAAGCACTCGAAGGTTTGAAAAAAACTGGACCTGTCATTCCTGTAGAATCTGCAATCTTTGTTGAGATAACCTGTGGTTAAAAAACCGCTATTTCGTGCCCGGGTTTGCCAGCTTAAGGATTGGTATTGCCTTTAGTGGACCAATTGTCAGTCTTGTGGCTGCACCAGTAGACCGTGAGCCTGCTGAATCTGTCATTCATAACCCTTGACTAGGACCAGTTCGACAAGTAATCTGAAAAGACCAAAACCGAACCTGGAAAGGAACCTCTTCATTTGACCATCACCCTGCTTGCTCACCAAGAGAAAGCCACTGAGGCCGCGATCAAAGCAGGCGTGATCCACTCCGTCGAAGAATTGATCGATTCCGCGATCGCCCACCTGCCTCCAGCCATAACTCCAAGTGCTCGGGCTAAGCAAGCGGCTAATTTAGTGGATCTCCTCGAACCTATACGGGGATTACTTACAGATGAAGAAATTGGTGTCATGTTCAAACGCAATCCATCTTCCGCTCGCCCGGTCGATTTCGAATGAACGGCTTTCTACTCGATACCAACATTTCCCTCGGAAATCATGCGGCGCATGCCGGACGCCAAGGTTTCCGCATGGCTGAAGATGCAACTCAAGCAGTCTCAGTTTCTTAGTGTGGTTACGATTGGTGAAATTCGGAAAGGAGCCGTTATTCTTCCTCCTAGCCCGAAGCGCACTCAGATTGAGCAACTCTGAACCTGCCCCACGGTATGATCGCCGCTACAGCTCTGGAACACGGGCTGACAATCGTTACCCGCAATGTGAAGGATTTCTTCGTTCTTGGCGTGGTGCTCCTGAATCCTTGGGAATTATGAGCACGACA
This sequence comes from Acidobacteriota bacterium, assembly GCA_025352795.1. Lineage (GTDB taxonomy): Bacteria > Acidobacteriota > Terriglobia > Bryobacterales > Bryobacteraceae > JANXSF01. The sequence continues at coordinate 95,706 of JANXSF010000003.1, forward strand.
GCCGTCATTCTTGCCCCTGCTATTCAAACCTCAAGCGGCGCTTCTGAGAATTCTGGCGTATCTCTAAATAAAGAGAGGTTCCGTCTGACAAGCCGGGAATGCGCCGCTCAAATCGCATCCCCAGCCTTCAATTAAATAAGTGCCCAGTCAAACAAGTTGAGCTTGTAATTGCTCGGCTGACGCCCGTAACGCTTCGTTTTGTTCGCGCAACGGGCCGCTTAGGAACTTCAACAATAGAAGGTCCGAAGGTTGAAATACTGTGTTGGTTATGTTGCCATCTTCTTCTTGGCCGTAAGTGATGTGCTGCCGAATCAGTGTCCGGAACTGATCCAAATTTAAACCCAGTTCCTGGGCCGCTTCAATCTCAGAAAAATGCATTTTCTGCGGACGCGTAGCTATCGTTGAGGATGTCATTTTTTCCTCTCCTGCGAGTTGAGAGTTTTACTGCCACAACGCAAATCAGCCGGACTCTATATTGGAAACGCACTCGAAGGGCTCCTCGGCCTATCGAACATGCGCCTTGGTCCTGATAACTGCAAGGCTTGATAAATACGCTATAGGTCTATTCTATGGACAATATGGGAAAGTCTGAATTGGTAAGAGGCCCTAAACAGGCTTCCGTTTGGACTGACTGTAATACCTTAATGGCCCTCTAAGCTACATTCGTTGCAAGAATGGGAAGAGGGCGGGTTGAAGTACTACGGTTGCTCGGGTAATTTCGATACTTCAGCGGCCAAACGTGACGCCAAGGGGCTGGTTTGACCCGAATACTTGTTCCCAGGCTTCGAACGATAGGGCATTGAGGAGGGTCCACTTAGTTCTTCAAAGGTAAAGGAGCATACTCGCATCCCAGGATAAAGCGCCACTGGTACTCTACCCAGGTTGCTCAATTCTAAGGTTGCCTTGCCCATCCAACCGGGTTCAAACAGCCCGGCAGTGCCGTGTACGATAATCCCAATGCGCCCTAAACTGGATCGGCCTTCTAACCGCCCAAGAATATCATCGGCAAGTTCCAGCGTTTCTTCAGTGATTGCCAACACAAAATCACGCGGCTGCAAAATAAAAGCTTCCCCAGGGCCAACTAGGACAGTCCTCATCATTTCCTGGATGCCGGTATTGTGACGGAGGTCGATGAAAGGAAAGCGGCTGTGTTCAAAGACGCTGAATTCATTGCCCAGGCGAAAGTCTACGGAGCAACTACCGTACTGTTCCGGCGGAAGTTCCGGGGAAATGCGAATGCGGCCATCGGCAAGGTGGCGCTTAATGTCGACGTCAGATAGAACCATGGCGAATCACAATAGTAGCAAAGGTGGGGTGTTTCCGGTTTGAACGATGGTAGGGTTTTGCTGGCGACCTTGTGCGCGATGAAACTTGCACAAGGTTACCCGTCGGCCCGCAGCTTTCGCAGTAACGGTAGCATGTTCGGATCTTCCTTCAACTCAGCTAACTCACATACTTGAGATTCAACATACTTCCAATCAAAGTTGTTCTCGCCTTGACGGGTAATAATGGAACGCACGTCGCGAAGGTCAATTTCCCGGCCGGCGAAAATTTTCATTACGATCAAGTCTTCGCCCGAACAAATCCGTAGATTCATACCGGGCACGAACTCCACATGGATGGATCGATTCACTGCCCGCTCTTCAAACGGCAGTGCCGCAAGGGAAACGTCAATCCCAATGCCCGATTCCGTTCGCAGCAATAATATGCGCCGTTCCAATGCAAAGGCGCGGGCATCAGAAATGCGGCCAGGGTAATGCTGCAACAGAGCGTCGACAAAAGGTGCCTCGGTCCCGAAACCGACCAATAGGGATACATCAAGGTCTCTGGTCATGCGCGGTTCACCCCAATGCTGCACGGCCAAGCCGCCGATGAAACAGAACCTCCAACCGTGTGATTCAATTTGCAGTTGCAACTGATACGCCGCTGCAATCAGGTCAACCACGCAGCCGCCATAGCATCATGTAACGTTGCCATTCCACCAATCCAGAAGTGGTTCGCGGAGGAAGATCCCGCAGAGCGATGCGAAACGATTCTTGGAACATAAGAATGGATTGCTGGGTATTGGCGTTGCGGATGTCCTCTTGGCGCACACGTTCCAGCAGTGGGCCGTTCTGCTCCCACAAGCGCACACAATGCTTCATCTGCTCTCGCGTCAGTTCCATGACTCCAGTGTAGCGACGTGCTAAATATGGGAGCAACTATATTAGGCTATCCACTGTGGGGCTTGTTGGATTCAGCCCCATAGTGTGTTGAAGAGGTGGATGCGGATTTACTTGCTGCGCTTGGCCGTAAATTCCTGTGGGGCCTGGCCACCTTCGCGCTTAAACTTTATCTCATCGCCAGAAATCTGGCCAACGTAGGTTCGCGTGCCACGTTCGGTAACAACTGCTAACGAGACAGTTTTGCCGACCACTTTACCATCCGAAATAGCGGCGTCGCCACCTTGACCACCAGCCATTGTTCCAGTCGATTTATCCCCATCTTGTTTTAACGTGAGAGTGTTCTCACGAGCCTGTCCATCGCGACCAGGCACCTGGGCTACCCACTTACCAGTTAAATCTTCAGCCTGCGCCGCGAATGAGGCAGCCAGCAAAATGCAGAGCATCAAAACGAATCTTTTAGTCATTGTTTACCTTCCTTGATTACAGCAAAGCCAATCATCGTACATAGTTCAGCTTGGACAAGGAAGGGGAATGAGAGTTCTTGCCATTTTCGACGCCCACATTGTTTCATGGTTGCAACGGACTCAGGGCTTTCAGCGCATTCGCGGACCGCATGGGCTTAATCCGTTTTTAGCCGGAAAACCAGATACGATAGGAATGTAGGAGTACAAAAATGGCAGCACTTGACTGGTCACAATGCCCGACAGTTGAAAGCATCCCCGGCAAAGTCAGCGGTGCTTGGGTCTTCAAAGACACGCGTATGCCTGTATCTGCCGTTTTTGAAAATTTGGAAGCCGGAGCCAGTATCGAAGAAATCATGGAATGGTTTGACGTATCGAGGGAACAGATTGAGACTGTGCTGACATTTGCCGCACGCAGCCTTGACGCGCCGATCCCTTACAGTAGTCAAGCGGCTTCAGTCGATGCGCATTCTCTGTGACCATGGTGCCCGCGCCACTCATTCCTTTTCTTGTTGGCCATTCGGTAACTAAGGCAAAAGATGCCGGGTGGGATCGTCTTGCCAACGGTGAACTTCTCAGCGCAGCCGAGGCCGCACATTTCGATATTCTTGTGACGACCGATAAGAATATGCGCTACCAGCAAAGCATTGCCGGTCGAAAGATTGCCGTTGTCATCCTCGTCAAACAACAATGGCCGAATGTGAAACCACATGTTCAAAGCGTCATCGGAGCAATTGAAGCAGCCTTGCAAGGGAGCTACGTCGAAATAGATATTCCCTTCAGCAAGCCACGTAAATCCGATGTATGAATATCCCTGCCGGTGTTCATTCCTCTCTTGCACGACCCCCGCCCACGGATGGTGCGAAGGCACTTCAACCGCCGCCGCTTGGCCGTCAATGATGTCCACGCTGTGTCCGGCGGTCTTGCCGTGCTTTCTTGCCGACGACGTGGAGTAACAAAACGAAAGAGGCATAACATGACTTACGCTACACACACCCGAATTGAATGTCGTGCTAAAACGTTTAGACAATCGTCTTGAGGATCTTTTGGATAGCGAAGATGCGGGCATCACCAGCGACAAAGGTAAAATGGCAGGTTTCGAAACGGAAACGCGGACCAATAAGAAGCGGTTACCACATCCCATTTGTTGTTACCGAAATGTTGTTCATTGGATGAGGCGTTTCTGACATTCCGCCTCAGACATGCTAGTATTACAGGTTTTCAGCAAGGATTCAAAAGGCAGTTTGTCTTTGTAGCTGAGGTACAAATCACATAGGCTTTTCGAGGAATTCTGAATTGCTCTAGGCTTCGCTAAAGAAGATTTGCCATTGGCCAAGTCGAAGCCACTCGACGAGCTACCGGAGCGAACACGGGATGCTACGGTCTGCAATTCGCTCTCTAGATTGCTTAGCGGCTGTGTTCAAAGACGCTGAATTCGTTGCCCAGGCGAAAATCTACGGAGCAACTGCCGTACTGTTCCGGCGGAAGTTCCGGGGAAATGCGAATGCGTCCATCGGCAAGGTGGCGCTTAATGTCGACGTCAGATAGAACCATGGCGAATCACAATAGTAGCAAAGGTGGGATGTTTTAGGTTTGGTTGGTGGTGGGTTTTGGATGGCGAGCCACGAAGTTGGAATCTGCAAGCATCGGCTAGTCCGTCGCAAACGCGCGAATCAGTTCGACCGATGCGCTGGTTGAAACGCCCGTCAATTCCAACCGTAGTTGCACGCCACGCGACGAATCCACAAATATAAGCTGCTTTTTTTCTGCATTATTATCATTCCTCGTCTATTAAGGTGCGCATTGTGGTATTGATGACTCAATGTCCCCCGAAACCAAAGTAAACCAACTACTGGAAACTCTCCGACAATCCGTAGCTGAAGATACCGCTGCAATTCGTCGCGTACGGCGTCTTCAACCCGTTGGAGGCTTGTCCGATAAAGTCTACCCACCAACTTATTCAGACGGCCCATACGCTGAAGAAGAACGCGTTGTAGATGGTCGAATTATGAAGACGGTCCTGCTGGATTCAGTCCAATCGCAAGCAAACCGATTGGAACTTGGTCTTCTGAGAGCATACAGGGATGGGTCCGCGAAATTCCCTTTGCTCACTGTCGATTTCAATTCGGCCGCCGATCCCGCCGTGCGCGAGATCGGCGAGATTACCGCGCTCGAGACGCCACACCGCATCGCCGACGCCATCATCCGGGATTCGGAATGGAATGGATAGGATTTCCGAAAGTCAGAACTTGGCAAGAAATTTGAAAGTGCCCGCAGTCAAAACGCGACTCCATTATTTGAGCTATGTCCCACGGCGCTTCTTTTTGGCATGTGGGATTCCACTGGAGCGCGCGGTGGCCTCGGTGCGAAGTTCGCTCGGGCAGTTGTATCAGAGATCAATGGATTTGGTGTAATCCCCGGTGTTCGTCCGTCAAGCAGAATTGACCCTCTGGGAATTGAACGTAACGCCACGGTCTATATAAATGCAGATGATGACTGGACAACAGATTCCAATTTGGCGGTCAAAGACAAGAAGGGCAATCCACAGCTTTACGGCAAGGAAGGAAAACCTTCCGAAATCAATCATGGCAACGTCACACCGACTTTGAAGGAAGAGAAGACGAAAGCCTTCCGTCATGGTGGTGTTACGCTCGAATACGCCACTCAAACAACTGTGCTTTCCCTGCCTGCCCTACGTCGGTTGCAATTTCCAATCGATGGAAAAATCACTCCAGAGAGAAATCTTGCAGCCCAAACCGTGCTGGCCGCACTGGCATTGGTTGCCATTACATCCGCTGACCGCGATGGATACGACCTTCGCTCGCGGTGCATGCTGGATGGCCCAAAAGTTCCATTTGAATTCCTCACAGCGGGAGTGGCAACGCCGCAAGAAATTTCCTTCGACCAGGCAACCACTCTCCTCTCAGACGCCGTTGAAGCTGCAAGGAAACAAGGTCTTCCCTGGTCTACGGAGCCCTTCGTTCTTAAGCCCAAGATTAAACTTCAGGACCTCATCATCAAGAGCCGTCAGGCAAAGAGCACTACCCCGGAAGAGGAATAGCCCGTGCTGCTTATCCGAGCTGAATATTTGACGGGCCGCGTTTACTCCAGCAACTTTGAGGATGGCGATCGTAAACAGGAACCGGAATGGCCCCCGCATCCTGCACGATTGTTCTCCGCCTTGGTTTCCGCCTGGGGAGAGACGGACAGGGATAACGATCAACGAATCGTATTGGAATGGCTGGAGCAGCTTCCCCCGCCCAGCATCCATTTCGATCCGACCGCTTCGCAGAGGACGAACGTTACGGTGTATGTACCGGTGAACGATCCGGCGAACGTAGTCGGGCAATGGAAGTCTACGGCTGTCGACTCACGTCCCCTTAAGCCGCGACAGTTCCCCAGTATTTCGCCGGGCCGATGTGAAGTTTTCTTTGAGTGGCCACAAGCTCCCATTCAGCCATCTCACGCCAAAGCGCTACAATCCCTCTTCCGGTGTGTTCCATATTTGGGCAGTTCCATGAGTCTGGTGGCCCTTTCCTTGGCCGACTCCGTACCGGCGGGACTCGCGTCCTGGAATGCAACATCCACCGGCCGAAAGCAAATCCGCGTTGTCTACCCGGATCGCCTTGCGGAGCTCGAACAGCAACATGAACAATTCCAAGCCACTGGGCTAAAATCATTTCGGGCTACTGCGGGCAGGATCGAAAAATATGGACCAGTGGCAACGGTGGCCGAACAGCACCATTCCATCTTTCAATCCTTCGCGGTACTCAGACTCCGCTCGAGATATCGAATGGGGCTTTCTTCTACGCTCAAAATCACCCAAACAATGCGGGCTGCGTTAATGAAGACGTTCGCTCCAGAACCTGCGCCTTGGTTCGTCAGTGGCCACTCTCTAAACAGCACTCCACAAAACAGCAAACCATCGAGCGTGCCACGATTAGCCCTGGTTCCTTTGCCAGATATCGGCCATTCGTTCGCCGACGGCCACCTGATGGGAATTGGTTTGGCCGTTCCGTCAAATCTCTCTCTGGCGGAACAAAACCAAATTTGGACGGCGGCACATTCCGTCAATCATTTAACCCTCGGCCAACTTGGAGTCGCAGACGTTGAGTCAGCCGGGATGGATGCACCGCAGTTCGCCCTTCATCCAGAATCCTGGTCTCGACCCAGTCGCGTCTGGGCAACCGTTACTCCAATTGTTCTGGATCGTTTCCCTCACAAGAATGACAAATTTGGCGCTGAAACTGTGCAAACTATAAAAAAGGCCTGCACCAATATCGGGCTACCTGAACCGTCGTGGATAAACGTGTTACCCATGTCGCCGCTGGCTGGGGTTCCCTCTGCGCCAGAATTTCCAAGCTACCAAACCAACCCCACCAGACCCATGCATTTCCACGTTCATGCCACCATCGGCTTCGACGAACCAGTGGGAGGCCCAGTGATACTGGGAGCAGGCAGATACTTGGGCTACGGCTTAATGCGTCCTTGGAACCAGCGGGAAACTGCATGAAGCAGCAATTTTCTTTCACGGAATTCTTCCGGGAACTTCACGGGTTTGATCCATTCCCATGGCAAGCGCGCCTAGCTGCTCAGGTGATGCAGGTTGGTTGGCCAACTCCAATTGCCGTTCCTACAGCCGGTGGCAAAACGGCCACGCTTGATATTGCTTTGTACGCGCTGGCCGCCGGATCTCCGCAAGCTGCGCGCCGCATCTTCTTCATTGTTGATCGCCGTGTGATTGTGGATGAAGCTGCGGCACGCGCCCGACGCATCGCGGGAATTCTAAAAGAACGGGAAGCGGAACTTTCAGCGGTTGGCGAAGTAGCCAGAGCATTAAAGGCACTTGGTGGCGACTGCGATCTTCCCGTTCGTACCGTCACGTTGCGCGGCGGCATGCTGCGAGACACCAGTTGGGTCTCCTCGCCACTGCAGCCCACAATCATTTGTTCTACCGTCGACCAAGTCGGCTCAGCTATGCTTTTTCGGGGTTATTCGTCATATTCCCCAAATAGTTGGCCCATTCAAGCGGCTCTGGTAACACAGGATTCTCTGTTCCTTCTGGACGAGGCTCACCTAAGTCAGCCCTTTGTTGAAACAGCCACGCAAGTCTCCAAGATGCGAGGAAAACAAGCTATGAACTGGACCATCGTTGAGTTAACGGCGACGCCGGGCACACCCCCAGCATTTTCCTCGGGCGAAGAAGACCAGACGCACCCTGTTCTGGGACCTCGATTAAGAGCGTCCAAACCGGCGCAGCTTGCTGAATCAAAAAACGACGAGTTCGAGACCGATTGCGCAAAACAGGCCAACCAGTTTCTCAGCGAAGGATTCCGCAAAATTGGCATCATCGTCAATCGAGTGAATTCTGCTCGATCCATTGCAGCCATCTTATCGCCCGAGCAAGCCGCTGACTCCGTCCTCCTCACTGGTCGTGCGCGACCCATTGATCGGGATCAGTTGACCGAAACTATACTTCTTCGATTGAAGAATCCGAAAGTGCAAGACGCCTCAGTGAAACCCTTGATCGTAGTGGCGACGCAATGCCTGGAAGCTGGAGCGGACGTCAGCTTCGACGCCTTAATTACGGAAGCCGCACCCCTTGATTCCCTGCGTCAGCGCTTCGGAAGGCTGAACCGTTATGGCGAAATAGACTCAGCTCCGGCGGTGATCATTTTGCGCAAGCAAAAGGAAGATCCGATATATGGCGAAACCACCAAACGCGTCTGGGACTGGATGCAAGCTACGGCAAAACCAATTCCCGCAACTGGTGGGCAGAAGCAACCAAAAGGAAAAAAGCCAGCCCCAGCAATTGACTTCGGAGTAAATGCGCTGAAAGCCACCTTAAGCGGCACGTTGATTCAAGACCTTTGCGCTCCAAAATTGCAGGCGCCAATCCTGCTGCCCGCCTACCTGGATCATTTGTGCCAAACGTCGCCGAAACCGATTCCTGAAATCGACATTTCCCTGTTCCTTCATGGCCCCAAACGCGGCAACCCCGACGTGAGTCTCATTTGGCGTTGCGATCTAACACTTGAAAATCAGGAACATTGGTCCGAACTTGTCGCCATGCTTCCGCCAACATCACCGGAGACCATGGCAATCCCATTGTTCACCGCCCGCGCCTGGTTGGAGAATCAATCCCAAGCATCGCCAGATGCCGACATTGAAGTATTGTCCCCCATCGAAACTAAGGAAGGAACACGCAAGAACAAGAAGCCCAAAAACATGCGACCCGTGCTCAGTTGGAGCGGTCCAGACGATTCTGAACTCCTCACAGAGAGCCAGCAGCTCCGCCCCGGTATGACTTTAATGGTCCCTGCCGAATATGGAGGTTGCGACCAATTCGGTTGGAATCCCGATTACCAGGAACACGTTACTGATGTTGCCGAGGTGGCCTACGAAAGGGCACGCGGACGTTGGGCCATCCGTCCAAAATCGAAATTGAATCCGGATCAACAATCTGTTCGAGAATACCTGGAAAGTAACCATCCTAACCGCGCAACGGCCAGATTCACATTGATCGCTCATCCATATGAGCAGTTACCCGGAGGAGACGCATCCACCGGCGTGATTCTCGGCCCGCGTGTGACGCGTTCTCAGACAACGGAAGTCCCCGAAGGATCAGAACAGAGTGGCGATTCCGCTAGCTTTTCCTCGACGGTTTCGCTGCTTGAACATCAGCAGCATGTGGCCTCACTGGCGGCCAAATACCTGGATCAACTTCCGCAAATGGAGCCGTTCCGGCAAACACTACTGGCGGCCGCCCGCTGGCACGATTGGGGCAAGGCGGACCCGCGTTTCCAACTGCTGCTTTACCGGGGCGACGCAATTCAGGCTGCAGGCTCTGCACTCCTGGCAAAATCCAGCGGCGAACCTTCGGATTGGGCCAAATGGCGTCGCGTGAAAAAGCTGGCTGGCTATCCGAATGGGGCACGGCACGAATTACTGTCTACGGCCATTGTTGAAGGTCTGGAAACGGCGGAAGCCGTGGACCGGGAATTGCTGCTGCACTTAATTGCATCCCATCATGGACGTTGCCGTCCCTTTGCGCCTTACGTTGCCGATGCCAATCCTCCAAATCTAGCTCTAGTTGTAGACGGTCAGAAAGTGGAACGTTCGGCAGGTCACAATTTGTATGAAATCAGCAGCGGGGTTGCCGAACGCTTCTGGCGATTGAACCGCAGGCACGGCGCGCATAGTTTGTCGTACTTCGAAGCGCTGCTTCGTTTGGCCGATCAGCAAGCAAGCCGTGAGGAGCAGGAACAGTGAACAAGCTAAATGCAATTCCAATGCCCGGCATGGAAGGCCACAATCTGCTAGGCTTTCTCGCCACCTTAGGAGTGTTCTATGAATTAGATCAACAGGCTCCTGGCGAGGTTCGACTGAGTTGGACTAGGCACAGGTCCACTTGGTCACCAGTGATTTGGTGCGCATGCACCAGTACCGATGGACTGGTCAATGTGCTGGTGAAGAGGCTTTGCGGTACACCTCGTCCTGTTCCGCCTGTGGTTGAACAATTTTCCGACCTTAAGTTCACAACGGCTGAGTTCCGTGAATTATTGCAAAGATCGAATGAGGACCTCCCATTACTTGCAGCACTGGCAACTGAAATTGCAACCGAGGAGGGGCAGGTGCAAGACACTGGCTTTAGAACCATGGCTGGAGCAGGGCATCAACACTTTTTAGGATTCGCGCGCTACCTGATTGAGAATGTGTCTCCTGAAGATTTGACAGACATTCTTTTCGAACCTTGGAAGTATCAAAATGATGGCTATTCGCTGCGGTGGGATTCGGCGGACTATCGTCCACACGCGTTGCGAGGGTTGGACCCTTCCAAGGATAAGTTGCAATCGGTATGGTGGGCAAATCGACTGGCTTTTTTGGCTCTCCCATTATTTCCCTGCTATCCATCGGCGAGAGGATTGCGGACGGCTGGCTTTGACCTGAACCGGAATGAGACATTCTCCTGGCCCATCTGGACTGAATCCATCACGCTGGACGTGGTTCGTTCTCTGATTCCTTTAACAAACGCAGTGTTTGAAAGGAGCATAGGCGTGACACCCAGGGGAGTCGGGGCAATCTATCAGAGCCAGCGTTTCACGGAAGGTAAATATCGTAACTTTACACCCGGTCGGATGGTGGGTTGAAGCACCCGCGAGCGACGAGGTGCCGTCGAAAATACCGGGAACGCTCGCGTAATCGAAAAACGCTTGATTTTGATAGGCTTGTGTGCCAAAGTACAACTCAACGGGCGGGTTTTCCAGGTGGAAACCTGAGCCAGGCAAAGGCCGCTCGCACAAGATGACTCAGATCATTGAAAACAGAATACTTAAACAGATACCTATTTCTGAGATCGCAAGATCTCAGCCCCATTGAAGCCCAGCATATTCTCATCGAAGGATGAGCCTGAAGGTCGGCCTTTAGACCGGGCTCCTTTGTGTTTTCTTGTTTTCTTGTTTTGTTGTTTGGATTGGTAAAGGCACAACACAACCGCAGTCGAGGCGGTGGGAATGTGGG
>JANXSF010000020.1 GCA_025352795.1 Acidobacteriota bacterium
CCCACATTCCCACCGCCTCGACTGCGGTTGTGTTGTGCCTTTACCAATCCAAACAACAAAACAAGAAAACAAGAAAACACAAAGGAGCCCGGTCTAAAGGCCGACCTTCAGGCTCATCCTTCGATGAGAATATGCTGGGCTATTGAACAGCCATTGTAGTTGTGTTCGATGCGGTTGCACCAACTTTGACCACTACAGTGGTATTTCCAGCACGAACACCAGCAGGTACGACGGCGATTACAAGATAGTAACCGGGCTGACCAATCAACGCAGTAGCAGCATTCACCCTGGCATCCACTCCGCCGATTTGAACCGTGACTGTGCCTGCAACAGGGGTTGCAGTGGTCGGCAGCAGTCCAGTAGCCAAAGCAGGATTAAATTGTCCTAACCCTGTGCAAACGATCGCCAGCATGTCCCCAGCCTTGGCCGCGTTGTTCCCGCGTACCAAACTGAAATTGCTGACTTTTAATGCAATGGTACCTTCGCTATCGAAGAAAACACCTGGAGCCACAGCAGCAACGGCAATGCTGGAAGCGGCCGAAGTTCCGTTGGCGGTGGTCACCGTCACCGTTTGCGTGCCAACCGGAGTTTCAAAGGGAACCTGGGCCACAATGAACGATGGATTGGATTTCGCCGGATTGTTTGTGTCTGCCCACATGATGGGAGCATCCACACCACCAATTTTAACGCTGGTCCCGTTCACTGAAGTGGGCAGGCGATTGTCGTCCAACCCCTCTACAAGTGAACTAACTTTAACCAGATCGTTACCAAAGATGGTCATCAATCCGCCTTGGGCGACCGTCGTCAGGTTTACGTCGCTAACAGCATTGATGATGGCGCGGATCACAGGTGTTTTTATGTTGTCAGTACCAAGTTGCGAGCGAAGCACACCACCAGGGTTCACAATTGTGTGCATGTTTACATAATGCTTTTCCGGGTTTGTAATTAGCGAGTTCAAGGATGTAAGGGCCTGCCCACCAGTCACGTTCAAAGTACGTGTGACATTGCCAAAACCAGTAGCGGATTTAATAGAATTCGCCCCGCTGATGCCGGTGTTGATTGTCACTGAACCAGCCACGGTGGAGGTTCCATCGTGAATGTGCAGGCCAGTGACTTCAGCCGCTTCCGGGAAACGATGATTGAAATCGAAATTCGTACGAGCGGCAGTGATGGCACCGGTGCGATCACGAAGGGCCCGGATATCAATGAACCCAACCCCTGTTGCGTTAATTCCGGTTACCGCTGGAACCTCATTCGCAGGAGATGCCACAAAGGGAAAGCGCAAGTTTTCCGTACGCATCAATTGAGACCGAATCACGCCGCCGGGAAATACAGTGGTGTGCATATTGACGTAGTAATTGGTGGAAGCATCAAACAGACCATCCAGTGCGTCTAAAGTAGCCGCAGAACTAGTGGCGGGAACTTCCACGCCAATGGTCACATTGCCGGCGCCAGTAGTGGCAGTGACTACGGTATTGGTTCCACTAAGACCGGTATTAATGGTCACAGGACCAGCCACAGAGGCGTTGCCTGTATGAATGTGCAGACCAGTAATGGTGGCTTGAGCACCCATGTTGTAATCCACTTCAAAGCCTACCCAGCCGACGGCGAAGCGAGTTGGATCATAAGCACGAAGGGCGACAATGCTACCCAATCCGGTAGCTGGCGAATCCACTGCAGGAACTTCTTTCTTGGGACTCATGCTTCCCATCAGGTAGGTGACTTCGGCACGGCGCAACTGGCCGCGAATCACCCCACCAGGGTTGTCTGTGGTGTGGATGTTGACGTAGGCCTTGGAAGGGTCGGCAAGAATTGTTTTGATCAAGGCAATGCCGGTGGCATCCGTCCCCAAAACTTGTGCTTGACGGGTGAGTACACCCCGACCAGTGTCAGTGCTGGCTACTGAAGCGGCACCGGAAAGGCCTGTGTTGATGACTACGGGTCCGGCGACAGTGGAAATACCGTCGTGAATATGCAATCCGGTAAAGGTTACGGCACCGGGCAGGTTGTAATGAATTGTGAAATCTACCGAGGCAGAAACTATGTTGCCAGTGGCGTCACGCATCAAGTGGAACCACATCACACCCGTGCCAGTGGCCGCTACGTTCACTGCCGGAACTTCACTGGCAGCGGACATAGGGGCAATAAAAGCAATTGTCTCCGCAGTTTGTGCAAACGCGGCAACAGCAAAAAGGCTTAGTAAGCCTAGAACTTTTTTCATATTGGAGCTCTCCGACCTAACTTTACACCAATCCTTACTGACTAACACCTATCCACCGGGCGATTTAACACTTTGGCGTATCTGAGTGGCTATAATAAAGAGAATTATGTTCTTTCGCCGAGCCACCCCGCGCACACTTTCCTTTGACGAACGAGTAGACGCGGCCAGCAGTTATGGATTTGAGACAACCAAGACCCCATCGGGTGCACGAATCAGTCGTAAAGGGTTTGGATGCTGGGTGAAAGAAGGTCCTGGTGGCGTTCCTGAACCTGGCGAGCCTGGTTTATTGCTTGGGGAACACATTGCAGGCTTGGTCGATGGCGGTTATCAGAAGTTCTTCACCACTCACGACAATCACAAAATTGCAGCTTTGGCGGAACATCTTACGGCGATCCATGCGTTTCAAGAAGACTTGTACGAGGCTCTTGGACTGACCAGTTTATATAACACTTCCTTAGGTTCGGTCTGCAAGAACCATCTGTATGACCGGGTGAAGGATCGGGATCAAGGCGTTCCTAAGCGACCCTGGGAATAGTTCAACTCAAAGCCCTTGCAAAGCTTGTTCTTCAAAACCTACAAAAAGCTTCCTGCCCTTACGAATGGTAGGAGCTCGTAACTTTCCAGTAGGGCCGATCATCAAAGCCAGCAGTTCCGCATCCGCAGGTCGGCTGGATTTCAAGTTTACGTGAATGACCTTTTTGCCTTTGGTGGCGTAGAGTTCATCGGCATGGCTGGCCAGTTCCAAAGCTTCGGTGACCCCAAGCTTCTTCTTCCCTGCATCCACCTGTTCCACAACTTCAATTTTGTTGTTTGCAAGAAACTCTTGCATTTTGGCGCAAGTGCTTCAACCGCGCCGATGGTAGCTCCAATCTATCTTCGTATTCATGTTTTAACTATTGCACCCGCACCAGCATCAAGCCGGTCTGTTTCCGATCTGCCCCGTAAGTTACCGCTTCAATAGTGTTCGATTTGGCGTTGAAATTCTGTAAAACGGGCGTTTGGACTGCACCAGGTGTTCCCGGACCGCCCGCTGGGGCTTGAGCCGGTACGGTTCCCACAAATGCGACACCCGGAGGGTTGTCAATAATGCGAAGATCACCGGTTACCAGATCGTAAATCAAATAATTGGTTCCGGCGTTGTTGGCCTTGGTGCCACGGGCAATTAACTTGCGTGTATCTGGAAAGACGCTGGCAATGGTGACTGTGGCGAAGCCTTCGGGCGTGGGCATAAGGCGTGAAGAGGCGAGTTCCAAATCAAAATAAACAATCCCCGCATCGCCGTTCACGCGGTTGGTGGCTAAGCCTACCACTGCGTTGAGTTGGAGAATTGAGCTGAGATTGGTGAATGTTTGCACATCGGGCGGTAGGTCGAACCGGAAGGAAGAATTGGTGACGCCATCGAAGACATACAAGGTATCGGAACGGTTGGCAGTGGCCACGTTGGCACCGTAGACGTAATCGTTCAATTCACTTTCATTGTTGCCGGTGGCATTGAACGATCCTGATCCAGGCAATGTGACTACGGCAGCTTCCTGGGTGTTCCAATCAAACGTTGCAAAGCCTTGTGCCGGACAGGGATTCTTAATGGCAATTTCAGAACTGGATGCAGTAGAAAGGGCAATGCGCCGTGACAAATCCAGTTGAAATACTCTCAATTGGGCAGCACAGACGGCAAAGAAAGTCTTTTCCGGCAAGGGCTGAACCTTAGCGATTCCCTGGCCCACTGGAAAGGAAACAAATCCATGAGCTGAACCATCAGTTGTTCCTGAAATCACAACATAGCTTCGGGAAGTTGCGTCCAGCACAGCCACTGCTCGAAACCTGGCTAAAGGATTTACAATGCCACCGGGAAGTCCTGGAATGCCACCACCACCGGGCCCTCCACCGCCGCCAGGGGCTGCTGGCTGCACTGCTGGAATAAGAGGCACATAGCCGCTGGGGAAATCGCGTGTAGCCTGGACCTTGCCGGTTGCATCCACAATTGCCAATTTCGCTTTGGTGGGTTTCTCGGCGTTATCGGCCACCAGCACGCCGTATGTTCCTGCGGCAAAGGCAAATGGCGTGGCGATGGTTTCTTTAATGCCGTCACCCAAGTCAATCACAGCCGTGAGCAAGGCAACCGGAATTCCACCTGCACCCCCGCCGCCGCCGAACCCACCGCCGCCGAACCCACCGCCGCCAGCCCCACCAATGACCACCGCTCCGCCATCCTTCAATTCCCCAGTTTCC
Source organism: Acidobacteriota bacterium (assembly GCA_025352795.1). Taxonomy (GTDB): domain Bacteria; phylum Acidobacteriota; class Terriglobia; order Bryobacterales; family Bryobacteraceae; genus JANXSF01. The sequence continues at coordinate 4,451 of JANXSF010000020.1, forward strand.
GGATCGAGTGTCTTTGCAGAAGGGGGAGTGCCGCCAATGATCACAGAAAACTCACCGCGTCCGGCGGAACCAATCAGCGCCGCAGTTGCCGGTAAATCCACCGACATAGCCAATTTTGCAGGATTGTACAACGCCAATTTATTTGAGACACCAGTAGACGCATCGGCTGCCGGAGGTCCTACAAACGCTGCCAAAGCATTGCCTTCATTCGCTGCCGTAAATGGCGATGCCTGGTTGCGATTTGCCGTTGTCAGGCAACTATCAATCTTGTTCCAAATTTTGTTGGCAACATCGGCGACAAAGGAAGGGTAACAACCATCGTCGGCCCGGGCTGCAGCCAAGCCTAAGTATCCGGGACGCAAGTCGCTAGATGTGAAACCGCGTAAATCTGGTGTGCCAGTAGGAATGGCAAGATAGCTCACCGATGGTTCGGAAATGCGTTGATACAGGGTGCGGTTGGCCGTGTTGTTGGCAATTTGCAGCGTGATCACATCGCCGGGTAGCGCAGTTGCTGGCAGGTCTACAGCCACGTCAAATTCTCCGACGCGATCAGTTGATGCAGTCACCCTCACATCGGCTAAAGCGCCTCCAACCAATGCTCTTGCCGCACCACGGGGCGCGGCCAGCGTATCTTTAGGACCAGCAGTGCCGGTAGGAACATTGGGAGTAACTGGACCCAAGCCGCTGGCCCGCATCAGAATCGTATTCCCGCTGGTAGACATATCGGCGGCACCGTAGCCTGCGTCATCAGCAGTCTTCACGCTGGAAAATATGTTGACGACGTTGAATCGCACTGGACGACTCTGCACATCCCCACGCTTCACAATTAAGGTCACCTGACCATTGGTCACTTCATACGGAACCTGGGCAACAATTTTGCTGGGACTGGCGGAGTAAATTGGCGCTAGCCGATTGTTGATCATCACCTGAATCGCCGGATCGCCTATGGACGTGGGCCAGGGCGTATCCGTGGCCGTTACCGTGTCAACCGGACCCAGATTCAATCCCTTAATCCAAATCAATCCCCCGGATGCAACGGTTGTGGGCGCAGGTGCCTGGGTGAACGCGTTGATCACACCCCGTGGGCTGACCACCGGACCGTTGGGTGCCTGTCCCCAAACATTGGTGACACAAATTATCCCAAGGACTAACTGGAATTTACTCATAACTCGGTATAACACAATTGCCGTCATGAAGTTGCGAGGTACAATGAAGGATTACCAGTCAAATCTTATGGGTTCTACCACCACAAATACACTGGAATCCCCAGTGGAGACCAGTCAAGTCAATTACCTTCCCCTGATCCTGCTTTGCCTTGGTCACTTTTTCATTGATCTATATTCCAGCGCACTGGGAGCATTTCAGCCGTTATTGCTGCTGAAACACAACATGAACCTTTCCCAGGCAGGGATTTTGGGCGGTGCACTGGTGTTTTCAGCATCGCTGGCCCAACCGCTGTATGGCTACCTATCGGACCGCTACCGCAATAAAATGTTTTCCTGCTTAGCTCCGGCGGTGGCAGGGGTGTTCATTTGCGCGTTGGGTTTAGCACCAAGTTACGGATATCTATTGTTGGCCGTTGTGTTTGGCGGCGTGGGAATTGCCAGTTTTCATCCGCAAGGATCGGCTTGGGCCACCATCGGAATTGTACAAAACAAGCAGCGCTGGTTTGCCGTATTCATCTCATCGGGAACTTTGGGGTACGCGCTTGGGCCGACGTTTTTCGCCTACTTCCTGCCGAAAATCGGTATGCAGCAAAGTTTGTGGTTGGCCATACCCGGAATCCTGATCACAATTTTCCTGATGGCCAGCTTGGTTCCACCTTCGTATGAAGGGGTGGCTAAACATAAGTTTGAATGGCAGCCTTTATGGGAAGTTCGCCGAACCCTGTTTCTGCTCTACATGCTGGTATTTATCCGCAGCATTGTTCAAGTGACCTATGGTCAAATGCTGCCCCTGTACCTGACCAAAGAACGTGGTTTCAGCTATGGCGAAGCAACCGCCACCTTGAGCCTATACCTGGCTGCCGGAGCGCTAGGCGGTTTCATTGGTGGCAACTTGGCAGACCGATGGGGCGGTCGCAAAGTGATCCTACTTTCCATGGCCCTCTGCGTGGCACCACTGGCTGTATTCTTTCTCACCACTGGCTGGATTTCCGTTGCCTCTCTTACGCTGGCTGGCCTGATATTACTGTTCACTATTCCGGTGAATGTGGTGATGGCCCAGCAACTGGCACCCAGCCAATCGGGCGTGATCTCCGCCCTTATGATGGGCTTCGCCTGGGGCTTGGCCGGTCTTATTTTCATCCCGCTCACCGGCTGGTTCGGCGATCACTATTCGTTAGGAACGGCCATGGCGGCACTGGCTGCTTTCCCCATTATCGGGGCCGTCCTTGCCTGGATGCTGCCCAAGGAGTGCTAAATGCCTAAAGCGATTTGCCTGCTTAGCGGCGGTCTTGATTCCTCAACTGTTCTAGCCATCGCCCGAAGCCAGGGTTACGATTGTTACGCGCTGTCTTTCGATTATGGTCAACGGCATCGCATTGAACTGCAAGCAGCGGCGAAGATCGCCCAGGCCCTTCGTGCTGCCGATCATCGGATTGCCAACATCGATTTGCGGATGTTCGGCGGATCAGCCCTCACCGGTGACATTGCTGTGCCCAAGCACCGTACTATTGGGGAAATGGCCCACGGCATCCCCATCACTTACGTGCCAGCCCGCAACACGGTATTCTTATCGTTCGCCATGGCCTGGGCGGAAGTTTTGGAAGCTAGCGACATTTTCATTGGCGTAAATGCAATTGATTATTCCGGGTATCCCGATTGCCGTCCCGAGTTTGTCTCTGCCTTTGAAGTTATGGCTAATCTGGCGACCAAAGCCGGTGTAGAGGGTCGTACAAAAATCAAGATTCATGCTCCGCTAATGGAGTTGGATAAGGCGGCAATTATCAAGTTGGCCGTGGCCCTGCAAGTGGATCTGAAACTTACTCACAGTTGCTACGATCCCGATAGCGCCGGGCACGCTTGTGGTTTTTGCGATTCCTGCCTGTTGCGTCAAAAAGGCTTTGCCGAAGCCGGGCTGGCCGATCCGCTGGAGTACGCTTCTTGAAAATTTCGGAGATCTTTTATTCCGTTCAAGGAGAAGGCTCATTGGTTGGCGTCCCTTCGGTGTTCATCCGAACATCGGGATGCAACTTGCGTTGCAGTTGGTGCGACACTCCTTACACGTCCTGGCGGCCTGAAGGGGAAGAGATGGCAATTGCGGAGATACTTAGCCAAGCTCTCAACTATAAAGCTCGGCACGCTGTTTTCACCGGTGGGGAACCACTCATCGCTCCGCAAGCGAAGCTGCTTACTGAAGCCCTGCGCAAGAATGGATTCCACATCACCATTGAAACTGCCGGAACCGTGGATGCCGACGTCGATTGCGACCTGATGTCGATCAGTCCTAAGCTGGCAAATTCCACGCCTGTTGGATCGTTCCAGGCACAGCACGAAAGGCTTAGGATCAATCTGCAAGTGCTGAAAAGTTTAATGCGATTCCCCTACCAGTTGAAATTCGTGGTTGCTACTCCCCAAGACATGGGCGAAGTGAAACAGTTGGTAAAACAACTGGAAGCCCCACCTGCTAACGTTATTCTTATGCCTGAAGGTACGGAAGCACACGTCCTGCACGAACGCAGCTTATGGCTGGTGGAATTGGCCAAGCAATTTGGATACCGCATTTCCCCACGCCTGCACGTAGACCTATACGGCCATCGTCGCGGAGTCTGAAAACACAATGCATCTTGATCTGGATATGGTTCTGCAGTGGGTTTCGCTTTACGGCCCCATTGCTTTGTTTGTTCTGTTGATACTTGGCATTGTCGGGCTGCCAGTGCCCGATGAAACCTTGATGGTTTTTTGCGGAGCATTAATCGGCAAGGGCACACTGAATCCAGTGACCACCTTTGCCGCTGCATTTTTCGGAAGCGCCACCGGGATTACGCTCAGTTACTTTATTGGCAAGACCGCAGGCAAGCCGTTTCTGGATAAATTTGGACCCTGGATGCACCTCACTCCAGCACGTCTGGAGCAGGTTCACAAATGGTTCGACGGTTATGGACATTGGAGCCTGACGTTCGGCTACTTCCTGCCCGGCGTTCGCCATTTCACAGCGATTGTGGCGGGTATGACTGGCTTACACTACCCCGTGTTCGCTCGCTTTGCCTATGCTGGATCCCTAATTTGGGTATCCACATTTTTGATTCTCGGATATGTGATTGGCGACGCCTGGCGCGCTGCTGCTGAAAATGCGCATCAAGTGGTAGGAATCGCCGCCATTGTCATTGTGGTGGTGCTTGGCATCATTTGGTACGTGCGCTACAAGCAGCACAATAAGTCGTAAGATTTTTCCAAGTAGGGCTGCTAGGCCTTGATCCAGCTATGCTTCGGATCATCGGCCCAGGCCCCATAGGTCCGACCCTCACCACCCAACACCCATGTATAGTTCAACGTGTACCCAGGGCACGCAACCACTGGATGGTATCCACGTGGAATCAGCACCACATCGCCGTGTTCCACCGGGTAGGCATGATCAAACGGCTTGGCATCGGAAGGATCGGTGTACACCCGCATAAATCCAAATCCTTGCTTCGGCTCCAATTGAAAGTAGTAGATTTCTTCCATCGGCACTTCCGACGGTGGATTAAACTGGTCATGTTTATGCGGCGGACACGACGACCATCCACCAGGACTGTTAATTGTCTCCCCACAAATCAAATGCGCCGCTGGAATGTTATCGGCAATGTGCGTGTGAACGTCGCGCACCCAATTATCTTTGCCTACCGACTTTGACATCACTGCGGTGCCATCCACATAAACCGGGGCAACGCCGGGTTTGCCTTCAGCTCCGCCAATGCTGATGCGGGCGCTGGCATTCAACGCCTGCAGCTTCACCTTCGATCCCATAGGAGCGTATAGCATGGAGTGCACCTGGCTAAGCGAAGTACGCGCTGGAACATCCACCGCCAAATTTCCTGATGGGCTGGACACCTCAACCCGCACCGGGCCGGTATAAAAATCCAGCGAAACTTCTTCCTCACCAGTCTCAAAACTGTGTTCTTTCAAAGAACCACCCAACTCCACAATCGTGAAAGAAAGGTACTTCATATCGCGGCCACGGCGGGCAATTTCGTAAACGCCCGGGGCTTCGCCTGGCGACTTTATGTGCAAGTTCATTAGTTCCACGGTATCATGTCGCTTTGCGGTTACCAATTGATCACCTTACCTCGACTTTACCCAATCCTCTCCACCGACGCTTTAGAAAAACTAAACATCGACTTTGAAAAGGCTTCAACCGGGATGCTCGAAGCTGGCATAACAATCCTTCAGCTTCGCCACAAAGGGCACTGGTCCGCCCGCATGTTCGCCCAGGCGGAATGGCTGCAAAAGCAATGCCAGCAGGCCGATGTGCAATTTGTGGTCAACGACCGCGCAGACATCGCCCGCATTCTGGGAGCGGCTCTTCACATTGGCCAGGACGATCTTTTCCCAACCGACGCACGCTCCGTCATTGGACCCGATTTGCTACTCGGTTACAGCACTCACAATGAGGCGCAGTTCGTTGCCGCTGACCGCGAACCAGTGAATTACCTCGCGCTCGGCCCGATCTTTGGGACCTCCTCCAAAGAAAATCCCGACCCCACTGTCGGCTGTCCGGAACTAGCTCGACTTCGCCCGCTTACTCCAAAACCAGTGGTCGCCATCGGCGGAATCCATCTGCAAAACGTCGCCCAAGTTTTCGAAGCCGGTGCCGATTCTGTTGCTATCATCAGTGGATTACTTTCTGACCCGAATCACATTCGCGAAACTACTGAACTATGGCTAAACACTCTCCACCGCCTCCCAACACGCAATTAGTCCAAGGACTGGGACTACTTGACGCCACCACGCTCGTGATGGGTTCCATGATTGGTTCCGGAGTATTCATTGTTGCCGCCGATATCGGCCGTCAAGTGGGTTCCCCCGGCTTGATGATGATGACCTGGGTAGTCACCGCGTTAATGTCCATTGCCGGGGCACTCTGCTATGGCGAATTAGCTGCGGCAATGCCCCACGCCGGTGGTCAATACGTCTACCTTCGCGAAGCCTTTGGGCCCTTAAGCGGCTTCCTTTACGGCTGGACGTTGATCGCCATTGTACAAACGGGAACCATAGCTGCCGTGGCCGTGGCCTGCGCCAAATTTGCCGGAGTATTCTTTCCCTGGATATCGGCATCGAATACGCTGCTGCCATTATTGACGTCACAACGGCTGGTGGCCATTTGCCTGATCCTATTTCTAACCTGGGTGAATACGCGGGGCTTGCGGGCCGGTGCCATTGTCCAAAACGTATTCACGTTTGCCAAAGTGAGTGCGCTACTGGGCCTGATAGTTGCCGCCTTCACCATTGGACGAAATCCCCAAGCGATCAACTTGAACTTTAGTAACTTTTGGGGAAATGCCGGTTGGAATTGGGATACTCTCAGAATCACCGGCGTGGCCATGGTGGGCTCACTATTCTCAGCCGATTCCTGGAACAACGTCACCTTCACTGCTGCGGAAACGCGTAATCCCAAACGTAACCTGCCGCTGTCGCTGGCCATTGGCGTGGGTTCGGTATGTGCCTTATACTTGGCCTGCAATTTAGGATACCTGCTGGTGCTGCCATTTGAAGCGATTCAACATGCCCCTGAGGATCGCGTAGGCACCGCCGTTGCGGCCGCTATTTCCGCTTCTTACGGAGTTACCTTCATGGCCGCCGCCATTATGATTTCTACCTTCGGGTGCATCAACGGGCTGATCATGTCGGCATCGCGAGTGATTTATGCCATGTCTGTCGATAAGCTATTTTTTGCCGCCGCCGGTCGCATTGATCCGCAAACCAAAGCTCCGGTTTCAGCACTTTGGATGCAATGCGCCTGGGCCTGCGTGCTTACGCTTTCGGGCAGCTATGGAGACTTGCTGGATTACGTCATTTTCGCCAACCTGCTGTTCTACATTCTGACCATTGCATCGGTGATGGTGCTGCGCTATCAGCAGCCCGATCTGCCGCGCCCTTATCGCACTTTCGCCTATCCTGTTCTGCCCTTGTTCTATATCTTCTCCGCAGGGTTTATTGAAGTGCTACTGCTGCTGTATAAACCAAACTACACATGGCCCGGACTAGGACTTGTACTACTGGGAATCCCTATTTACTACCTCTGGAAATCGAGACAAACAGCCTGATTGTGGCATAAACTTATGGTGTTCCCATGCGCGCCCAGGCCACAATTCCCGATGCCCAAATCCTGAGAGCTACAGGCAAGACCTGGGGAGAATGGTCCCCGATTTTGGCTGTGGCACCAGTGGACGCGGCCCTGTTTCTTCGCCAGAATTACAAGTTGGATTTTTGGTGGAGTCAGGCAATTGCCGCCACGTTTCGCCAACCAGTGCAGCAGATTGTCCGCCGTAGCGGTCATAGCTCCCTGGTAAAGCTTTTCAAAGCCTGCCATCCTGTGTTCCTGGTATCGCCGCCTAAGACTGACAGGCAACCAGTCCCGCAATTGAGTCCTCGACAAAAACTCGAGGATTAGTCTGCGCTAGCCGTCACCGGTGCATCGCTCATTCCGGTTTTTCACAGATTGCGCTATTCTGGCACAAGGAGGATGCAATGAAATTAACTCGCATATTGTCTACCCTTGCAGTCAGCACTCTTTTATCTGTGGCGGCCTTGGCTGGCCCCAACCTATCCGGTGACTGGAAGCTGAACGCTGCTAAAAGCGATTTCGGTCCCATGCCTGGTCCCGATAAATTGTTGATGAAAGTGGACCACAAAGAACCGGTTATCAAGATCCAAAGTGAGCAGAGCGGCCAGCAGGGCGACGTGAAAATGGAACAGAGCTACACCACAGACGGTAAAGAGTGCAAGAACAAAATGCGCAACGCCGAAATGGTTTCAAAACTGAAGTGGGAAGGCGAAGCATTGAACGTGGATTCCAAGTTGGATTTCCAGGGCAATGAAGTTTCCATCAAGGAAACCTGGTCCTTGTCCGATGAAGGCAAAGTGCTCACCATCAAACGAAAGATCGCCGCTCCGCAGGGTGAGTTTGAGACGACACAGGTTTTAGAGAAGCAATAGCTTTTTGCAGGGGCGTCAGAAGTGGCGCCCTCGACACTTTTTTTTAATCAACTATCCCCAGTTCCGGCAAACGCGGACAAAAGAACTTCTTCAAACCCGGCATTAATCCCGTGCAGAAAACTACGATGAGATGCATCGTACATCTGATCTCGCGTAATGCGCGACCAATGAATAGGCACCGATTCCGTAGCGCAAGTTGGCGGATGAACTCACATTGCGTGCGCCTGTTACCATCACAAAAGGGATGAATCGCATTCAGTTCCCCGATGTAAAACGCAGCCCGCTTACAGAACTGTGCGGTATCCAGATCGCCAAGATGCTGTTCTTTGCGCAACTCACCGAACATGATTTCCAGCGCAGGAACAATCTGGGCAGCAAAGGCGAAGTAGAATTGGCCTGAACGGGCAATGTCCACGGTGCGGAATTTGCCCGCCCATGGGTAAACGTCCTGAAAAATACTTTTGTGGATGGCCTGAAGGTGGGCAGCATCCAGCTTACCTGGCTTCATTTTCAGCCCAAGTTCCGCAATTCGGCGGCTCGTAGCAAGAGCTTCAAATATTCCTAGTTCTTCGTGATCACGAATGTCCCGAAGATTTTCAAGAAGGGTCGTTCCCGGATATACGTACGGGTCAATATTTTCTGTCAAAGTAATTGTCTATCTCTCGACCCATTTCTTCGTTGGTTATTTCGCCATCAACATAGCGTTGGAAGATCGCTTTACCTTCGGAAGAGGGTTCAAGCCCTTCCATACGAACACTGGCCAGCGCATTTTCAATCTGCTCAGCTCGTACAGCGCGTCCCGTATCTGTTAAGACAGCCATGTCATATTCTACCTCCTACTGCTTCCCTGGTCCATACAAAATCCGGCCCGGTCGAGCCCCCGTCAACTTCCCGTCACGCAACACAACCTGACCATTCACCACCACCGCGAGAAACCCCACAGCATACTGATGCGGCTTGGCATATTCCGACATATCCGCCACCGTCTCCGGGTCAAACACTGCGATATCCGCCTTCATCCCGGGGCGTAGCAGTCCGCGATCCATAATCCGAAATCGCGTGGCTGGCAGCGACGTCATCCGTCTCACCGCCTCCTCCAAAGTCAGCACCTTTCGTTCCCGCACATAGCGACCCAACACCCTGGCGAACGTCCCGTAATTTCTGGGATGTGGAACGTCCTCACCAAAATTTGGAATGCCGCCGTCGGATGCAATCATGGTGTGCCGATAGCGTAGGATTCGCTCCAGATCCTCTTCCCCAATGGCATGAAAGATCGCCGAACAGTTCCCTTTCAATTGCAGCTCCAGCGCTGTCAAAGCGGCGTTTTCAAACGTCACCTCCCGACCCTTCGACGCCGTCACTTCAGCCAGGTTCTTACCCGCCAGCGACTTATCGAATCCGCAACTGGCCAGCACCACATTCCTCGGATCTCCAGCACCCCGATCCTCGCGAATATTCTGCGCCACCGTGGCCAGAATCCTGGCTCGCTGTTCCGGTGCATTCACCCGTTCGCGGAAAGCTGCCGCACCACTTTCACGGGACCATTGCGGAAATAACGCCGCAAGACCTGTCGATGAAGCGGTGTATGGGTATTGATCCAGCGTCACATCCACGCCCCTGGCTCGTGCCTCCTCAATCAGCTTCAGCGATTCCACGCTCATCCCCCAATTGACCTTCCCGATGATTTTGTGGTGCGTCACCTGGGTCGGCAAATGCCCTTCCTCGCCGATCCAAATTGTTTCCCGAATGCTATCCAGCGTATTCACCGATTCATTGCGCATGTGCGAGGTATGGATACCGCCCAGTTCCCCAACCACTTTGGCGATCTCAATTACTTCCTCAGTCGTCGAAAAATTTCCAGGAATATAAAACAGCCCCGTCGAAAGCCCAAAGGCACCGTCCAGCATTGCCTGACGGGCCAACCCTTTCATTCGATCCATTTCTTCTGCAGTGGCCTTGCGATCTTTCAAGCCAATCACTTTTTCGCGGATGCTGCCCTGCCCCACCATCGACCCAAAGTTGATGGTGCTGTGAATTGCCGCGACTTCCTTCAAGAACGGAGCCAGTGGAATTGGGGAACTGCCGTCGGGACCCTCAATGATCGTTGTCACGCCTTGGCGAATCTGATTTTCAGCAGCCGGGTTATCTAAAATGCCCCGTCGTCCATGGCTGTGTGTGTCGATGAACCCTGGGGTCACCGCCAATCCATCTGCTTTGATCACAGTGCGCGCCCTGGCCGGTTTACTTGGACCCACGTAGACAATGGCATCACCACGAATGCCGATGTCGCCCAAAAACCAACCGCCGCCGGAACCATCAATGATTCGGCCATTCTGAATTAGGATGTCGTACTGGGGTTGCTGGGCGTTAGCCAGATTGAGACTGGCAAGGACGTTGGAACCGACAAGAAGAAAACTAAGTGTGCGAAACATGTTCCGGGCCATTTTGGCACGGATGGTGTCACTCTGTCACGGGCACTGTGTCAACCTTCCTGTCTTCTTCGGTATGAGGCGGAGAGGCGATCATGGATAGAAACAATCCAAAAATGAACAACATCGCTATGATTGCACCGATGATCATGACTTAATGCTTCCCCCTTACCACGGATTTACAGTGCACGACTGATGCCAAAGTATTCCCACTGATTTGTGATACGGTTTTGCTATGCGTGTGGATTTGGCATTTGGCAAAACAGGACTGGCCGTTGAGCTCCCCGAGGGCTATTCGTACCAGGTATTGGAAGCGCGTTCGGCGCAGGCTTTGGATAACCAGATAGCCGCGATTGAACATGCGCTGGATCGTCCCATTGGGACTTTACCGCTTACGGAGCTGGCTCGAGGTAAAAAGACTGCCGCCATTTCCGTGTGCGACATCACGCGTCCTGCACCGAATAGGCTGGTACTTCCGCCAGTTCTACGTCGATTAGCCGACGCCGGAATCAGTCGCGACAACGTTGTTGTGCTGATTGCCACGGGCCTTCATCGTCCTGCAACCGAAGAAGAAATACGGGAAATTGTAGGACCCGATCTGTACGGTCATATTCGTGTGGAAAATCATTATGCCCGCAACTTGCAGGAACATCGTTATCTGGGCACAACAGCTTCAGGCATTCCGGTTCACATTGATGAACGATTCATGGCTGCCGACCTCCACATCACCTTGGGGTTTATTGAACCGCACTTAATGCTGGGCTTTTCCGGTGGACGCAAACTGATCGCCCCCGGTTTGGCCGCCCAGGAAACCATCAAGGTTATCCATTCCCCAAAGTTCATGCGCGACGCCCGGTCGGTGGAAGGGTCGATTGAAAATAACCCGCTGCATGAGGAGCTGTTAGAAATCGCACGAATGGCTCGGCACGATTTTTTGGTGGATGTATCGTTGAGTCGTGACCGCCGAGTTGCGCAAGTTTTTGCCGGTGACGCAGAACTTGCGCATCGTGAAGGGACAAAATTTGTCAGTCAAGTGTTGCTGGAACAGCTGGACAGCTTAGCCGATGCGGTCATCACCACCGCAGCCGGGCACCCCCTGGACATGACGTTTTATCAGGCAGTGAAAGGCGTCACCGCCGCCAGCCATGTGGTGAAGCCAGGCGGCAAAATCCTCTTGGTAGCCGCGTGTTCAGAAGGTGCCGGGGCGGAAGAGTTTTGTGAAATGCTGTCAGCCTACCCTGAACATCAACAGTTTTTGGACGCCATTTTGCAGGCTCCAGTGGAAGTGGACCAATGGCAATTGGAAAAGCTGGCGCTGGTTTGCCAATCGAAGCAACTTCTGTTCTATGTCCCAGGATTGCCCGACGCCTATCGCGATTCGATGTGGGGCCCAGTGTACAGCTCTATGGCCGATGCGGTGGCAGCGTTGATGGAAGGGTTACCGAAAGGCGCGAAGGTGGTTGTGATTCCCGAAGGCCCCTACGTTTTAGCAAAGGCTGAGCAGCAAGTGCCGCTGGCAATCTGAAAAAGTAGAGCCTCATTCCACTTTTGAGTAATTTGCCCCCCGTCAAGTTTACCTAACTGTCTTAAAACTAGCCTTGACGCTGATGCGTTAAACCCTTAGAATCTAAATAGCTAATGGTGGTTTTACTCCTGCCAGAACCGTGAAGTTATGGCACAGAGTGAAGAACAACTTTTAGGGGGCCACGATGAAATTTCCACGCATGTTCGCCACGGTCGGATTAGTTAGCGCATCAGTTTTGATGGGCAGCTTGATCACAACCAATGCCTTTGCCGCTGACAAGAAGAAAGCAATCGATCCCAATCGAGAAACGGTTGCCAAGCCGTTGACCGAAAAAGAAAAGAAACGCCGCGAAGAAAAGCTTCGCAAGGAATTGGAAGGTCCATACCGGAAGTGGTTGAATGAGGACGTACTCTACATCATCACTGACGAAGAAAAAACTGCCTTCAAACGTTTGAGCACTGAAGATGAACGCGAACAGTTCATTGAACAGTTCTGGCTGCGTCGCGATCCTACTCCAGATTCCGCTGAAAACGAATTTAAAGAAGAACATTATCGCCGCATCGCCTATACCAATGAACGGTATGCTTCGGGCATTCCTGGATGGAAAACAGATCGCGGCCGCATCTACATCACCTTTGGGCCACCCGATGAAAACGAATCGCATCCTTCCGGTGGTTCCTACGAACGCCCTTATGAAGAAGGCGGCGGCACAACCTCTACCTATCCCTTTGAAAAGTGGCGCTACCGTTGGATTGAAGGTATTGGTTCAGACATCATCATTGAATTCGTAGATCCAACCATGACTGGTGAATACCGCATGACCATGGACCCATCGGAAAAAGACGCGTTGATGATGGTTCCCGGTGCCGGTTTAACACTGATTGAACAGATGGGCTTATCCAGCAAGACAGATCGTTTCAGCCGCACAGACGGCACTCGTTTGGGAACTGGCACACAGCCCACTTCACAAAAGATGAACCAGTTTGAACGTCTGCAGCAGTTCGCCATGTTGCAAAAAGCTCCCGCCGTGAAGTTCAAGGATTTGGAAGCAATCGTCAATTCCACAGTCAAATTCAATATCCTGCCGGTTCAGGTTCGGGCTGATTTCATGAAGATGACCAGCTCTTCCATTCAAACCAATGTCACATTGCAACTGGAACGCAAAGACTTGCAATTTCAGAACAAAGAAGGCATAGCCAAGGCCGCCGTGAACATTTACGCGCGCATCACTTCCATGTCCCGCCGAGTTGTGAATGTATTTGAGGACGTGGTCAGTGTGGAAATCCCCAATGAAATGCTGGAGAAAGGATCGACTGGTGCTTCGGTGTATCAGAAATCCATCCCATTGCCCCCTGGCACCTATCGTCTGAACATTGTCGTTAAAGATATTTACGGTGGCACCATGAACAACAAAGAACTGGTTTTGAACGTGCCCCGCTTTGATGATGAAACTCTTGGCATGAGCAGCATGATTCTGGCTGACCAAATTGAAAAGGTTCCTACCCGCTCCATCGGCACAGGACAGTTCGTAATCGGCAGCACCAAGGTTCGTCCACGGCTATCGGAAACGTTCACCCGCGATGAAAAAATGGGAATTTACATGAAGTTCTACAATTTCCAGGCTGATGAGAAGACCAACAAACCCAGCGGGTCCATTCAGTATGAAGTTGTGAAAACTGGTTCCGATAAGAAGGTTTTTGAATTCTCAGAAGAAGTATCCAGCACTGGCGGCACTGAAGTTACGGTTGAAAAGCTGCTACCCTTGAAATCATTAGAGCCCGGACAGTATAAACTAAGGATGAAGGTTACCGATAAGTTGCGGAACCAAACTCTAACCCCCTCAGCCACGTTCACGGTGACATAGGGATTTGCATGACGGCGATAAATGCCGTCACTGGGAGACGTGGGCTTAAGCGCCCGTTGATGACCATGCACCGCGCATTAATCGGTGTTGTCGCAATCTGGATGTCAGGGACATTTGCGGGTCCCGTGTGCCAAGCGGCGGGGCTTGACCGTCCTGCCGGTGCAATCATAGGTATCGTCTCTGCTGTCAACGGTGTGGCGCAAATGGGTGCCACCGTCTCCTTATACAATCACTTTGATCGCCTGGTGAAAACTGCGTCCACTAATGAAAAGGGTGCATTCGGTTTTGACGGGCTACTGCCTGATCGGTATTCTTTGCGAGTGAATCTTTCGGCCTTCATGCCAGCGTTCCGCCAAGGCGTAGAAGTGCAGGCGGGCAATCGGACCTTCCTCGCCATTCAACTTGCTGGGGCTTTGAGTAGTATCGAACTTGTTTATAACGGCCAAGCCAATTCCGGGTTGATGAATGACGATTGGAAATGGGTATTGCGCAGCAGCATGTCCACCCGCCCAGCTTTGCGATTACTTCCCGGCTGGAATACTGGAACCACCACAGAAACGAAATCCATTTTTAGCAGTAATCGGGCCATGTTGAAGTTGTCCGCAGGCGACGGTGCCGCAGGTGGAGACATTACCAGCCAGCCCGATCTTGGTACGGCATTTGCCTTCGCCACATCTTTACTGGGCACCAACCACTTACAGTTCAGCGGGAACGTAGGGTATGCTTCGCACGCCGGGCTCCCTTCTGCTGGATTCCGAACTCGTTACAAGCGCACGGAACAGGAGTTTGGAGGCATCATCAGCGCTCCAGAAGTGCAATTGACAATGCGTCAGGTGTTCTCTCAAGGTCGTGCAGGATTGGCGATTGTGGGCAGTGGGCGGGAAGTTCCGGTGTTCCGTTCGCTTTCGACCAGCTTTATTGATCGAGTGACATTTTTCGATGGCGTGGAGTTGCTGTACGGCGCCGCCATGGAATCAGTTACATTCTTGGAGCGGCTGAACTACGTCAGCCCCTACGCCAGACTTTCGGTCGCGGCGGGTAAAGACACCTCCATCCGCGTCGCCTACAGTTCTGGCTTGCCTCCCGAAGAAATTTATACTGCCGCTGCCGGACGGTCCACCGACGCGAATCCGGATAGAGACTTGCACCAGGATCTTTCAGCGTTGAATCTTTTTCCCCGCGTTTCTTCCAGAGCAGGTCGGATCAAGGTGCAACGCTCCACCAACCTGGAAGCTGGCATTGACAGAAAGATCGGCAAGGGCCAACTGAGCCTTGTCGCCTGGCACGAAGCAGTGTCTAACGGGGCGTTGAGTGCCGTTGGCGATACCTCCGTACTGCCCGGTTCCGATGTGCTGCCCGATATGTTCAACCGCAGCTCAATCGTCAACATTGGTCACTATGCGCGGCAAGGGTACATGGCGGGCTATGCCTACCGCGTCAGCGATACCATATCCGTCACTGGCGGCTATGGGAACAATGGAACACTACTTACCGATTCCATTGAACTAACCAGTCCCACCGGCGATGCCCTACGCGGTGCAATGCGACATGGACGTCGGCATTGGGCCTATGCCCGTGCCAGTGCCGTCCTGCCTGTGACCAAAACCAGAGTCGCCGCCAGTTATCAGTTCGCCGATTACTCCGCCTTGATGCCCATGCATCGCACGCTCACTGGCAACTTCTCACCAGAAATGGGGCTGAACTTCCAAATGCGTCAACCGCTGCCATCGTTTGGAATGTGGAATGGACGGGTGGAAGCGATCGCTGAGCTGCGCAATTTATTGCATCAGGGATACATTCCGGTAACTACCAGCGACGGTCGCAGCTTATTGCTGATGCAGGCACCAAAGACGGTTCGCGGCGGCCTGAACTTCATTTTCTAATCCCACCTTAACCCTTCCGACTCTTAAGAAGGCTACCCCCCAAATCTAAGTTCGCCTACAAATAGAAACCTCGCAATCTTAGGTTTCCACGAATTCGCTTTTCCGCCTACTAATGGCAATCTGGGTTCACACCAACAACCCTTTTCGCCTAGGAGCGTGAATGCGGATTTTATTGCTATTTTTCTTTTTTTCACTGGCCTCATTTGGCCAGCAACCGTTCGGAATCAAGGACGGCCATTTGCAGGATGCTGCCGAATGGACACTTGCTCGTTCCGATCCTGACCAAGTCCCTGTCTTCGAAAATGCAGACCAGGATCGGTACCTGCTTTTTCGAGTCCGGCAAGATGATGCCCAGGGCCTGGAACTGCACTTCACCAACTTGCGTCTGCCCGAAGGCGTGGCACTATACATCCACAACAACAGCGGCAGCGCAGCTCGCCAAGAGGTGGGGCCGCTGACCACTACCGGACCCAATGAGACCGGTGAATTCACCGTAGTTATGGTGGGACCGGAATCCTACCTGGAACTCCAAATTGGGCAGCGTGATTTGTCTGAGATTCCCTTTAGTTTGGAAGTCACTGCGAAAAATGATGTGGAATCGAATACTGGTTGGGTAACCGCTGCAGTCAGGGAAAACATGTCACGGCAAACCTCGACTTTCCGTGGGCAACGGTTGGAACATGCTGTTGTCGATGGCGTAGGAATTTTTGAGGGTGATATTTTGTTGGGCCAGTCCCGCGAATTAGAACAAGCCACGCGTGAAAATCGGATTCCGATCAAACAAGGTTCAGCGATTCCTGGTCAACAATACCGCTGGCCCGGCGGAATCGTGCCCTATGTTCTGAACGCTACATTCCCCAATCCACAACGCGTTATCGATGCGATTGCGCATTGGAATACCAAACTAGCGGGTCGCATCCAAATGGTGCGACGCACCAACCAGGCAGACTATATTGTGATCACCGACCCTGGAAATGCTGGCGTCTGCAACTCATACGTCGGTAAGATTGGCGGAGCGCAACCGGTCAACTTGGGGGCCTATTGCGGCATGGGAAATGCGGTGCATGAATTGGGTCATGCGTTGGGGTTATGGCATGAACAATCGCGCATAGATAGAGATCAATTCATTCGTATCGTAACGGAAAACATTGATCCAGCCATGGCCTACAACTTCAACAAAAACACCACCAATACGGGAACGGACATTGGTGCTTACGATTACAACTCCATCATGCACTACCCGGCTTACGCTTTTTCAAAAAACGGTCAGCCGACAATTGTCACCGTTCCCGCAGGAATTTCCATTGGTCAAAGAAGCGCATTGAGCGACAAAGACATTACCTCCATCCAAACACTTTACCCGGCAACCGGAACAGTTAGTAACGTGACCAGGGCAAAAGTCAGAATCGTGGTGGGCGCCACTCCTACCGGATTTCAGGTTTCAGTGGATGGTCAAAAAGTGAACACCCCAGCTTCTTTTGAATGGGAGGTGGGTTCCAGTCACCAATTGAAAGCCGATGCCACGGTAAATGGTCAGACAGGAGCTCGTGCCATGTTTGTCCGCTGGAACGTCAGTGCAACCGCTGCGTTCTCTTACACCACGCCTTCCGATACCGCCGAACTTACCGCCCAATACACCATTCAGTACGCCGTTAAGGCCACGCCCAACAACACGTCGTTAGGGGCGGTCACCTTGTCCCCACCAAGCTCCGACGCCTTCTACAATGCATCCACCACTCTTCAGATGAATGCCAAGCCAGTCGCCAACTCCTGCTTCACTGGTTGGACCGGACTTCTGCCGACAGCCCCGGCATCGGTACAACTTGGCGTCGCTGGACCCGCCACCATCACCGGACAATTCAAGGTCGGTGCGGTCAGCGTGCAGCCGTTGACCAATCAAATAAACAAAAACGGCGGTGCCTTAACCGTGCAAGTGAATTCCACCGGATGCCCTTGGAGTGCGCAATCCAGTGCTGATTGGGCTCGGCTCAGTGGTGTCATCAGTGGGTCACAAACCGGCAAGCTGATCATCACCGCCTTGCCCAACACTACGGGTCAAATCAGGACTGCGCAAATCTCACTCGGCGGCCTGACCTTCGCCATCGCACAACCTGGCAAATAAGTCTCAGGCCAAAATTGGCACCCGTGCTTCTCTGCCCTTGTCGTCGGCTGATACATAACCGGCGTACAAGGTCAGGGTAATATCAATCGCCAAATCCAAATCGCTTTCCGGAGGTTTCCCGGTCCGAAAAGCCTTCAGGAAATCCTGCAATTCTTTCACCTGCCCATTGCTCCAACCCTCATCCGGCGACGCCGGAATCCAACCTTCATTCGATGTGATCTTTTCCACCAGATTCAAATCCTTGAACTCGGCATGGCTTGGACTGTAAACATCCACCACACTCACGGGACTCATTTTGCAGCGCGTGCGATGGTTGTTGGCAAACACTTCCACAAAATCGTACACCCCGCCCAGCACCAGTTCCGACGCCGTAATATCGGCCACCGTCCCATCGTCGAAAATCAAATGCAGAAACGAATAATCTTCTGTATCGTGATACTTCGTCCGCAGAAATCCCTTATCTTCAAAGGCTGGTAATTTCGTGATGGAATGCGTGCGTGCGGAAACTGCTGCTGGACGAATCGGCTTGCCATTGCGGGCCAAGCCTTCCTTGCGTTTCAAATATAGAATAGCTCCCAGCGGGTGGCATCCCTTGGCGATCAAAGACCCGCCGCCCTGCACACTCCAAATTCCATAAACCGGCGAATGAGACCCGCTGTGCGATTCTTCCCCAACCATGCGCAAAATTTGAGCATTGGTCTTTTCTATAATTTCCCGTTCTTTTTGAATGGAAGGCGCATACACAAAATTCTCGGCATAGCCTAAATTAATGCCACCAGTTCGCACCACATCCCGCAACCGTTTGCATTCATCCACCACCGCCCGCAACATGGTCGATTTGGAATTTGTCTCCGGGGATCCGTAAAATCCAGTGAACGGTTTTTCCACAATCACGTGGACCCCAAATTTGGCTGCTGCTTCAATATATTCGCCATGGGAGCTGGGTGGGGTGCAAATATCCAGCACGTCAATATGCGGCAACATCGCTTCTACAGATTCAAAGGCTTTGGTGTTGCGCTTCGCTGCAAACTCTTCGCGCCGCTCCGCACGAACAGAGGTTACCCCAACAAGTTCCACGCCATATTCAGGGAAATTATCCCAATGAAAACTGGCCGCAAAGCCTGAGCCGGCAACGCCAACTCGTAAAGGACGGAAGGGTTCAGTGATGTTCATCAAAATCAAGGATAGTATGAAAGGATACAACTATGAGGATTCTTGTCTGCCTGCTTCTGGCATCGCTGTCCGCATTGCCGCAAACTGCCCCTGAAAAGAAGGACGAAAAGAAGGATGAAAAACCCAAGTGGGACGTCAACAATCCTCCCGGCCCTACAGAAGACATCCCCATTCACACCACCAAAGGAACCTGGATGAGTGTCGACGTCAATCCTGATGGCAAGGAAATTGTTTTTGATTTACTGGGTGACATTTACAGCATTCCCATCAGTGGTGGACAAGCCAAGTCACTGGCTTCCGGGATGGCCTGGGATATGCAACCGCGTTTTAGTCCCGATGGCAAACAAATCGCCTTCACCTCAGACCGCGCCGGGGGCGACAACATCTGGGTGATGAATCGCGATGGTTCCAACCCCAAACAAATCACCAAGGAAACGTTCCGGCTTCTGAATAGCCCAAGTTGGAGTCCAGATGGTCAATGGATCGCCGCCCGCAAGCACTTCACCTCCGGCCGATCCCTCGGAACTGGGGAGATCTGGCTGTATCACATGAGTGGTTCCGATGGACTGCAAATCACCAAAAAAGCCAATGAACAGAAGGATCTGGGTGAACCAGCCTTTTCCCCCGATGGTCGCTATATTTATTACAGCCTGGATTCTACCGATGGCACTACATTCGAATACAGCAAAGATCCCAATGCAGGCATTTACACAATTCGCCGTGTGGATCGCGTGACGGGTGACAATATCCGCTTCGCTGGCGGACCGGGCGGTGCCATTCGCCCCACTCCATCGCCCGATGGAAAGTCTCTGGCGTTCCTGCGACGCGTGCGCGGCAAAACTATTCTGTTCGTACAGGACATCGCTACCGGTGTGGAACGCGCTGTCTACGATGCTCTTGATCGTGACATGCAGGAGACCTGGGCAATTCATGGCGTCTACCCGGTGATGAGTTGGATGCCCGATGGCAACTCCATTGTCGCCTGGGCCGGTGGTGAAATCCGCCGTATAGAAATCGCCAGCGGGAAAGCTACCCTGATCCCTTTTCAGGTGGACGATACGCGAAAAATATCCAAAGCGGTGCGCTTTCCTATCCAAGTGGCTCCAGAACAATTTGATGTAAAAATGTTGCGTTGGCCAAGAACGCACCCATCCAGGAATGAAGTCATTTATCAGGCGTTGGGCTATCTTTATCGCAAGCCTCTGGGCACTGCCGAACCTGCACGGCTAACTGCCCAGAAAGACAACTTTGAATACTACCCCAGCTATTCCCGTGATGGTGCTTCAGTGATTTATGTAGATTGGAATGACCAGCAGTTAGCAACCATTCGTAGTGCCCCTTCTACTGGCGGTGAAGGCCGCGCCATCACAACAGAGAAAGGCTTCTATGCCGATCCAGTCCTTTCTCCCGATGGCAAATTTGTGGTTTATCGCAAGGGTCAAGGCTCCGGCTTAACCACTCCGTATTTCTCTCGCGAACCCGGCCTGTACCTGATTCCAGTCAATGGCGGCATCGCCAAGCTGCTATCTAAATCAGGATCACGACCGCACTTTGGGGCATCGTCCAGCCGCGTCTACTTTCAGGATAGCGATGGCGAAAAGGCAGTTTTGAAGAGTATCGCGCTGGACGCAACGGAAGTTCGCACACACCTGATTAGCGAAGACGGATACGATTTCCGTGTTTCGCCAGATGAAAAGTGGGTGGCTTTCACAGAGTTGTTCAACGCCTATATTGCTCCGCTGGTAACCACTGGCAAGGCCGTTGAAATCTCCTCCAAGACCAAAGCCTTGCCTGTGAAACGAGTCTCGAAAGATGCCGGTGAATATTTGGATTGGGCTCCAGACAGCCAGAAACTGCATTGGGTGTTGGGCCCTGAATATTTCACACTGGAATTGAAAGAGGCCTTTTCCTTTCTGCCTGGCGCACCGGAAAAGTTGTCGGAAGCTCCGGCAACTTCCCAAGCCATCGGCTTCCGCTTCAAAACATTTGTACCGTCGGGAAACATTGCATTCACCAATGCCCGCATCATTCCCATGACCGGAGCAACGGTGATCGCCAGCGGAACCATCCTGCTGGAAGGCAATCGAATTAAGGCTATCGGAGAGCAGGGCAAAGTGGCAATTCCCGCAGGCACCCATGTGGTGAATGCAGCGGGCAAGACCATTGTTCCGGGCTTGGTCGACGTGCATCATCACGGTTCGGAAGGCGGTGGAGGCCTGGTTCCGCAACGCAACTGGATGCACTATGCGTCCCTGGCTTTTGGCATCACCACCACGCACAACCCTTCCGCTGAAACAGACACCATTTTCGCCGCCAGTGAAATGAGCAAGGCAGGCTTGTTGAATTCCCCACGCATCTTTTCTACGGGAACAATTTTATATGGAGCGGCTGGCAACTTCCGTGCCGAAATCAACTCGCTGGACGATGCCCGCTCTAACCTGCGTCGCATGAAAGCCGCAGGAGCGTTCAGTGTGAAGAGTTACAATCAACCCCGTCGTGACCAGCGCCAGCAAATTATCGCCGCAGCTCGCGAATTGGAAATGATGGTGGTGCCGGAAGGTGGATCGCTGTACCACCACAACATGAGCATGGTGGCCGATGGGCACACGGGCATTGAACACTCCGTCCCAACGGCGCGGAATTATGATGATGTTCAACAATTTTGGGGCAAGACACAAGTTGGCTACACGCCCACTTTGGTGGTTGCCTATGGCGGTTGGTGGGGAGAAAATTACTGGTATGGGAACTCCAACGTTTGGGAGAATGAACGGTTGAATCGATTCATTCCGCGCAACATAATTGATCCTCGTTCCCGCCGACGGGAAGTAATTCCTGTGGAGGAACTCAATCACATTGACATCGCCAAAGGTGCGAAAACATTGCTCGATAACGGTGTTAAAGTGCAACTGGGAGCACACGGTCAGCTACAAGGGTTAGGACCTCACTGGGAACTTTGGATGCTGGCACAAGGCGGCATGACCCCCATGGAAGCCCTGCGTGCGGCCACTCTTGACGGAGCCAAATATCTGGGTTTGGACAAAGACATCGGATCGCTGGAAGTCGGGAAATTGGCCGATCTGATTGTGCTTGACGCCAACCCGTTGGACAACATTCGCAATTCCGAAAGAGTACACTGGACGATGATCAACGGAAGACTATTTGATTCCGCCACGATGAACGAAGTAGGGAATCATCCAGCGGTTAGGGGTCCATTCTTTTTCGAGAAGTAAACAGCTTCAAGTGTTAGAGCGAAGCGTACCAGGCCTTTGAAAGACCGCTCCCTGGAGGTCATCGCAGCACGTTACAGAGCCGTGACCGCGAGGGAGCGGTCTTTCAAACACAAGTTAGATCTGGACTTACTTGCGTTGTTGGTGGAGCAGCCGGTTTCGCCTACTCCAGATCATTGGCTTGCCACCAAAATTCCGCCGAGTTCCTGTTTCAAAACTTCTTCCATTTCGTCGCGATACTCCTTCAAAAGAGCCTCGCTTTCCGCCTCGAAACGCATCACCAAAACAGGTTGCGTATTCGATGCCCGCACCAGACCCCAGCCTTTAGGGAAAATCACACGTGCGCCGTCCACCTCCACAATCTTTCTTCGAGACCGGAAGTAGGCAGCCACGCGAGCCACTACGTCGAACTTCGTATCGTCACTGCAATCCACACGCAGTTCGGGAGTGGAAACCATTTTCGGAAGCCCATCGAGCTGCGCTGAAAGAGGCTTGCCCGATGCCGCTACAATCTCCATCAAACGGCAGGCAGCGTATAGAGCGTCGTCGTAGCCGTAGTAGCGATCCGCAAAAAACATGTGTCCGCTCATTTCACCGGCCAGTTCGGCATGTTCTTCCTTCATCTTGGCTTTGATCAAAGAATGGCCAGTCTTGTACATAATGGCGTTACCACCCAATTTCGTTAGCTCATCATAAAGCACCTGAGAGCATTTCACTTCGCCAATGAAAGTTGCGCCAGGCTTGCGGGAAAGAATTTCGCGGGCGTAAATGAACAACAGCATGTCCCCATAAATTGGTGTGCCAGTTTCATCGACAGCGCCAATACGGTCAGCATCGCCATCAAAAGCAATTCCTAAATCAGCACCAAATTCGCGAACTGCGGTGGAGAGCTGCTTCAAATTTTCAGGAACAGTAGGGTCTGGATGATGATTGGGAAAACGCCCATCCATTTCAAAAAACATTTCCTGAACATCGCAATTCATGCGCTTCAATATCCGGCTGAAAGCAGGCCCGCCCGTGCCATTGCCTGCATCCACCACCACTTTAATGCGACGCGCAAAATTGAAATGCTGGGACACGTCGTCCACGTAAGGAGTGACAATATCAACCGTTGCATTGCTACCAGCGCCGGTCAGAAAATCGCGAGCCTGAATCATCTGGTAGACCTCTTGAATGGCCTGCCCGTGCAACGTTCCTGATCCGCAGACAGTTTTGAATCCGTTGTACTCGCTGGGATTGTGGCTGCCCGTGATCATCACCGCCCCATCAGACTTCATGTGCACCGCCGAAAAATAAGTGATGGGTGTGGGCACAACACCCAGTTCTGTTACATTGCAACCGCTGGCCAGCAGACCTTTGCGAAGAGCGTTGGCCAACCGATCCCCACTCAGACGGCAATCGCGGCCCAGGTTGATATTCTTACCCGTCTTGCGCTGAATGTAAGTTCCCAGTGCTTGCCCTAAAAGTTCCACGCCCGGATCAAGTAGTTCTGTGTCGGCAATGCCGCGGATATCGTATTCTCTGAAAATCGTTTGCTTCATGGATGGAACTTTAAAAATAACATTTCGGAGTTATCATTCGTATTTATGGAGGCACAAGATTGAACCGCAACGGTAGCTCTACCGATTTCGTGATGCCAATGCGTAGACTGATCGCAATCTTAAAAGCAACTTCATTCCAGTCCCGAACGGTAAGCGTCCCTTGCGTCACATCGCATCCATTTTGCTCACGCCCAATGCTCAGCGCCTTGGTTAATCGTCCAGGACCATTGCAATTACAATTCGGCATAAGGCCTGCCAGCGGATGCAACGCCCGGATTAGCACGCACCCGGCGATCCCATCTTTTTCGACTACAAAGTTTAGGCAATAGTGCATGCCGTAAATCAGATAAACGTAAGCGAATCCCGGTGGACCAAAGATCACATTCGTAGCTGGAGTGCAGCCCCGCGCGGAGTGTGCGGCAAGATCTCCAGTTCCTAAATAAGCTTCAGTTTCCACAATGCGCCCGGCACTTTTTTCATGGACAATCACTTTTCCAAGCAAGCTGCGGGCAACGGTGACCGCATCGCGCTCGTAAAATTCTTTGGATAAGATTGGTGCAGCAAAAAGATCTTCCACTTTCGTTCAGGGTACACTAATGAATTCCTACTGTGCGGCTCTTTACTGGCATTGACCTGGATATTCAAACTCGGCAAAACGTAGCGGCGCTGCTGGCAAGCTTTCGTCCTATGGCACCCCTTCTGTGGAGCCCGGCGGAAAACTTGCACATCACCACAAAGTTTATTGGCGAAGTACCGGATGAAGAAGTGGAGGAAATGACTGCCGCACTTCGACAAGTGCCCGTTCCAAAAGCATTCACCGTCCGCTTGCATGCCTTCGGTTGGTTTCCCAATCCTCACAACCCACGCAACTTTTTTATTGGAATCGATGCGGGTGATTCGCTTTCCAACTTGGCCCTGGCCATCAACAAAACTCTTCTTGAAATCGGCATTCCCGCTGAGACCAAGCCATATGTTCCGCACCTCACATTGGCCCGAGTCAAACAGGCCAACGTGGATCTTCGTCCATTACGAGGAACCATTGCCGCGCTACAGTCAGTGGAATTCGGTGAGTTCGTTGTCCCGGCGTTTCATCTATACTTGAGCGAACTCCAGTCTTCCGTTTCAACTTATATAAAACTGGCGGAGTTTCCTTTGTCTTTATGATTTCTGTCCTTCTACTTTTGGCCGCCTACATTCTTGGCGGGATTCCTTTTGGATATCTTCTGGTTCGCTTCACCACCGGGGCCGACGTGCGCCACATGGGTAGCGGAAACATAGGGGCCACCAACGTATTGCGCACCACCGGTCGGCTGGCTGGAATGGTCACACTTCTGTTCGACATAGCGAAGGGCTGGGTGGCCGTTTGGTTAATGGGGCATTTCACCAACCAGGATCCGCTGTGTATGTCGCTTGCCGCAATTGCCGTTGTACTGGGACATGCCTATTCCATTTTTCTGAAATTTCAAGGTGGAAAAGCAGTGGCCAGTTTTGTCGGTGCCTTCCTTTACTTAACGCCGTTAACGGTTGCGGCCATAACCATTGTGTTCATTGCCGCTGTTTGGTATTCCCGACACATTTCCTTCGGTTCCATTGCTGGCGCTGCCTTGTTTCCCTTTGGAGTTTGGATGATTGAACACCCTCCCCTTCCCGTGCTGATCGCAGCCATTGTCTGTGGCGGGGTTGTCATCTGGCGACATCGGTCAAACGTGCAAAGATTAAGAGCAGGTACGGAAAACGTGTTTACCTTCTCAAAGAAATCGTCATGAAGCAACTTGCCGTTTTAGGTGGAGGCAGTTGGGGCACGGCCCTCGTAATGGCCCTTGCCCCGAAGTTTGATCACGTGCGGCAGTGGGTTTTTGAAACAGACCTGGCTGCGCGGATGCAGACTACCCGCGAGAACGATATTTTTCTTCCGGGCTTCAAATTACCGGCCAACGTCACTGTTTTTCCTAAACTGGCAGATGCCATTGTTGGTGCGGATATCGTGCTGGGAGTGACCCCTAGCCACCACCTTCGACGTGTTTTTCTGCACGCAAAACCGCTATTTAACGACCAAATGTTGCTTGTAAGTGCCACTAAGGGGCTGGAAAACATCACTTTATTGCGCATGAGTCAGGTGATTTTTGAAGTAACAGGCTATAGTTCAGCGGTCCTTTCGGGTCCGAGTTTTGCCAAGGAAGTGGCCCGCGGGGAACCGACCGCTTGCGTGATCTCGTCTGAATTTCCTGGGCTGGCCCGGGCGATTCAAAGCGCTTTTGCTACACCAAACTTCCGTTTATACGCCAATTCCGACCCAATTGGGACCGAGATAGGCGGAGCGATGAAGAACGTCATGGCCATTGCTTCCGGAGTCTGTCACGGTCTGGGGTTCGGTTCCAACACTTCCTCTGCGCTGATTACCAGGGGATTGGCGGAGATGACCCGGCTGGCGGTGAGTTTAGGCGGTCAACCGCAGACGCTTTCGGGTTTAGCGGGCGTGGGTGATCTGGTTTTGACCACAACCGGCGGGCTGAGCCGCAATCGTCAAGTGGGGATTGAACTGGCCAAAGGGCGTAGTTTGGAAGATATTGTTGGATCTACCAAGATGGTGGCAGAAGGCGTGGAAACCACCAAGGCGGCGTGCGATTTGGCGCGCAGGCAAGGCGTGGACGTTCCAATTACGAATAGTATGCATTCGGTATTGTTTGAAGGCAAATCACCGAAATCGGCGATACGTGACTTGATGGAACGCTCGTTAAAGATGGAATAGCTGTAAACCGAGCTAAAAAGATCACTTAGCCTGTTTATTTTGGTTACGGCCAGGGCGTACAATGCAGCTAAGGCGCTTAAAGAATTGCATCTGGAAGACGACCCTATCAAATTTCCGCAACCTTCGCATTCTATTCGTGTTCAGAAAGATATGATAGCGGTCGGCGCACTAGAACCAGATACGGAATTGATGCTTCGGGTTCGAGAAGGCCACACTGAGAGTTTTGCGCTTTTACTTGGGAAACATCGTGGGCCGGTGATTCATTTCTTGTACCGGATGGTTCAAAATCAGGCTGTAGCTGAGGAATTGGCTCAAGAAGTGTTTTTGCGGGTGTACAAATCGCGGGGTAATTATGAGCCCACAGCGAAGTTCACCACGTGGTTATTCCGCATTGCCAGCCATCTGGCGCTGAACCATATTCGTGATTTTAAGAATGAGCGGAACCAGGGAAGCATTGACGAATCGAACGATGATGGGTTGACGTTGCAAGTAGCGGATCGGGGAATGACAACAGAGCAGACCCTGGTTTATAAAGTAAAGCTGGATGAAGTCCGCAGAGCCATTCAGATGTTACCGGAAAAGCAGCGGGCCGCAGTTCTTATGCACAAATACCAGGAAATGGAATATTCGCAAATTGCCTCTGTGTTGGAATGTTCGGAATCGGCAGTGAAGTCGTTATTGTTTCGAGCCTATGAAACGCTGCGAGTGCGCTTAGCGCATATGGCGCGCTAAGGCTGATAAAGGAGAAAAATTTATGTCTTGCCCAATTTATTCAGACAGCCCCGATTTGCTGATGGATTTTGCGGCGGGGAAGCTCGAATGGGATGCCTCGCAGAAGATGCAGGGGCACATTGCTGTGTGCTCGGAATGCAAAGCCGGGGTGGAAGCGCAAACCACGGTGTGGAAGGCGCTTGACGAATGGGATGCGGTTCCTGTTTCGCGAGATTTCGACGCTCGATTGTATGAGCGGATCGAAAAGGAGCAATCCACGGTTTGGGGTCGTCTAAAGCACTGGTTGGTGCCACAAGGCGGCGGGTTTGGCTGGCGTCCGGCCATGGGCATGGCGGCAGTCACGGTTATTTTCCTGGGCGGTTCGCTCTTGAAAGTTCCCAGTTCTCCTGATATCAGCACCAATATTCCAGTAAGAATGGAAGCGCAGGAAATTGAACAGGCGGAAAGAGCCCTGGAAGATGTGGAAATGGTAGATTCGTTGATGGCTGAAGCTCCCAAGAGCGAATCTCAGGCACTTTAGGTGGTGCTCCCATGAAAATATTTATCATTCTAATGGCGGTGGGTTTGGCATCGGGCGGAGCTATGGCTCAGGCCCCAAATGCAAAAAATCAGCCGAAGAATGCCGGAAGAAAGGCCTTGAAGAAAGAAGGCAAGGGCATGCCCGTCCTTGAAAAATTACGGACCATGAGCCCGGCTGACCGAAGTAAAGTTTTGGCGAATATGCCACCAGAGCGGCGGCAGCGTTTGGAAGCTCGTTTAGAAAATTATGACCGTATGCCGGAACGGCAGAAGAAGAACGTGGAACGGTTCCAGCAACTGCCTGTCGCCCAACAACAGCAGGTACGAAAAGTGTATCAGCGGTTCAACCAATTGCCCGTGGAACGTCGCGCCACCCTGCGTCGAGAAGTGAATAAAATCACCCCCATGGACGAGGAAACCCGCAAGACATATTTGGGTAGCGAAAAGTTTCGCGCCAAGTACAACGATGAAGAACAACAGATGATCCATCAGCTTGCTGATTCCTTTCCTGTTGAGAAATAGCCGCCCACCCATGCGGAGTTATAGCAGCGCTGGGCCATCCAAACTACGCCAAAGGTACCAACAAGCCATCGTTCGATACGGTCGCCATGGTGCGGCGATCTGCTCCATTTCAGCCATGCTGGCCGCTTGTTCCAATCCGTAAGCCTTGGTAATGGCATTACGAATGGCAAGATCCCCTGTGGGCAGCACATCGGGGCGCTGCAGGGCGAACATCAGAAACATTTGGACAGTCCACACGCCAACTCCCTTCACTTGGGTTAAATGCTCAATCACTTCCTGGTCGGCCATTGATGGCAGTTTGCTGAACTGAATTTTGCGAGTTGCCGTTTTCTCCGCTAAGTCAGTAATGTAGCGACCCTTTTGTGATGAAATGCCAAACGGGCGCATGCCCCCTTCCCCCAGGTCCAGAATCGCCTTCGGACGAATTTTGCCGCCACGAACGGTGGCTTCAGCTAACCGCCCAAAAATGGTGCCTGCCGCCTTTCCACTCAGTTGTTGATAGACAATAGAACGAACCAGGGTTTCGAACTCTGGTTCCCGGTAAGATATCTGGTAAGGGCCAACGACCTCAATAATCCGGTTCATCACCGGATCGGCGGATTTCAAGTGTTGCAGCGCTTTTCTCATGGAACCTGTTTGCCTGATAAGACATCTCGTATTGTAATGAAATTTTCTGCTGTCTTTCTACTTTGCGGCTCTTTTGCTTTGGCTCAAAAGGCTGCGGAAGAGATTCCGTTAATCAAAATTGACGTCGATCTGGTCAGTATTCTCTGTTCCGTTCGGGACAAAAAAGGCGCACTGCAAAGCACCTTGACCAAGGACGATTTCTCTCTCTTCGAAAACGGCACCCAGCAGCAACTGAAGTACTTCGTCCGGGAAACCGACCTTCCCCTTACCATTGGCTTGCTCGTCGACGTCAGCGGCAGTCAGGAGGGGCTGATTGGGGAAGAGAAACGAACCTCGAATCAATTCTTTCAAAAAATGCTGCGCCCAAAAGATATGGCATTCGTAATCAGTTTTGGTTCTGAAGCCGAGCTTTTGCAGGATTACACTAGTTCCATTAACTTGCTGCGCGAAGGGCTGGAAGGACTGCGGCTGAACACTTCTGTTTCCGGGATTCATCCTGGTCCGGTTCCGAACGCAGTTCAACGGGGAACCATTCTCTTCGATGCTGTTTTCCTAGCCGCTGCCGATAAGTTGAAAGGGGAAGTGGGGCGCAAAGTAATTGTTCTGATCACCGATGGCATGGACCAAGGTTCCCGCGTAAAAATGGAGAAGGCCATTGAAGCAGCACAGAAGTCCGACGTAATCATCTACAGTATTTTTTACGAAGATCCCTACTTCCGCGCTCGAAACCGAGGTTATTACGCCAACGATTCCGCACTGAAGAAGATGTCTGAAGAAACAGGTGGTCGGGTGTTTCACGTGGGAGGAAGGCAGTCACTGAACGATATCTTCGATCAGATTCAGCAGGAGATGCGCACTCAATATGCGCTGACGTATATATCAACAATTCCTGTAAGAGATGGCAGTTACCGCAAGATTGAAGTTCGACCAGCGAACAAAGATCTAAAAGTGCAGGCCCGTAAAGGGTATTACGCGACGGTGAACAGCAGCAACTAAGAAAGACCGCTCCTTTGCGGTCACGGCTCGGTAACTTACTGATTCTAAATAGCCATGACCGCAAGGGAGCGGTCTTTCAAACTTAACGCTAATTCTTAACTACTAATTCCCCGCGCGCAGTCGCCAATATTCCTGCAATGCGAATTCAAGCGTCGGCATACCTTCAATTCCAATGCTGTCCAGCTTGCTGTTAGAAAGAGCGGAAAACTTTGGACGCCGAGCAGCCGTACGATACTCTCGTTCTGTTGTCGGCTTCAATTCCGGGGTCATACCCGCCGATTCGAAGATCATTTTGGCCCAGTTATACCAACTGATTGGCATACCACCGGCCATATGAAACACTCCCGTAAGCCGCTTTTCCACCAAATCGGCTGTGCGACTGGCCACTGCCGGGGCAAATGTGGGAGATGCCACATGATCTTCCACCACCCGGATGGGCTGCCCGGTCTTTGCCAGACGCACCATCAACTCCACAAAATTTCCTCTTACAGTGTTCTGACCCCCTGGCCCGAACACTCCGGAAACACGAATAATCAGCGGGTCTACATAGGCTTGGGCATAAAGCTCCCCAGCCAGTTTGGACACCGCGTAGGCCCCCAGCGGATGGGTAGCGTCGGCTTCTGTGTAAGGACGCTGCAGCGTGCCGTCAAACACGTAATCGGTAGAAAAATGTACTAACAGAGAGTCCATTTGCCGACAGGCGATTGCCAGATTTCTTACAGCCAAGGCGTTGGCCGAATAGGCGGCCAATGGCTCTGCTTCAGCTATGTCCACCTGATTGTAAGCAGCCGCGTTCAGCACCACCGCAGGATCAATCTGTGTAAGACAGTTTTCCACCGCATGAAAATCGGAAATGTCCACCGTGGCACGATTCAGCGCTGTGACCTGGTACCCTCGTGATCGGAATTCCTTGGTCAACTCAAGGCCTAATTGCCCAGCACTTCCAAAAATAACTGCTTTCTGCATTCTTTGAACAGGCCCCAAACGAAGAATATCATTTTTGTTTGAGACAAGACTACTGGTTTATTTTCTTTGAACGACCCCTTGGGCTCTAGACTGACCCATAATGCCTTCAATCATCCGGGCCAGTTGTCCCATATCCTGCAGCACTTGCTGCATCACCAAACCAATGGCATAACGGGATTCGTCGGGCCGTAACGGATGTGGTTCCGCCGGTTCTGAATACAGTACTTCGGCCAAAATCATAGCGTCTGGCAAATCGATCTGGATCGCCGCGCCGGCGGCAATTGGTTGATCGGAGTATATCCGCAACCCACTGCCGGAAATATTTTCCAGAGTTCCAGAAATTGTTCTATCGGGGACGTCCTCCCCATTGCCGATTATCTTTGCCACAAAGGGCTGTTGAATATCAAAGCGGATCTTGCTGCGCCTTTCCATAGGGCACTCATCGGTGCAAGCGCGGGATTCATCGTAAAAAATTGAGTTAACGGGAGATTATTTTTGTAAGCAAAAGCAGTAAGGCCACGGTGATGGCCAAACTTAGCCCAATGATCAGCCGTCGCATCATGGGAACTAGCCCAATGCCGTCAGCAGTTTGCCTATCTTTTGAGGAAAAACTTACTTTCCCCACCGGATACTTGCCCCCAGCTTCCTTGTTCGCATAGCGGATTCCTAATTGCGAATTCCCTCCGCTAAGAGCTTTCACCAGTTCTTCGCGCCCTTTTTGATCGGCTAAAAGAAAGGTAAAGGAATCGGAAGAGCGCAGTGACGTTTCCAACTGTTCCCGAATCGGTACTGGTAAATCCTCTTTGGACTGAAACCATTCGTTTCGTTCCGCAGTAGATACAAGAATCGCAAAAGTTCGTAAGGTGGTTTGCTCCATCAGATCCCTAGCTAGCCTTAGGCGCCTGGAGTTTGAGCCGTCGCATGATTTAGTATAACTTGGATAAACCCTAAGGCAGCTTTGGAAAGGGCTTTATCTTTCCTGTAAATCAGGCCTAGTCGGCGGGTCATCGGCTCTGGTCCCATACTCAGCGGAACCAATTTACCTGCTGCCGCTTCTTCCACACAATTGGACGCCGATAGGAAGGAAACGCCCAGCCCGGCCATCACAAAGCGCTTAATCATTTCCGTGGAATCCAGTTCCATGGACACTTGAATCTGATCTTCAACCGCATCCAGCCAGGTATTCAACCGTGACCGTGTGGTTCCACTCTTGGGAAGCAGTAAAGGAAAATCCAACAGTGTTTCCGGCTTCACCATTTCGACATTTGCCAATGGGTGCCCTGGGGGAACAATCACTTTGATTTCATCGGTGTGGATTGGGACAACCTGTAGTTTTCTTTCCGCCAGCGGGAGTTGGGCAATTCCGAAATCGGCCATGTTGTCCAGAACCGCTTCCACAACCCTTGTTCCATAGGATCGATCCACATGCAATTGGACATTGGGGAACAGTTCCTTAAAGTTGGAAAAAACGTGCGGCAACACATAAATACAGGTGGATTCGTTGGCGGCAATCACCAATTCTCCGCGGGGAATGCGCTCCAATTCGTTAATGCTATCCTGGGCGCGCCGTCGCAAATCTAAAATTTGCTCAGCATATTCAGCAAAAATGCGACCTGCCGGGGTTAGGGAAATTCTTGTCCCCAGTCGATCAAACAGAGCCGTGTTCATTTCCTGTTCCAGTTGGCGCACTTGGGCGCTGATCGCAGGCTGCGTACGAAAACAGGTGATCGCCGCTTTGGAAAAACTCTTCAGGCGAACAATTTCTAAAAAGGTGTGTAGCTGGTCCAAATCCATTTGGTTAGTAACGCCAAGCTCGGTGTACAGACATTGGGCTTAGGGCCATTCATGTCAGCCCCGTTATTGTATCCGATTGATCATGTCATTGCCTACCGATTACTGTTCGCCCTGTTCGCCGTTTCGCCAGATTCGCCCTCACCGTACAATTAGAAAATGCGTTTGAAAAATAAGGTTTGTATTCTCACTGGCGCAGGGGCGGGAATTGGTGAAGCAATCGCTCTCCGATTCGCTGAAGAAGGTGCCAGTCTGGTTCTGAACGACCTCAATGAGCAAAACGGCCTGCGGGTGGCCGATCTGGTTCGTTCCAAAGGCGCGCCGGTAGTTTTTCTAGCGGGTGACATTGCCCGTCAGGAAACCGGGCAAGAATTGGCCGCCTTGGCCCAAGCCACATTTGGCGCAATCCAAGTGCTTGTCAACAATGCCGCTGATTTCACCCAGAAAAGTTTAGAAGACGCCGACCTGGCCGATTGGAATCGCGTGCTGGGCGTCAACGTAATCGGCACCGCCATGGTTATTAAAGCTGCTCTTCCAGGTTTGAAGCGGCAAGGTGGATCGGTGGTAAACATCGCTTCTATGAGCGGCATCATCGCCCAAAAGGATTTCACCACCTACAGTGCATCGAAGGGGGCAGTGATTATGATGACCCGTAACTTGGCGCTGGATCTGGCTCCCTTCAAGATTCGTGTGAACACAATCTGCCCAGGTTGCATTTTCACTAGCGCCTCTGTCCGAGAGATTGCCCGGTTAGGAACGACGGTTGAAGAGTGGACCAGCCGCGTGGCACCAGCCCATATGTTGAACCGCCTGGGAGAGCCGATTGAGGTGGCCAATGCCGCACTATTCTTAGCATCGGATGAATCCAGCTTTATTACGGCTGAACAATTGATGGTCGACGGAGGATACATCCGTTGGTAACCAACTGCCATTTTTTGTTCGATATGGACGGGGTGATCATTGATTCCATGCCGCTGCACACGCAGTCCTGGAAAATCTACCTGGAGAACGCCGGAGTTTCCGCCGATAGTCTGGTATCGCGCATGCACGGCAAGCGCAACGATCAAATTGTTCGGGACATTTTTGGCGATCAATTAACTGATGACGAAGTTTTCCAGCATGGGGCGAAAAAGGAAGCGCTGTTTCGCGATTTGATGTCGTCGAGAATTCAGGAGTTTTTAGTTCCTGGAATTGAAGAGTTTTTGGCAAAGTACCAATCCTTAGGGCTGGGCTTGGGGAGTAATGCCGAGCCAGCGAACATTGATTTTGTGCTGGATCGGGCTGATTTGCGGCAGTATTTTAAGGCGGTAGCGGATGGGCATCAAGTGCTTCACCCCAAGCCCGCGCCCGATATTTATCTGCGACTTGCCCGGCAGTTTGGGGCGAAGCCTGCTGATTGCATCGTGTTTGAAGATTCTGGTGCAGGAGTGGCCGCTGGTGTGGCGGCTGGAATGAGAGTGGTTGGAATTTCCACTTCTGAAAACTCGCTGCCTGGCGTGGAGGTTCTGGTTCGAGATTTTCGCGACCCTATTTTGCACGAATGGTTAGAAGCTATCTAGTTACGCTGGTTGCATCCGTCTTTTCCTGGAAAGCCGATGCCCCGTACCCGGAAATTTTATTGGGTTTGCTAGCATTCTGCGGACCAGGGCTAGCGGTTTGGTGGATGGTCCAGCAAAGTCGGAATCGGAATCGACGTGTGATTCGCAGTTTGAATGAACTTGGGGAGCAATTGCTGGCTAGCAAATCGCATACCGAAGCTTTAAAAACATTGCGAGTAGAATTACAAAGGATCCTAACCTCTTCTTCGGTTCGACTGTACAAATACGACAGAAACACGGAAACCCTGGGGTGCATGGAAACGCCTGGCGAACCGCAATCCATAAGCAATAACTTACAAGCGAATCGGGAATCGCCGTTTGGGGCGGCCATCTTCGCCTTCCAAAATCGAACGTTACTAACCATTCCCGATGCGCTGAAAAGTCCACTGCTTTCCCCACAGGCTGCGGCAGGACTTCCTCGCGGATTAATCTATGTTCCAACGCTTTTTGGCGGCCAGCCAATCGGCATCCTGGAAATTGCCTTTGCCCTGCCTCGTCGCCGCTTCAACCAGGACGTCCAAATCTGCTTGCAACACCTGGGGAATCAAGTAGCGGCGGCTTTGCGCTTAATTCATCAGCAATCTATTCAGGAACAACTGGTTCGAAGCGAAAAACTGGCCACGGCGGGACAACTGGTTTCCGGAATTGCCGCTGAACTCAGTTCGCCGTTGGCATCTATCCTGCAATTGACGTCCAGCCTGCTGCGTCATCAAACAGACTCGCTGACGGATCGCAGCCTGCGTGCCATTGCTACACACGTGGACCGCGCCACGGGCATTGTCCAACGTCTATCGGGGTTTTCCCGCATCCAAAACGCAAGTTCCGCCGGGGAGTTGGACCTGGCCTTTTTGTTACGAGAAATGCTTCAGATGAAAGACCAGGTGGAAACCAATCTGGCCGATTTATCGGTGATCATCAGTGGGAACCGCAGCCAATTGGAACAAATTTTTCTGGACCTGCTTAGCTATGTGGAACAACAGCAGGATAGCCACAGTGACCGGCGGATTCTGGTGGGTTTAAGCACCAGTTCCCAATCCGTTTTGATTCGCATTGAGTTTCCCACCAGAAAGCTGAACCTGGACGAAACGGAAGCCAGCTTTAACCTGGACTTTTGTCGAGGTATTTTCAACGCTCATAATGGCAATATTAAGCTGGTGAAAAACAACGCCACGGCATCCACTTTTGAAATTGAACTGCCGCTAGCCCAAACCGCCACTTCCCCGATTTCGGGTGAAGCAAAAAAATGCTGGACCGTTTTGGTTATTGAACCGGAAGGTGCAGTGCAAAGAAAGTTGCTGTCCATTCTTTCGTTGGAAGGTCACCGAGTGGTGCCGGTGGTGAGTGCTGAAGAAGCCGCTGACTTATTGGAACGCATGCGGTTCCATGTAGTCTTCTGCGATGTGCGATTGCCCGGACGAAGTTGGATTGAATTTTATGAATCGGTGCGCTACCGTCCCATCACCTTTGTCTTAGTAACGGAAGGATTCGATGAGGGGTTATCCAGGGTATTTGAGGGTTCCAAAGGGTTCTTGCTGCGCAAGCCACTGGACGATAGCGAGATCGCCCAGTTGTTGAGAATCATCGAATCAGGGGCGGGCCAAGTGCTGCACCGCAATCAAGAAGTGCTGCAATCCTAAAGCGTCGCCGTTACTTTCCCAGTTCCTTGCGAATTTGCTGATCTGCGGGGAATGCAAAACATAAAACAACGGCGTCCTCTTCTGCTTCAGGCAATGAGTAACTGGTTAACAGTGCCTTTGCTTGCGCTTTCTTTCCTGAGCGATACAACGCGATTGCATGAAGATCCTTCCAATAATATTCCTGCAATGGATTGATTTTGGCTCGTACCTCTTCCAGAAATTGTGCAGCCTCCGCAGGTTCCTTTGAAACAAGCATGCCGATGGCCGCAATCGGCTGTCCATTCATGCGCTGCTTCCAGACAATGGCGGGCGCATTCGGTTGTGCCAACACCGCTGCTATGGCTACAGTGTTTCTATATTGAGGAGCATCCGGTAAACCTTGCATCGCTTTTTGGGCATATTCCACAGCCTTTGCGGGATGCTCCTCGAACCGTTCCCAAATGCTCAACTGAGCCCAGGCAAATGGATTCTTTTTCTCAACCGCAAAGCTCTGCAATTGGCGTTTGGCGGCATCCTGCTTACCAGTCAAGTACACCCATTGCGCCTGGCGAAGGGGAATAAAAGGATCGTTCATCTTTTGCCGGAACTCAACGTATTGACCAAATACTTTATCCGCTTCCGCTACATTGCCAGACCGCAAATGAGCCCAGGCAGCCTTGCGCAGCATGTTTGCTCCAAACGCATTGGGCAGCTTTTGAAAACCGGTTTGAAAAGATGCCGCAGCTTCAGCAAAATGTCCCTGCAGGAAAAGAATCTCACCGGAGGAATCGTAAAAGTTCGCGTCATCGGGCGCAGCGGCCTGGTAACGCTGTATGCTCTTTTGAGCATTTTCGAAGTCACCCGAAAAGGCTTCTGCGTAGCCTTTTGAATTCCAAAGCTGAGCAGATTCCGGCATGATTTTTGTGGCGATGCGGTACCATTCCACAGCCTTTGGAAGCATCCGCGCTGCAACAGCAAAATCGGCAGTTTGGGTGGCGTAATTGGCATCCGCAGGGTTGGCCCGAGAGATATTTTCCAACTGCGCTAATCTATCGGCAGCCGAAGCATCGGCAGGCAATGCGCGCAAGCCTAGGTCGGCCCGTTCCACCGCTGGAATTGATTTTTGGACCAAGGCGAGTCGAGCTGTGTCCAGGGAACCGGCGATGTCGCCACGCCCTCGCATCCTGTCGATAAGCTGTATCCAGGCCAGGCCAAAAGACGGGTCAACAGCGGTGGCATCTTTCAGGTGGGCAACGGCATCGGATTGCGAACTGGCGGCCAACCCCTGTCCATAGGCTTCCAGCGATTTTAAGGCCTGAGTTGGAAGAGGGCGAACTGGCAATTGCAGTTGAGTGGAAATTTGATTGAGCAGGGCAATTGCGTCACCTGCTTGCACAAGAATCGTCGATTGCGTTCTGCCCGATTCCGTATCCACAACCGTAAGAGTTCCCCGAAGCAATCCGGCTCGAACGGAAAAATAGCCAGTCAGCAAACGCGTGGCCCGAAGCTGAGCGGCTTCACTGGGACTTTTGACAACATTTGCTACTGAGCTTTGAGACCCGGAAAGTTGAGCTCGCCACAACGAGGGGGCAGCAGCAGAAAGCCAATTCCACTGTGCATCTCCTGTCAAGTTATCGAAATGGAGGATGGCAATGCGCTCCACGCCGATTGAAGAATTTCGTCGGCAAGCGGTGGGGAGCAGCGTAGTAAGAATTAAGAGAACGACGAATCGCAAACAGTAAGGAAACCTAAAGGACACGCGTCTCCATGGTCATCAACTGTTGGAATTCGGGAAGTTCCCGCAAATTGGCGAACTCCGGTTCTTCCATGAATCGCTTCTTTTCTTTGAAACCTTCTTCCAACGCCTTTCGAATGTAACCCAAGGCCCGTTCGTGCGCTCCGGCCTTGGCGTATGTCTTGGCCAGATAATAGTGGAATTTGGCGCGTTCGTTGACCGTTCGTTCCTGTAAAAGAACCCCATTGGAACCGCGATGCTCAAACACTTCCGGGTCTAGTTCCAGAGCCTTTTGATACGATTCCAAAGCGGCATCGTACTTTTTACGGGCAAAATAGGCGGTACCCAGGTTGCTGTGGACCGATGCGGAAAGTGGATTGATTTTCAGCGCCTTCAAGTATTGGGCAATAGCCTTGCGGTAGTTCTTTTGGGCATAGAAAGCAGTACCCAAATTGTTAATGGCTTCAGCATAGACAGGATTTGCCTTCGTGGAACGTTCGTAAAATTTACGAGCCGTATTTGTATCGGTCAGTTGATGATAGGCAATACCGGTTTTATTCAAAAGAATGGAGGAATCCTGCGGACCTTGCAGGTAAACCTCAATGGCTTCGCGATACTCTTTGCGGGCCATCAAAATATCGCCCCGTGATTCAGCCGACAACTGTGGTTTTGGATCCGATGGTTTCGCTGGTGGATCATTCATGCCGGTAATGAATGTTGAAGCGGAAATCAGGGTGCAAGCAAACATGCGGAATTTCATAACGCACACCTCTCTTTTAAGAACAAGCCAAAACAGAAAACGCAAGTTCGCTGAACCCTTACGCTTCTTAGCTATATTCTAGCTCCAATATTTGCGGCTGCGGATGGAAGGCTATTTGAAAATGTCTTTGATACGCCCAAATAAACCCTTAGGATGCTCCTTAGGAGGTTTCTCGCCAGGTGGATTTTCAGCGTCGGGAGCTTCTGTCACCTTGCTCCCTTTACGGGCGGTTATGGGGCGTTGCGGGGTGCCATCATCACGCTTCTGTTGCGGATCGGGGGCGTCCCAACCAGAAACTTGAGCCACGGCCCGGCTGCCACCATGCAGAGAACAAGTTTCCAGAGGTTGTGACCCAGTAATGAATACTTCGCTACGCGGCGTGGGGCAAGCGTCAGTGGCTAGTTGGCCGGAGGCTGGATCAATGTTCACTGTGACAATCCCATCGGGGGCATTGAAGTAACTCACACCGCGATAATCCCGGTGATTGTGAGCGCGTTTCATGAATTCTGTCCAAATGGGCAAGGCCGTTTGGGCACCGTCTAAAACAAGTTCGGCATTGTCATCAAACCCCACCCAAACCACGCAAACAAGCTTTGTTGTAAAACCGGCAAACCAGCCATCATGATCGGAAGTGCCTGTTTTACCGGCAGCGGGCAGGCTAAAACCACGAGACCGAATGCCTGCGCCAGTGCCCGACCGCACAACCTCTTCCATCATGTTCACCATTAAATAATTCACCCGGGAATCCAGCACATATTTATGAACCGGTTTGCCATCGAACAGTTGTTGACCGGCAGCGTCGCGAATGGATTGAATCCAGTAAGGCTTTGACCACTGCCCGCGATTCGCAAACACGGTGTAGGCACCAGCGGCTTCAATCGGGGTAACCTCGTAGGACCCCAGCGCTGCCGATGGCGTGGCGCGCACCGTGGTCCCCATGCCTGCCAATTTTGCGAGCTGTGCCACTGTCCCGTAGCCGACAGATTGGGCCAGTTTCACCGTTGGAATATTCATAGACCGGGCTAGTGCCTGACGAATGGACACCGATCCATACGACGCCTGATGATAATTCGAAGGTTCATAGGGTTTGCCATCGAACCAAAACGTGGTTGGTTCATCAACAATCATGCTGGCGGGGGTAAACACTTGCTGAGCCCCATTTTGAAGTGCCGTATTCATGGCCGCAGCGTATACGAAGGGCTTGAACATAGAGCCTGGCTGGCGCTTAGACAGAACGTGATTCAATTGGCTGTTGGCATAGTTTCGGCCACCCACCAACGCTTTCACTTCGCCTGTTTGCGGATCAACCGCCATCACTGCCACTTGCGCTGTACCATGATTCTTTATGTTGCGGCGTTCCAAATACTTGTCCACTTCAACAAAGCCTACCCGCACCGCTTCAGCGGCGTCCCTTTGCAAATCCACATCGAGCGTGGTGTGAATGCGATATACCGAACTGGTGAAATCATGATCGCTAAAATGTTTCTCTAATTCTTCATTGACGATGTCGATGAAATAAGCCGAATCATTGGACCCACTGCTGCCCCGGACAACTTTCATCGGCGATGCTACCGCTTGGGCATAATCCCGATCTGTGATGTAGCCGTTTTCGCGCATCATGGTCAAAATAATATTGCGACGTTTCAGCGCGCGGTCGGGATAGTAGAAAGGATTGGTATAGCTTGGCCGTTGATTCATTCCGGCTAAAGTGGCGGCTTCAGGCAGTGTCAATTCGCGAATGTCTTTGCCGAAATAGGCCTGTGCTGCTTCGCCGAACCCGCGAATCCCAAAGCTGCCCAAATGGCCCATATCGGCTACTTGATTGGCATAGTAGGCGAAAATTTCTTCTTTTGAAAGCTTCCATTCCAGTTGGATAGTGATCAGTGTTTCGGAAATTTTGCGCTTCCAGGTCTTCTCCCTGGTCAGGAACATGTTACGAGCCACCTGCATAGAAATGGTAGAAGCACCTTCGCTGTGGCGGCCGGAACGAATGTCTACATAGGCCGCTTTGACAATCCGTAAAGGGTCAAACCCGGTGTGTTGAAAGAAGCGCTTGTCCTCGGCAGAAATTGTGGCGTCTACTAAAACTTTCGGAATATCTTCGTAGCGAACAACGCGGCGCTTTTCCCGCTTTTGATCGAAAATGTTTGTGAGTAGTTCCGGCTCCAACTGGTAAACCGTACGGGGCGTGTTGTCGCGCAGGGAAATAATTTCTTTCACCTTACCGCCGTCAATTTTAATCACCCCGCCATCGTTCTCAAAATAGGAATCAGGACCGGGGAAAATTTCAATTGCACCAGGACGCACGTTGTACCAGCCCATGCGATTGGATTTCGATTCCCCGTAGCCTGCATTTCGGACCTGACCCATAATTTCCTGGGTTGTTGTTTGATCGCCCACATGGACGGACTTTGGAGCGGCATAAATCCGTGAAGTGGTCATGTATGGGCCACGGGCCAACGTCTCATCAATCATTCGCGAATGCGTCATCCAAAAATAAGTGAAGATGAAAATGGAAAGGATGAAAACGGAGAGGGATGCAATTACTATCCAAAAAAAGGTTTTGGAGGTACGCAGGCGGTCCAGCAAAGGCTGCGTTGACGATTTACGGACAGGTTTCGCCATGGAATCTCTTTTATTATCTCAAGGGCTGAATGATCAATTCGTCGGGACAATTTTCCCGCACACCACGCCCACAGGAACGGAAGCCCAGTTCCCTGGTGAGGCAAACATCCACTTCCTGAAGAAAACGTCCACTGCAGGTTACGCCCAGCATATCTTCGGTAAGGCCGGAATTAGAGGCGATGAAGTTCGCCTTAATTGCTGCCGGGTTGGTGCGTACGGCATCTTTGGGGGATTGGTAGTTTTGGGGGATGGTAACTTTGCCTCGAGCCTGTTTCACGGTCTCAAAATACTTTTGCTGCCCTAACCCGCTGCAGGTACCGTGCTTTTCCCATTCGTGATAAATCAACTTCGGGCTAGGCATCAAGGGGAGCATTTCATTAACCATTGCTCTGCTCACATTGGTTTCGCCACCGCAGGATTGAGGCCATCCCTTAGGATCGTATTGAGGCCAAAGTCCGTGAACCACGAAATTGTACTGACGGGTGCCGCCGCACTGGTCGCGATCCCGTTCGCCAGCCTGAGTTGAACAATGTTGCGGAGACCAGGACAAGCTTAGGAGATAGAAATCGAAATCACCAGCGGTTCCGCGGGGGGCATTTCTGTCACCGGAGGATTTCCGGGATGGGCGGTCTTCACGCTGAACTTTTAATGGTTCCTGAACAGGTGCCTGGTTGGCGCTGGTTTGAACGGCTGAATTGCCGTAATTGGCACACCCTTGCAGTGTCAGGATGAAAGCGGTGATGGCGGTGGTGCAAGGTAGGGTGCGGAAGCGCATTCGTCTTCATCGTACTACGAAAGGGAGAGGCTATTCTTGCTGGTGTCGCCTTCGATTACGGATAGACCACGTTGCCCAGAAGTACTGGTTCAAAGTTCAGTACTAGGATGTATTACTGTTGCGTGATAAGGTGAACCAACGGGTAGGTCATACAAGCTGCCCTAGTTATTCCAAAGAG
Organism: Acidobacteriota bacterium; assembly: GCA_025352795.1. Lineage (GTDB taxonomy): Bacteria > Acidobacteriota > Terriglobia > Bryobacterales > Bryobacteraceae > JANXSF01. The sequence goes on from JANXSF010000020.1 coordinate 46,542, forward strand.
ATTTACCCCCAAAGCCGCTTTGCTTCAAACAAAGCGGCATTTTTCATGGCTACTTGTATTTCCGCAGAACGGCCAACACTCTTCCTTGGATAAAAACACTGTCCAGCGGCACTCGGATGGGTTCCATGGAAGCATTGGCCGGTTGAAGACGGGCCACGTTATCTGTTTCCCTGTAGAACCGCTTTAAGGTAGTTTCGCTCCCATCTACCAGGGCCACGACGATTTCGCCATCGCGCACACGGTCTGTTTTTTCAACCAGAACGTAGTCACCGTGCATAATGTGATCGTCAATCATAGATTCGCCACGAACTTGTAGAGCGAAGGTGCTTTCATTTCCCACAAAATCGCTAAAGCTAAGCGTTTCTTGCTGTTGAGTGGCATCTACAGGAGTTCCGGCGGCAATTTTACCAGCCAGTGGAACTTCGTAATTTTGTCGCGGGGCGGGCGGCTTATTGTTCAAACGATGTTGGGAAACGTATTCGGCGGAGACATCTAACGATCGACTCTGGTTGAAGCCGCGTTTCAAATAGCCGCGCAATTCCAGGGAGGAAATGTGCTTATGCACGGTGGCCAGGGATGCCAGGTTCAAGCCGTGAGCAATTTCCTCATAGCTGGGGGAGTATCCGTTGTCTTCTACAAAGATGACCAGAAAGTCCAGAACTTCTTTTTGCCTTGGAGTGAGTGCCATAGGATTTGTCCTTCATTATGGGCGAAGAAAATACGAAAATCAAGTTTTTTGTGGTGGTAAGTATAGAACTAGTCATGTTTTTATCTCGCCCAAAAGAGGAAAATCTGTCATTATAAACTGAAGGAGGGCATTTTTCTGCCCTTGAATAATTCAGTTCCGATCTCTATTAAGTTACTTTTTAAAGAATTTGTTGTGGACAGATCAGACCTGGAACAGTTTTTCCCAGGCCGATTTACGATTCGCCAAACCATCCCCATGCGCACCGCACGCTTTACTCCTGTCCTGACAGATGAAGAAATTGGGACTATGGAAGAATTAGCCAACCGGTACTACGAGCGCAACCGCTAACAGACTGTTTCGTCTAAAAGTGAGCTGGGCCCCAGGAATTGATACTATGGGGATCTTGTGAATAAGTACGTCATTTGTGGCCCCCAAGGTTCCGGCAAAGGAACCCAGAGCGAACGGATATGCGGCGATTATGATTTCGTCCACATTTCTATTGGCGAAATTTTCCGTTGGCATGTAAAACATCACACGAAACTTGCTGCCAGAATCCGCCGCATTACCGATGCAGGCCTTCTGGTTCCCGACGAGATTGTGGAAGATGTTGTAAGCAAACGCTTAGACCAGCACGACTGGAACTATGGCTTTGTGTTGGACGGCTTTCCCCGCACTCGTTTTCAAGCAGAGTATCTGTTTGAAAATTGGGACATCGATAAAGTAATCTACCTGGATATTCCTGATGAAGTGATCTTTGAACGGGTCATGTATCGTGCAAAAATGGGCCAAGGCAGCGGCTTCACCAAACGGGCTGATGACAACGCCGAGGCGCTCAAAGTGCGTCTGCGGGAATATTATGAAAAGACCAGCCCACTGCTGGAATTCTACGAAAAACGGAACCAGCTTTTGACGTTAGATGGGAATCGGGACATGGATGACATTTACTTGGACATCCGCCGCTTGCTGGGATTACCGGAACCACGAAAAAAGCGCTAATATCGTGCAGCATTGTTACTGGAGTAGTCAGAAACTTGTTATAAAAGAGTGTCTATGGCTCGGGCAACGAAACAGGAACAACAGTGGCGATCAAAGCGTTTGGAAATTGCTGGCATGCTCACTGGAAGCGTGGCTCACGATTTCAATAACTTATTGACGCTGATTAACGCCCACGCTGAAGCAGCGCAAGATGAGTTGCCAAAAAATTCCGAAGCAGCCAAGGAATTGGCAGCAATTGTTCAGTTAACAGGTAAGGCAGGGGCGTTAACCAGTCAGCTACTCGGGTTTCTGCGGCGCACTCCATCCACAGAAAAGCCTCTCAACCTGAATACCCTGATTGAACAATCTTCGGGCATGTACAAACGATTGCTGGGCGAAACCATTCAGCTTTCAATCAAGCTGGGGAAAGACGTTCCCCTTATTTTGGCCGATCTGGCTAACCTGGAACAGATTCTGGTGAACCTTTTGGTGAACTCTAAAGAAGCTATGCCCGATGGGGGTCTGGTGGAATTGACCACATCAACTGTTGGCAAAAGCGTACGGCTTCAAGTTGCCGACAACGGGCCGGGAATGGATGATGCGACTAAATCTAGGGTGTTTGAGCCATTTTTCACCACCCGTGAATCCGATGGGGGCACAGGCATTGGTCTTTCCACAGTGGCCACAATTGTAAAAGCCGCTGGCGGGGTGATTCACCTGGAAACAAGTCCGGGCCGCGGTGCTTCATTTATGATCGATTGGCCAGCTATTCCAAGTTGATAGTGCCTTCCAGAAACTTCACAGCGGTTCCAGAAAGCAGCACCCGATCCCCAAGTACTTCGCAATGCACTTCCCCGCCCCGTGAAGAAGCCTGAAAGGCCCGAATAGGGTTCCTATTCAACCGGGCAGCCCAGAATGGTGCCAGTGTGCAATGGGCTGAACCAGTCACCGGATCTTCATCCACACCGGCTGCCGGTGCAAAGAATCTGGAAACACAATCGTAATCCTGCCCTGGGGCAGTGACAATGACAGCAAAGCGATCCAGTCCCTTCAACTTTTCCATGGATGGCTTGACGGAGCGAACGGCTTGTTCCGATGCCAGAACGGCAACGTAGTCACGGGCACCCCATAATTCGACAATGGGAGATCCCAGGGCTTCTTCCAGTTGGGGATTCGGCGCTAATCGTTCTGGCATACTGGCGGGAAAGTCCAGGGTGTAAATATCACCCCGCCGACTCACCGACAAGGGGCCGCCACGGCTCTGGAAGCTGACGCTGACGGCCTTACGGTCTAATTCGTTCATAATTACCCAGGCTGCGGCAAGCGTCGCGTGGCCGCACAAGTCCACTTCAACGACTGGGGTGAACCATCGCAGATGATATCCACTTTCTGAACGTACGAAATAAGCAGTTTCTGCTAAATTGTTTTCGGCGGCGATTTTCTGAAGCAGTGCATCGGGAAGCCATTGTTCTAATGGACAGACTGCGGCAGGATTGCCTGTAAATAGAGCCGAAGTGAAGGCGTCAATCTGGAAAATAGGTACTTTCACTGCAACTTGGCCCGACCCCTTTCGTTATGCACCAGCTCATTGAAAATGGCCAATACTTGCTTGCGGTATTGATACAGCCGTTTCAAATTGTCCTTAAACGAGTCTTCGTATTGCTTTCCGCGCATCCACTTTCGGGCTAAAGTAGACGGGACGTCAATATCTTTGCGGATGCTATCAATGGAATGTCCGCGCAGAAATAGCCCATAGAATAGGGCCGCCTCGCGTTGTGGCGCCAGAGGATCTTGCACGTCTCTTGAGATCATATTACTGGCCAAAAATGTGAGTATACGCCGCTATGGAATCGTTAGGCAAGCGTTGCATGTAAGTAGCTTAGAATCAACGACCCTTACGATGCCCCTATGTTACATTTGGAATTTACAGTAGTACAATAAAGCAGTATGAAACTATTTGCAATCGTAACCGCGTTTGTGTTTGTGCCTGCAATCGCGATGGCCGAAACCTGGACAGGGACCATTGTCGACGTGATGTGCAAGGGCCGTGATCTGGCCAGCCACACCAGGGAATGCGCCGTCACCTGCGCGAAAGGCGGATACGGATTGGTGCTGGGCGATGGCAAGTTCGTCAAGCTGAACGAAGCCGGCAATGCCAAAACGCTTGGCCTGTTGAAGAAGCTGAATAAAGAAAAAGATCTGAAAGCGAAAATCAGCGGAAAGTTGCAGGGTGAAGTGATCCAAGTGGACACCATCGAGTTTCAGTGACTATTATTTAGGGTTCTTCACAGCACGCCGATACTGATCCACTGCACGCTGATGAAGATTGAGCGTTTCTGAAAAATTATGTCCACCGGTTCCATCTGCCTTGGCTACAAAATAGAGGTACTTCGAATTCAAAGGATGCAGTGCCGCTTTCAACGAAGCTATTCCTGGATTGGCTATTGGGCCAGGGGGAAGTCCGGCAACTTTGTAGGTATTGTAGGCATGCTTACGGTTTAGATCCGAGCGATAGATTTTGCCTCGCCACACGCCCAGCAGCATGGCGGCGTATGCAGTGGTTGGATCGCAATCCAGTTTAATGCCCCGGTCAATGCGGTTTTCAAACACTCCGGCAACCAGCGGTCGTTCTTCCTTTAAACCTGTCTCTTTTTCCACCAAAGAAGCTAATGTTACGGTCCTGACGGGATCACCGCCAGCGCCCAGTTCCTTCCACTGTTTACGGAATTCATTGGTCATCATGCGGCACACCTGTTCCGGGCTGGTGTGGTAGGTCAGATGATAAGTGGATGGGAAAAGAAAGCCTTCAAGGGAAGTGGCATTGGGTGCCAAGTCACGGATCATGGCGGGCTGTTTGGCTTGTTCCAGAAAAGCCTCCGATGAGAAAAGCCCTTGACCTTCTAAACTCTTGGCGATATCGAAAATGTTGTAGCCTTCGGGAACAGTCAGCGGGTAGAAGTAAACTTCACCCCGCATCAGGCGTCCAATGACTTCATCGGGACTAATGGGCTTGTCGAAGCTGTAATCGCCGGCCATCAGGCGGGATCGGGGGTGTAACAGGCGCGCTGCCCAAAAATGCCATTGACTGCGCACAACCCCGGCTTTGGCCAAACTGATGGCCAATTGCCTGGTGCTGGTGCCTTTCGTAAATTGGACAGATTTGGGGTCGGCGAAAGTCTCATTGGCCTGGTGAGCCAAAAAATACAGCCCACCAAAAACAGTGAACCAGAGGAGGATAAGAAACAGCAGAAAGCGTTTCATGCCAGTGAGGAAAGATAGCTGTTCAACAAAATCACTGCTGAAAGCTTATCTACCAATCCTTTTCTGTCTCTGCGTTCGCCAATGCCGCCTTGTCTTAAGATTCTTTCGGCCTCCACGCTGGTTAACCGTTCGTCCCACAAATCGTAAGGAACTCCGGATGCTTGGGCAAGACGTTCGGCAAAAATTTTTACGAATTCGGTTTGACGACTTTCCCGACCACTCATATGCAGCGGGTTCCCAAACAACATCAGCGATACATTGTTGTTTGTTAACAGTTCCGTCAAGCGGGCAATATCTTCGCGGATATTCGTACGCTCAAAAGTATCAATGCCCTGAGCAGTGAAGCCCAGGGGGTCTGACAGGGCCAATCCGATACGTCGTTTGCCTAGATCAAAAGCCATGATCCGCATACTTTCATTATGTCTGCCTTGTGGGGAAATAGAAATCGGGCAGCCTCTTTGAACAAGAGACCGCCCGATGATATGCAGTTACTTGCTTATTTTGCTGGAGCAGCTTTTTTAGCAGGTGGAGGAGTCATCACGGCTGGCTTTACGGCTCCTGCTGCTACCGGGGCATTCTTATCGTACAAAGCCACGATATCCCGCGTGATGTCCACTGAATTTGAGGCATACAGCACAGGGCTCTGTTGGGCACTCACGTCGATGATCAGGGCGTAGGCGTTATCGGTTGCGTACTTATCAATCACGGCCATGATCTTGCCGCCGATTTCATTCAACAGCTTGTTTTGATCCTGCTCAGCTTCGGCTTGGGCATCTTCAACATCGCGATTGAACGACTTGGTTTTGGAATCAATATCCATGGCCAGCTTCTTCTTGGTTTCCTCAGAAGCGGTGTTGGAAGAAGTGCGCAACTGATTTTGTAGTTGACTAATTCCTGCTTGCTTCGCTTCCAGATCTTTACGGCGAGGAGCGGATTTTTCTTCCAGCGCCTTCACCGCCTTTTGGCCGTCTTGGGTAGCGACAATGGCATTCTGAATGTGGATGATGCCAACTTTCGTAGGGGCTGTTTGCGCAAAAGCGCTGCCTGCCAGGGCTACGAGGCTTAACCCCGTCAGTCGCAAACTGAATTTCATGTGATTCAAACTCCTCAAATTCCTATTGTATTAAAACGTTCTCGAAATGGTGAACCGGAACGTACTTCTTTTTTCCAAAAACGGTGTTGCTCTTCCAAAGGAGGCAAGCGAGTTAATAAACGTTGCCTGGTTAGGAAAGAACGAACGATCAAGCACGATGGGTGGCTGAATATACTGTTGCACAATGGTTGGATTGTAGGCCCAGTACAGCCGGAACGGTGCGTTGACCACAGGCATCATAATCTGCAATTCCAAACCGGCGGAACTACGGATTTTTTCAGTATTCGGCACAACTCGAATCTTACCGTCGAACCCGGCTTGAGGGAATAAACTGTTCAGTTCATCCACGCGACCAGGATTCATCAGCAGTTGATCTTTACGAGTAAGTCTGTCTATTCCGGCGTCGAAGAAAGCGGCCAGAACCAAGGGTCCAAAAATTGGGATGCGGTATTCGAAGTTAGTCACCAGATTGGTATCGCCGCCGGGGAACACCAATTGATAAATTGGAACCTGCATGGTTACACCAGACAGCGATTCTACACCACCGGAGAGTACTTTCTGTTGCCGTGGTGAACCGTCATTATTCAAAACTGGAATGTTTGCGGAACTGGCGACGAAGGCAATGGGACTGATACCCCAGATTTCAAATCCGCGGATATCATTTTCACCACCCATGTAAAAGCGTTGGAAAGGGGGCGCAACTTTGCCGCTGTAGCCAGTGATGAACCGACCTAAGCCGCGCATACCAATGACGTGGCCTTTCTTGAATCCAGCTCTAAAATAAGTGCCGGTGACGCTGGGGGAAATCATGTTCACGTTGCCGCCCAATACGGACCCGGCAAAGATACCGGAAACGTAGAGACTCTTTCCCCTAGTTGGCGTGATTGGATGATCGACGGTGTTGTAAGAGTAGGACGGAACAATTTTGCTGGTCTTGATACCCTGCAACGAATTGGGTCCGCTGACCCCTTGAAAGTTAATGAAGTTAAAATACTGCTGCGATGCAGTAGTCAGCGTTGTGATGCTGGATTTGTCATACCCGTAGCTCATGGAAACGCTAGCAAAGGTCCGCTTCAACCGGGTGGATGCGAACGCGGTGAAGCCATAGCCTTGAGAAACATAATTGAGTAGATTCTCTTTGCCTAAAGCATTGTAGAACGGAGCTAGGTTTCGACCAGAGAGCAACGAAACTTCTCTGCCCTGATCGAAATTAAAGCGGTTCATGAAAATTGTGAAACCAGATTGAATGGGCCGATCGAAAAGATAAGGTTCGGTGAAGCTGAACGTGACATCTCTGGTGCGGTCGCCTAATTGGGAGTTGATGCCCAACGTTTCCCCAAGTCCAAGAAAGTTGTTGGTGGAATAACCCATGCTGACGAAGCTACCGGAAATGCCTGAGACGCCGCCCGACAAGGATACGGAATTCTTTCCGCGCTCTTTCACCTTCAAGGCGATATCAACTGTATTGTTGCGAGTATCACGGGTGATGGTAGCCGCTTCAGCTTCTTTCAGCGCTTCAAAGTAACCTAACTGATTCAAGCGCAGAATGCTCAGTTCCCAAAGACGGGAGTTGAACATGTCACCTTCATCGATCAGCAGCTCACGACGAATGACTTTATCGCGGGTGGTGGTGTTGCCCACAAAATCCACACGACGAACAAAGAACTGTTTCCCTTCGTCGACACTCAAACTGAAGTCGATTTTATCGCCACCGGGAACAGGTTGAATGTCCGGTTCGGGAACCATGTCAATGTAGCCAAATTCGCCGTATAGCTTTCTCATGTTCTCCAAACCCTTGCGAAGTTTGGCTGTGGTGAACACATCGCCTTCCTGCATTTGGAACAGGGGCTTCATCAAAGTTTCAGGGGTCTTAAAAAGCTTGACGCCCGTAAAACTGATTTTGCTCAAATGATACAGTTTGCTTTCCTCAACGTTGACGGTGATGTTGGCTGCCTTACCAACTTTGTTGGGATAGATGAGAGGGATGCGAAATTTACCGCCGCCAACTTCTACAATGTCCACTTTATGTTCGTTGACCCGCGTGGTGAAGTATCCCTTCTCCTGATAGAAATTGCGGATCATGTCTTTATCTTGCTCAAGCTTGGTTGAGTCAAATGTCTTAGCGAATAAATTTTCAAGGAAGATAGAATTTGGGACACCAATGGGTCGCGAGTTCTTCATGGCCCGGATGATTACACGGTCACTGAAAATTTTGTTGCCAACAATGTCGATGACACCGACTTTAACTTTGGGGCCTTCGTTCACCAAAAAATTTACTTCGAGGGACGACGGGGGAATCTGTTTTACTTGTGGATCTACGGTGGCGTATTGACGCCCACGTTCTGACAAAAACTCTTTCAGCACGATAGCCGCACGCTGGATCTTATTGGGGTCGTATTGCTGTTCAACGGTTAGGCCGACTTTACGTTCTTTGAAACGATCCAGAATTTCCGATACGGTTACGGATTTGGCACCATCGTACTTAATGGAGCGAACCGTTCTGCGTTCCGTTACGACGAACCGAATCAGGTAGCCAGTTTTGCCAGCTTCCTTTTCCAGAACGATATCGTCGAAGCGGGCGGTGTTCCAAAGGGACATAAAATCCCGATGCAAGGTGTCTTCGTCAATCTTGTCACCCTTTTTTGAGAGGATCATCGCACGAAGAGTATCTTGCGGGACGCGACGAGAGCCGCGAAACTCAATGGCTTCAATTACGTCTTGGACCTCAGTGGGTGCTGCTTCAGGCGTGGCAAGTTTCGGGTTTTCCAGTTGGGGCTTGGCGCCTTCCACTGGCTTGGGGGCATCCGGCTTTACCTCTTGAGACTGGGGAACAGTTTCAAAAGGATTACCCGCTGGCGGCTTCGGTGCAGGTGTCTGCGGAGCAGGCGTAGCCTGAGCTCCAAAGGCCAAAGGGGCAATAAATAGAGCAGGAAGAATAGCGAGCAGACAAATAACTATCGGGTTCAGGCATAAAAGCCTGCAAAATCTCATGAAACTCGAATTCCTTTCCACTCTGCGACTCTGCCATGGACGCGCCAAGTCTCAGACCGGTTTCCAAACATTAGGCAATTCACATTTGCCCCTGAGTAAACACATGAACATCGCTGGGTGGCACCCCGTATTTTACCTTAAACCATGGTCAGTAAACAATTTGCAGCAGGCATCTGTTTACATCCGACACAGCCAAGGAACACGGTCTTTAATTTTTGCACACTTTGGGAATGCAAACAGGAGAAAGTGCTAACAACTTCACGGTTTTTCTGGAATAGTTTGCGGAGGAAGGTCCTCTTCGGCGGGGACTGGCAAAGGCAGGGGAGGAGGGAACACTGGTTCCTCCTGGACTTCTTCCAACCGTTCCTTCAATAGGACAGGTGGACTTGGTTCTAAAGATCGTGCAAAGCGCTCACCTCGGAGAGGGACGCGCACCAGACAAACGCCGAATAGGAAAAACGCCAAGCCCGTGGCAGGTTGCGGCATTAAGCGGGGAAGCAGGGGAGCGAACGTTTTCCAGAAACCGAAATTGAGCCACCAATACCACAGCATGGACCAGGTGATGCCTGCCAGTAAGGTCATGTAAAAGCGGTTGGTCCAACGCCAGACAATTCCAAAGGCGAGCCCGGCAAATCCTAAAATACAAAAATGTAGGGCAATTCCTGCGGCGCTAGCCCAGCCTGCGCGCATTCGGAATGCATCCTGTCCATAAAAAAGGGTGGACCATAGATTCGGAAAGGCGTACCAGTGCTGTCCTTGATAGATGGCATCCAGCGTGAACCAGCCTAAAAGCAACAGTGCGCCTATGACACCTGTTTCCAACCCGGCGAGAGCACGCAGCTTAAGTGGAACCGTGGGCAATATCCCTATTGTTCCACGAAATAAAAGCTTACGTTTTTGAAGTCTTCTTGCGCAGACTGAAGACGTCTGCCTGATGGAAAGAGGGATCGGCTGGATCGAAACAGACCATGATGCGGGAACCAACGGGATACTTGCGCATAATTTCTTCCGGCACGGCCAGGGTGCGCCCTTCGTACCAGCGGCCATCGGTCCCATTGAAATGGTATTTGATCTGATTGGGTTTAAGTCTGGAATTGGAATCCTTGACCCACTCTGAAACAACTGTGGAAATACCAACACCTTTGTGAATCACTTCTACGATTCGACGCAGCTTGATGTAGACGAAAACGAAAGATGCTAGAGCACCCAGAACTAATAGTAAGGCTCCCATGCGCATGTATTCGCCAGGACCAGCTTCCTTTTCAAGATCGCGAAGGCCGCCGATCATATGCTTTTCTGGATTTTCAGGAAGATAGGTAATGGAAACCTGACGGTTATTATCGGCAAACAATTTCCACTGCGAGGGTACGACGGCGCGAAACTCATGCGCCTTGGAATTTTCATCCCAATAGTAATAGCTGAGTTCGGCGCTGTTGTTGGGCCGTGGATTAATTTCCTTAACCACCGCAAGCTTCTCAATTCCCCTGGCACGGAATGGTAACGAAGCTTTCAACCATAGGGTGCCCGCTGTGAATAGGATCACTGCAAGCAGAATAGGCAATAGGCAGGTGAGCAACAGGTAAGAACGGAAAACTCGAAAATATTGGCTCATGAGTCTGCTATCGCTTTGCGTATTTCGCTGGTAACCCTGCCATAAGATAGACCAAGCCCAAGAAGGTAAGAATGGATAGCCAACTTTCTATTGTTGCACCCAATTGAAATTTATAGATATACGGCAGACCTGCCAGAAAAGTGACGGCAAGCAGGATACCAGCAATGGCTTCACCTGCAATCAATCCGGAAGCGATCAGGGTGCCAACTTCTTCTGCTTTCAGGCGCCCGGCATCCTCAGCTTTTGCGGTAAGCTTGCTGGCGAACCATTGAATTACGCCGCCAGTGAAAATCGCTGCGGAAGTGTCGAAAGGTAAGTACATGCCTACCGCGATCAGCATGGGCGCCCGGGCGCCGCAGAGAATGAGCGCAACTCCTAAGGCAGCGCCAGCGCCGAGCAAACCCCAAGCCATATCGCCATCGACAATCCCTTTTGCCAATTGGGCCATCAATCCTGCTTGCGGGGCGGGAAGTTCCCTTCCGCCAATGCCGCCTGTGGCAAGGTTCGCTTCATGCAACGCAATGATTGGTCCCAACAAAAAGAAAGACAGTAATACCACCGTGATAATTTCTACGACTTCCATTTTCCAGGGCGTTCCGCCCAACAAATGACCGGCTTTCAGATCTTGCAGCAAGGAACCGGAAGTGGAGACGGCAACGCAAACCACACCGGCCACGCCCAGCACCGCGGCAACTCCTTCTTTGCCATGGACGCCTAAGGAAATCATTACCAGAGCTGCCAGAACGAGTGCTGAAAGCGTAAGGCCAGAAGTGGGCTGGTTGGAAACACCGACTAATCCGCCAAGGTAACCACCGACAGCAGAAAGAACAAATCCGGCAATGGCCATGACGATTGCCGCAGCAATGGCGGAGGGCCATCCCTTGGTGAAGGAATGATAAATGAAGGCCAGCATGATGGTTAGAAAAACCGAGATCCCAATGACCCATTGCGGCGGAATATCCTGTTCCGTGCGGTCCAGTTTTACGGTTCCTGAGGATTGCCGAGAGGCGTTCCAAGCTCCTCGCAAAGAAGTGATCAACGTTTGTCGCATCCCAAATAAAGTGGAGGCGGCGGAGACAAGCATCATGCCAACGGCTATGGGTCGAACAATGTTGTACCAAATGGTAAAGGAAGCCACTGCCCCACTTACTTTTTCTGGCCCACCCAGTCGAATGGCAAAATCAGGATCGAAAAATAGCAGCATGGGAATCAGCACCCACCAGGCCAGTATTCCACCGGCGAAGCTCACTGATGCATATTCCGGCCCGATAATGTATCCGATTCCAATCAACGCAGGAGACAAAGCGGGAGTCGCCCAGGAAATTCCGCCAGCGTGTATAACAGTAGCCAGGGGAGCTTTATCGAATCCAAAGTGATGCACCAGTGCTTTGGGAAACGCAATGAATCCTTCAGCCAACTCTTTCAAAACCGGGATACCTTTGTCGCTTTTTAGAACTTGAATCAACGCCCCAATGGCCATGGATCCGAACACCAGCTTCGGGGCGGAAGAATCGGCGGCCTCACCGGCTTTCACAATCTCCACACTGGCCACACTTTCAGGCCAGGGCAAGTTCGCATCCACGCAAAGGGGCTTGCGCAGCAGAATAATAAAGAAGACTCCGATTAAACCACCAGCGCATAAAATGGCTGACGCCTCCCAGTAATTCGCTTTCAGGTCGGTCCACATGCCAGTGATGACGAAGGCCGGTAGAGTGAAGATGGCACCAGCCACCAGCGCTTCTCCAACGCTGGCCGCAGTTCTGGCAATGTTCTGTTCCAGAATGGTTCCACGGAACCACGGCATCCGAAAAATGGCCATGGCGATGACCGCTGCAGGGATGGTGGCGGAAACCGTCTGCCCTGCTTTCAGTCCCAGATAAGCATTGGCGGCACCAAAGACCAAAGATAGAAAAAGACCTAAAACAATGGCTTTGAAGGTGAGTTCACGAGGAGAAGGAGCGGTTGGCACTTTCCTTAGGAGTTTACAGCATTTCAGCAAACCTTGAACTTAGATGCTACAAAGGTAAAGATGCAAACAAAACAGTTGGGAAATAGTAGCCTCTCTCTTACTTCAGTGGGAGTGGGGGCGTGGGCCATTGGCGGGGGCGGATGGGCGTTTGGATGGGGGCCGCAAGATGATAACGAATCCATTGCGGGGATCCGCGCTGCCATAGACGCGGGTATGAACTGGATAGACACGGCGGCGATATACGGGCTGGGACATTCTGAAGATATGGTTGGTCGCGCGTTGGAAGGCATGACCAAGCGCCCATACATTTTCACAAAGTGTGAACGGACGTGGAATTCCGATCGCCAAATTGTGAAATGTTTGAAGGCTGATTCGGTAAAGAAGGAATGCGAGGACAGCTTGCGACGGATGAAGTTAGACGTCATTGATCTGTATCAAATCCACTGGCCAGAACCGGAAGAAGATATTGAAGAAGGCTGGACGGCAATGGCCGAACTGCAACGGCAAGGCAAGGTCCGCTACATTGGTGTTTCCAATTTCAATGTGGCGCAAATGAAGCGAGCCCAATCCATTGCACCCATCACGTCGTTACAGCCACCATATTCCATGTTGGTTCGCGGCATTGAAGAAGAGATTTTGCCCTACGCGGGTGCGAACAATATTGGCGTCATCAGCTATTCGCCGATGCGCAATGGGTTGTTGATGGGATCAATGAAGCGGGAGCGAGTGGCCGCATTTCCATCAGATGATTTCCGGCGGAACCTGCCCGATTTTCAAGAGCCGAAGTTAACAAGAAATCTTGCCTTGGCCGAAGAGTTGCGGGCCATTGGATCAGCGCACGGAAGGACTCCTGGAGAAGTTGCCATCGCCTGGGTGCTGCGTCGTCAGGAGGTAACAGCAGCCATTGTTGGGGTGCGCGGACCAAGTCAGGTTCCGGGAGTGGCAGGCGCCATGGAGTTCCGTTTGACAGCGCGGGAAGTGGCGAAGATCGAAGATTTTCTGGTGGCCAATCCAGCGTAACTTTGGAGACTATTTGCTTCGTGCGCTCGCGGTCACGGCTTAGGATTAGCGCGTTACCGAGCCGTTTCTGCGAGGGAGCGGTCTTTTAACCACAGGCTATTCCCCACTTTAGAGCAGCTCTTTCGCCAGTGCGATCATCTGTTCAGCCGAGTCGGAACTATCTTCCATCATAAGCGGCAAAACGTGACGAGCACCTTGGCCCCAGGGCGTCCAACGCTGTCGCATCCGCTCATTGGCCCAGCCCCTAAACGCAGTAATCACGGGGACACCAAGCGCGGCTGCTGCGTGTTGGCCTACGGAATCGTAACCCAAGTAAAGGCGGCTGGATTGGATGGCTTGACTGAAGCAGGCAAAGCTTCCCTGATAGGTTTGCGCACCAGTGGCATGAGCAATACGACGGGCGTTGTCCTGCTCTAATTGGGACCCACCTTCGTCGATCAACACGGCATGACCTTGACGTCGCAAACTTCGCACAACTTCCAGTTCAAAATCAGGTCCAACTCGTTTCGCAGGATTATCGCCGAATCCGAAGCTGAAGGTTATTTCGGCGCGTGGTACCGGGTTGGTGCAAATTGGATTTATCCAGGGCATGGCACCATAAAATCCGAAGATTTCGTTCAGCCAGTCTCCAGCAAGTTGACCTAAGCATTTCGTTCCAGGGTAACCATACGATCTACTCTCGAAGAAATAATAGTTGGACTCTTCGCCAAGCGGTAGCAAACCCAGTTGGGAAAGTCGCGAATCAGGATCGAGCACTAATGAATGCGGATGTGATAATTGTTGAGCCAGCTCCATTCCCGTTCGAAGACGATCTGCCAGCAAACCGTTGCGACTATAAGTAGCCTCCAACAACTGGATGCGTGAATTGCCAGCAAAGAATTCGTAGTTCTTGCGAGGACCCACAAAGTAGATATCCGCGTCAGGAAACAAGGCGCAGGCTGCTTGCAGAAATTGGCTGGTGATGGCAATGTCAGCACCCAAAGTTACTCGGCTGAGCACATACACCCGGTCGACTTTACCACCGTGGAATCGGCGTGGACTGCGGATTCGTTGAAATCGTTTACGAATTTCTGCGGCGTTCAATGAAGGGATAGATTGCGCCATCACTTCGGAAAAAATGCCTACGTAGCAATCCACAAGCGTAGGCTCAAACAGATCGGCCAGCGGCTCCACTAAGTCACGAAAAAGTGCTGCGGTTCCTTCAGGCTGAGCAAGGGAAACTAGTGCGTCGCGGGACCAGGGTCGCCCCCCGACGCATGCCGTGAAAAGTTTCCGTGCCAATGCCTCAGGCGAAGTACTTGCCAACGATCAGCTCCAGCTTTTTCCTGGTCGCATCCGGGACCTTCGATTTATCAGTGATCAAGGCGTTGGCCAATGCGGAGTGGCATTTGCAGTCCATAGTGTCTGGAAACGCACCCACAAAGGCTGCCACTAATTTAGCGGCGTTTTCTGCATTCTTGGTCAGATTGGCGATGATGTCGGTGACGGTAACAGAACTATGTTCGGGATGCCAACAATCATAATCGGTGACCATGGCCACGGTGACATAACAAATTTCCGCCTCACGAGCCAATTTCGCTTCCTGCAAATTGGTCATCCCGATGATGTCCATTCCCCAGCTTCGATACACGTTCGATTCCGCTTTAGTGGAAAACGCCGGACCCTCCATACAGAGGTAGGTTCCACCTTGTTTCGCCGTTACGCCGCAGGCCTTAGCTGCGTCCACAACCCGTTGCGACATCTGGGCGCAGATCGGTTCCCCGAAGCCCACATGGCCCACCAGCCCTTCGCCAAAAAATGTAGAAATGCGGCCCATTGTGCGATCAAAGAACTGATCGGGTACCACGAAGTCCAATGGCTGATGTTCCTCTTTCAAGGAACCAACTGCACTGAGAGAAAGTATATGTTTCACCCCCAACTTTTTCATGCCGTAAATGTTGGCGCGAAAATTGAGTTCCGTAGGGGTCAGGCGATGCCCTTTGCCATGGCGCGTCAAAAACGCAACATCGCGACCAGCCAACTTCCCCACCACATAGGCATCAGATGGCGGACCAAAGGGAGTTTCAATGGTTACCTCTTCTTGCACTGTAAAACCGGGCATGCTGTAGAGGCCGCTGCCTCCGATGATTCCAATAATTGGCGTCAAAAGTCTATCTCTCCTCTATCAATTCCAACAACACCCCGCCCGTGGAACGAGGGTGCACAAATACATATTTATGACCGCCAGCACCAAGCTGCGGCTCATTCAAAATCCGCGCACCTTGCGATTTTAACCGTTCTACCGAAGTCGATAAATCCGGCACCCGCAAGGCAATGTGGTGCAAGCCTTCGCCTTTATTTGCAATGAACTTTGCGATGGTCGATTCCGGGTCCGACGCTTCCAGTAATTCCAGCTTGGATTTCCCGGCAGGCAACAGCGCTACATTCACCTTTTCCTGCACAACTGTTTCCCTATGCTCCACAGTAAGTCCAAGTGCATCCCGGTAGAAACCCAGCGCGTTATCAATCGATTTAACTGCGATTCCCAAGTGATCAATTTCAAATGGATTAGTCCCGCGAATTTGTTTCAGCCAGCCATTCACAATGGCGTAAGGGTCGCTTTCATTGCTGGTTACTGCCCGCGCAGCTTCTTCAATTTGTTCTGCAGAAATTTGATTCGATAGCTTTTCACGCAACAGTTGTTCCAACCGAACTATCCAGCGCTGCCGTTGCCGATCCTTGGGTTTACTGTGCGACTTAAAGGATCGCAAAGCAGTTAGACTCTGTGCAATTCCCTGCCCTTCAGTAGCGATGGTTCGAACAATGGTTGGAACCCAATTATCGAGACGATGGGCTAAGGAGAGCATCATCTGGAGCTCAGCTTCCAACTTCGGGGCACCATCCAAATCACTTTTGTTGATCACTAAAACGTCGGCGATTTCCAGAATGCCAGCTTTGATCGCCTGCACCTCATCACCCATACCGGGTACCAGAACCACAGCAGTGGCATCGGCCATATTGGCAATGTCAATTTCATCCTGCCCTACGCCGACTGTTTCTACCAGGATCACGTTGAAGCCTGCGGCGTCCAGCAACAGAGTCAGATCAAGAGTGGTTGGAGCAAGTCCGCCGAGCTTGCCACGGGTGGCCATGGAACGGATGAAGACCCCGGGGTCGCCATGATGTTCCTGCATGCGGACGCGATCCCCTAAGATGGCACCTCCGGAAAAAGGACTGGTTGGATCAACAGCAATTACCGCCACAGTCTTATTTTCCTGCCTGAGTTCGCGAATCAGTGCGGTGACAAAAGTGCTTTTACCTACCCCTGGTGCACCGGTAATGCCGAATACCTCTGCAGTGCCAGTGTGCGGCCAAAGGGCCTGTAATAAGGCCTCCGACGCAACACTTCGATTCTCAATGAGAGTGGCCGCACGGGCAATGGCTCGCGGTTGACGGGCAAGGATACTTTCTATGCTGGTCATCTTCCTAGAATTTGACGAGCGATCACTAGCCGTTGAATTTCGCTGGTCCCTTCGCCGATGGTGCACAGCTTCACGTCGCGATAGAACTTTTCCACGGGGTAGTCTTTAATGAAGCCATAGCCACCATGAATCTGAACCGCTTCGTTGCATATATCCACGGCAGCTTCAGAAGAAAACAGCTTGGCCATAGCCGATTCTTTATTGACAGACTTGCCCTGATCCTTCAGCCAACCCGCACGATAAGTGAGCAGCCGCGAAGCTTCAATGGCCGTGGCCATGTCTGCCAGTTTATGTTGAATGGCTTGAAACTCAGAGATGGGCCGACCGAACTGTTTGCGCTGTTTTGAGTACTTCAACGCTGCGTCGTAAGCACCCTGGGCAATGCCAATGGACAAGGCGGCAATGGATATGCGGCCACCATCTAAAATGCGCAGACTATCGACGAATCCTTCACCGATCTTGCCTAGCAGGTTGGCATCGGGCAAACGGCAATCAGTGAATACAACTTCGCCGGTATCGCTGGCCCGCATGCCCATCTTATTTTCTTTCTTGCCGGTGGCGAATCCGGGCGTTCCTTTTTCAATGACAAAGGCGGAAACACCATGATGGGAATTCGCGCGATCGGTAACGGCCATGGCCACGCAGACGTCGGCATAGTGCGCGTTGGTGGTGAATGTCTTCGAACCATTGAGCACCCACATATCGCCATCGCGAACGGCAGTTGTGCGAGTTCCTGCAGCGTCGGACCCAGCTTCCGGTTCCGTCAGCGACCAGCAACCGATCCATTCTCCGGTGGCGAGCTTCGGTATGTAGCGCTGCCGCTGCTGATCGTTACCAGCCAAATAAATGTGATTGGAACATAGCGAATTGTGCGCAGCTACGATCAATCCCACGGACCCATCCACACGTGCCAGTTCCTCAATCACAATGGAATAATCAATGTAACTGAGGCCCGCACCGCCAAGTTCTTCCGGGAAAATCACACCCAGGCAACCCAGATTCCCCAACTTTTTCACGACTTCTAAAGGGAACGTTTGGGCTTCATCCCACTCCATGACATGGGGGCCAATTTCCGCTTCAGCAAATTCGCGGATCTGCTTACGAAGGTCGATTTGATCTGGAGTGAAAGCGAAATCCATAGTGCGCTAAACGATCTCTTCCTTATCCGAATCCCAACGCACGGTGCGACCCTGCCGGTAACTTTCAACAGCCATTCTGCAGGCGATGGAGACGCGGAATCCGATATCGAAGGGGCAATTGGTTTCGTTGCCGGAACGAATGCTGTCAAAGAAATTCTGCATGTGCGGCTGAGCCCCGGTCCTGGTCTGCCCTGCAATTTCAGTGGCCTTTGGCCGGTTCATACTTTGCGGAATATAGCGGATCTGTTGGCTTTTTACGATGGTTCCATGGGTACCCAATACATGTTCAGCAGCGCCCAACTGGCTATTGCCAAAGCCGGAACTCCAACTGAACAGGATGTCTTCGGATTGCTTGGTTAAATGCTGCATACTGACGTTCATGGTGTCGGGAACTTCGCGGCCATCTTTCCAAAGATAGACGCCACCCACCATGGTCACTGCTTTCGGAATTTGCAGGTCCATGCACTTGTACCAGAAGCTCAATTGGTTACACAGATTTTCATGAACATTGCCGCCAGAGTAATCCCAGAAGTAGCGCCAGTTAGTGTAGCGATTGGCGTCGAAATCGCGTTTAGGAGCGTCTCCTAAAAACTTGCTCCACAGAATATTTTCCTCAGTCATGTCAGGAAAAACGGGGCGAGACCATTGTGGTTTTCCTTGGGGAGTATTGCGATACATGTTGGCTTCAATGGCCGTGATCTGCCCCAAAATATTCTGTCCCAGGAAATGCATCGCATCGGTAACCTGACCGGAAGAACAACCCTGATGTCCAATCTGCACTGTTCGATTCCCAGCCTTCTGGTAAGCAGTGCGCATCAGCTTGGCATGATCCACGGTGAAGGCCATGGTCTTTTCCTGGTAGACGTGTTTGCCCGCTTCCATGGCGTCCACAAAATGCTGACAGTGGAGATGTTGAGGCGTGGCGATAAGCACCGCGTCAATGGATTTATCTTCCAGCAGGTAGCGATGATCAAGGTAGATGTTAGCCGCAGGAACCAACTGCCTGGCAGCTTCCAACCGTGCCGAATAGATATCGGAAAACGCCACGAAATCAATATTGGGACATGCCAAAGCGTCGCGCGTAATTTCCAATCCACGAGCACCCGCACCAATGATTCCCACACGAATGCGGTCGTTTGCGCCCAACACCGCACCCGGTGCAGCCATCACCGCCAAGCTGGATGCGACATTGCCAATAAAGTTACGTCGAGAATTCATTTTTATACTTTAATTGTACCTGGAGTGGAAGGCATATTAAGCTGGGAAGAATGGCTGACCGACTAAACCTTTCCTATTGGCTACGTGGATTCTCTCCCATGAACATGACCCGGCATTTCGATAAGATGCTGAGTAACTTCCCCTTTTCGCCACAAAACCCTTCGCATACTGTGCTGCGAGTGCAAGCGATCTCTTCGTCCGAACCTGCGCTGCGAGAGCATGAATTTCCCGATCCGGTAGACGTTGAGGCAATTTCAATTGTGATGAAAGAAGAGGCTGGAACCGACAGTTGCCTGCAGATCGACGGCTTTTGGGGCTTGTGGCAGTTCGATAAAGATTGGACGCTGCGTCCTGCACCGGTTTCGTTATTCTGTTATGGACCTGAGTTTGAAGGGTACGAATTGAGCGACGGTACACGTGAAAATTTGCGGATCGAATTCGGGTTGGAAAGTCATTTCCTGGTGCAACCGGATTTGCCGGATAGCACCTACTTCGTGCAATCCAATTTGAAGGGATTGCTGCAATTGGCGCACACGCTGGATGAGGCACTAGCTGTTGAAAAACGAACGCTGTGGTCAGAATCTGGCGAGAATTTCGCTGATAAGTTCAAGGCCTTCCTGCAGTAGTTGCTGACTTGAAACCGATGCTGCTCACTGCGGTACACTATGATCATGATGTTGTCAGATAGTGTTGTTTCAGATCGAATTACTGTTGACGCAGAAATCCTTGCTGGAAAACCTATCATCCGCGGCACACGTCTTGCGGTTGAGTTCGTACTTGAGTTGATGGCCGCTGGCCAGTCCGAACAAGATCTGCTGACAAACTACCCTGGGCTAACGCGCGAAGATATTCTTGCTTGCCTTTCCTACGCCAGCTACTTGGTGCATGAATTCTGAGCGTACCCGATTCCGGCGTAGCTCACTTTCCGATGCGTATCCTCGCTGACGAGAACTTTCCCGGACCCATCGTCGACTTTCTCCGTCGCGCTGGCAACGATGTTATTTGGGTCAAAACAAATTGCGCGACATTGAAGGATCCAGAACTTTTGAACCTGGCCGAATCTGAGGCACGCATTATGCTAACTCTTGACAAAGACTTCTGGCAGATTGCCCTACAGCGACGGGTTCACTTGTAGAGTCAGGCGTAGTCTTGTTTCGTGTTCACCCGGCGACTCCACAAAGCATTCAAGTGCTGATCCACGCTTTTCTAGAGTCCGCGAGCGATTGGAGAGGACATATTAGTGTTGTTACTTCTATGGGGATTAAAATGGTGCAAGCCAAACGAAAGTTGACTTTGGTTTTGCCACGAACACCCTAAATCAACTGGTGTGATCTACAATAATCTTCCAGCCACCCGGCGTCTTCTTAAAAAGCAGCGTGAAAACGCCATTCACATCGCCGCCACCAATCACAGTGCGCGTCAAGAAAAACTTTCCTAACACTGAAGCATGTTCCGACCCCAACATGCGAGTCTCCAGAATTTCAAATCGCAGTGTTCCCATATTGTCTTTGGTTGGGTAACGCTTCTTGTAACTGGCCAGCACGGCGGCATGACCCTTGGTCACCGCTTTGCCCACAAACGTTGTTTGCTCGCCAGTCTGATAGCCATCCATGAATGCCGTCACATCCCCGGCATTCCAATTGATGACTTGCTTGTCCAATACTGCGCGGATTTCTTGTTCCGGCGTTTGGGCAATTGCCACAGTGCAAATTGCCAAAACACAAGAGGTAAGCAAAAGAAGAAATGATCTAGTCATGCGGTTCCAATTATACTGGTTAATTGCTGATACTTCCCCATTCCCCTGAGGAACTAGCGCAGGCCATGGCCCAGTCCTCCGAAAACAAGCAGCGGATCCGTATTTTTGGATGCGATTCCAAGCGCGCCATGGGAGGGCCAATCCACGCGACCGAGACGGAAATTTCCACTCGGGAAATGCGTCGTGTCCTAGCTTATGAGCCAACCGATTTGACCATCAGCGTGGAAGCCGGAATGCCCATCCTGCAATTGGAACAACTGCTGGCCGATAAAGGCCAGATGCTTCCGCTGGACCCGCCCTTTTCGTCCACTGGCACCGTTGCCGGAACGCTGGCGGCGAACTTGAGTGGTCCACGTCGCCGACTTTATGGCACCGCGCGAGATCTGATCATCGGCATGAAATATGCCACGTTACAAGGCAAAGTTGTGCAATCGGGAGGCATGGTGGTGAAGAACGTTGCCGGGTTGGACACAGCTAAGTTGATGGTGGGGAGTTGGGGCACGTTGGCCGCAATTGCAGTGGTCAATTTCAAGGTGCTACCTAAGCCTGCCTGTTCCCGCACTTTCCTGATGACCTTCGATTCAGCCAGTGCCCTGCTCGCCAAAAGGAATGCCATCCTCAACAGTGTTTTGCAACCCTGTGCCGTTGATCTTTTGAATCCGGCTGCAGCATCGCGAGTAGGACAAAGTGGCTTCCTGCTTGCAGTTCAAGCTGCTGGTAGTGCACGTGTGATGGGTCGCTACAGCAACGAATTTGCTGGCGCCAATACTTTGGAAGATGCCGATGAAAACACTTTCTGGGAACACGTGCGTGAATTCGCTCCCAATTTTATGGCGGAAAATCCACAGGGAGTAGTGATCAAAGCTCCCCGTACTTTAACAGCGGTGACCGATTTATTGGCAGCAGAGGAACCCGTATTGGCTCGCGGTGGAAATGGAGTTTGCTACGTTTGTTTCAAGAACAGTAGTGCGGCAATTCCAACCGGCGGCGTGGTGGATTATAGCTCTGAAGAGAATCGTTCCACACGAACGCTGTGGCCATCCCCCGGTTCCGATTTCAAAATTATGCAGCAATTGAAAAACTTGTTTGACCCGGATCTACTTCTGAATCAAGGACGACTCTATGGCCGTATCTGAAGCACCCAAACAAGCTGATTTAGACCGATGCGTGCACTGCGGCTTGTGTCTGAATTCCTGCCCTACCTATCGCGAATTGGGACTGGAGATGGATTCTCCGCGGGGCCGCATTTATCAGATGGTGCAGGTGTCCACGGGCAAAGCTGAGATTACCGAATCCTATCAGCATCACATTGATTTGTGTCTGGCTTGTCGCGCTTGTGAAACCGCCTGCCCTTCCGGTGTTCAGTACGGACGCCTGGTAGAAGCGGCCCGGGCCCACATTGAACAGAACATAGAACGGCCGTGGTATGAAAATATGCTGCGGCAATTCATTTTCGGACACTTGCTGCAAACTCCCTGGATGCTGAAACTTGCTGGTTACGGGCTCTACGGTTTCCAGGCTTCGGGATTGCAGAAGCTGGTTCGCAGTTCCGGAATTCTTAACCATTTAGGAAAGCTTGGCGAAATGGAAGCTCTTTCACCGGGAGCGGAACCTCCTTATTTTTTCAACGAAATTGGTAAAGTGTTTCCAGCCGAAGGGGAACGCAAATATCGAGTGGCCTTCCTGGGTGGATGCATTGCCAACGTGAGTTTTGCTCGCCTCAACGAAGCCACCGTTCGAGTGCTGCAGAAGAATGGTTGCGAAGTAATCGTGCCAGCGGGCCAAGGTTGTTGCGGAGCGCTGCATGTCCATTCTGGATTGAAGGATATGGCTCGTGAACTGGCCCGCAAGAACATTGATGCGGTACCCAGCGGCAGTTTCGACGCCATTATCACCAATGCCGCTGGCTGTGGTTCGACGCTTAAAGAGTATGATGAACTCCTTGAACACGACGCAGCATATTTCGATAAGGCGAAAGCGTTCATCGCCAAGATGAAGGACATTACTGAGTTTCTGGCTGGCTTGGAATTGAATCCAAATATGGGTGAACTGAAAGCTACGGTCACCTATCAGGATTCCTGCCATTTAGCGCATGGCCAGAAAATCCGCACCGCTCCACGGAAGCTGATCAACGCCGTTCCTGGGCTGACGTTCAAGGAAATGCCACTATCGGACTTGTGCTGCGGCAGTGCTGGTATCTATAACGTGATGCAGCCAGAAATGGCGGGCAAGCTTTTAGAAAACAAGATGGAGTACGTCAACGGGACCAATGCCGATTGGATTATTACGGCAAACCCCGGGTGCATGATTCAACTGCAAGCCGGGGCGGAAAAGTATGGGTCGCGCCAACCGGTTTATCACGTGGTGGAAGTTTTAGATCAGGCTTACCGGCGCTTTGATTTGCCCAAGTAGCGGCTATACTGGTGTTGCATCTCCTGATCAATGCGGAGCGCCAACCCTTCTTTGTAACTATCGTACGGTTGATACAAATTGCTGTGGTCGCGGTCTGGAACAATCTCACAGGCATCTTCCCTGCCCTTTGACGTCAGAAAACCGCAGAACAATTTGGCGGCTTCTTCCAGGTGAAAGGTATCGGCTGATCCGACGACTAATCGAATTTTCCCGCGCAACTTCGGACCCAGACGATCCCAATTTTCTTCCACGACGCGGCGGATATCGTATCGAATCCAATACTGCTGCACTTCAGGATTTTGTTCCCCAGTGGCACGGTTAAACAACTTCAGCGGACGGCCATCGGGCCCCTTGGGGCTAAACACCCAATCAAACGACGCCATCTGTCCGCCAACTGGCCCGGCCACTTCTTCTTGACGTACAAAATCGTTCATGCTGCCCACATCCTTACCAGCTTGGCGAACCAACCAAACCGGCTTGCCATCCAGTTTTTGATACGCAAACTGAGGGGAACTGGGGGTGGCATCAATGCCTGTGAAGCTGTGGAAGTCCACTGGATCAGGGGCGGTGGGCCAAGTGCCTCCAAAGAAGTCAGGATAGGCCACCTGCAACCATAATGTGGACCAACCACCGGAGGAATGTCCGGTCAAGAATCGTGCACCGGGGTTGGGAACCAGCCGATATTTCTTTTCAAGAAATGGGATGAATTCCTGGGTGAGAGCGGCGCCCCAAGGACCGTTATTTACAGAGTCGGCGAATACGTGGTGGCCAGTGGGGAAGCTGGCATTCAGAAATACGTGAACCATTTCAAGATATTTACCGTCGTCGATTTGCTTACGAATATTTTCGCCCTGCGTCCAGGCCGCGCGATGCGTGCCACCAAAGCCATGCACTCGATAGCAGACCGGATAGCTGGTCTTCTTATGTTTGGCGTAGCTGGGCGGCAGCACAATGCCAGCTTGCATGACTATAGGACGACCCCAGAAAGCGGTAAGCATCGGGCTGGTGAATTCCACCAATTCCACGCCATCCACTACTTTGGATGCCGGGCGCGGCGGAGTTACTTTCGATATCGACAAGGCGATGGGAGCGGCAGTGGCCGGGTTCCAATCGGCGACAGCGATTACGGAGCTGTATAAATCGCCGGCATCCTGACCACCACTGGCAAAGCTGTGATTGGGATCCAGCAGCGCCATAAATTCCCACTCACCAGCGGGCGCTTCGGAAAATGGTTTGGGATAAGATTGCAGGTCGGGATTGAATTCGATCACTTGGCCTGGAGCGATGTTCTCAAACTCCATAGCAGCAAACCAAGTGGCCCCGGGAGTGAAGCTAGTTGTGATGCGTTCACGATTCTTGATGCCTTTGGCCATTAAAACAAACAGACGGCCAGAGCCACCTTTGGGAGCAATAGCAGGATCGAGTGTGATGTGAAAGAGAGGCTTGGCTTGGCACAATGTCGCCAGCAACAAGAAGGCAGGCAGAAAATAGCGCATGCCTCTATTTTCGACGAGCGCGAATGGTTTGGCTAGCGGAAACTACTTCAGCAGCAAATTTAGGATAGGATTTGGCGAACTCTTCCAACTCTTCGGCATCCGACGCTTTGCCGATCAGCGCGATCGCCTTAATGACGTCTTTCACGGTATCCTGTTTGGGGAGAATCGCGGCAACCCGTTGGCCGGGCTTGAAACTGCCTTCGTCCGATTGGTAATAGCGCAGCACCTTACCGTTGATTGGGCTGAGAATATTTTCGGCGGTCAGGGTAGCGATGGTCTCACCGATGCGAACAGATTTCCCCGGCACAATAATCGGTTGCAGATTTCCGGTACCGGTGGCAAAGATAGTTTGAGGGTAAAGGGAAGCGATTAGAGCGCCCCGACCGGTTGCATCATTGGCGTGAGCCAGACGGATAGCGGCCATGCGGCGAACCTCCACATCATCCTGTTCCAGCAGATTGCGAAGTTGTTCTACGTTCAGGGAAGTGACGCTTGCTTCGCGTGCCTGTTGGGCGCGACGAAAGTCAATTTCCTTGCGGACATCGCCACGCTTGAACCAGATCAAGGTAGAAAGTGCGGCAAGTAGAATAGCGACCAGAAACCACTTCATTCAATTATCAAGTCTCCGGAAATGATTAAGGGCGCCAAAGCAGATGCTCTGGCGCCCCATAAACGAAGGGAAAACAAAGACTCTATTCGATGTCTTTGCTTCTCTTTTTTCGATTGCGTTTCCGCGCTAGGGCTTCCTTGGTACGGCGCTTCTCGCCCGGCTTGAGGTAAAAGGAGTGACGCTTGATCTCCTTAATAATGTCCTCTTGCTGGACTTTCCGCTTGAAGCGGCGTAATGCGCTTTCCAGGGTCTCCCCGTCTTGCACGAGTACTTCAGCCAATCGAATTCACCTCTCAGTCGTGGTTAAATTGAAATGCCTTGCCCAGTGGGCAAGGCAGATCCACCAAACTTATAGGATAGCAGACACTTACGACTAACGGGCGCTGGTGACCTTGGGTGTAGACAAATAGCCGATGATTACATCTTTACTCACCTTGTTCACCACAATTTCGTAGGGCTGTTTGGCTTTGGAAGTGTAAAACTGCAAGGGCTCGTTAATCGATTTATCTTTCTTTTCCGTCATTAAATCGTCCGCTAGCACTTCAACGGTGAATTTATTCTTCTTGATGTCGGTCTTCTTGAGCAGCATGGAAATGTCGCCGACACGCTGCGGATCTTTGGTCTTCCCCAGCTTAAATTCGGTGATATTCCGTTCGCCCAAAGCCCGCAGTGCGGAAATTTCACCGGAGTTGGTGGCAATTTTCATACCCGCACCATCCAGATCTCCACGCACGGTTTTCAACGAGACTATGGTTTTATCCAGTTCGGTCTTGTTGTTGGCCACATCGGTTTTGACTGTGCCCACTTCGGTCTTCACTGCGCCTACTTCGGTGGATACCGCTCCAATCGCCGTTTTTGCTTCATTGGCAGCTTCGCCAATCTTGGTGGTCAGCGCGGCTTCCGCCTTTTTCTGTTCCGCTTCCAGCTTATGGGCTAAGGTTTCGGCATACTTTTCAGCGTCCACCTTGGCTTGGCCAGAGGACATTTGCGCCGACCGTCGAGCAGTCTCTAATTGATCCTGCAACTGAATGAGTTGTTTCTTGCTGGTAGCAACGGAAATAGAAGATGTCTGCCTGACTGTGGAAATTTCCTCAGTAAACGCTTCTTTGGTCTTGGCAATATCATCTTTGGTCTTATCAAATTGAAGGAACAGGTAAACGTTCGATGCTATAAGGGCAAGTACTGCGCCAAACAGGACTGGAATCTTGGCCCCTCCCGAAGGTGGTTGAGGGTATACGGGAACAGGATTTTCACTCATTGACGATCTTCCTTTTCGCAAGTGGTTGGCTGGAAAGCCATTACAGACTTCCCACAGTATAACATTCACCTCTTTATATGCGGCGAAGGCCCAATAGGTTTCACAACAATCACCGGAGTACTAGTGTTGATCAATTTTCAACTTAGGGCCAGACCCTTAGCATGCCGCGCTATTGAGAACAAAAACTACCGCCGATAGACAAACGTATGTCCGTCTTGCGTGCATTGGGCCGAATATTGTTGGTGGTTGTTGCCGGTGGATTCCTGGCCCAGGCTCTAATTGTGTTTGCCCCTGGTTACAGTGCCGATGAACGGGAACTGGACCCCGGCTTATCCGCCGAAACCCGCCAGACAATGTTGCAGGAAAAGGCAAAGGATCGCCAACTGTTGGGAAATTATGGAAGGTTTCTGTCGGGATTAGCTCGCGGAGAACTGGGGACATCCCGTTCGTTAGGGCGTCCGGTGAAAGAACTTTTGGAAGATCGACTGCCAGTCACGCTGCTTGCCATTGCAAAATCAGTGACCTTGGGTTGGTGTTTAGGATTCACACTGGCGGTGATCTGCTTCGCCTATCCTGGGTCGCCGATTGAAACTTTAGGGTTAGTATCTACGAATTTGTTGCTCTGTCTTCCTGCGGCGTTAATGGCCCTACTGCTATTGATATGGGGAGACGCCAGAGGCAGTGCCGGTGTCTGGGTGGTGGCTTTGGCATTAACTCCCAGAATTTTCAGATATAGCTACAACTTGCTGCGCCAATCCCACGAATCGCCACACGTGCTTTTGGCGATGGCCAAAGGTTTGGGGCCGATCCGAATTTTGTTTCACCACGTTATTCCTCCCATTGCTGGCCAACTGATCGCACTGGTGGGTCTATCGGTCAGCTTAGGCTTAAGTGCCGCTATCCCCGCAGAGGTGGTTTTGGACATTCCAGGTATAGGTCAATTAGCTTGGCAAGCTGCCCTAAGCCGGGACTTGCCCCTGCTTGTGAATCTTACCTTTGTGGTGGCGCTGATTGGGACCACGGCCAATGCTCTATCGGACTATTTGCTTGCCGAGACGGTGCCAGGGCAATGAAACTGCGCCGAATTATTGCGTGCCTACTCATCGGATTAGCGGTGCTTTTGCTGGGTGCCCGCTGGGTGGCCCCGCACGGGTATGAACAGCAGTTTCGCGACTTCATTGCGGCAAGTCCGACCAAAGAATTCCCGTTGGGCACTGACGCCCTGGGTCGGGATCGGTTGGCCAGACTTCTGTATGGAAGTAGACTTTCCCTCTTGCTAGCTCCAGCGGCGGCCGCCGTATCTGTTTTCCTGGCGGCCTTAATCGGCGGCTTGGCGGCATTTGCCGGTAAACGGTGGGAGCGGGCCATTCTACTGGCAACGGACCTTACCCTATCCCTACCCTGGCTATTTTTGATTCTCACCATCCGCGGAGCCATGCCACTGGATGTGCAGCCAGAGATTTCCGTGTTGATTACATTTCTGGTGCTGGGGTTACTGGGCTGGGCTGGGCCGGCACGCGTGGTCCGGGCTGGTGTAAAAAAAATCATTGCGTCCGATTTTGTCTTTCAGGCAAACGCCATGGGAACTCCGCCAAGACGCATATTTTTTCACTATATTCTTCCGAATGTCCGTCCATTGCTTTTTGCGCAATTCTGGATTTCTTTACCTGTTTTCATCCTCAGCGAGGCAAACCTGGGGGCCATGGGATTAAGCGTATCCGAGCCGATGCCCAGTTGGGGAAACCTATTGCGGGAGTTGGAATCACAAACCAGCGCCCTGGAACACCCATTGCAGAATTGGTGGTTACTAGCACCCATTGTGTTGCTGGTAGGAGTTGTAAGTTTATTACAAGTTTGGCAGCAACGACCGAAAGGATCTTTATGAGCTTGATTCTGATTCCATTTCTACTCGCCGCCGCTGCTACTCCGGCGGAATTGAGCGCGTCAAAGATTCTAACTGGCGGTGAACTCCGTTTCGTCCTGCCTTCTGAGCCCAAAACATTGCATCCTTTGCAGGTGTCTGACGAATCGGGGGAACTGATTCGATATCTGACGTCGGGGTCACTGGTACGGCTGAACCGGGTATCGCAGAAGATTGAACCGGAACTGGCCGAATCGTGGAAGCTGGGGGATAACGGGGCGCAAATCACCTTCCAATTGCGCAAGGGATTGAAATACTCGGATGGATCTCCTTTCGATTCCGCCGATGTAGTTTTCACCATTCAAAAGCTACTGGACAAAACCATGGTTTCCCCTGCAGCGGAATCTTTCCGACCCGAAACAGGCACGGTGGAAGTGAAAGCGTTGGGAGCAACCACGGTGGTGGTCAAATTCCCAAGCCATGTTGCGGGAGTGGAACGGCTTTTTTCAGGCCTTTCCATACTATCTTCCCGCTCTCCAAAAAAAGAAGCAGTGGGCTTGGGTCCGTTTGTGATTGCCGAATCAAAAGCGGGATCGTTCCTGCGCATGACCAGGAATTCCAACTATTGGAAGAAGGATAGTAACGGGCGACAACTTCCTTACCTGGATGGAATCCGTGTGGAGTTCCAACGAAATCGTGATATTGAACTGTTGCGATTTCAAAAGGGCGAGCTGGATTTGGTAAGCAACCTGGAACCAGAAGCCTTTGAAAAGTTGAAGACCAATCCAGCGGTAACCAGTCTGGATTTGGGAACTTCGTTGGATGCAACACAGCTTTGGTTCAATCAGGTCCCCACAGCACCAATTGGAGCGTACAAAAAGGAATGGTTCGGATCGCAAGCATTTCGCCTGGCAATTTCAGAATCCATCAATCGAAAGGATATGGCCAGGGTTGTGTATCACGGCTTTGGAGTTCCCGCGGCTGGGTCAATCTCACCGAGCAATATTTTCTGGTACGCAAACGAGTTGAAGGCTCAGGAGTTTCAGCCAAAAGCAGCATTGGCTCGCTTACAAAAAGAGGGCTTTCGTTTAGATGGGGAGCAGTTGAAGGACAAAGGCGGCAACCTCGTGGAATTCACCATTGTCACCAATACCGGCAACAAAGTAAGAGAGCGGCTGGCGGCCATGATTCAGGCGGATTTGCGGCAAATGGGCATCAAAGTGACGGTAGCGGCGCTGGACTTCCCTTCCCTGATTGAAAGAATCATGCGGACCTTTAACTATGAAGCTTGTTTGTTGGGTGTGGTGAATACGGACCTGGACCCTTCTTCGCAAATGAACTTTTGGCTCAGTTCCGGTTCCAGCCACGCTTGGAATCCCAATCAAAAGACACCAGTCACAAGCTGGGAAGCAGACATTGATAAATGGATGCGGTTGCAGTCTAAAGAAATTGATCCGAAGAAGCGGAAAGCAGCTTTTGACAAGGTTCAGGTGATTGCAGCGCTGCAATCGCCGATCATCTATCTGATTAATAAGCGCACTTTGGGAGCAGCATCTCCTCGTGTAAAAAACCTGAAACCAGCCATTCTTCCGCCACACATGGTGTGGAACATTGAAGAAATCTATTTTGCCGAAGGGGCGGGGAAAGTCGCCAAATAGGGCAAGTCTATGGGATTGACTCCACTACTTTCGTTGTATCTGACGGCGGAATACCCTGGCAAGGGGACCGTCCTCAATGGGGTGAGCCTGGACGTTCAAGCGGGCGAAATTCTGGGACTGGTGGGACAAAGCGGGTCGGGAAAAAGCACTCTGGCGCTGTCCATTTTGCGGCTGCTGCATTTCAAGGGAGGCAGTGATTCAGGCAGTATTCTGTTTCGCGAAACAGACTTAATGAAAGCCAGCGAAAAGGACATGCGGAAACTGCGCGGCAAGGACATCAGTTTGGTGATGCAAAGCCCGCTCGCATCCCTCAACCCCTCCATGACCGTAGGAAATCAGTTACTGGAAGCATGGCGAGCTCATTCTAAGTTGGATGGCACGCAGGTGATTATGGAAACGCTGCGTCAAGTCAGTCTCTCGGTAGACGTTGCCTTTCTCAACCGCTATCCAACACAGCTCAGCGTGGGGCTGGCCCAACGAGTCCTAATCGCGATGGCCGTGCTGCATAAACCGGCACTGTTGCTGGCCGATGAGCCCACCAGCGCTCTTGATGCGCTTACCCAGGCTGAAATATTGGAGCTGTTTGCCCGGTTGAATCGCGAAAATGCTACGGCCATGCTCTATGTGTCGCACGATTTGCTTTCGGTGGCATCGCTGTGCCATCGCATCGCCATTTTGCATGAGGGCAGAATTGTGGAACAAGGGGAACCGAAGGACATCTTTGAAAATCCGCAGCATGAGTACACCCGCAAGCTGGTGAACGCGGTACCCACATTACGATTCAAATCACGGGAGTTGATTCCGGCTTAATGGATCCTCGCAATTCCCAATCCGCCAACTTTTTCGCTGCCGCCGTCATTGTGATAGGGGCGCTGACGATTGGCTTGGGATTGAGCCAATGGAGATCGGCAGATCTCGCCCGGCTGGTAACGTATGTTTTGATTACCGTGGTTGCCGCCAGGATGAGAATCCAACTGCCTTCCATTCAAGGGACGCTGTCGGTGTCGTTTCTGTTTGCATTCGTAGGCGTGCTGGAACTGAGTTTGGCTGAATCTATCTTGTTGGGAATCGTTTCCGTCTTGTCGCAAAGTGTGTTTCCCAAGAAGTCAAAAAACTATCAGATCGCCTTTTCGGTGTCGAACAACTGCTTCGCTATCGCCATTGTCTATGCGCTGTATGCGGTCCTGGGATCCCGTTTTTCAACGCTGGGCATGCCCTTGATTTTGACTGCGTTGACATTGTCCTTCTTCCTGCTCAACACCGTCCCAATCGCCATCGCCATTGGGTTGACGGAAGGGAGAAACATAGTAGCGATCTGGAAAAAGAACTACCTATGGTCCTTCCCACTGTATCTGGTAGGTGCCTGTCTGGCAGGGCTCATGCATTTTGCGTCCCTGGAATTGGGCTGGCAGGTGTCCCTGCTACTGCTGCCTTTGGTGTACTTGATTTATAGCTCATACAGCAGCTACACGGGCAGGCTTCAGGATGGCAAAGCTCACGCAGAAGAAATGGCGTCGCTGCATCTTCGGACCATCGAAGCGCTGGCATTGGCGATTGAGGCAAAAGACGATTCCATTCATGCTCATTTGCAGCGCATTCAAATTTACGTCGTAGAACTGGCCAAGCAGTTGGGTCTGGCCCCAAAAGAGATCGAGGCGCTACGGGCTGCGGCGATTCTCCATGACATCGGCAAGCTGGCTGTGCCGGAACACATCAGTTCCAAGGCGGGCCGACTCACTCCGGAAGAGTTCGAAAAGATGAAAATCCACCCCATTGTGGGGGCAGAAATTCTTGAGCGAGTTCAATTCCCCTACCCTGTGGCACCCATTGTATTGGCCCATCATGAAAAATGGGATGGGTCAGGATACCCGTACGGGTTGAAAGGGGAGCAGATTCCCATTGGTGCCAGAATCCTTTCTGTCGTGGACAGCCTGGATGTTTTGTCATCAGACAAACAGTATCGGCCGGCACTCCCTTTAGAAGATGCCGTGGCATATATTTCGAGGGAATCCGGGAAGAGCTTCGATCCGAAAATTGTGGACCTACTTAAACTCCGCTACCTTGAGTTGGAAGAGCTTTCGAAACAGAATATCCCGAAACAGAATGATATCCAGCGAGTTGCCAGGGAACAACCAGTGGATCGCCGGGTCAACTTTGAAGAAGAGCCGCCAAACTTGTTGCTGAGGGCTCAAGAAGCGCCACGGATCGACTTTCTGACTTCCATTGCAGCCGCCAGACAAGAGGCTCAAAACCTTTACGAGTTATCGCAGGAACTTGGCACATCCTTGAGCCTTAGTGAGACTCTTTCCCTGGTCGCTTCCCGGCTGAAACCAATGGTTCCGTTTCATGCGCTGGCCTTGTTCACTCTGCAGAACGAGGTTCTCACCCCAGAGTATGTGGAAGGTGCCGATAGCATGTTGCTTCAGGGCTTGAATATTCCCAAAGGTGCGGGGATTTCCGGATGGGTGGCAGCCCATTCAAAACCTGTGATTAATGGAAATCCGGTGATGGAACCGGGTCTATTGAGTGCGGCGAATTTATCGACGGTCCTGCGGGGTGCCTTGGCTGTTCCTTTGGTGGGAGTGAATGGGACCATTGGCGTGATCACGCTGTATCGAACCGAATCCGATTCTTTTAGTCGCGATCACCTTCGTATTCTTCAGGCAGTTGCCGGGAAACTGGCCTTCACGGTAGAAAATGCCCGAAAATACGAACAGGCAGAAACCTCCGCTTCAGTTGACTATCTGACGGGTTTGCCAAACGCCAGAGCCATTTTCCAGCGGGTGGATGCCGAACTTGCTCGCAGCAGTCGCACCGGTGAGCCCTTGGCGGTTATGGTTTGCGACTTGGACGGGTTCAAGAAAATCAACGATATGTTTGGGCATCTGACGGGGAATAAAATCTTACGAGCATTTGCCGCCAGCCTTCGCGAACTGTTCCGGCAGTACGATTTAGTAGGCAGGTTGGGCGGTGACGAATTTGTTGTGGCCTTGCTCGGCATGAATTTGGACGATGCCCAACAACGCGTTCACCAGATTGACGAAATGGTGAAGCAGGTTGGAATGCAAATTACAGGAACAGAGCATTTGGCCATCAGCATTGGCATTGCGATCTTTCCGCAAGATGGAGAAACCGTGGAGGCGCTGCTTTCAGAAGCCGACCGCAGAATGTATCAGGTGAAGCGATTGAATCAAGCCAGCCGAACTCCCATCATCATCAAAGCCTAAGAGCCTTACATCAGGCTGGCCAAGCTCTTCCACTTGCGCTGCTGCGATTCCGCCACACCTGCATAAACTACTTCGCCCTTATACGTATTAACACCTTCCGCAATGGCTGGATTACTGAGGCAAGCCTCCACCAATCCTTTATTGGCCAGTTGCAGAAGATAAGGCAGCGTGGCGTTGTTCAAAGCGAAAGTGGATGTATGGGGAACGGCTGCGGCCATGTTCGTCACGCAATAATGCAGGACGCTGTCCACGTAGTAAACCGGATCGGTGTGAGTGGTTGGTTTTGATGTTTCCAGGCAACCACCTTGATCAATGGCAACGTCTACCACCACGGAACCCGGTTTCATCAACGAAATCATGTCTCGTCGAACCAGCTTGGGGGCGGATGCACCAGGAATCAGCACTGCGCCAATCACCAGATCGGCATGCTTCAAAGCGCCACGAATCGTATAAACATCTGAGGCCAGCGTCACTACATGGCCATTATAAATATCGTCCAGTTCCCGCAACCGGTTCAAATTTTTGTCGATGATGGTGACGTGCGCGCCCAGCCCACAAGCGATTTTCGCAGCATTGTGACCCACAATGCCGCCGCCTAAAATCACCACATTCGCCGGTGCTACACCAGGAACTCCCCCCAGCAAAATCCCCCGACCACCGTTGGCCTTTTCCAGATACTGCGCACCCACTTGGACAGACATTCTACCAGCCACTTCGCTCATCGGAGTGAGTACCGGCAGCGACCCGTCCTTTTCGCGAATCGTTTCATAAGCCACCGCAGAAACTTTGGATTCCAGCAGTTTCGCCGTCAGTTCCGGCAGCGGTGCCAGGTGAAGAAATGTTGCGAGAATCAAACCAGGACGGAAGTGAACGTATTCCGCAGGAAGCGGTTCCTTCACCTTCACAACCATATCGGAACGGTCCCAAACTTCACCAGCAGTGGCCACAATATCGGCACCGGCTTCCACATAATCCTGATCTGGTAAGCTGCTTCCTTTCCCTGCACCAGATTGCACCAACACTCTGTGGCCAGATTCCACCAGCGCCGTCACACTGGCGGGCACCAGCCCCACGCGTGTTTCGTGATCTTTGATTTCTTTTAGAACGCCGATAATCATATTAAGGCTGCACCGTTGGAACGGGTGAAAGTACAGGGGGTGCTGGAGCCGTATTCGTGGCCGTTAACCGCTTGGGACCCAGTCCCAATTGGATTAAAGACATGGAATTCAATTGGCCGCTGGCTGGTAAATGCTTTTCCATTTGAAAGTGACGCATCGCATCGGTGGTTTGCGCATCCCATGATCCAGATGGCGTACCTTGCATGTAACCCTTGTCGATCAGTGCCTGCTGAATTTCCTGATATCGATCTGGAGTCGGCGAGCCTTGCCCACGGTAGATGGGTGCAGCCACAACTCGCTTGCCCGTTTTTGCATAGCTGCGGGAAGCTACCCGCTTCTTACCCGCTGCCACAACCACTGGGCGGGCGGAAGTCTTTTTAGCAGTGCCTTTAACCACAGCCACAGATTTTGTAGGGGCTTTGGTGACAGCACCCTTCTTCACAGGCACATTCGCTTTCTTGGTGGTCGCTGCACCCCAAACATAGGGAAAAGCCAAACCCATTAAAAATGAGGCTAAAACAACAATTCTCGTTGGACGAACCATACTCATATTCTATCAACTACCCAGGATGGTGGCGGTGAATAAGCGTTTGCGAAACGCAGCCGCTTGCTCAAACGAAATCTGAAGGGCAGAAGGATCTGTCTTCAATTGGGTCCGAAATTGGGTTAGGACAGCAATGTAAGATTCTAGTGCAGCATCAATTTCCGATGCATTGGAATCCAAAATGTCGTTCCACACCTCAAAGGACGAAAGTGCCAAACGGCTCATATCCTGAAAGCCGGGGCCAGCAGTTTTCTGACTGTTCGCATCGGGCAAATTGCGGTCCACGGAAATTGCCAGTGCTGTTGAAATCAGTTGCGGTAAATGCGAAGTGAAGGAAACAGCGTGATCGTGCTGTTGCGGCGTAAGCACTAATGGGTTGGCGCCAGCTTTGGAAATCCAATGCAGCAGTTCAATCACCGCAGGCCATTGCATTTGTTCTAAAGCTGTGGGAGTCAGCACATAGGTGCGGCCTTGAAACAGATTGGCATCGGCTGAACTCACGCCTCGCGATTCCTTTCCAGCCATTGGATGTCCACCAATAAATATGCCTGCGGGTAAGTACTTGGCGGCCGCTGCTACAATTTCCTGCTTGGTGCTGCCCGCGTCGGTGACCAACAATCTGGCACGGGGCTTTACAATCTTACCTATCCGTTCAATATCCGTAATGATGTTGTGAATGGGCGATGCCAGGTAAACGAAGTCCGCTTCATTGACTGCTTGTTCAAAGGTCGCAGCACGATCAATCGCACCTCGTTCCAGAGCAGTTGCAATGGTTCGCTCTGAACTCACGCCCAGGATTTCGCCAGCGAATCCGGCCTTTTTAAGAGCCAAGGCGAACGATCCACCAATCAGTCCCACGCCAACAATTGCTACGGTGCGCATATCACTTGGCCGGTTGAATGAAGCGGTCCACTGCTATTGCAATGGCTCGGATCTGGTCCATCATGGTTGCGTATTGTTCGGGCTTTAGTGTTTGTGCACCGTCGCTCAGGGCATGATCTGGATCGGGATGCACTTCCACCAAAACGCCATCAGCACCAGCGGCAACCGCAGCCCTGGCCATGGGAAGAACCTTATCGCGACGTCCAGTGCCGTGCGAAGGGTCGGCCATAATAGGTAGATGACTCAGTGCCTTCACCACCGGAATGGCCGAAATATCCATGGTGTTGCGAGTGGCTGTTTCGTAAGTGCGAATACCCCGCTCACACAAAATCACGTCGTAGTTACCACCGGACATAATGTACTCTGCCGATAGCAACAGTTCTTCAATGGTCCCGGCGATGCCCCGTTTCAGCAGCACAGGTTTACGTACGTTCCCCAACTCCCGCAATAAATTATAATTCTGCATGTTGCGTGCGCCCAATTGAAACACGTCAACATACTCCGCCATCATGGAAATTTGTGAGCGGTCCATTACTTCACTCACCACAATCAGGTTGTGACGCTCGGCTGCCCGCCGCATCATCTTCAAACCTTCTTCGCCCAAGCCTTGAAAACTATAAGGGGAGGTACGCGGTTTGAAAGCGCCTCCACGCAAGCCACGCCCGCCAGCTTTCGCCACAATTTCCGCGCAAGCTTCAATGTTGTCGCTGTTTTCAACACTGCAGGGGCCACCAATCACAATCACTTCCGGACCGCCAATGCGCACCCCTTTTACTTCAACAATGGTGCCTTGTGGACGGAAGCTTTTGTTGGCCAACTTATAGGGCGAAACAATGCGATGGCATTCTTTCACGCCGCTCATCACTTCAAAATCACCGGGTTCGAAATCATCCACCGGACCAACGCCACCAAGCAAAGTATGGGTGGAACCAGTGGAGCGATGCACAGTAAATCCCATCACTACTAAGCGGTCAATCACTTGCTGAATTTGGGTTTCAGCAGCACCCTCTTGCATAACAACTAACATGGATTCCTCATACGCTTTCTTTATTCATACGGTTGCGCTGCACCGTGCGCATCTCATCTATGATGCGTTCAAAAATTCGTTTGGCGGAATCGTGTGGCAACGGTCCCTGGTTGCTGGCGACAATATTCAAGTACACTTCGTCTTCGCGCTTGGGCTCATAAACGGGCAATTGATAGGTTCGTTTCACCGCACCGATTTCTTCCACCACACGCGTCCGTTCATTCAGCAGTTCCACAAGTTTGCGGTCAACACCGTCAATCTTATCCCGCAGCTTCGCCAGTTCCAGCTTTACCTGATCTTCATTCATTGCTTTTTCGCCGAAAGCGCGCCCTGCTTCAATTCGCGAGCCAATGCTTCCAATTTTTGTTCCAGCTCTGGTGAGTCTGAATTATTTTCGATCAGGCGGACAATGGCGCTGCCTACAACTACCGCGTCGGCAATTGCACCAATCGCCGCAGCATCGCGCGCAGTGGCAATTCCGAAACCAACAGCCAACGGCAGATCCGTAAATTTTCGAGTATTGGCAACCAAAGGGGCAACCGCATCGGACAGTTGATCCTGCTCCCCGGTTACGCCCGTGCGGGAAACCAGATAAACGAAACCAGACGAGTAGCGGGCTACCAGTTCCAACCGCGCCGGAGGGCTGGTAGGAGCTGCTAAAAATACTGTATCCAACCCAGCCTTGCGCAAACTGCCCACGTAGGGTTCAGCCTCTTCCACACTCAAATCCGTCATCAGACAGCCGTCAATTCCAGCGGCCACAGCGTCCACCGCCAAACGTTCAAAACCGTAACTTAACAATGGATTCATGTAGGAGAACAACAGCAGGGGAATCTCCGATTTTTCCCGGATCCTCTTTGCCATCTCCAGAACCTTGGCCACATTGGTACCGTTCTTCAAAGCTCTGGCCGAACCGCGTTGAATCACTGGGCCATCGGCGATGGGATCGGAAAATGGCACGCCCAGCTCAATAATATCGGCCCCTCCACGTTCTAAGGCCAACACCAAATCAGGTGTCCTTTCCATGCTGGGATCACCGGCTGTCAGGTAGGCAATTAAGCCTGGGTTGCCTTCTTCTCGAAGCTGCTGGAAGCGTTTGCTAATTCGTGTCTGGTTCATCCAGATCCTTTAAGTTCTCACGATAGATATCAATGTCTTTGTCACCACGACCGCTTAAGTTTACTAAGAAAATCTGGTCTTTGGCGTCAGGTGCGCGGCGAATCGCTTCAGCCACAGCGTGTGACGATTCCAGAGCCGGAATCAATCCTTCCGTTCGTGACAACATACATGCCGCGTCCAAGGCATCTTTATCCAGACAGGAAGTATATTCAGCCCGTCCACGGTCAGCCAACCATGCGTGTTCAGGGCCGATCATGGCGTAATCAAGTCCTGCAGAAATGGAATGTGTTAATGCCACCTGGCCATCTTCATCCTGCAAAAGATAGCTGTAAGCACCTTGCAAAACGCCTGGCTTACTGCCGGACATGCGGGCAGCATGTTCGCCAAGTTCCGGACCATGGCCACCAGCTTCAATGCCAATCAGCTTCACAGTGGCGTCGCCAATGAACGCGTGGAATATTCCGATGGCATTGCTGCCACCGCCGACGCAAGCAAAAATCGAATCAGGCAGGCGACCGGTAGCTTTCAGGATTTGCTCACGAGCTTCAATACCCATGCAGCTATGAAAATCGCGAACCATCAATGGATACGGATGCGACCCCAGTGCGGAACCAAGCAGGTAGTACGTGTCGCCAACGTTGGTCACCCAATCGCGCATGGCCTCGCTGATGGCGTCTTTCAATGTTCGGCTACCGGTATTGACCGCCACCACTTCAGCACCAAGAAGCCGCATTCGAAAGACGTTCAGACGTTGGCGACGCATGTCTTCTTCACCCATATAAACGCGGCACTGTAAGCCAAACAGCGCACAAACAGTAGCCGTGGCCACCCCGTGCTGCCCTGCCCCGGTTTCCGCAATAATCCGTTTCTTACCCATCCGACGGGCTAACAAAACTTGGCCAAGGCAATTGTTGATCTTGTGAGCACCAGTGTGCAGCAGGTCTTCGCGCTTAATATAAATCTTTGCGCCACCCAAATTTGCCGAAAGTCGCTTGGCAAAATAGAGCGGTGTGGGACGGCCTGCATAATTTTTTAGCAGATCATCCAGCTCAATTTGAAACGCCGGGTCTTGACGGGCCAATAAGTAGGCCTGCTCCAATTCTTCAAGAGGATTCATCAGGACTTCCGGCACGTACCGCCCTCCGTAGGGGCCAAAGTGACCGTGGGCGTCTGGTTGGGAAGTAATCATAAATTTCTAAGCTCGCATAGGAATGCTGACATTTTGGCGCGATCTTTGCGTCCTGGTGAGGATTCAAGCCGCGAACAAGCATCCACGCCCCAAGGTGCAGCGGTGGCAATGGCCTGTCTCACATTGGATGCATCTAATCCGCCTGCCAGAATAATTTTGTGGCCAATGTTGTGGGCCAAATTCCAATCGAATACATGGCCACTGCCGCCATAGAGCTCTGTTGGCGAATCCAGCAAGTAGGCTTCAGCAGGAAATTCACGCAGTTTATCAGCAGAAAAATTTGCATCCACCCGAAAGGCTTTCCAAACTGGATACCCGGCAGGTGCTTGATCCGGGGTTTCCTTTCCGTGAAGTTGAACAACATCAAGCGCAGCCAAATTGGCAATTGCTTCCACCACACCAGCCGATTCATTGACGAAAACGCCAACTTTGAGCGCATCCTTTGGCAGTTGAGCGATGATTTCTGCCGCAGCTTGGGGAGTAATGTAACGTGGGCTTGGCTGATAAAAATTGAACCCCAGTGCCGTTGCCCCTTCTTCTATGGCAGCCAGTGCATCCTGCAAATTGGTGATGCCGCAAATTTTCACCATCATGCCAATAACAACTTTAGGGACGTCGCCGGATCGCCAGATTTCATCAGATGCTCACCCACAAGGAAGGCTTGATATCCGGCGGCGTGCAGTAGTTTTAAATCGGTGTTGGAGTGGATGCCACTTTCACTGACCTTTAAAATATTCGCGGGAATTCGGCTGGCCAGTTCCAATGAAGTTTCCAGCTTGACTTTAAATGTATGAAGATTGCGATTGTTGACTCCCAAAATTTCAGCACCCGAATCCAGAGCAATGTCCAGTTCCTGTCCATCGTGAACCTCAACCAGAACGTCCATTGCAAAGGTTGCAGCAAGCTCGCGGAAACGTCGTAGTTCAGCTGGAGTTAGGATCGCGGCAATCAGCAGAATCGCATCGGCCCCGGACGCGGCAGCTTCCACTATGTGAAATTCGTCAAGCGTGAAATCCTTGCGCAAGACTGGAATTTTGACTGCGCTACGTGCCTCCGCCAAATCTGCCAAGCCGCCTTGAAAAAAGTGGATATCAGTAAGGACTGACAGCGCTACGGCACCACCCAGTTCATATTGCTTTGCAATCCGTGATGGCGAGAAGTCTGAAGAAAGCAACCCTTTGCTGGGAGACGCTTTCTTGATTTCAGCGATGATGGAAGGCGCACTGGCAACCAGGTTCGCACGGAATCTACGGCGGGCAGCGACGGAGTCAACGGCCTGTCGTTCCAGGTGCGGAGTGATCCCGCCACTGATGGCAAGCTCTGCCCTTTTCTGCTCGACAATACGAGCCAGCACGTCTGGAACGGTCTGTGTCATGGGGAAACTTCTATCGTAGCTTACTTGGCCGGTTGGGCAGGCATGACGGGCGTGGCAGCCACATCAGGCGCCTTCACTGTCACTTGATTCCTGACAGAAGTCAGCCACAAATTCTTTCGCTCCAACTTCAGTTCCCGATAGATATCGTCCTTCACGTCCTTGTACTGCTTAACAACTAATTCTTCCAACCGGAAAAGATAGTAACCGTTGGGCAATTTGATCGGTTCGGTCATCTGACCTTTTTGCAGTCCGAAAACAGCATTTTTCACAGTGTCTGGAATCTGATCCGTCTTGTGAATGGTGAAGTCTCCGTTCTTCTTCTTTGATTCTTCATCCTCGGAAAACTCTTTTACCAAAGCAACGAAATCGGCCCCTTTCTTGACGCGTGAAGCAAGATCGGTAATTCTTTGTTTCGCTTTCAGTTCCGTTACTGTATCGGAAAAGGAAACATAAATCAGTTTGGCGTTGGCTTCGTTGTAACGGTCGGCGTGCTTTTTGTAAAACTGTTCCTGATCGTAGCCCGTAACAATGTCGGTATATTCTTGCTCCTGCATCATGGCTTCAGAAAGAATTTGCAAGTTCATCATCCGCATCTTGGTTTTGTAAGGTTCTTTCGATTCCAGTTGCTCTTTCTTAGCTTGTTCCACCAACTTGTCCATAAAGCCGAAGTAGCGAAGAAACTCTTCTGGATTCCCTTTCATGGCTTCTTGAACTTTTGGATCAACAGACAAGGCAATCTGCTGGAACTCCACTTGCGTGATTGGTTTGCCGTTGACGTACGCTATAACAGCATCAGGCTTTTCAGAATTGATGACAATATTTTGCGCCGACAACAGTGCGGTGAAAAATGTAAAAGAAAGGATTGTGCGGTGGATCATGCTTCTTTCTATAATTAGAACATTGGAGAGGGCCTTGCCGTCTATTAACCGTTTTGCCTTTGTAACATTATTAGCTGCAGGTATTGCATTTGCCGGCGGTAGAATTGATCAACCCAAAGCTGGAAAGATGAAGGGCGCAACTCGCTCCGCCATTCGCAGCGGTTGGATATCTGTCCACTTAGAAGGGTCCCCTGCGGAAATTGGCTATCAACATGGCTACCTGCTGGCACCAGAAATTCTAGATACATTTCAAGTGATCCAAATGGAATCAGTGCACGATTCCAACAAGGATTGGGCCTTCTTCCGCAAGACCGCGCGAGAAGTGCTGTGGCCAAAAATTGAGAAAGAATATCGCGATGAGTTGCAGGGAATCCTGACTGGGATGCAGGCGCACGGTATTAAGCAGTTGGACATGTGGGACTTGGTAGCAATGAACACATCGCTTGAAACAGGACCCTATTACGTTCCTTTTTATGACAAGCAACAGGGCACCCCAAATGCAGTGAAACCCCCTGTTCCAGAGCGTTGCAGCGCTTTTGTGGCCACGGGCACTTATACCAAAGACGGCAAGCCAGTGCTGGCGCACAATAACTGGACCAGTTACATGGATGGGTCGCACTGGAACATTATGTTCGATATCGCGCCCAACAAAGGCCACCGCATTTTGATGGACGGGCTGCCAGGCTACATTCACAGTGCCGACGATTTCGGCATTAATTCCGCAGGACTGATGATTACTGAAACTACCATCAGCCAGTTCAGTGGATTTGACCCCAAAGGCATTCCCGAATTTGTACGAGCGCGCAAAGCCATGCAATATGCCGGTTCCATTGATGAATTCGCCAGCATCATGAAAGAAGGTAACAACGGCGGGTACGCCAACAATTGGTTGATAGCCGACCGGCGCACAGGTGAGATCGCTTCGTTGGAATTAGGATTGAAGCACGTCAACTTACAACGGTCGAAAGATGGTTACTTCGCCGGTTCCAATTTTCCGGTCAATGAAAAACTGGTGAAAGAGGAAACAGATTTCGACGTCAAGGATATGGGGATCAGCGCCAATGCCCGTCATGTTCGTTGGGATCAACTGATGAGTGAAAACAAGGGAAAGATTGATGCGCAGTTGGCCAAAACATTTCTGGCTGATCATTACGATACCTTCGAAAAAACAGAGCAGCCAAGTGAGCGTACTCTGTGCGGACACATTGACCTTTCCCCGCGCGGCATTAAGGGATGGTGGGGTCCATATGGCACTGCAGGCGCAGTGCAGAACAAAGTAGTGGATGCCAATATGGCGGCTGCAATGAAAATTTCTGCTGCTATGGGTCATGCCTGTGGTCTCAACTTTAAAGCCAAAGAACACTTGGAAAAGTACAAAGAACATGATTGGCAAAAACTGATGCGAGACTTGCCCGCCAACCCTTGGGACGATTTTCAAGCGGCACGGTAGCTGGCCATCGCGATAGAATACGGTTCGTGAACCGCAGAACTTTCGCATCCACAACCGCCGCCGCCGCGTTGCAAGCATTTGGCGCCGATAGCAAAATGACAGTGCCCATCATAGACACGCACATCCACCTGTTCGACCCGACTCGAAAGCAAGGTATCCCCTGGCCGCCCAAAGATAACGCCAAGCTTTATAAACCCGCGTTGCCAGACCGCTATCGAAAAATGGTTACGCCGCTGGGTGTAGTCGGTGCCATCAAAGTGGAAGCCAGCCCGTGGGTTGAAGATAACCAATGGGTGCTGGATCTAATTGCCAAAGATCCCATCATTGTTGGCATCATCGGAAACCTGGAACCGGGTAAACCGGAGTTCCGTAAGAATTTTGACAGGTTCCACAAAAACCCTCTTTTACTGGGACTTCGCTATGGAAACTTGTGGGACAGGGACTTCCATGCTGGCGTTGCGAATCCCGCCGTCATCGCCGATCTGAAAGTATTGGCAGATGCCGGTTTGACCATGGATTCGGCTAATCCAAATCCGGCATTAATTAAGGACTTGCTCCACCTTTCCGATACACTTCCTAACTTGCGCATCATGATCGACCACCTGCCGCAAATCACAATTCCTACTCTGGCTGTCGAGAATAAAGCTTACGAAACAAACTTGGAAAAGTTCCGAACACGTAAGCAGGTCTATGTGAAAGTCTCTTCAGTGCTGCGTCGGGTAGATGGCCGCGTGCCAACGGATCTGCCCTTTTACAAAGCGCGGCTAGATCAACTGTTCGACGTGTTTGGACCAGACCGCGTCGTCTACGGCAGCGATTGGCCCAATAGCGACAACTGGGATGACTACTCCAAAGTGCTGGCCGTCGTTCACGAATATTTTTCGGCAAAGGGACAAGCCATTGCCGAAAAATACTTCTGGAAGAATTCTGTAGCCGCTTATCGTTGGAAGAAGCGAGCCGCTAATCAACCGTCGCTATGAGTGTGCACTATGAGAGGAACGATTGAATAATCGCCCAATTTTGGACTTCATGTTCTTCGATGCGGGTGGTGGCCACCGGGCTGCTGCCACCGCGTTGAAGCAGGTCATCGAAAATCAGAAAAGACCTTGGGAAGTCCGCCTGATTGATGTTCAGGATGTTTTGGACGAACTGGATATCTTCCGCAAAGTTACCGGACTGCGGTTGGAAGATATTTACAACCTGGTGCTTGAAAAGGGTTGGACGTTGGGGTCGGCACAACTAATGCCGCTGATGCACGGCGTGATCTGGCTGTATCACGGATCGCAAGTGAAGGTGTTGGCAAAACACTGGCAGGCCAGCCCACCAGACATGGTTGTGTCGCTGGTGCCGAATTTCAATCGCTCCATGCTGGAGGGTCTTCGCAAAGTTTCAGCCACCATTCCTTACGTCACAGTGCTCACCGATATTGCCGATTACCCTCCGCATTTTTGGATTGAAAAACAGGATCAATATTTCATTTGCGGTTCGGCTAAGGCGGAACAACAGGCGCTGGGCCTGGGTCATTCCAAAGACAAGGTGATCCGTACTTCAGGCATGATTCTGAATCCACGATTCTATGAACCAGTTGATGTGGATGTTGCTGCAAGGCGTCGCGAACTGGGTCTTGATCCGACAAAGCCCACCGCCCTTGTGATGTTCGGTGGCCAAGGCT
Source organism: Acidobacteriota bacterium (assembly GCA_025352795.1). Lineage (GTDB taxonomy): Bacteria > Acidobacteriota > Terriglobia > Bryobacterales > Bryobacteraceae > JANXSF01. The sequence continues at coordinate 91,501 of JANXSF010000020.1, forward strand.
CCAACGTGATGAAGACCATTGCCGATAGGCTGGACAAATCGGACCTTGATTTGCAATTGATTTTCATTTGCGGAAAGAATGCCAAGTTGGCGGAATCGCTACGAGCGCGCAAGGGACGGTTAACTAAATTCGTCGAAGGGTTCACCCAGGAAATCCCCATGTACATGAAGCTGAGTGATTGGATGATCGGCAAGCCTGGCCCAGGCAGTATCAACGAGGCCGTAGCCATGGGGCTTCCTGTAATCACCGAACGCAATGCCTGGACCTTGCCCCAGGAACGATACAACTCGGAGTGGATTGTAGAGAATCAGATCGGCGAAGTTGTCCCGAACTTCGACCAGATTGTGGATGCTTCGCGACGCATGTTGCAGCCCGGTGCGCTAGCCAAATATAAGGCCAATGCCGCGGCCCTTCACAATCGGGCAATTTTTGAAATTCCCGATATCTTAGAGACTCTTCTTGGCTGACAAAGGGTCTTCCGGCCAGGCATGACGCGGATATCGTCGCGATAACTCCCGGCGAATTTCCGGATAGAGCCGCTGCCAAAACCCAGCCAAATCTGACGTCATCTGCACTGGTCGATAGTTTGGTGCCAGCAAGTGAACCACAACCGCAACGCGACCCCCAGCCACTTTGGGCGTTTCTTTCATGCCGAAGAAATCCTGTAACCGCGACGCAACCCAGGGTAGTTGTCCTTCAGCATATTCCACACGAGCCATGCGACCCGATGGCAACCGCAAACGATCAGGCGCAAACTCTTCAAAGCGACGAGCCACGTCACTGGGAAATCCTTGCAACACCGTGCGCTGCAATCCGCCATCGGCCAGCAGCGTTTTCAATTCCGCAAAACTTTCCAAGCCATACGCGCTCTGTTCAATCAAAGGCTGCAGGAAGGCATCATCCACAGGCGGAAGTGCAAGATGTTCCGACGCAAATGAAAGCCGAGCCCGCAACGCATGCCAAACATCTTCGCCTACAAAACGAGCCATCCCCGCTTCCAACGCTTTGGTCGTAAGCAGACTGGTGGCTGGCACCGCATCCACTTCCCCACTGCGCGATTCTTCAATGATCAATCCGTCATAAAGCAGCGCACTGCGAGCTTCCACCCGCTCCTTTGCCGTGTTCCATTCCAAGCCAATGGATTCCACAATTTTTTCTGGAAATAGATCAATCAACCATTCCGGTTGCACTTTACTGGCGAGGCGAATCAGCGGCAAGCCTTTGTCCTTGCGCTCTTCCACATCCACCGCCACAATTAACGCCTCACCTTCCAAAGCGCTTTCCGCAGCCAGACGGGCCGAACCGCCACCAGCCAAACTGTACTCGCCAGCGCGCTTACGCACCGCCAGTCGATCTGGAAATGCCGCAAGCGTAGCCATCAACAGATCTTCATCCGCAGCATGGCGTTGATCTCGAACACCGGCTGCCCGTCTGATTTGTTCCAACGTTTGACGGGTACGATACTGCCAATCCTGATCCATCAACACCAACAGGTCACTTGGCGAAGCTTGCTTGCTACGACTGTTTAGACGCTCTCCAGCAGACAACGCAGCAGCCATCCGACAACCGTCATACCCTGCATTGCGCGATTCCGCTTCCACCACCAACCTAGCCAAGCGAGGCGGCAGTGGGAGCCTTGCCATTTTGCGCCCAGCAGGACCGAATGCCCCCAGACGATTCAGCAGTTCCCGTGCAGCGGCAATGTGTTCCGCAGGCGGTGGCGCAAGCCAAGGCAACGTGTCAGGGTTCAGATGCAGAGCGTCCAGGTCAAGTAATAGTTGCGACAATTCCCGCCGCAGCAGTTCCGGCGTATCCTGCGCAGGGCGACGTGCAAAATCCTCGGCTGTATAAAGATGGATCACGGTGCCAGGTCCGGTGCGTGCAGCACGACCAGCACGCTGGCGAACCGATGCCTGGCTAATGCGGGTGACACGCAGTTCCGGAATGCCAGTCCACTGCGAATCAAAGGCGGTGCGAGCCAGACCGCTATCAATCACGGTGGTCAATCCGTCAATCGTGATGGAACTTTCGGCGACGTTGGTTGCAAGGATCAGCTTCAAAGAAGAGTTCGGCTCCACAGCTCTATCCTGTTCGGCAGGGGCCAGATCGCCATGCAAGGGCAGCACCAATAAATTGCGACTGCGGGCAATGGATTCCACTGCGAGTTCTGCTTGCCTGATCTCCGCCGCTCCAGGTAGAAATACCAGCGTGTTTCCCAAAAGCGGCACCGATTCAAGCGCCGTAACCACTTGGTCCTCCAGCCTGGCGTTGGAGTAAGGCGTCCAACGTTCCGTCAGCGGAAATAATCGCCCCTCACTACGGATCACTTCGCATTGCAGATGTTCGGCGATAGGCGCGGCGTCAATTGTGGCGGACATCACCAGCAGTTGCAAATCAGGACGTACCGTCAGTTGCAGATTCAGCAGCAATGCCAGCGCCAGATCGGCATCCATGTGGCGTTCATGAAATTCATCGAGAACAACAATTCCGACGGCGCTCAACGTTGTATCGGAATGCATTCTTCGCGTCAAAACGCCTTCTGTCAGAAAGCGAAGTCGAGTATTCGGACCGGCAACTTCTTCGAAGCGAACCTGATATCCGACAGTTTCCCCAAGCTTTTCCCCCATTTCAGCGGCTACTCGCCGGGCGGCCATGCGGGCGGCAATGCGTCGCGGTTCCAGAACCCAAACTTCTTTGTTCGTTAGCGTCAAAAGAGCCGGTGGAACACGGGTTGTCTTACCCGCGCCAGGGGCGGCTTCCAGCACCAAATTACGATTTTTCTTCAGGGAATTCAGGATCGGTGCAAGCGATGCATCAATCGGCAAAGTGACAGACACTCATTTCACGTTACACTGAAAAAGATATGTCTAGTTCGATTCCAAGCCTTAATCCTCCCCACCGGCTCCTATTTGGACCCGGACCCACTCCCGTCGCGGCGCGAGTGTACGAGGCCATGGCCAAACCCATTGTGGGACATTTGGACCCCTTCTTTTTCCAAATCAACGAAGAGATCCGGCCCTGGTTGCGGATGGTTTATGGCACCACCAATCCATTCACCATGGTGCTTTCTGGAACTGGTAGTGCGGGAATGGAAGCCGCCGTTTCCAACTTTGTCCATGAAGACACCAAGTTTGTAGTTTTTATAGCAGGCTATTTTGCGGATCGCATCGCCGAAATGGGTCATCGTCAAGGGGCAACCGTAGTTCGCGTTGAAAAACCTTGGGGTGAAACTTTCACCGATGCCGAAGTGCGCGAAGCCATCCTGCGTGAAAGGCCCACTATGGTCGGCTACGTCACTGCGGAAACGTCCACTGGCGTTTGGCAAGGTGGCAATGCTATTTGCCAGGCAGCGCATGAAGTTGGCGCGTTGGTAATTGCCGATTGCGTCACGTCGCTAGGCACCATGCCCATTAACGTGGATGCCACTGGCATTGATATCGCCTTTAGTTGCTCGCAAAAAGGGTTAAGCTGCCCTCCTGGTCTATCTCCCATCACGGTAAGTGAAAATGCGATGAATCGGTTACGGGCTCGCCAGACTTCCAATCGCACCTGGTACCTGGATTTCAAGTTGCTCGACGAATACTTCGGCGGACAAAAGCGCTACCACCACACAGCTCCCATCAGCATGTTTTATGCGCTGCGAGAAGGCTTAGCACTGATTGCTGAAGAGGGTGTGGAAGCCCGCTTCGCCCGTCATAAAGCCAACCATCTGGAATTAGTCGCAGGTCTGGAAGGACTGGGTCTGAAGATGCTAGTGAACAATCCTCATCGACTTTGGACTCTACACACTCCCATCATTCCCGAAGGCAAAGACGATATGAAGATCCGCAAGTATTTGCTGGATCAATACAGCATTGATATTGCCGGTGGTTTTGGACAATTAGCCGGCAAGATCTGGCGCATAGGGCTGATGGGTGAAGGTTCAAAGAAGGAAAATGTGGCCTTGCTCGTTGAATCCATGGGCAAAGCATTGGCTGCAGCATAAAGCGAACAGACGGATATTTCTTACATTCTTACGGGCTTTTAAGGAATATCCTTGTTTCCTCTTTCATTCCAATTCATTCCATGTTATCCTACGGATGAGGATATGGATATGCAATCAGCAACAGCTACCGCACCAGCTTACGACATAGCGTTAACCAAAAAGACCACCATTCTCTTTTCGCCACACCAATTTGACTTCCTTACCCGACTTGCCGAACAGCGCCACACCAGTGTTGGCGAACTGGTCCGTGAAGCGTGTCGTGTGCGATATATGCTGACTACCAATGCCGAACGGATGGCTGCAGTGGACGCGCTGGCCTTTCTTAGCCTCCCCGTGGGCACTCCCGCAGAAATGAAGCGGGAATCGGTACCAGCCGTTCAACCGCTAACATGATCCTGATTGACACTAACATTCTGATGTATTCCGCCGGGGCCGAACATCCCAACAAGGCCCCGTCTCTTGCAATTCTTCGACGAGTTGCCAGTGGTGAAATGGAAGCTACCATTGATGCAGAAGTGCTGCAGGAAATCCTCCATCGCTATCTGGCATTGAACCGCTGGCCAGATGGCAAGAAAGTCTACGAACTAGCCCGTAAATTGTTCCCGGAAGTGCTTGCAGTAACTGCCGTAGTGATGGATCAGGCCAAGAAGTTGGCCGATGTCGACCCGTCCCTTTCAGCACGTGACGCCGTGCATGCAGCAGTTGTGTATAGCTATAAGCTGGAAGGCATTTGCACTTTTGATAGCGATTTTGACCGCATTCACGGCTGTCGTAGAATAGGGGTCTAGTCCACACTCGCATTAATCACAGCGCAAAGCAGCTAGCGGAGACACCCGCGACGCTCGTAATGCCGGGGCAATTCCAGCTAACATCGCGGTCAGTAAAAGTACCAGCGCCGCTCCTGCCATGTGCAGAACATTCGTTGATCGATCAACGCCGAACAGTAAGCTCTTCACCATTTCCACTAACAAATATGCTGCTGGGAGTCCAACAAAAACGCCCCCTAACGCCAGCAGTAAAGATTCGCGCAACATCATCCAAACCACTTGCCCAGGCATGGCCCCCAGTGCCATCCGCAGACCCATTTCAGCCGTCCGCCTGGTGACGGAATACGCAATTACTCCATAGATCCCCATGGACGCCAAGGCCAGCGCGATCATTCCAAACAAGCCGGACAACGAAGCCAGCAACTGTTCCCGCTGTAGCGACTGTTCCACTTGCCAGGTCAATTTTTCCGAACTCAAAAACAAATCTGTTCCTTCAGCCTGCACAATCCGACGCACCGGTTCGGTTAAGTCTGTCAAGTTACCCTTCGATTTGATTAAGCCAAAGCCCAGGGGCCACCCATCTTTGCGATGTGGAAAATACAGCATGGGCTGCAGGTCTTCACGCAATTCGTTGTACTTGGCATCACCCACAACGCCAACGATGAGGGACCGCACGTTTTCCGACTCCGGGCCGAACGAAACATAGTCCCCAACTGGATTCCCTTTTGTCCAGAAGCGCCTGGCCATGGTTTGATTGATCACGGCGATGGCAAACTCGTCCCGTTTGGCATCGTTAGGGTCGAAGGTCCGACCAGCCAGCAGAGGCAATCCGGATCCCCTGAAATATCCGTAGGTAACGGCAGCAAAATCCACCACAGCGTCTTCCGGTTTACGCGGTTGAAAGTCACGAGTGCGGATGCCAGGCAGTTTCGAGGAACTGAACTGCAGGAATCCGCGCGTTGAGAATCCTACCGCTTCAACACCGGGCAGCGCAGACAATTCCTTTTCCAGCTTTTCGTATTTCACCTCGTGCTTATTTTCTGATACACCCCAGCTAGGATTGATCTGCACTTGCAAAACTCCATCACTGAGGAACCCTGTTGGCAGATGACGCAAGTTTTGAAGCGAGGAAAAAAATAGCCCGGCCCCAACCAACAATACCAACGCCAGCGACGTTTCCAGAACCACCAAGGCTTTGGCTAATTTACCTGAAGATGACGAAGGTCCATTGGCCCCTTGATCTTTTATGGAGGCTTGAATATCCTGACTCACCGCCGTGAACAATGGGGCTAGAGAAAACAACACTGTAGTTAGAATGGACAGCGTCAAAGTGAACGCCAAGATTCGCCAATCCAGGCGCATATCCACGGTTTCCTTCAGCGGGAAACCAACCCATGGCGATAGCCCCTTGCTGCCCCAATCGGAAAATAAGAGGCCCAAGGCTCCACCGGGTAGGCCTATCAAAAAGCCCTCTGTCAGCAGTTGACGGCAAATCCGCCATCGACTGGCACCTAGAGCCAGACGGATGGCAATCTCCTTACGCCGAGCGCTGGCGCGTTCCAATAATAGATTGGCCACGTTTACGCAGGCAATCAATAATATCAACGCTACCGACGCCATTAGAAATTGCAGTGGACGTGAATATTTTTCCCGCAAATCAGAAAGGCCCCGCGCACCGGAAACCAGGGATATGGTTTTTTTGTTCTCGTTCAAATCGTCCCCGCTGCGTTCCTTGTTGAAACCAGCCAGCAGACTGCTTAACTCCAATTCCGCCTGCTTTGCGGACAGGTCCGGTTTGGGGCGACCAACCACTGCAAGCCAGTGCATCACCCATTTCTTCGAGTTGGTGATGTAGTCCTTTCCCTTCTGGATTCGAGGTTGCAGGCGCATGGGGATGTAGATCTGGGGGCGGTTACTTACCTCAATTCCAAAGAACCCTTGCGGGGCAACTCCGGCAATCATCAAAGGCTCGTGATTCACTCGTAATAAAGTCCCCACCACTTTGGGATCACCCTTAAACTTCTGCTGCCAGAATTCATAATCCAGCACTACCACGGGGTCATCAGTGGCAAATTTGTCATCGGAAGGAGAGATCAGCCTGCCCGCTGCGGGCTTCAGTCCAAGAAACTGAAAAAAGTTTCCCGCGACAAAAGCCAGCAAATGATTTTCGCCGCTGGCCAGCGCTTTCTCCGGTTCCCAAATTCCCAAGCCCGATGCAGTGATGCTGCCAAGCGTTTGGCTCCGTTCCCTAAGGAAATCGAACAATTGTGTGGAATGCCGGGTGCTGACGCCAGTTGAATCCACGCGTTGAATGGTCACCAGTTCCGCTGGACGTTGCACCGGCAGTTCCCGCAGCAGGAGTTGATCAACAACCCGGAAGATGGCCGTATTCGCACCCACCCCGAGTGCGATGGAAAGGATGGCAACCGTAGTGAACACGGGAGCTCGTCGCAGCATACGCAGACCGTGAATAATATCTGTTAGCAATATCGTCTTCATGGAATGATAGAAGCTTAGGGTAAATCTATCCCAAAACATGGGCTTCGGAATATTTTTCCAGTCTAAAGGGATGTACAGAAAATGCATTTTGTAGTCATCGGAAACGGAGTGGCGGGCATCACCGCAGCCTTGACTTTGCGCGAGCGGGAGAGTGCTGCAAAAATCACACTGATCAGCGGAGAGAGTGACTATTTCTTTTCCCGCACAGCATTGATGTATGCTTTTATGGACCGCATGACCCTGCGTGACTTGGAACCGCTGGAGCGCAAGTCGTACGACGCACAACGCATCGATAGAGTGCGCGACCGGGTAACGGATATCGACGCTTCCGCCAAGATGATCACGCTACAATCCGGCCAAACCATGCAGTACGACGCGCTGTTGCTGGCCACCGGTTCGAGTCCAAATCAATTGAACGTTCCAGGGGTCAATGCAGCCAAACAAGGCATGGTCAACTTTGTAACCCTTCAAGATCTGGAACAGTGTGAAAAACACACCAGACTGGGTGGCAATGCAGTTGTCGTGGGTGGCGGATTGATTGGAATTGAACTGCTGGAGTGTCTGGTGCATCACGGAATGAAAGTGGATTTCATGGTTCGCGATCCCTGGTACTGGCCTGCCGCACTGAATAAAGAAGAAGCCGCTATGGTGACTGAACACATGCGCCATCATGACGTGAACGTGCTGTTGGAAGAATCTGTGGTGGAAATAAAATCGAATAACTCTGGCAAAGTTGAAGCCGTCATCGGCAGTTCCGGGAAGCGATATGATGTGGAATTACTAGGTGTCGCAGTAGGAGTTCACCCTTCCATAGAATGGCTGGCTGCCACCAAGACTGCGCCGAAAGTGAATCGGGGAATCCTGGTAGATTCGGCGTTTCGCACTTCCCTGCCCCATGTTTGGGCCGCTGGCGATTGCGTGGAACTTGCATCCACTGGCTTGGTGGAACAGATCTGGTACAGCGCCAAACGACAAGGTGAGTTGGCCGCCAAATCTATTCTTGGAGACGCAATCGACTACCGGCCCCCCATCTTTTATAACAGCTCTAAATTTTTCGATATCGAATTCACCACCACTGGGAAATTAGGTGCAGAGAGCTTCTATCATCGCGTTGCAGGAAAGGAAATCAGCATCCGCGTCAGTTGGGAAAATTCAGCCGTAACTGGATTCAACATGCTGGGGTCACGTTGGAATCATGAATTCTTCGAACGCTGGATCACCGAACGACGCACGCCGGAATATGTGATGAAGCACTTGCTCGAAGCGCAATTCGATGGGGAATTCGGCACGCTCCCACTCAATTTCAACTTCCAAAGGGGAAGCAAATGATTCGTCAAACCACTTACGATCGCTTCACGCATGACATCACCAATCGTGGGATTTCCGCGTGGATCCTGTCTGCTTTGTTGACCGGATTCTACCTTGCACTCTACTTCACTGAGTGGTTCACGCCCATTGCCCAAAGCATCGGCTTAGATGGAAAGTGGACCCTCTACGGCCTGCTCTACACCATCGCCATAGTGGGCGGTGGCATCTTCGTCATCAGACGTTACCGGCACAACCGCTATCAGGTGATTCGAACCTGCGTGGTGATGTTCGTGCAATCGGTGTTGGCCTTTGCGTTACCTCAATTTCTGAAAGCCATTCATCAGCCGGAATATTATTTCAGCTACTTCTGGCCTTTGAAATTGGACTACCTGACGCCCAACACCATCTTCCATTACCCACTACCAATCATTCTGTTCAGCTTTGCTGGTTCGTTGCTATTGGTTCCCATCGCTGGAGCATTCTTCGGCAAGCGCTGGTACTGTTCCTGGGTCTGCGGATGCGGCGGGCTGGCCAATACCGCAGGGGAACCCTTTCGACACTTATCCAACAAATCGACCGCAGCTTGGAAGTTTGAAAAGGCCGCCATCTATTCAGTACTAGCTATCTGCATCGTTCTTACGGCACTGCTGTTCACCACCTACGCCGTTGGACCCAAGCATCCCGATCTGGCAGCGTTCACCTATAAATTTCAATCTTTTTATGGGCTGATTGTTGGCACCATGCTTTCCGGAGTCGTCGGTGTGGGTTTGTATCCAATTGGCGGCACTCGCGTTTGGTGTCGAAATTTTTGCCCCATGGCGGCACTGTTGGGAATGGTGCAGAAGATCGGTCGTTACCGCATCACAGTGAAGAAGAACATGTGCATTTCCTGCGGACTCTGTTCCAAATATTGCGAGATGGGAATTGACGTTCGCTCTTACGCGCAATCAAACGAAAGCTTCACCAGGGCATCCTGCGTGGGATGCGGGTTGTGCGCAGAAGTTTGTCCGCGCGGCGTTTTGAAATTGGAAAATGTATCGAACCGCGCACCCCAGGAAAGGTTGGTTCAGATTACTCTTTAACTGGCGGAGGTGGCACTTCCAAAACTGCGGGCTTGGCTGGGTCCACTGCATCTTTCTTCTGATTCCGACGGAAGCGAGGTGCCTTGGGAACTGGCTTGGCACTCACCAATTCAATCATCACCTTTTGCACAGCATCCTTCTTTTCAGGATCAGAAATCAGATATTGATGTTTCCCTGTGGGAGAGGCAATAAACTGCGTACGCCCGTCGTCCAGCACTTTGATTGTGCCCGAAGGGGACATCTTAAAGTAGCTTTCTTTGGGACGGATAGCGGCCAACACTGCGGCAACACCGGGTGCCGGGGCATCGTATGGCATGGCTCGAAACGCTTTGTAAGCGTCAACCACAGGGTGATCTTGCGTGTAAGAAAAATCGCTTTCAATGCTGCTAGCGGGGTACTTCAACTGGGCTCCCAGTTCGGCCCCAGCCACAATGATTTGCGTTGGCCATTCAGCTAATAGTTCGCGCGCAGCAGCAACGTCGGCCTTGATATTGAACTCCGCCGGACCGCCGCCAAAATCTCCGGCAACAATGCTTAACAGGCGAACCTTTTGCGATATCAAATCTTTCACGCCAGGCAAGCGCAGAGTCTGAACCAAGTTCGTCGCCGGACCAGCCAAAACCACAATGCAGTTTTGATCATACTGCGAGGTAAATGCGTTACGAATCAGCGCCGAAACTTCCGCGGTATCCACCAGTTGATGAATGCCGTGGGCATAAACGGGCTTACCTTCTTTATCTTTTTTATCCAGCGGAACGGACAGCATCGGCGTTTCGCCATTGATGCGGCCATCGGTGGCTAAACCGACCGGTAAATTGCGACCAATCGCACCAAAATCACCACTCACCGCACCTGCATAAAAGCGACCAATTGCTTCGCTGAACGATGCCGAACTGATGTTGGACCGGCTCACGCTGACCGAAACCATGCGGGCTTCGTTTTTGCTGTCCAGCCCATAGATCAGCGCCATGGCTAAAGCATCATCAATGCGGCTGCCCATCGCCGAATCGAAAATTATGCCAACAGGCGGCTTACCTTGAGGGAATTGCATGGCTGTAATTAGCTCAGGTTCAGACCGTTGAGACGACCGGTGGAATCAGCAAAATGATCCACATTGACGCCCATTCGATCCATCATCGACAAATGAAGATTGGTAATTGGTGTTTCCCGACGCACAACCACTCGGCGTCCGGGGGTGATGGTATTTCCGCCACGTCCCAGCAAAACAGTGGGCAGATCTTCGTGATTGTGACGATTGCCATCGCACAGCCCAGCACCGTAGACGATCATCGAATTATCCAGCAGCGACCGATCCCCTTCTTTAATGCTCTTCAGCTTTTCCATCCAACCAGCAAATTGCTTCACATGGTAGGTGTTGATCTGGGCGACTTTTTCCATTATTGCCGGGTCGTTGCGATGGTGAGTCAACGGGTGATGCCCATCGGGAATTCCCAGCTCTCTATACGAACGCAATGATCCTTCGCGCGTGACCATGAAAGTGAACACGCGGCTCAAATCGGCCTGCATGGCAATGGTCATCATGTCGGTCATCAGCTTGAAATGCTCAGCGAAATCGGCAGGCACGCCATAGGGCTTGGGCATGTGCGGATCAATTTGTGCGTTGTCTTTTTCAGCACGATCCAACATTCGTTCCACTTCGCGGATGGAAGAAAGATATTCGTCCAATTTACGGCGATCAGTGGGACCCAGGTTCGATTCCAGCTTGCGGGTATCGTCAGAAACAAAGTCCAGAATACTGCGGCGGAATTTGTTGCGGCGTCCGCGCTGCTCAGGAGTTAAACCAGCATCGGCACCAAATAAACGTTCAAATAAAGCTCGTGGATCAAGAATAGGCGGCAGTGGCTGCGTTTCACTGCGCCAAGCCAAGTTATTGGTGTAGGCACACGAGTAGCCTGAATCGCAATCGCCTGCCTGACGTGCGTCGTCCATGCCCAGTTCGAGCGACGGGAAGCGAGTTTGACTGCCAATCTTGTTGGCCACAATCTGATCGCAGGAAATGCCGCTGTGAATATCGGCAGCGGACTTCTTTACATGAACACCAGTGAGGTAGGCGCCAGCGCAGCGACCGTGGTCCCCGGCTCCATCCAAAAGCGCGCGACCATTGTTTTGGGTTAGGTTCCCAAATACGGTCATGTCGTCTTTGAAGGGTTCCAGCGGGGACATAATACGGGAAAGCTTACCCAGCTTGCCTTCGTAATCCAGGTTCCAATTGCGGATGTCCATACCGTTGGGGACATAGACAAAGCCCATCCGAATTGGAGTCTTTCCAGGCAACTGCGACGCGAAGGCTGGAGCCATGGCATCCAACACTGGTAGCGCAATCGCGGTGCCCAGGCCACGCAGGAAGGATCTACGGGCAAGTACTTTATTCGTAATCATTGTTGGGCAATCTCCTTGGATTTCACCTTTTTATCGCTACTAACCAACTCACCACGCCGCATTTGAAACGGCAAACTTTTCACAATTTCAAGAACCAGGCCCTGGAATGGATACCCTGCGGCAGCGTTCTTTTGATCAATATCTTCAATGGTTCGGCGATCGTAACGTTCCAAACCGCGACCTAAAGAGTAGGTCAACATTTTTTCCGTAATGCAGCGGGCAAACTGAGGGACTTCTTCCTTCAGTAGGACTCGCATTTCCGCAGGCGTGGAAAACTGCTTTCCGTTGGGAAAGATCCCACTCACATCCAGGGGAAACGTCCCGTCCTTGGTGCGCCACTTGCCCAGTGCATCGTAATTTTCCAGGCCGAATCCCAACACATCCATGCGATTGTGGCAGGAAGCGCAAACGGCGTTGGTCCGATGCTTTTCCATCTGCTGACGCATGGAACCAGCATTGGCCACTTGATCTTCATCCAGCGTTGGAACGTCAGGTGGAGGTGGGGGCGGTGGTGCACCCAGAATATTCTGCAAAATGTATTTACCACGAATCACAGGGGAAGTCCGCGTAGGATAGCTGGAAACCGCCAGCACACTGGCATGACTCAAAATTCCGCCGCGTTGGTCTGTAGTCAGTTCCACCTTGCGGAATTCAGGACCTTCCACGCCAGCAATGCCATAGTGCTTGGCCAACCGGGCGTTCAAGAATGTGTACTTGGCATCAATGAACTCTGGCAGAGGACGATTTTCCCGCAACACGTATTCAAAGAACATGCGCGTTTCCGTTTTCATTGCATCCCGAAGTTCAGGGTTCCAGTCTGGAAACTTTTTCGGATCGGGCTTCAGACTATCCAGGTTGCGAACTTCCAGCCATTGCCCGGCAAAGTTATTAGCAAAAGCGGCAGACCTCTCATCGGCCAACATACGGTTCACTTGCCCTTCCAAAACACCAGCCGTGCGCAATTTCCCCGCTTCAGCCAAACCACGAAGTTGGTCGTCAGGCATGGAACTCCACAAGAAATAGCTTAAGCGCGATGCCAATTCCAGGTCGGTGATCTTATGGACAGCGGCAGCATCGGTCGGGTTTACGTCGCGCTCAATTCGGAATAGAAAATGGGGCGATACCAACATGGCCGTAATGGCCAGTTGGACGCCTTGCTCCATGGATTGGCCTTCAGCCTTAGCCATTCGAACGAACTTCATCAGCCCGGCGGTGTCTACTTTAGAAACTGGTCTACGATAGGCTTTGTGGGCAAGTTCGGAAAGAATCTTTTCAACACAAGCATCGCCGGTTTTGGGATCGCAAATCAGGATTTTCTTGCGGCTGGGCTTCTCTACTTTGGAAGAATAAGGACCCAAGAACCACATCATGTTCGGGAATTTGTTCTTCTTATCGCTGAAAGCTTCTTTTTCGTCCAGCGTCTTGGCGAATTCATCATTCATGAAACCGGCCCGAAACACGTGATCCCCTTCGGGCAGCGTCAATTTGAATTCTTCTTCTGAATAAGGATTAAATGCCACCATCTTCGACGGCTTAGTTTCCACGTCCATGGTGTGAAGCAGCTTGCCATCCATCCAGAAGCCCATCTTCACGGCCTTGGCGTCAGCCGCGCGTTCGCCCGGCAGACCAATGCGAATCGTATATTCGCCATCGAAATCAACCCGATGGGTAGCTTCAATATTGCTCCGATCCAAGCGGCGGATATTGGCGTTCTTCTTTGAATATTCAGCTTCCAGCGGCTTCGGTAGCGGGTCAGCCCCAATGGCGCGAGCCGCAATACGCTCCGCAGCTACCACATACTTTTCCATCAGAATCGGGGAGATGGTCAGGACATCGCCAATGTTGTCGAACCCATAACCGGAATCGTCTGAGGGGAAATCTTTCTCTGCCCGAAAGTCGACAGCTAGCAGGTCACGAATCGTGTTGGAGTACTCATTTCGATTCAGTCGACGCGCGGTGACACGGCCCGGATCAGGCTTCACGTTTTTATCTGCGCGGGCAAACTCGCCTTCAAGAAACTGCGTCATGGCGTTGAGCTGTTCAGTGACGCGGGGCATCCCTTTGGGGGGCATCTCGCCGCTGCGCACTTTTTGAATAATGTGTTCCCAACCTTCGCGCTGCTCCAGTACTGAAGCGGGTACAGAAAACAGGCCGAGGTTCAAACCCCCAGACGCCATGCGATCGTTATGGCACGGGGCGCAGGATTTATTGATGACAGGGAGGACGGATTTGTCGAAACTGGCAGGGGTTTGGGCGTAAGAAGTGAGCACCAACATCGGGGCAAACAGGTAGCCAGTCAGTCTAAGAAGGTTTTTACGCATCACTCATTCATTATTGTAAACGGTTTAGTAAGGGAAAAGGTTACGGCTCACGATTGTCAGAGTGTTGGAGATCTGTCCAGAGGGAGCAGAATCTTGCGCACCAACTTCAACGGCAGTGGTCCAATCTTGATGAATTCATCATGAAAACTGAGCAAAGAGTATTCTGGACCCTTCGTCCTTTGGTAATCCTGGCGCAGCTTATAAATCTGCAGCTTTCCCAATGTGTAGTAAAGATATGTTGGGTTATATGCACCTCGCCGGGCTTCTTCATAGGCATTGGCTTTTTCCTGAAAACCTTTCTCCACAAAAAGCTTAGCGGCCTGCTCCACTGTCATGCCTTCCGTATGCATTTTGATACCGGCAACGTATCGGCAATCGCGAAGTAGGGCTTCTGACAATTGGGCCAGTTTCCGTTTGGGGTCACTTCCAGAAAATCCGTCTTCAATCATCATTTGCTCGCTGTAATGCGCCCAACCTTCGGAGTTGCTGGAGGCAGAAAGCAGCTTTCTGGTCTTACCGGGGAACTGTTTTGAGTACAAAAACTGAGTGAAATGACCAGGAAAGGCCTCGTGGATGGTAATTAAGTCCATTACAGGACGGTTATAGAGGCGCAAATGCTCCTCGACGTGCTTGCTATCCCACTCTTTTTCCGGTGGAGTGACGTAATAGAAGGATTCCTCAGCTCGATTTTCGAAGGCACCGGGGGAATCCATCGAAGCAAAACTGCCGTTGCGGGCGTAAGGAGGTGTTTCCTGCACCAGGGGCATGTTTTCATTGGGCAGCGTGATGATTTTGTGATCGACAAGAAATTTACGTATCCCGGCTAGGGTTTGCCGGGTGGCTGGAATTAGCCGTTCGGCTGATGGATGATCATCCGATAAGGATGCCATCACCGCCGCTGGTGTCTTTAGATTGTTCACTTTATGAGCTATTTCAACAAAATCGCGATAATCCTTGTCCAGATTCTCCTGCCCGATGACTAGTAGCTTGGCCAGCGGGATATCGACCATTTCCTCATATAAAAGCTTTTTGGAAAAGGCTTCCGCACCAATGGCATAGCTTCCTTTGGACAAGGGTTTCAAGTCTGTTTTCAACCAGTTAGCAGTATTCTTGATTTCAGAAACCACCTTGGCATTGGCTGTGTTAAAGCTGGCCAGCGCCGTCTGATCCCCTTCCGCTGCGCTTACGGCCCAGGCGGCTACTTCTTTTTCAAAGAATCCTGCCGAACCTTGCGCCATGCGAATCGCCAGATCAGTGAACTCTTTGGGAGGATTGGAAATATTTTCCCGCAAGGAAACAAACGTGGCCGGAATTAAAGCGAGTCGGGTTGTGACGGCGTTCAATCGATCTTTAGCTGGTGCGAAATTCCGTTTCATCAACCCATCCACCGCGGAGCCCGCCAAACTGACGTAACCCATGGGATTCTTTTTCCAGGTTTGAAGAGTTTCTAATTCGTAGAGTTCAGCGGAAATCTGCGACGCCAGGAACTCCGCATCAATTGCTTCATCCCCTTTCAGCACACTGAATCCAGCCAATTGCTTTTCGAACTCTTTCAGTCTGGTGATTCGTTTGGATACCGAAGCAGCAGAAAGATCGTCCAATTTATTGTCGTAGGCATGATAGCCAGAGGCAGTGGCAAAGGTAGGGCTGTATTCGAAGGACGCCTTGAAGTAATTATCCACAAAATCAGAGAATCCCGATTCCGGGGTGACCGCAGGCTGATTGTAAGAGGAACAACTGGTGAGAGCCAGTAGAAGTACGACAAAAGCGATACGCATTCCTTGAGACTAACATGGGGGAGTTCGATTAAACTATAAGAAGGGGCGCGTAGCTCAGCTGGATAGAGCACCGGCCTTCTAAGCCGGTGGTCGCAGGTTCGAGTCCTGCCGCGCCTACCAACTTCACCCATACATCATCACCCTCCTTGAGAAACCTGAATTTGTTGTCACAACAGATAAAACACACTTTCAGCCTGGAGGATAATCAAACAACAAATGGACGAAACTTTAATCGCTTTGCGGCGTGACTACACAGCCGCCACCTTGGATATAACCGACGTCTTGCCAGACCCCATCGCCCAATTCGGACTTTGGATCAAGCAAGCCATGGCGTCCCAGGTTTTGGATGTGGAAGCGATGACCCTGGCCACCGCCTCAGCGGAGGGCACACCCTCTGCACGGATTGTCTTATTGCGAGGGTATGACCAGCGGGGCTTCACCTTTTACACGAACTATGAAAGTCAAAAAGGGTCCGATCTGGCTGCAAATGCTGCTTGTGCCGTTGTCTTCCATTGGCGTGAAATTGAACGGCAGGTGAGGATTCAAGGGGTTGCCCAAAAGGTAACAGCAGAAGAATCTGAAGCTTATTTCGCTACCCGCCCCAGAGGAAGTCAGCTTGGGGCCTGGGTATCGCGCCAGAGTGCTGTTCTTAAGAATCGTGAAGAGTTAGAAAAAGAATGGAACAAGCTCGAAAGCAAGTACGGAGGAACTGCGATTGAGCGACCCCCATTTTGGGGTGGATATCGAGTTGTTCCAAATTGCATTGAATTCTGGCAGGGCCGACGCAGCCGGTTGCACGACCGATTGCAATATAGCCTTACCGACGCAGGCTGGAAGTTGGACCGGCTGGCACCCTGAACTACTGTGCTTTGGCTTTCTTCACTTCTTCAATCAGGGCTGGAACCACTTCAAAAAGATCGCCCACAATTCCGTAGTCAGCTACTTCAAAAATAGGGGCGTTGGCATCCTTGTTGATGGCCACAATGCACTTGGCACCTTTCATGCCCACCAAATGTTGAATGGCCCCGCTGATGCCTACAGCCATGTAGACTTTCGGAGCAACCGTTTGTCCGGAACTTCCCACCTGACGTTCCATGGGAAGCCAGCCGTTGTCAATGATTGGGCGGGATGCTGCAAGTTCCGCCCCAAGCACTTTGGCCAGTTCTTCGACAATGGGAATATTCTCTTTTTCCTTAATGCCCCGGCCCACGCTTACAATAAATTCCGCCGCTGTCAAATCCACAGCTCTCGAAGCTTCACGATAAGGCGGCTCCGGTTTCTGCCGCAAAACAACGCCATCGTAAGATGCTGTGAAGACTTCCATCAAAGCCGAACCTGCCTGTAGCGCATCTGCCCGATAGGCTCCGGCCTGCAGCGAAAGGAACTGAGGTCCATGGCCCGTGATTTGAAGATCCATGTTGAGCTTGCCTTGAAATAGCTGGCGAACCAACACCAATCCAGCAGATTCAGCACGACATTTCACAACATCGCTTACCAACACCCTTCCAAAGCGTGTGGCCAGCTTGGGAGCAAAATCGCGAACCTGATAGGTATGAGGAAACAACACTATTTTCGGATTTACGTGGCGTACCAGTTGTTCTAGCGCAGCACTATATCCATCAGCAGTGTACTCAATCGCAGGAATTGTATAAACCCGGTCCAGCTTCTTTTCTGCCGCCTCTTTCGCTTCGCCGATCACTGCTGCGGCAACCGGTAAACCCATGGCGGAACCCAGTTCCTGACCGGCAGCCAGCGTTTCCCAACTCATCCGATGCCAATTGCCATTCGCCTGTTCGAGGACCACCAGAATGCTCATATTACCCGCACCTCGAATTTTAGTTTTTCAACCAACTTGGCTGCTGATTCCTTTGCCGAACCTTCGAAGATCATCGCTTGTTTGGTGCGACTGGGAACGTATACTTTCAACCGTTGTACTTGGGGTTCAGATGTCACTCCAAGGCTAGCCGCAGCCAGTACCTTAATCTCTTTACTCTTCGCTTTCTTGATTCCCATCAACGTGGCGTAGCGCAATTTATTAATGCCGCTTTGAATGGTTAAGGCTGCGGGCAAGGGCATGGTGACATGCTGAAACCAGCCATCTTCCAGCTCCCTTTTGACGCGAATGCTGTTGTCTGTTTTTTCCACGGCCATGATTAGGGTGCCATGCGGGAGCCCCATCAATTCCGCCATAATCACACCGGTTTGGCCAGATCCTAAATCGTCCGATTGCAGGCCCGTGAGGATTAAATCAGGCTTTTCAGAGTCGGCGGCAGCGACCAACAATTTTGCCAGTGCCAAAGTGTCCAAAGAATCGAAGTTGTCCCCTTCAATGTGGATCGCTCTATCGGCACCTTTAGCCAGTGCTTCTCTGATGGTTTGGGCAGCCCGTGACGGTCCGGCGCACAGTGCTACCACTTCGCCACCATGCTTCTCTTTCAGCTGTAAAGCTTCTTCCAGAGCGTAGGCATCGGGCTCATTGATCTCAAAAGTTAAATCAGATTCGTCTACCCATTGGGCAGCGGCGTTGACTCGAATTGCGGAGTCACGCGAAGGTACTTGTTTTATGGCAACCAGAATTTTCATGAACTATTCCGTGTAGCGCTTAAAGATTAGACTCCCGTTGGTTCCGCCGAATCCGAAGGAGTTGGAAAGAGCGTAGTCGATCTTCATAGGTCGTGCGACGTTTGGCACATAATCCAGATCACAGCCTGCAGCAGGGTTTTCCAGATTAATCGTCGGTGGAGCAATTTGATCGCGAATGGCCAATACAGTAATGCCGGCTTCCAGTCCGCCCGCTCCGCCCAGCAGATGGCCGGTCATGGATTTTGTGGAGCTGATGGCCACCGTCTTGGCATGATCTCCAAAACATCGCTTAATGGCGATGGTCTCAATGCGATCGCCAACCTCAGTGCTGGTGCCATGGGCATTAATGTAATCGATGGCCGAGGGTTCAATTTGAGCGTCCTTCATGGCGGCACGCATGACTCGATATGCGCCATCGCCATCTTCTGCCGGGGACGTAATGTGAAACGCATCGGCACCCATGCCGTAGCCCACAATTTCTGCCAGGATTTTAGCACCACGCTTTTTAGCGAACTCCAGTTCCTCTAGCAGCAGCACTCCAGCCCCTTCCCCAATCACAAACCCATCGCGATCCCGATCCCAGGGTCTGGATGCGCGCTGCGGTTGGTCATTTCGGGTGGACAGAGCGCGCATGGCAGCAAAGCCGCCAACGCCTAGCGGAGTAATGGTAGCTTCTGCGCCGCCACAAATCATGGCATCGGCAGCACCGCGTTCAATTAATTTGTAGGAATCACCCACCGCATGGGCTCCGGTGGTGCAAGCGGTTGCGGTGGCTGAATTCGGACCCTTGGCCCCGGTTCGGATGGAAACGTAACCGGATGCAAGATTGATAATACTGGCAGGAATAAAGAAAGGGGAAATTTTGCTAGGCCCCCCTTCCAAAAGTTTTTGGTGCTCGCGTTCAATCACCTCAAACCCGCCGATTCCTGAGCCAATGTAAATACCCACCTGCTCAGCAATTTCAGGAGTGACCTTGAAGTTTGCCATGTTCATTGCGAAATCAGATGCGGCAATGGCGAAGTGCATAAATCGCGCCATCTTCTTGATATCTTTTTTCTCAATGTAATCGGCTGGGTTGAACCCTTTCACTTCACCGGCAATTTTGCAAGTAAATTGAGTGGTATCAAAAGTGGTGATCAACCCAATGCCAGACTGGCTGGATTTCAACCCATCCCACGTCTGTTCGGTCCCGGCACCAAGAGCTGATACCAGACCAACACCTGTAACCACAACTCTACGCTGCATACAATTTTCGATTCATCCAATGGCACCTAGGTACCACTATTTCTTGCTCTTGCCTTGAATATAGGTAACGGCGTCTTTTACAGTGGCGATCTTTTCGGCATCTTCGTCGGGGATGTCAATCTCAAAACCTTCTTCAAAGGCCATCACCAGTTCGACGATGTCCAACGAATCGGCACCAAGGTCGTCAACAAATGACGCGCTGTCATCCACTTGCGCTTCATCAACACCAAGCTGCTCAACAATAATCTGCTTAACTTTTGCTTCTATGGAAGTAGACATGAATTCTCCGTGCGTAATCTCTTAAAGGCTTTGATTCTAGCGACTTCGTCAGGGTTTCGCAACCATTGGTGCGCGCTCCGCAATGGCAGGCGCTTGATGGAAACCGGACACGAGTAAGGACATTCGATTTCATTGTACTCTTTTCCGGGGCGTTTGCCGCAATCGCAAGGCACCGATTTTCATAGTCACACGGCAAGCAGCCCGTCCGAAGTAAGATAAATTAAGATTGACATGCTGAAACTCGGATCGATTCGCTGGAAAGGGAAATGCACCAAACATCCTCGTTATGATCCGTCAGAGCAAGGGGAAAGCGGCTTGGTGGGTGGTTGCACGCGTTGTTTGCAACTGCTGGAAATACATCTAAGCCATAGGAAAACCATCTCTCTACTCAGAGCCTTTGGCCCAGGACGGGAAGTAAAGCCCAAAGCCGAGGTTTTGGAAGATCGTCAAATTGCGCTTTTTTGATTTATCGCTTTTTTATTCATAGATCAGCATGACCAAACAGGAAGAACCCGAAGTATTCGCCGCCGTGCCGAAACATTATTGGTGGCCCAGTGTCCCCCAAATGGGCATGATTGGCTGGATTCTTAGCCTGATTGTTTTCTTTGCGGCCCTTATTCTGGCCTTTGGAGTTACGCTGCAAGGCGCTGATATTGAGGATCGGATTCTCGTCCCAGTGGCTTTATGGGTAAGTACGGTGCTGTTGACAGGCAGTGCCATTTCCATGGCGGTGGGCCGCTACCAGTTGCGACGCGCCAGAGTGCAAAGGTACCGCCAATTGATTGCACTTACGGCAATCTTAGGATCGGCATTTTTGATCAGCCAGTTGCTGGGAGCAAAAGCGCTTTTCGATCAAGGTGTTTACACTGAAGCCAACCCCAGAGGATCGGCATTCTATACGTTCACCGGCCTTCACGGACTGCATTTGATCGGCGGAATTGGAACTCTTATTTATCTGCTCAGAGGCATTCAAGGCCTAAAGGGTGAAGAGGAACAGCCGTTGCGCAAAGCACGCATGCGCGCCCAAATTTCAGCATGGTATTGGAATTTTGTGTTTGTTAGCTGGTTGGTGCTATTCGCCTTTCTATGGAGATGGTCCGGTTGACCGGGTACCAAGTAAAAGCCTAAGAATAAAAGCCATAAGAGTCAAGGATAAATTCGGTTACTTTTACTGCAACCTTAAGGCTTTTGCTGGGGTGTCCTGGCCTGGGAAGTGATCCAGACTGAATGTTATGGACTCCCCTTCCGTCCGCTTAGGCCAACCGGTCACCACAAAAACCATTGCGGGCCTGTTCTTTCTGGCATCTTTGATTACCGCTGCAAGTTCGTTGAGCATTCCCTGGATCACAATGAGAGTGGTGCTGTGTCTTTATTCAGCCTGCTTTGTGTTCTTTGCCTTTCGACGATTCCAATTAACATTTTGTTCCGTGGATCTGAGCGCCACCGAGTTGCGCGTGGATTACCCGTGGAAGGGCGGCAAATCCAAAATCAGTTGCCAGGCTATTAAACACGCCCACTTCAGCCGCTTCCCCTTTGATTTAGTGATCACTACAGACCAGGGCGATGTGCGAATTCCCCGCACCCTGAATGGTTTTCAAAAGATCTGTGATCAGGTTTTCAGTTCACTGCGCGGCGGCCAGGATAGTATCTGGCCAGTTACGGTGAAGGTGCAAAAAGCTTTGGTGCTTTGCGGGATTCTTTGCACTTTAATTACCACCGGCATTTCATTCCAAATGCTGAAGGGCGGACTCACCTGGGTAGGCGTGCCGCTGATTGGACTGAGCATAGCCTGCACCGCCGTGTTTCTGGACGAACTCATTTTGCGACGATACTATTTCCATCCGGAAGGCCTTCGAGTGAAGGGTTTTTTCACCAATAAGTGGTACCCAAAAGAAACATTGCGGGTTGCCGATGTGACCAATGGAACATTCTGGAGCCGAGTCAGGCTGGAATTCGATGGCAACGCAGTGGAAATTGAAGATCGTCGAGTAGACACTCCCATCACCATGATCGCCAGTCTTGTGGAACAGGAATGGAAGTGCAAGGTGCAGGGCGCAAAGAGCAAATACAATTTTCCAAAGTTTTTCTACGCCAATCCCGACCCTGCGGCGAAGAGTTAATTAATACGTCATGCGCCTTGGTATTGTTCGTCACTGACCTTTTCCATCCAGTCGGCAGACTTGCCATCCAGTTGTTCAACAATGGAGATGTGCGTCATGCCCGTGGTGGGCCCAGCCCCATGCCAGTGCTTCTCTCCGGGAGAAAACCAGATCACATCTCCTGTCCGAATTTCTTCCATCGGACCACCCAATCGTTGAGCTCGGCCACAACCCGCTGTGACGAACAACGTCTGCCCTAGCGGGTGTGTATGCCAAGCTGTTCGGGCACCTGGTTCGAAAGTGACGCTGACCCCTAAAACGCGCGCCGGGGCAGGCGCATTGAATAGAGGATCTATCCGCACAGCGCCGGTGAAATAATCCAACGGTCCTTTGCCCGATAGCTGTGAACCGCTTCGCTTAATTTCCATTGTCTTAAACCTCTAAATTTTACATTCAAACGTTAGCGACTGATTCGCTGCTGGAGATGTGCCGGATAACGAGCACCTTCTACGATGATCTTGGAGACAGCTTCGTTGAGCCCACGGAGGTCTTCAACACTCAATTCAACGGCAGCCGCACTCATGTTCTCTTCAAGCCGATGTAGCTTCGTGGTTCCGGGAATGGGAACAATCCATGGATTCTGTGCCAGCAACCAGGCAAGTGCGATCTGCGCCGAAGTTACTTGCTTCCGCGCTGCAATCTGGCCAAGCACATCCACCAGTATCTGGTTCGCCTTCCGCGCCTGCGGCGTAAAGCGAGGCACAATGTTGCGAAAATCGGTACTGTCGAACGCCGTGTTCTCAGTGATGGCGCCGGTAAGAAATCCCTTCCCAAGTGGACTGAACGGAACAAAACCGATTCCCAGTTCATTCAATGTCGGCAGAATTTCCTGCTCCGGTTCACGCCACCACAAGGAGTACTCACTTTGAAGAGCGGTGACGGGCAGCACGGCGTGAGCACTACGAATGCTCTGGACGCCTGCTTCAGAGAGTCCGAAGTGCTTGACCTTGCCCTCTGCGATCAGCTCTTTGACGGTACCCGCAACGTCTTCAATGGGCACGTTTGGATCCACACGGTGTTGATAGAACAGGTCGATCACATTGGTATTTAGCCGCTTCAGCGACGCGTCGGCAACAGCTCGGATGCGCTCTGGACGGCTATTCAGGCCCTTCTGCGAGTCTCCATCTTCGAAGCCGAACTTGGTTGCAATCACGACCTGTTCGCGGAAGGGCGAAAGTGCTTCGCCAACCAATTCCTCGTTGGTGAACGGACCGTAGCATTCAGCAGTGTCAAAGAATGTGACGCCACGGTCGAATGCTGCGCGGATCAGTGTGATGGCTTGCTGCTTCTCCGTAGCCGGACCGTAGCCAAAGCTCAGTCCCATACAGCCCAGCCCAAGAGCCGATACTTCCAGACCACTGTTTCCCAATTTGCGCTTCTGCATAATTTATCCTGTGGAGGTCTTTCTCTAGGATAGGATAGACCACGCCGAAGGCGGTATGCCAATCCGATTGATTGCCCCAATTTTCAATGAATAAATTACTGAAAAAAGCTTCGAACCAAACCGGGCTTCTTCTCCCAGACAATGGCTGAAAAGCAATTCTCTGTGTGGAAGCCTAACCGTTCGTAGAAATTGACAGCAATCTTGTTCTTAGTGGTAACCGTTAGCGACACTTGCCGGGCCCCGGCTTGCCCCAATGCATCAATGGATCGACGCAGCAGTTCATAGCCCAGCCCCGTGCTGCGGAAACGGGGAGTGACACAGAGCTGCGTGATATGACCGGAATCGGCTGATACGTTGCTTGCGAAAGAGATTCCCAACAAGCGATTGCTGCCAGTTTCCCGTGCAATAAATGAAGCCGCATAATTGAAGGCGCCGCAGCCTGGGTACTGGATGATGTTGCGCAAAAATCGTCGGGCACCGGGAATGCTGCGGTATTGATCATTGATCAATGCATCCACATGTCCGGAGTAGCTTTCTGACACCAACCGGGCCGCTTCGTTGTGCACATCCACGCGATCATTGAAGGGTTCAATTACGCATAGAGCGGGAAACTGACGTGGCTGCAATTGAAAGCCACTCTGCGACAGAACCATGAAGTTGCGGTCAAAGAAAGTTGGATGTTTGCCAAACGCTGGAGCATTGCGCCTTTGAGCATCCAACAGAAGCAGTTGGCATTCCACGCGATTGCAGTTCCAGTTCCGAATCAGCTCTTCCGCTGAATTGGTCAGAATGCGATTTTCCATGTCGGGAGTGCTGAACTTCTTCAGGACATAAATATCGCCGATCAGCCCCTTGCCTTCTTCCGCAACAAAGTAGGCATACCCGGCCACTGTCCCACCACACAGCAATGCCAGACCATTCAACGAACCCATATTGGCGAAACGACGGACCAGTTCCGCTGAACCTGAACAATCCCAGTTCAGGCGTTCCTGCCAGACCTTGGTTTCCTCTTCCAGCAATTCGTCCAGGCGACCGGGGGCCAGACTGCGGAGGTCCACCAATTCCCCTACCGATGGTTGTGGCTGTGCGGCCATGAAAAAATTATATCTACTGGCTTATTCAACAGCAATCGTCACGCCATCGGGGGAGGACTTATCGCCCACTGTAAGCACCACGGGAACTTCGCCAGACGCAGATCCAGCCGGTATGCGCACGTTGATTTGCATTGCCCCGGCGACTATTCCGGGGGCACCTCCAGCATAAAGAACCACCGCGTCTTTGCCATCAATGGTAACTTTCACAGGAAGCAAAGGCTTGGGAAGGATAGAGCCGGCCAGTTGCCCATCAGCACCATCGGGTTTAGTCTGACCTTCTCCAGTTGCGTACAGCACAATCACACCATCTTTCTTGGCAGGTTTCTCTGTTGTGTTGACTGATCCATTCTCATTCAATGCCGCAGCAAATCCGCTTCCCGATGCGTTCAGGGTAAATAGAGCAGGGGAACTGCCGACGGTGGTGACCACAATGGCATTGGAACGGATCCCAATGTATTCCACTTCCAGTTTGGAAGTCTCCCGGTTGGAAAGAAAGTAGGGGGCAATGGCCGAGGTTTGGTTGGCTGAAACATAGAGCAGCGGAGCTGCAATTCCGTCGAACAGAACACGCGTGCTGCCAATGAATTTCGATACAGTTCCGGCGGACGTCAATTGAGCCCCCAGCAAATCCACCGGGCCGATTCCCGATCCGTAAATCGTAATCACTTCCCCCGGCGCAATGGAACCGGATTTGAAGCTGGCCCCATTAAGGGTTCCGGCGGCTGATATTTGGGGGCCAACCGTGCCGATGACTGGACTGCTAATCACAAGCGGAATATTGAGGATAATGCTGTTCAGCGGAGTGCCACTGGTGGCAATGGTAAGGCGTCCGGTATAGTTTCCAGAAATGAGTGAGCCGGGATCTGCCGTAAGCCGAATGGTGGCAGGAGTAAATCCCACAACAGGACTTGCACTCAGCCAACCTCCAGGGGAAGTATAAGAAATCCGAAATTCGAGGGGCGCACCAGAGCTGGTCAGAGTCATCTCAGAAAAAGCTGGAGGTCCACCCACCACCCCTTTGATGGGAACAATCTCAGTGTTCAAAAGATTCGGCAACTCCGCACCTAATTTCACGATGAAGCCGTCTGTCCCTCCCTGGGTGATCGGTTGGAAGGACCCATTGGTGGCCGGGAAAAATTGCGAGTCGGTAGTGCCCGCAAGAAAAATGTTGCCAGACGGATCCACCGAAATTGCATTGAGCTGATCGTTATTCGATCCTCCGAAATAAGTGGAAAAGGTAAGGGCGGATACGTCTGCTGGAATCTTGATCAAAAGAATGTCTCGGGCCCCACTATTTCGGAAGAAAATAGCGTCTCTGGTAGCAAGAAAATTGGTGGAATCAGTGGTGGCCGCAATGAGCAGAGACCCATCTGGATGAAAAATAATTTTCGGATTTTCCTCTTGCCGGTTGCCACCAAAAAATGAGGCGAATCTTACGGTGGAACCAGTCTCATTCAAGGAGAAAAAGACGCCATCGGTATTTCCGCCACTAAACGTATCCTGGAAAGCGCTGGCGGCAATAACGGGAAACGAACTGTTGGTGGTGGTACCTGTGATCCAGGCCAATCCATTGGTATCTACAGCGATGGACGTGCCCACATCGGAACCGCTACCGCCATAAAAAGTGGAATATCCAAGAGCCCAACTGTTGGAAAATTTTGTGGCGAAAATGTCGTTATTCCCTTTCAACACTTTTTGAGGCGCGTTGGCTGATAGAGGAAAATTCGGCGATGAGGTAGCCCCGGTGACATAGAAATTCCCATTCTTATCCTGGGCAATGGCCGATACTGTATCCACTCCCGATCCACCTAAATAACTGGAATAGACCAGGTCAGAACCTGTTGCGTTGAATTTGGAAATGAAACCGTCGCCATTGCCTCCAGCAGCTCGCTGATAAGCGTTGGCCGTAACGGGAAAGTTGCCGCTAAGTGTGGACCCAGTGATCACCGGATTCTGATCTTTGTCCAACAGCAGACTGGTGACAGATTCCCCAAGGGAACCTCCCAAGTAAGTAGCAAACAGAATGGTGGCCCCAGTGGGGTCCAGCTTAAATAGAAAGGCATCTCCTCTAAATAAGCCGTTATCGTTAGAAAAGCCTCCGGAGTTGGTCTTTTGATAAGCCGTAGCACTTACCGGAAGATCAGTCGAATTGGTGGTGCCTGCAACGTAAACATTGCCTGAAGAATCCAAGGCTATGGCCTGGGCCATATCGTCCCGATTCCCACCAATGACGGTGGTGAAATCAATGCCGGTGCCAGAGGAATTCAACTTCACCACAAAAGTGTCGAAGGAACCGCCCGCGTCGGTGGAATTTGTCAATCCCAAACGACGGGGAAAGTTGGTGGATTTCATGGTCCCGGCAACCAGCACGCTGCCATCTGGGCCGATTGCCATGGCATTGATCTGGTCATCCCGGTTGCCACCCAGATAGGTGGAAAATATCACGATGGGATCAATCACCAGTTTCTTCAATGGGTCATAATTCCTGGCAAAGAATCCAATGCGAGTTGGCGATTTCTTCACAAAATGGCCGTCAATCCGTTTTCCATCCTGATAGAGCGTGGGTTTTTGATGGCGAATCACACCGGATTTGGTGTGAATGAGAAGATCGCCAGATTTGCTGATTTCCAGCTTCGAACTTCCGCTGAATTCCAACTGCACGGATGAAGGGTTAACCCCGGCGTCGACAAGAAAATCGTATTCCAACTGAGAGCCTTGCTGGGGATGAAGTTTTAAGTGAATGCCAGGGTAAAGATCGCGATACAGCACTGAGCCATAATTCGGAACATTCCGCTTCCATCCGGCTGGATTTGAACCGATGAAGTAGTTGGAAAACGAAGATTGCCGATCGTCACCTGTGATGGAAGATGGCGTTTGTGCCCCATGAAATCGCATTTCGACGGCATTGCCCACCGCGTCGAAAAAGCGTAATCCCGTTTGACCAGCCAAAACGGACAACCCTTTTGTCATGCCAAAAAACAGCGCAAATTCTGGGGCCTGACCCACGTTCGGTTCAAATCGCAGCGGAATGTTGTAAGGCTGGACCGAAGCAGCCAATAGTGGCATAGCCAAAAATCCAAGGAGAAAGGCGGGTAATCTCATTGCTTCCATTATCTTCTGATTCAGGTTAAGTTGAGTGTTTAGGTGGGACATGTCTCCGCCTTGTCCTTTTCAAAACTTGGAAGTTTCAGCGCAGTGGTACGCAAGTCCGCGAGGGAGCGGTGTTTGAACCACAGGTTATCCGAGGAAACCTAAGTGACATTGGTGTCCACTTGGTCGATGCTTGACTCTTGCGTTGTTTCTTCTAGCGCAGCGGCTGCCGTCGATTCTTGCAAGGCAAGAAGACCCTTGGTCATCTTGTGATGAATTTCCTTCATGGCATACATGCGACGATCTGCTTCCGCCAGTACTTCCTCAGCGTTGGTTCCGTCGCTTGGATATTTGGCCTGGCCTACGCTAAGAGCCACAACTTCTTGCCCAGTCAGAATGCGCCCTTGCTCTGCCACCATGCTGGCCAATTGTTTCTTTCGTTCTTCAACGACTGCGTCTGGCACATTCGGCAGAACAATCACAAATTCGTCACCACCCATGCGCGCCACATAGTCATTGGGCCGCAGGTGGACTTTCAATCCTTTGGCGATCATCTGCAGCAGTTTGTTCCCTTCTAAATGGCCAAACCGATCATTCACTGCTTTGAAACCGTCCAGATCCAACACAAGAGCGGTCAGTGTTTCACCCGCAGCCTCGGACCTGTGCAGTTCGCTATCCAGATGCAGGAAGAGCGATCTGGCGTTGGGAAGTCCGGTTAACGAATCCGTTGAGGCAGTTTTTTGTTCATTTTTGAATTTCAGCGAGTTTTCAATGGCGATTCCACACTTCGACCCAATAGCTAACAGGATACGCAAGTGATCCCTGGAAAACGCGTCATTTTCCGCATGGTACAACGTCATGGATCCGATCACATTGCCCGCGCCATGCAGTGGAATGGAAATGGCGGAACGCAGCGCACTGAATTTCTTTGCATCGTTCAAATAACCCGGTTCCACCGAAGGGTTTCCATTGATGATGGGACGATGATTTTCCACTACCCAGCCGGATAAACCTTGTCCCATAGGGATTTCTAAGGAGGCGAAGAGTTTGGAATCGGTACCTTGCACAAACTGCGGAATCAACTTGTCTTCTTTGGTTAAGTAGAACGCGATGCAATCATGAGGCACAACTGTTTTCATGCGCGTCGTAAGAAGAGAAAAGGTGTCGTCCAGGCTTAAAGAACTACCCAAATCCTGGGTTAATTCGAACAAAGTTTGAATCTCCTGCCGTGCTGCAGCAATGGAGGCAATGAAATCAGCCTGGGGTCGCTTCACTTCCGTAGTTGGCGCACCTTCGCTGGCCTCGAATCCGGCAGCGGGCGCTTCCCCTCGCTCTACCTTTACTGCGGTCGAAAGACGCTCATCTTCAATGGTCGCATCCCTGGCCATTTTTTCCAGATCTTTGTAGCGATGGCGCAGGACTTCGATCACTTTAGGATCAAAACTTTTACCCGATTCA
The DNA here is from genome assembly GCA_025352795.1 of Acidobacteriota bacterium. Classification (GTDB taxonomy): domain Bacteria; phylum Acidobacteriota; class Terriglobia; order Bryobacterales; family Bryobacteraceae; genus JANXSF01. Next base: position 120,933 of record JANXSF010000020.1, read on the forward strand.
GCGATCAGCACATCCATAGCCTGGTCTAAAGGAATGGCTCGACGATACTGTCGGTCCGATGCCATTGCGTCCAAACAATCCACTGCCGTCAAGATGCGCGCACCAATCGGAATGTCTTCCCCTTTGATCCCGTCGGGATAGCCGCTACCATCCCATTTTTCGTGATGATGGCGCACAATAGGCACAACCGGATAGGGGAATTTCACCGATTCCAGAATTTCTGCCCCAACCACCGGATGAATTTTCATCTTGTCGAATTCCTCAGGCGTCAGACGACCTGGTTTCGAGATGATGTATTCCGGCACGGCCAGCTTTCCAATGTCGTGCAAAAGTGCAGCAGTTTGCAAGGCCCGCATGATTTCTTCAGGAACGTTCAGTTCCTTGGCGATTTCCTGAGCATAAATCTGCACCCGTTTTAAGTGATTGTGCGTGGTTACGTCTTTGGCATTGATGGCCAGGGCCAGTGATTTGATGGTTCTTAAATGAAGATCCGCGATCTGTGACACATGTTGCTGCTCTTGTTCCAACCGACCAAGATAGAGCCTGTAGGATCGATCTACAAAAAACAGGCAAGGAAGCACCAGCACAGAAACTTCCCATCCAAAAACGCCTACCAGAACATGGATCAACCAAGTCAACATTGCCCCAAAAAGGTATTGTGGCGACGTCCAAAAGTAGTTGTCCTTCCAAAATTGCCAAACCGGTTTCTCTAAACTGAGCGCGGCAATGGTAGCGACGGAAACGGTGTTGAAAATAAAGAAGCCAATAGCTGTCCAAAACACCATGATGGGGAATTTGGAGTTGATGCTCCTCAGATATTCAGAATGAAAAATTAGGTAAGCAAGCCCGCACGATGTTGCGCAGCTAGCGGCATTGAACATCACGTGAATGAGCTTGAGCTTGTTCTTCGAGTTCCAAAGTAGTTGCGTGAGCGCCCCGGTAACAGACACGATGACTGTTTTACTTGGATCAAGAGCCGTTACTGCCAATAAAGTGAAGACGAAGTTCACCGACATTGTCCCGTTGACGCCGGGCATCCGCACTTTCATCTGTGAGCAAAGAGCGACAAACACAATATAGAATGCGAATTGCAGCAGGTTGTCCCCTTTCCAGTTGGAAAGAGCTAACGCCAATGCAATCAATCCAAGGATGATTGTAGAGTAGGCAAATATGCGTGCTCGAATTGGCATAGTGACAATACAAAAGAGTGTACAAACTCTTCTGAATTACTTAATCGTCATTTAGCACTGAAAAGTTAAGGGTTACGCCTGAAAAAAGACCGTATCCCCACGTAAGCGAAGGGATTTTAGATGGACTCTCGAGCCTTGAACACGGAAAATCCGGTGACTGTGTTGAATCCGAGACGTTTGTATAACGAAAAGCCGATATCGGAAGATTGCAATACGAACGCCTTCTGCCCTCGATGTTCGCTAGCCCGTTCAATGCACCAACGCACGGTGGCTTCCCCGAATCCGCGTTTGCGATATTCTGCGAGCGTCCCAATAGAATACAAACCGGCCGCACCCGCGCTATAAACAATGAGCGCAAGCGTGACTGGCTGTTGACCGCAATAACCCACCCAGCCTTCAAATTCTTCTCCCCAAGCATCGGCATCCCCATACATCGCTTTGGTGATTCCGAAAGGAATTTCAAAAATATGCGAAGTGAGATGGCAGAAAGTGGCGCGACTGGCGGCATCCAATACTTGTCGAAACACAATCCTCCTATTTCTGAGACTGGCCGGAGGCAATCCCTGCAACAGCATTCCAGGAGGTTCACTTAACCGGTAAAACCCTCTTTCCGGCAGAATGGTGGTTTTGATTTCTGCCAGAAACCTTGGTTCCACCAGCCCGTGGCATAGCCAAAAACAGTAGCCGCAGCGCAGGGATCGGAAGTGTTGCGAAACTGCGGTCAACTCCTGCCGTAACGTTCCTATTTGCCAACCCTCCAAGATGGCTACATTAAAAACAGGGTAGTTTCTGCCGCAAAATACGGTTCGGACGCCTGGCAGAACTTGCACCTTTCCTTCCAGATTGGCTCCGGCATAAAAGCTCATTGCCTGACACAGGTTATCGTTGACAAGCAGTGCTTCGGCAGTTGCTGGCATTGGGGCGATTACAGCAAAGAAAGTGGGTCCACGTCAATGATCAATGCCGTGGCGGGCCATTGCTTTTCAAATGCGAAATTCCGGGCCCCTTGCAATTTCTCATTCAATCGACGTCGATCAGCGGCTTTCAGCAGCAATTGGTAACGAAATTCGTTCTTGACACGGGCCACGGCAGCTTCCGCAGGTCCCAGAATCTTCAAGTCAGCGGCGGAATTGCCCAGGAAATGGGCTAACTCGCTACTCAGGCGCAGGGCTTCCTCCTGCTTCTGATGGCGGATCATCAAGTTGGCCAAAGCTGCAAACGGTGGATAGCGCATAGCTTTGCGAAACTGAATTTCTTTTTCGTAAAAAGCTTCGTAGTCTTGCGTGGCCGCCAACTGGATGGCGTAGTGATCGGGATTGATGGTTTGAATCAGAACCTTGCCCGCTAAATCCCCTCGCCCGGCTCTGCCAGCGGCTTGTGTTAGCAGTTGAAAGGTACGCTCCGCCGCACGGAAATCAGGCATTCCCAGGCCAATATCCCCGTTCACGATTCCCACAAAGGTGACTTTGGGAATATCGTGTCCTTTGGCAATCATCTGCGTTCCTACAAGAATGTCGTACGCGCCTTCGCGAAAGCCGTAAAGCAGCGTTTCAAACTGACGCTTGCTGGCCACCGTATCGCGATCCATGCGCGCTATCTGGGCCGCTGGAAATGCCTGATGCAGTTCATCCTCAACTTTCTCCGCACCCGTCCCAAGAAACTGGATGTGCTCACTCTGACAAAGTGGACACACAGTAGGAACTTTTTCGGCATAGTTGCAATAGTGGCACAGCAACCGTTTATCGCGCCTGTGATAGGTCAGAGTAACCGCACAGTTGACGCAGTTCACTCGTTCCCCGCAAGACCTGCACGCCACAAAGCTGGCGAACCCACGTCGGTTCATTAGAAGCATGGCTTGTTCTTTCAGCGCTAAACGATCGGTCAGCGCCTGCATGATGCGTCGCGAAAAAACGTTGTACTTTTTCGTCTCCAGATATTCCTGCCGCATGTCGACAATCTCAACCTGGGGCATGGGACGTCCCGCTACACGGTCCGGTAAGAGCAATCGCTGATACTTGCCCTTTTCGGCATTTTGACGTGTCTCCAAACTGGGAGTTGCTGAACCCAAAACGATGGTTGCATTGTCTGCCTTGGCCCGAACCACCGCTACATCACGGCCGTTATAGCGCGGGTTTTCTTCCTGTTTGTAACTCTGGTCGTGCTCTTCGTCCACCAGAATCAAACCCAGATTTTGAACCGGGGCGAAGATCCCGGAGCGAGTCCCCACCACCACCTTGGCCTCACCACGACGGATTCGTCGCCACTGATCGGCCCTTTCTGTATCTGAAAATGCTGAGTGAAGAATGGCCACGCTATCGCCAAAACGATGAAAGAATTGTCCAGCAACCGCAGGGGTCAATGCGATTTCAGGAACCAGCAGCAACGCTGAACGCCCCACTGCCAGAGCCGCTTCAATGGCACTTAAATAAACTTCAGTCTTGCCTGATCCTGTGACGCCTTGCAGCAGGAATGGTTCAAACACTCCACGATGTAAGGAATCGCGAATGGCCTCGAATGCCACTTGCTGGTTAGGGTTCAACTGATGCGACCCGCGCGGAGCAAAGGTCAACATTTTGGGCGATTCCACTTCCAGCAGAATCAATTTTCGTCTAGCCAACCCACGGGCCACGGTTCCTGCGTTGGGAACCATGTCTTCCAGCTTCGCCAAATTGTGCGTCCCCGGATGCAGTTCCAGAAATGCGATCAATTCCCGTTCTGGCTTCTTCAGCTTTTCTGTTTCTGCACGGCCTAGAAAACCAGCGCGCAGTCTGGCCGCAGGTGCCCGTAGCGGATCTTTATCCTGCAACTCTTCGTCCAGCATGACGAAGCCTTTTTTCTCAAGAAGGCGCAACACTCTGCTGGCATCTTTGATTTTTGCGGCCAATGAGGATTCGGCCATAGGTCTTGCTTCCAGCATCCGTAACAGGGCTACTTGCGGGTCATCGGAATTATCGGAAATGGTCAATTGACGCGCCGAATCACGACCCGCATCGGTTAGCGAATAAACTCTCTTGCGACGTACTTCGCCAGTTAACGGAGTCATCGTACGCAGCACTTCGCCTAACGGGCAGCAGTAATAATTGGAAATCCAGCGGGCCAGTGAAATCATTCCTGGGCTAAGCACGGCCTCTTCATCCAACAGCCGAATTGCCTCGCGGGCTTTCATCTCTGGCGGCGTATCGTGCAGCTTCAGGATCACACCGGTCAGCTTACGGGTTCCAAATGGAACTAGAACTCTGGAGCCAGCCTGAGCCCGATGACGCATTGATTCGGGCAAGGCATAGGTGAAGGGTTGATCCAGTGGGACAGGCAAACTGACATCGGCAAAGGTCGCTATTTTTTCACCGCCAACGTGAGCCCATCGCCGATGGTCAACATGCACAGGGTGACTCTACTATCCTGGGCCAGTTTCTTATTGAAGGTGCGCAGGGCTTCTGTATCCGGGTCCGTAACCGTCGCGTCAATTACTTTGCCAGACCACAGCACATTGTCTACGGCGATCAAACCGCCGGGGCGGATCAAGGTAAATACAGCATCGTAATAATGGCCGTAATTGGCTTTGTCGGCGTCAATAAATGCAAAGTCGAAAGTACCGGTTTGGCCATCATCAATCAGGTCCTGTAGCGTGTTCATGGCCGGAGCAATGCGCAGGTCAATCTTGTGTTCCACGCCTGCTTCTTTCCAATAGCGCCGGGCAATGGAGGTCCACTCTTCGTTGATATCGCAAGCAATGATCTTGCCGTCATGGGGAAGTGCGCGGGCCACTGCAAGGGATGAATAGCCTGTGAATACGCCAATTTCAATGGTGCGACGGAATCGCCCTAAGTGGGTAAGCACCGTAAACAGCGCACCTTGTTCCGGGGTGATTTGCATGATGGCCCGGGGATCGCGGGAAGTTTCTTCGCGAAGGCGAACCATGCAATCGGGTTCGGGGTGAGTCATCGATCGCATATAGAAAACTAAAGCATCGTCAACTGGAATGTACTGGCCTGACATGGTGTCCTTCTATTGTATTAAATCCTGGCGAGGTACAATCGCAACATGATGTTAACCCGTCGCAGCCTTCTTCTTGGATCAGCATTGGCTCCTTTAGCCGCCATGGACTTGTCAAAGTTCCGCTTAGGTGTGACTACCGATGAGATTGACGAAGATGTGCTGACGGCAGTGAAATTCCTGCGTGAATTCCATTTGAACTGGGCTGAAGTGCGCAGCGTCTGGGGAAAGTACAACACCGAACAGCCTGTGGAGAAGATTCAGGAACTGCGCAAGATTTTCGATGAATATCAGATCAAACTTTCCATACTTGGAACCAGTTTCTTTAAGATTCCTTTGCCTGCTGAAACATCGGAAGGACAGGCTATTTTGGACAAGCAATGGGAAATGCTGGACCGCGCCATTGTCCGAGCAAAAATCATGGGCACCGATCAGTTACGAGTTTTCGGCTTCACCTATAAAACTGGCGGCGAGCCGGACAAGGCCAACTATCCCAGAATTTATGAACTGCTCAGTCACGCGGCTCAAAAAGCCAAAGCCCAGGGAATTCGTTTGGCAATGGAGAATGTGAACACCAGCTACGTTTGGTCCAGCACCCAGACCGCGGCAGTGCTGAAGCACGTCAAGGAAGATAACTTCGGCCTCACCTGGGATCCCAACAACGCTGCTCAAACTTTGGAGACAAGTTTCCCCACTGGATACAAATTGCTAGACCCGGCGCGCATTTTTCATGTGCATCTTCGCGACTTCAAGCAGGGTGCCGATGGCAAAGTGGATTGGTGTGCCGTAGGCGAAGGTGAGATGGATAACCTTGGACAGATTCGGGCTCTGTTGAAAGATGGATACAAGGGGAAGTTCACTTTGGAAACTCATTATAAGAGTCCGCAGGGTAAAGCGCATGCTAGTCGGACGTCGCTGACGGCACTGTTGAAGGTTGTCGAGAAAGTATAAGAATTATTCGCAGATGACGCAGATGAACAACACCGATAAAACGATGCGAACCTTTTTAGTTTCGCTATGTTTATCTGCTTCTGTCACAGCGGCTCCGCTGGATTTACCGCCTACTGTGGCCACGATTTTTGCCGCCAATTGTGGGGAGTGTCATTCTGAAAAGGTCAAGACTTCTGGATTCTCAGTCGTCTCTGCCGATGCCATTCGACTTGGTGGGAATAAGCATGGGCAGGCCATTGTACCGGGGCATCCGGAACAGAGTCCTCTTGTCAAAATGCTGAAAGGCGAACTTGCCCCTGGCATGCCCATGGGTAGGTCACTCGCCAAAGCGGACATTGACAAAATTGAGGCTTGGATTCTTTCTCTTCCAGTTGAACAGGCTGTTAAGAAAACAGATTGGCGATGGCCGTTTGAAATGCCTTCGAAGGCTGTTCCGCCTACCGTCAGGAATACCTCCTGGGTCCAAAATCCAATTGATGCTTTTGTGCTTCGTAAATTGGAGCAGGCAGAAATAGTTCCTGCACCGACCGCCACCAAGCGCACTCTGGCCAGGCGGTTGCATTTTGATCTGATTGGACTTCCGCCATCCACCGAAGAGTTGAACGCTTTTCTTGCCGATACTTCGCCTGAAGCTTACGAGAAAATGGTGGACCGTCTTTTGACCGACACCCGCTATGGTGAGCGTTGGGGACGTCACTGGCTGGACCTTGCCCGTTACGGCGAAACATCAGGCCTGGAGGGCGATGGTGCTATTGGCAACGCCTGGCGATATCGCGATTGGGTGATTGACGCTTTCAATCGCAACCTGCCCTACAACACGTTCATCATCAAACAACTGGGCGGTGGCGATGAACACTCCATGACCCGCAATAACTATCAGCCCGATCCACAAGGGTTTGTTCCCACTGGCTTTCTGCGAATGGCCCCTTGGGATCGTTCCAATCTGGTGGCAGCCGATGTGCGGCAAAATTATTTGAGTGAAGTCACCACAGCAACCTCCTCCGTATTTTTAGGTCTGACCATGGGCTGCGCGCGCTGTCACGATCATAAATACGATCCAATTCCAACCAGGGATTATTACCGGTTGCAAGCTTTTTTTCAAGCAACAGAAGCCACAGGGGGGCTGGATGTTCCCTACAAGGATGCAGTGTTTGCTGCTAAAGCCAAAGCAAAAATCAGCGAGTTGCAAAAACAATTGAATGACGGTCCAGAAAAGAAAGAGCTGGATGCATTTGAAAAAGAACTGCTGGCCAAGTTGATTGCTGCCCGCAAAGAGCGTTCCCAAAATAAAGAAATCCTTGTAGCCGACCTTCGTTTGGAATTGCGCTTGAAACCGCAACGGATCTTCACCGAAGTTGAACGTCAACAGCATGCCGATGTTGTGGAAGATGCGAATCGAACCCAGGACCCTCCAGAACAAAGAGCCTTGGAAGCCAATGAATCGGCGCTTTTGGTAAAGCTGAAGAAGGCATATGCGCTTCCCGACGCTGACCCTGCCAAGCGCTTTGAATCGCTGGATTTGGAAGATGTGCGGTTCGAAGCGAATGCCAAGTATTCTGGCAAATCTATTTTTTCTAAAGAAGAGAAAGCCCACTTCGGCGAACTCACCGCCAAACTGGATGTCTATCGACTTCGTATGGGCCGTTGGAACACCAGCGTGTTGGGTGTGCAAGTTGCTCCGGGGCCGCCATCAGGCCCTGACATTGCCCCTGCTCGCATTCTGATTCGTGGAGATTACCGTCAGCCTGGCGAAGCGGTGGAGCCCGGATTTCCTTCCAGCATCACCGGCAATTCGAAGCCTGCGGAAATCATTACGGATCGCTACCGTCAATATCCAACTCGCGGCTTACGCTTGACGTTGGCCAAGTGGATTGCCAATAAAGAAAATCCATTGACGGCGCGTGTCTGGGTGAACCGCATGTGGCAATATCACTTTGGCCAAGGCATAGTGCGCACCACCAGCGACTTCGGCAAGAACGGAGATCGGCCATCGCATCCAGAGCTCTTGGATTACCTGGCCAACCGCTTCATGGACGATGGATGGGACATCAAAAAGATGCACAAGTTAATGGTGATGTCCGCTACTTATCAGCAAGCGGCGGATCATCCGGTGCTAAAAGAAAATCCGAAAGATCCAGCGAATCGTCTGTTGTGGAAATTCAATCGTCGGCGGTTAGAAGCAGAAGTTCTGCGAGATAGTATGCTGCAAGCCAGTGGGCGTTTGAAGCTGGAAATGGGCGGACCCAGTGTGTTTCCTCCACTGCCTGCCGACTTGGCTGATTTCGCTCGCTATGGCCGCAACGGGGGCTTGATGTGGGAGCCCAATGAGAAGGACGAAGATGCGCGCCGCCGCTCTGTTTATATCTTTCAACGACGTTCCTTGCCGCTGCCCATGATGGCCAACTTCGATGCCATTGTGTTTAGTGAATCCTGTGACAGGCGCAGCACCACTACCACGCCCCTGCAAGCATTGGCGATGATGAATGGCTACTTGAGCAATGAGGAATCGGCGGTATTGGCCAATCGAATTATCAAGGAGACGGGGGCAAATATTTCGTCGCAAATTCGACGCGCCTTTGAGATTACTTTGAACCGCGAACCTCGTGAAGAAGAAATGATTCGCTTCACCCAATTCGCCGGTAAGCTGGATGCTGTTTGCCGTGTTCTGATGAACTCTAATGAGTTCCTGTATATGGAGTAATGAACGAATGACGCGACGCGATCTATTGTCGAAATCGTATTTAGGACTAGGCAGCTTAGCCTTTGCCGATCTGCTATGCGCTGAAGACGGAAACCCACTGGCCGCCCGCAAACAGCACCTTCCAGCCAAAGCCAAAAGCTGTATATTTCTGTTTATGGAAGGCGGCGTCAGCCAAATGGATTTGTACGATTATAAGCCCATGCTGCTGAAGTACGCTGGTCAGCAGATGCCCAAAGCGGAGCGAACCGTTGGCGAATTGGCCACGTTTTCAGCAGCACCGAATCGTGTAATTCCCCCTTATTGGAAGTTTGCGCAGCATGGTCAATCGGGCCGTTGGATGTCGTCGTTGTTGCCCAACCTGGCCACTTGTTCCGATGACCTTGCCTTCATCCACGGAATTAAAGTGGACAACAATAATCATGGCCCGGCGGTGTATCACACGTTGACCGGAAGTCAGTTCCCAGGCAGTGCTTCGATTGGTGCCTGGATGACGTATGGATTGGGCTCGGAAAATCGTGATCTGCCGGGGTTCATCGTTATGGGTGACCGTCGCGGAGCAACCATTGGGGGGGCCAGCGTGTGGGGTAACGGCTACCTGCCCGCAGCTTACCAGGGAACGCTATTCCGCAATGGCAGCACTCCTATTGTGGACCTTACACCTCGCCCCGGCATGACTGAAAGTGCCCAACGTTCGGAACTGGATCTGCTGAACTGGTTCAACACCAGGCATGCCGCAGAACGTACAAATACCAGCGAACTGGATGCCCGCATCGCGGCGTATGAACTGGCTTTCCGCATGCAGACCAAGGCTCCGGAATTGGTGGACTTGGCCCAGGAATCAGAAGCCACTAAGAAATTATATGGATTGGATGATGCGGTCACCGAAGGGTTCGGGTCACAGTGTTTGCTGGCACGTCGCATGGTGGAACGCGGGGTCCGATTCGTGAAGCTGCTGCATGGCGCAGGGGGTGACCGTTGGGACGATCATGGAAGTATTAAGGAACGGCTGCCGGTGCATTGCCAGGAGATTGACAAGCCCATTGCGGGTTTGTTGAAAGATTTGAAAGCCCGTGGACTTCTGGATAGCACGCTGGTTGTGTGGGCTTCAGAAATGGGTCGCACACCATTTGATAACAACCTGGTGACCGATAAGCCAGGTCGCGATCATAACCAGTATGGTTTGGCGATATGGATGGCCGGTGGCGGCATTAAGCCCGGCTCCACTTTTGGAGAGACTGACGATTTTTCAGTTCGGGCCGCCGGTGATGAAATCCCTTTGCGCGATGTGCACGCAACGCTGCTGCGGTTAATGGGGCTTGACCAGAATCGGCTGACCTACCTGCACGCTGGTCGCTACAAGAAACTCACCGACATTGGTGGAAGGATCATCAAAGAGATCATTGCATGATTGCACTTTTATTTGCTGTTGCATTGCCTATTATCTGCGTCAAAGATTGCGCGCTGGAAGGTCGTAAGAAGTTGGAAGAACCGAAGGTGGAAAATCGCATTAATGAAGCTTCGGCTACTCGTAGCCCGTGGATTATTTCCAATGGCGCAAAGATCCTTCGCGACCCCACTGGTAAGTACTTCTACACCGTATCTGGTCGCAGTTCTGTTGTGGCCGTAGCGGAATCTTTCGTGTTTCGGGCCGATGCGTTGGTCCAAGCTTCTACCGTAGATGCCGCTGATGCCCAGAAGATGAAAGCGTTTATTGAAGCCCTTCCTCCGCTGACGCTTCCCCCTGTCGTGGACCTTGTCTTGATCGACGATGGCTCAGCGCAAACGGCGGAAGTGATGAATCTGTTGGTGCGCCGAAATCTGCTGTTCCGTCCTGATCAGCATGCCGAGACAACGAAACTGACCGTACAAATCGGGACCAAAGAATTTCCCAAAGCTTCGGCAGCCAACCCCAGTGACTTCGCCGTTTTGGTACGTCACAAACTGACCGATGAAAAACGTTCTTTGCGAGTTTACGGAAGTGAAAATGTGATTGCGCGCCTGGAATCCGATGGGAAAACGGCACGTCTTCATATTCTGAATTATGGGCAACGAGCGGTGGAAGGGATTCGATTTCGGGTACGTGGAAAATTCAAGAACGCCAGTGTGAACGTCTTCGGCGTGCCTGCAGCTAAGCTGGCAGACATGCTTGTAGATGGCGATGCAACGGAATTTACGGTCTCCGAAATGCGCCAATACGCCGTCGTGGATCTTAACTAAGAATCGCCTTCACCACCTGTCCATGCACGTCCGTAAGCCTTTGTTCACGGCCTCCGGTGCGATACGTCAGCTTTTCATGATCCAGTCCCAATAGGTACAAAATGGTGGCGTGCAAATCGTGAATGGTCACCGCGTCCCTGGCGATCTTGTTGCCTAGGTCGTCGGTCTCGCCATACGTCACACCACGTTTCACACCAGCTCCGGCCATCCAAATGGTGAAGCAGTCTGGATGATGATCGCGACCATCGCCCTTGGGACCGGAATCGGGAGTGCGTCCGAATTCGCTGGCCCAAATGAGCAACGTTTCGTCGAATAATCCGCGCGCCTTTAGATCTTTCACCAAAGCGGTCACTGCCTGATCTGTCACAAAGGCATTGCGTTCATGTTCTTTTTTCAAGTTGGAATGTTGATCCCAAGTGCCGTTCATGCCAAACAAATTGGGACAGGTCACTTCTACAAAACGCACACCAGCTTCAATCAGGCGGCGCGCACGCAAACACTGCAATCCATAAAGGCGCTTCGGCTTGTCTTCGGAATCCAGGCCATATAGTCGCTTCGTTGCTTCGGTTTCCTTGGCCAAGTCCAGCACATCAGGCACTAACGATTGCATACGGTAAGCCATTTCGTAATTGGAAATGGACGATTCAATCGCATCGTTACCACCGGTCTCATTGAGGAACGCTCGGTCCTGATGGGAAAGAGCATCCAGCTTGGCCCGCTGCACGCGCGAGTCCTTATCGGCAGGGCTGATATTTTGTACCGGGGCACCTTCATCGCGAATCATTGTGGCTTGATGCGATGCCGGAAGAAAGCCGTTGGAATAGTTTTCAATGCCACCCGGAGGAATGGACGCATCGCGCAACAATACGTAGCCCGGCAGATTTTTGTTGATGCTCCCCAACCCATAATTGATCCACGAACCAAGGCTGGGAAAGCCTCCGATATTGCGTCCCGTGTGCAGGAAAATGTTGCCCCGGGCATGCAGCGGGAATTCCGATTTCATGGATCGAATAATGGCCAGATCATCCACACACTGGGCAATGTGTGGAAACAGATCACTCACCGGAGCTCCACTTTGGCCGTACTTTTGAAAGTTCCATAGTGGCCCAAGCCAGCGTCGATTCGGGCCAGCCACATAGTTATCCAACTTCGCCGGCTTTCCATCCATTTCGGCAAGCTTGGGTTTAGGGTCAAAGCTCTCCATATGCGAAACACCGCCCGGCATGAAAAGGAAAATCACGTTCTTTGCCCGAGCTTTGAAGTGTGGAGTGGCCCCCGAAGCAAGCAGCGCGGAAAGAGCTGTGTAGCCGAATCCATTTGACGCCAGCTTCAACGCCTGCCGACGCGTAACCGCCGTATTGCAACCTGGGCAATTGATCATTGGAAGTACAGGAACTCCTTCGAATTCAAAATAGTATGGGCCAAGTGTTGCCAAACGATTGCCGAATCTTTGCTCACCGCAGTAAGCGCCGCCATCTCTGCCTGCAAGCCAGTAAAACGTTCCTGTTCCGCAGCAGTAGGCACACGGCTCAATGCCAAACGAAACAATTTCGTAATGCGAGCATCGCGCGGAACCAGCATCACACGTTGAGCCAATACCTCGGCTTGGGCCATCACAAATGGATCGTTCAACATGGTTAGCGCCTGCGCCGGGACATTGGTAACGTCGCGCGTGCCTCGCGTGGTCATCGGCGTCGGTGCATCAAAAGTTTCCAGAAACTTAGCCCCTTCCATGCGCGTGATCTTAGTGTAAATGGATCGACGACCGTTGCCATCCAGCGAACCCGTGAACAAGCGTCGATATTCCTTGGCCTCTTCCCGATGCGGATCAACGCTTGGCCCATAGAGTTCTTCTTTCAATTGGCCCGCAGCAAGCAGCATGCTATCGCGAAGTGATTCGGCGGTAAGGCGTCGCAAAGGGTAGTGGCTTAGAAGGATATTTTGTGGATCAGCTTCGCTAACGCCCCCCGATTGTCGAAACGTTTCCGACATCACCATACTGCGGATCAGCTTCTTCATGGACCATCCGTTTCTGATGAAGTCAGTGGCCAAGGCATCCAACAATTCCGGGTGTGATGGTTTATCGCCCAGCGTTCCAAGGTTGTCTACCGTAGCAGTGATGCCACGTCCGAATACCTGCTGCCAGATCCGATTCACCATCAGCCGTGCCGTCAGCGGATTCTGCGGACTGGCCATGCGATCAGCAAGTTCCAGCCGTCCACTTCCCTGGCTGTTTATAGGCGGCTGGTTCAGAATGCGGCTCAGCAAGCCTCGTGGTGCCAGTGGGCCGAAGCTCTTGGGGTCACCGCTGATGAACACCGCAGTGTCGTGCCCTGGGCCAGCATCGGCCATCGCGTCGACTACTCGCGGTGGTGTAAGCGTGGCCTCCAGACGATGGTAATTTTCAATCAACGCGGCCAGTGTTGGAGTCGCATCTTTCCGATTGGTTATGAGGTTTGACCGCAGCAACCAATTGAGCCAAATCACGTCTTGTTCAGTTGATTGTTCCAGCGTCCAACGTTCAATCACCGATTGAATTTGCGTCGTGTAGCGGCCCAGCATTTCATCCCGATTTCGTGGTTGCCCATGATCGAACAGCGCCAGTATGTGCCCCAAATCTTCCTTTGGCGATTCGTCCACATCGTGAAGCACTGCCTTGGTGAACCCGAAGTAAGACCGTGGATTTTCCATCCATTGCAACTGCTCGCCCTTCAACATTTCAGGACGGTCTGGAATGCGTGGATTGAACAAGCGTGTCACCAGCTCTATAAATATTGGCAGTCTTTCCTGCTTTGCAAAAGTTTCCAACTTCAGCCATTGCAGCGAATCGTTTTCAATGATCTTGTAGTTCTCTCCAATGGCGCAGTTGTCGATGATAGTGCGTCGCGCTCCTAACCTGCCGCCCATCAATTTCAGGCTGACGAACTTACTGTTCTTGGGAAGGGCTGGGGAGCGCATTGCCCCGTTCAACCGCTCTGAATCCAGGAAGGTGAAGTTCCCGTTTGGATAAATTCCTTTCACCGCCCCGTCACCGTCGGCAGCGATTGCGAAGTCTCCATTGGCGGAAATGCTGCGGTTCCCAGTCCATCCTTCAAAAGGCTGAAAGTGTTTTTTGTTGAACGCCGTCCGTGAACTGGCTTCTTTCCGATACTGCTGCTCTAAGTCAGGTTCCGCGAAATGAAATAAAGGGTAGGACGGATCTTCCATACCAGTTGGCTTTGGCAGAGCTAACAGCGATTTCTTATCGAGCTTCCACAGCCCGGAAAGCTCTTGGCGAATCTTCTGCTTCACCTCACGCAGTTGGACCAGAGCATCACCATTCACAGTATTTGTGTCGATGGACTGGGACACTTGACGGCTGCTGTTCAAGATTCCATACAAGCCATAATAATCTTCCGTGGGAATGGGATCCAGCTTGTGGTTGTGGCAACGGGCGCAGGAAACCGTCATTCCCTGAAATGCCTTGGTCAACGTGTCAATTTGGTTGTCCACAACGTCCGTCCCCAATTCCCGGAACTGAATGCAATCGTCATGGCCTGCTTCACCCAGTCGGTAAAAAGCTGTGCCGATGATGGATTCGTTGATTTGTTCCACTGCATTAATCCGCGACTTGGGAAGAAGGTCGCCAGCCACATGTTCACGAATCAGTTGATCGTAGGGGACATCGCTATTGAAGGCGCGAATCAGATAATCACGATACCGCCACGCACCCAGAATTTCGTAGTTCCATTCATACCCGCGCGTTTCGCCAAAGCGAACAACGTCCAGCCAATAGCGAGCCCAATGCTCCCCGAATCGTGGCGATGCAAGTAGCCGATCCACTTCTTGCTCATAGCTCTGCGCTTGATCAATTTCCGCAGCCGTCGGTGGAAGTCCGGTGAGTACTAAGCTCAGCCTGCGCAGCAAAGTGCGTGCATCGGCGCGCGGGGATAAGGTGAGCTTCGCCTTCTTCAACGCCAATGAAATATAGTGGTCTATCGGCTGGACGGGCTGCTTGGCCAAAGGCTGAAAGGCCCAGTGCTGCTTCACTTGTTCGGCATAGCGGTCCAACTTTGCGGCACCAATCGCAGCAGGCCACGCCGCACCATTACGGACCCATTCCACCAGCGCAGCGATTTCAGAATCCTTCAGTTTGCCGCCCATGGGCATTTTCAATTCCTGATGTTGAACAGCTTTGATCAGCAAACTATCTTGCGGCTTGCCTGGAACAATTGCCGGGCCACGCTTGCCGCCCTTCAATAGTGCATCGCGCGAATCCACTCGTAAACCGGCGAACTGTTTTTCCGCCGCATGGCAGCCGTAGCAATCACGCGCCAACACAGGTCGAACTTTTGTTTCGAACAACTCTGCATTTTGCGCTGAGCATGCGATGATGAAGGCGAATATGATTATGGCTGGACGCATGGTGAATCAGTGACACTCATATCATACAAGGCGGCTAGGGGAAAACGGCTTGAGTTCGGTGATTTTCAAACACCCGCTGCACTGGCTGCATCCACAGTCCGTCACGTTTACGAACAAGGTTTCAGACCGCGTTCAGTGCTGGAACCAACTTGTGGCCAGGGATCTTTCATCCATGCGGCACTGCATCAATTTCCACTTTTGGAACGTGTAGTTGGGGTAGACCGCAACGCCGAATATCTTTCCGAATTGAGTGGAGCAGATAAGCGGGTTGAATTGATTGAAGCCGATTGCTTCGCCATCAACTGGAAACAATGCATTGCATCGCTTCCGCAGCCGTTGCTGATTTTAGGAAATCCGCCCTGGGTCACCAGTTCACGGCTCGGCGTGTTGGAATCCGGCAATGCCCCGGCGCGCGAATCCACCGCTGTGCAACGCGGACTGGACGCATTGACCGGCAAAAGTAATTTTGATGTTTCCGAATGGCTGCTGCTGCAGTGGATAGATGCCATGCAAGGGTTGGACTCCCGAATGGTGATGCTGGTGAAGTCATCGGTAGCGCGGCGCATCATGGTCCGCTTGGCCAATGGGAACTTGGGGGCCACTACAATTTCGATAGATGCCAAAAAGTATTTTGATGCCGACGTAAGTGCCTGTTTGCTGGATGTTCATGCTGCAGGGCCAAGGTTGGCAACGCATAACGGGCTGTTGATTTCCAACCAAACACTGTTTGATAAAAGGAAAAATCTGGCAGCAACAGAGCGCATCAACTGGCGCAGTGGCATTAAACATGATGCCGCAAAAATACTGGAACTCACAGCATTAGGCAATGATAGTTACAGCAATGGATTCGCAGAAATAGTGCAGCTGGAAGGCAACCACTTGTACCCGCTACTGAAGAGTTCCGACCTGTCCCGAACCTTACTGCCGCAGCCCCGTCGCATGTTGCTTGTCCCACAATTGAAGACCGGCGCACCCACATCAAACATTGCGCCTCTAACGATGGCTTACCTTGAAAGCCATAGCGCGATACTGGACGCGCGGGCCAGCAGTGTTTATAAACGCGCACCTCGGTTCGCCATCTTCGGAGTGGGCGACTACACGTTCGCACCCTGGAAAGTGGCCACCAGTTGTTTGCATAAGAATTTGAGATTCCACGCCATCGGTCCAATAGAAGGTAAGCCCGTCGTGTTTGACGACGCTTCTGCGTTTCTAAGTTTGGAAAGCCAGGCCCAAGCGGAACAAGCGGCTCTGTTGTTCAACTCCATACCAGCCAGGGAATTTTGGGAGTCGCTGGTTTTTTGGGATGCCAAGCGTCCCATTACCATCGAACTGCTGCGTACCCTATCGCTTCAAAAATTAATCTGATCCAATTAAATGGACCAACACATTCCTCCGTTGTGACTGTGCTCTGTGTTCAAAAACATAAATGCCCTGCCATGTTCCAAGGCCCATTCGACCATCCACAACCGGAATGGATAGCTGTGTCATGGTCAGTGCTGCGCGGATGTGGGCGGGCATGTCATCGAGGCCTTCCGCAGTGTGACGATATCGGTGATCCCCTTCGGGGGCAAGCCGGGAGAAAAAATCGTTTAAGTCAGCAATCACATCCGGGTCGGCATTTTCCTGGATGGTCAACGATGCCGAAGTATGACGAATAAATAGGGTCAACAAGCCAGTGCGAATCTTTTGATCTTCAACCCAGGACGCTGTTAGACCGGTAAATTCATAGAGACCTTTGCCCTTTGTGGTGATGGTAAATTGCTTGACGGCCTGCTGCATTGTTATTTAACGAACAACAGTTCACCAAAGCGTTCCGGCCAATGCGGATTCGCCTGACGTAAGCCAGAATCAGACCATTGGCTTAAACGACGATTCGGTTCAGTGCCGTCCCAACGGTTCATGTTGGCTCGCCATACATCTCCAATTTTAGGAGCTTGGCCGGTTCCCAGTTCTTCAAAATTCTTCCATGGAATGGCCACTTCCAAGGTCCAGCCTTGGTCCTTATCCGACGTAATGTTCAACGTGCCACGAATATTTGTAGCCAGTTGCACCCCGGTCATATCGAACCGCTTCAACAGCAATTGCGGAAAAATGTAGAAGTAATCGTACAGCGTCCCTCGAGCATTCATTTCCAGTCCATAGTAAAGGTTCCGATTCTTGCCCGGATAAATAAAGATTTCCACGGCGTCGTCTTTGTAAGTAGGGTCGTCGCGTTGGTCGAAGTGGGCAACCACGTCAGTGTCCTCGCAATCATAAGCTACATACAAATTTTCGTCGTCCCACAATAAACGGGCGGTGGTTTTCTGTTTCGCTCCAGTCTGAAAATCCCAGGGAAATTGGAATTCAACGGTAGCGGCGTCTTTCCAGGCAAGATCATTCAACTTGCCATCCACCACGATTTTGGAAGCAGCTCGCCGGACCTCTGTGCGCGGAATCGGCTTCAAGTTTGGCCGCATGGTGTCTTGTCCGAATGCTAAAAGAGG
The DNA here is from genome assembly GCA_025352795.1 of Acidobacteriota bacterium. Classification (GTDB taxonomy): domain Bacteria; phylum Acidobacteriota; class Terriglobia; order Bryobacterales; family Bryobacteraceae; genus JANXSF01. Next base: position 138,872 of record JANXSF010000020.1, read on the forward strand.
GCAGAGTAAGAGCAGGCGAAAGTGCATGGGAAGTGTTCCTTTATCGAGTCGCAATCGTAGCTCCAATTTGGCTGCTGGCACTTCCGATTTTTACAATGACTGGCGCCGAACCGCTGGGAGTGGAACCAAGTGGCACCCTGATGTTGATCTGCAACAGTCCGGCAGTCAAACCCGGTGCACCACCAACATAAATCACTTCAGCCTCAACACCACCAACGGTCACGTTGACTGCTGCTTGCGGCTTGGGAAGTTTCGAATCGGTCAATTTTCCATCCACTCCATCGGGCGTGGTCTTACCTTCTCCGGTGGCGTATAAAACCACGATGGAACCTCGCGTGGCCGGATTGGTAGTTGAATTGTAAGACCCGTCCTCATTCAGTGACGCAGTCTGGCCGCGCCCGCTGGCATTGGCTGTAAACAATCCTGGTGAAGTAGGAACGACGGGAAACGGGACCACCACAGATTTACGACCCTGGTATTCCACCTGCATCTGCGTGCTCACGCTGTTCGCAATACTATACGGCACAATAGCGCTGATTTGCCCGGATGAGGTGGCAATCATCGGCGCAGGCACGCCATCAAACAAGACCCTGGTGGTCTCCAACACCGTGTCGATTCTACCCTGACTATTCAACTGGGCCAGCGCTGGTGTCTGCGGACCCAGTCCGGTTCCAAACAGAGTCACAATCAGGCCCGGTGAAACTCCATTGCCCAGCGTAGCGTAGCTTGCAGCGTTCGTCAAACCGGCCGCAGTCACTTGCGGGAAGTTTGGTACAACAGTGATCAGCGCAGTTCCGAAGCGCGAACCATCAGAGACCAAGGATGCTTTCACGGTGACGGTTGTCAACACATCAATGGACGCTGGAACTGTATACAGCCCACTCGCAGAAATAGTGCCGACGTTGGGTGAGATCGACCAAGTGACCGCTGGGCGGCTAGCACTATTGGCCAGAGCCGCCGTAAATTGCTGGGTTTCCCCAATGGACAAAAACACCGCCGCTGGGGCTACGGTTACATTGCCCACAGGCGACAAAGTTACAATCGCTTCCGCAAACTTTAATGGGTCAAGAATGCTGGTCGCTGTCACAACCAGCGTCTGTGATTGTTGGATTGCAGTGGGGGCGGAGTACAATCCATTGGAATCAATGTTGCCAACGGCTGGGAAAACTGTCCAGCGGATGCCAGGGTTGCCAGCATTCAAAATGGTCGCGGTGAACTGCACTTTTTCCCCAGGGCCTAACGTCGCAGTCAAGGGCTGCATGGCCAGAGTGACTTCAGAAAACCGTGCGATAAAGCCGTCACTTTCGCCAGACGCCAACAATCCCAAAGCACCTGGAGTGGTGCGGAAATTCGATGACGAAGTGGAACCTCCAATGTAGATTCTGCCCGCATTCACTGCTAAGCCACGCGCTCCATCAGAACCAGTCCCTCCCAATTGGGAAGCAAAGGGGAAGCCAGTGCCATTGAAGTTCACCTTCACTACGAACGCGTCGCTGCCACCAGCATTAGCAAATCCAGGACCAGCAGCATCACCCCGTATAGGAAAATCAACTGACGAAGTTTCCCCTGCCACATAGGCGTTGTTCTGAGAATCAAGGGCAATTGCATAACCGGCATCGTCAGCGGAACCGCCAATGTAAGTGGAATAAATCAAGCTTGTGCCTGTCGCATTCAACTTACTGGCAAATGCATCGGGCGCAAATAGCGCAACCGGTTGTGGGGAATTTGTGGTGGTGGGGAAATTCGATGAGTAAGTTTGGCCGGTAATGTAAGCATTCCCTTGTGAATCTACGGCAATGGCTCTTGCTGAATCACCAGCGTCGCCGCCAAAATAGGTGGAGTATTCCAGATCTCCGCTGGTCGTAAATTTTGACACAAAAGCGTCGGAATTTCCTTTACGATCTTTTTGGTAAGCTGCCGCTGAGACGGGAAAATTATTGGAGCGAGTTTCCCCCACTACATACACCGACCCTCGCGAATCCAGCGCCACTCCATAAGCCGCATCAAAGGCGAAACCGCCCAGAAAAATGGAATACAGGAATTGGCTTCCATCCGCGCTGATCTTCGTCAGAAAGGCGTCGCCACCGCCACGCGCTGGGAAATCGGAATTAGTAGCAGCGGGGAAGGAAAGCGATTGGGTTGCGCCTGCAACAAAGGCGTTTCCTTGCGCATCAATGGCGATGGCGTTGCCCGTATCTGAAAGCTGTCCGCCCAAAAATGTCGAATAGAGCAGCGCGTCCCCTGTCGCATTTAAACGAAGAGCAAAGGCGTCAGTAATGCCGCTGCCACCGTTCAATTGCCGCTGCGGTGCGTTGGCGGACACCGGGAAATTGGTGGAAGCGGTTTGACCAGTCAGGTAGACGTTTCCACAGTCATCAACCGCCATTCCGTTTGCCGCCTCCAGGCCTGAGCCTCCAATATACGTTGCATAAATCACCGCCGTTCCCGTAGGATTCAATTTCGCGACAAAAACATCCTGACTGCCAAAGTTCGTGCTTCTCGTAGCACCATTTAGATCAGTAGAAGTAGTGGACCCGGCAATGTAAACATTACCCGCATTGTCCGCCGCCACAGTGTTGATTTGGTCGGCCAAGCTGCCTCCAAAATAGGATGAGAAGGTAAGCGTGGGGTCAATGACAAGCGGTAGAGTCCGGTCATACTTCCCGATAGTGAATCCGTAACGGTTCCCTTGACGACGTTCAAAGCTGGCTGATATAGGACATCCCAACCCAGCAATTTGCTGATAGGCGAAGGGCTTCTTCAATAATAATTCAGGGCTGATGCGCAACTGGCCATCGGCTTCCAATCGAACACTGGCGTCCCCAAAGTCCATCTCGAAGGCAGTAGGATTGGCTTGCGGTTGCACCACAACATCAAATTCAAGCAATCCTTTGTTGCTGTAAAGCACCACGTCCGTACCAGGGTAAATAGATTGCAACTGCAGTTTGGAAAAATGGGGAACCTTGGTCCGCCACTGTTTGGCTTCCGCCCCAATCAGATAATTACTGACTCCCGCTTGGACATCCAGAGGAGTAACCACCGTTGGCTGGGCGTTATGCCAGCGAATGGGGATGCGGCCAGTGCCCGTTTGAACGTCGATCCCAGATGGACGAACTTGCGCCCGGAACGATTTTCCGCGAACCGCGTATTGCCCAGATTCGCGCAGGGGTTCAAAGAAAAGAGGGTAGGAAAGCGGCGCACCGGAAACACCACCCACAGTCAAAATCATCAGCAACGGCCACAGCCATCGGCGTGAAATCATTAAAACCTCCTACGAAGCTACTTCGCCAGGAATCGGGCAATGTATCCGGTATCAAAATCACCGGCCTGGAAATCTGGATCAGCCATAATGCGCTGATGCAAAGGAATCGACGTATGAATCCCTTCAATGACGAACGTATCCAATGCTCGCCGCATTCTGGCAATGGCTTCTGGCCTATCTTTGCCGTGGACAATTAACTTGCCCACCAGCGAGTCATAGTAGGGGGGAATGACGCAGTCCGTATACGCTGCTGTATCCACTCGCACTCCAATACCGCCCGGTAAATTCAACCCGGTTACGCGACCCGGCGATGGCGCGAACGTTGTGGGATGTTCCGCATTGATACGGCATTCAATAGCATGTCCGCGCATTTCCACTGGACCCGATAACACGGTGGATAGCGGTTCACCCATGGCAATCAGAATCTGACTCTTCACAATATCCACCCCCGTCACAAATTCGGTGACTGGATGTTCCACCTGCACGCGGGCGTTCACTTCAATGAAATAAAGACTACCCGTTTCATCCATCAGGAATTCAACGGTTCCGGCATTGGTATAGCCCACTTCAGCCATGGCTTTTTTCAAAGTATTGCCGATGCGCTCACGCAGTTCCGGCGAAACTTGTAACGACGGTGATTCCTCAATCAGTTTTTGATGACGTCGCTGAATGGAACATTCCCGTTCCCCAAGCACTTCCACATTCCCATGCTGATCGGCCAGAATTTGAAACTCTATATGACGCGGCCTGCCAATGTATTTTTCCAGATAAACGTCGGGACAGGAGAATGCTGCGCCTGCTTCCGATTGCGCTGAAGCCAGATGCCCGGCCAGTTCTTCAGAAGCGTGAACAATGCGCATGCCTCGCCCACCACCGCCCGCCGATGCTTTCAAAATTACTGGATAACCAATTTCCGAAGCCAGTTCAATGGCTTCTTCCGGGCTCTTCAAAATACCAACGCTACCTGGAAGAATTGGAATACCCGCTTTCTTCATAGCTGTGCGGGCATGCTGCTTAAAGCCCATGGCGCGCACGACGTCAGGTTTTGGACCAATGAATTTGATGCCGCTGGTTTCGCACACCTCGCCGAAATCAGCGTTTTCGCTGAGAAACCCATATCCCGGATGGATGGCGTCCACATTGGTGATTTCCGCAGCACTAATCACACTGGGAATATCCAAGTAACTTCGAGCACTTTTTGCGGGACCAATACAAACCGCTTCATCGGCAAACCGCACGTGCAGACTGTGGCGATCTGCCTCAGAATACACCGCCACAGTTTTAATGCCCAGTTCCTTCGCCGCGCAAATAACACGTAGGGCGATCTCTCCACGATTGGCAATCAGAATCTTTCGAAACATCGTTATGTTCGCCGCCTCAATGCGGCTTGATCAGGAACATGGCTTGGCCATATTCCACCGGGCTGCCGTTTTCTACCAGACACTTCATCACCGTGCCGGAAACTTCTGCCTCAATTTCATTCATCAGCTTCATGGATTCCACAATGCACAGCACTTGCCCCGGTTTGATGATGTCCCCTACTTTTACGAACAAAGGGCTATCGGGCGAAGCTGCCGAATAAAAAGTCCCCACAATAGGTGACTTGATGGGTGCAAATTCGTCTTCTGAAACTGCTACCGGCGCAACTGGCTCACTGGGAGCGGTCGGCACTGCCGTTGCGACTGCGGAAGCCGCTGGAACCGTGGTTGCCGCCGCAGCACCAGAGATGACAATTTCCTCAGCCGTAGCTCCGCGCCTGATCTTTACACGGTCTTCCCCTCGCTGAACTTCCAGCTCAGCAATACCGCTGTCAACAACACATTGAATTAATTCGCGAATCTCGTCGATGTTCATTCGTGATCGTTCGATTCTACTCCAAAATCAGCCCGTGGGCTAGAGCAGGAGCATCTCCTTTGGCGTGGGAGTCATGATCTCCGAGCCGTGTTCTGTCACCAGGATCGTGTCCTCTATCCGGACACCCTGATGGCCTTCCATATAAACGCCCGGCTCGATTGTAATCGTCATGCCGGCGCAAAGAACGGTATCCATTTTTTTGCCAATGCGGGGTGGTTCATGAATTTCCAACCCCAGTCCATGGCCTAAGGAATGTGTGAAAAACTTTTCCATCCCATAACTTTTTAATACTTTGCGGGCCACGGCATCCACTTTCTTCGCAGTAATTCCCGGCTTAACAGATGCTTCGGCCATGGTTAGCGCCTCCAGCACAGCCTTGTAGTGGGTCTTCGTCTTTTGCGATGGAGTCCCAATGTGCGCCATCCGAGTCATATCGCTGGCATAACCATGCCAAAATGCGCCCATGTCTATCAATAGTAACCCATTGCCCTCAATTTTTGCCTCTCGGGGATGGGCATGGGGAAGCGCTGAGTGCTGTTTGAACGCCACAAGCGTGTCAAAAGCGGGCTTTTCAGAACCGAATTGATGCATTTGGTAATCAATTTCGGCTGCCAGGTCCCTTTCCGTCATCCCTTCCCGAAACAATCTCATAGCTGCCTGAAACGCTGTCGAGTTGATTTCTACTGCCCGTCGGATAAGGGCGATTTCTCCAGCAGACTTCACCATGCGCAGCTCTTCTAAAAGCGGCCCCATTCCTTCCATTTTGGCTCGTTTGGGAAGCTCTGCCGCTACCGCTTGTTGCGTATGAAACAAAATCCGCTCATTTTCAAAGGCGAGAGTGGAAATTTTGCCCAGCCACCGTTTCATCCCGGCCACCAGAGGACCCTTCACAATTACTGTGCGACCGTGAAATTCTTTTTTCGATTGAATGGTATAGCGCGGGTCAGTGAACAGAATAATCCGGTCTGGCAATGCCAATGCCAGGGCGTTGCTGCCAGTAAACCCTGTCAGGTAGCGGACGTTCGGCAATGACGAAATTAAAGCGGCATCCCAATGCCGATCCTCTAAAATCGAAGTGAGTAAATGGGGCATGAAGGGCCGATTAGTCCAAGGTGAGTAGCAATTTTCCTGTGGTTTTACGACTCGCCAAATCAATGTGAGCCTGCGCTGCATCGGCCAATTTGTAGGTGCCGCCAATGTGTACTTTCAATTTGCCATCGGCGATCCAACCCAGCACATCGCCTGCGCGCCAATTCACTTCCTGCTGATCCTGGCAATAATGAAAAAGCGTAGGCCGGGTGAGGAACAAAGCTCCCTTGGTGTTCAGCAATAACGGTTCAATGGCCGGGACAGGGCCACTGGCATTCCCAAATGTGACCATCATGCCACGGGGACGCAGGCTATCCAGCCCTTTCATAAAGGTGGAAGCTCCTACGGAATCGAAAACAACATGGACGCCCTTACCCCCCGTGAGCGCTTTCGATTCCACGGCAAAATCCTGTTCGTTATAGAGGATCACATGATCTGCACCTGCCGCTTTGGCCAGGGCCACTTTCTCTGCTGAACCCACGGTTGCAATCACCGTGGCCCCGCGCATCTTGGCCATCTGCACCACCAATTGCCCGGTACCACCAGCCGCTGCATGAACTAATGCCGTATGTTCTGATGTGAGCGGAAAAGTGGAATGGGTCAAGTAATGGGCAGTCATCCCTTGCAACATGACTGCTGCGGCCTGCTGAAAATTGACGGCCAATGGAACTTTGACAAGCTGCCAGGCTGGAACCACGGCATATTCAGCGTAGGAACCGCGCTGCATGGAGTAGGCCACACGGTCTCCGGGTACTAGTCCGGTGACCCCTTCGCCAATGGCTTCCACCACACCAGAAGCTTCCATCCCCAAAGTAATCGGGAGATCTGCCTTATAAAGACCAGATCGGAAGTAGATGTCGATAAAATTCACACCGATAGCCGCGATCTTCACCAGCACTTGACCTGCGGCAGGTTGCGGTATGGCGATCTGATCCAGCAATAACTTTTCTGGACCGCCACATTCGGCCACGCGCATAGCCTTCATAGTTCGATTGGACATTACCTTACATCCTACCAAGCCTTATGGGTAAGTTCTGGCTGGCCCGGTTGAAATAAATAGCATTCCTTTCACTTTTCTTGCCGTTCCAGTTTGCCGATGACCACCTTAATTTGAGACAATCAAAAAGCAATCTGTAAAAGTTGCTGTTTGCTGAAGTTAGTGGTTGGCGGATGAGCCTACCTCGCGTAGGTTGAGCTGCGTACCCCGAAACAATAGGCGCAGAGTTTGTTTAGGAGATTTAAAGTAGTGAGAGAAAAAGGCGTCGTGAAATGGTTTAATGCCGCGAAGGGCTACGGCTTCATTCAGCGGTCAACTGGAGAAGATGTGTTCGTGCACTTTAGCGCGATCCAGATGAATGGATATCGGACTCTCGAGGAAGGATTAGAAGTGGAGTTCGAGGTCAAGACGGGCCCGAAAGGCCTGCAGGCCGAGAACGTCACGAAGGCCTAGTTCCCCCCACAGAACGGCTTCGTTACACCGAGAAAGAAAAGCCACCCCACGCGGGTGGCTTTTTGCATTATAAGAGTCTTCAAAAGCCGCTAATATCCGTAGCGTTGTTCCTGCCAGGGATCCCCCAGCATGTGATACCCGTTGCGTTCCCAGAAGCCAGCCTGATCCCCTTCCCGAAATTCCAGACCACTCAACCATTTCGCCGATTTCCAGGCATAAAGACGGGGCACCATCAATCGCACTGGACCTCCATGTTCCAGGCTGATCTCCTCGCCATCGTGCAAAAACGCCACCAATGCGTCTTCAGCCAGGAACTCGGTCAAAGGCATGTTGGTTGTCCAACCCTGGTCGAACCCATGGGCGATCACGTAGTTTGCCTCCGGCTTCACGCCGCCGACTAGTTCCACAATGGTTTTTACGGAGACCCCTTCCCATAAATTCCCAAGTCTGGACCAGCGCGTCACACAATGAAAATCGCTAAACACTTTTACGCGTGGAAGCTCAGAAAATTGTTCCCAATTGAGGGTGACCGGCGTATTCACCAGCCCTGAAAGCGAAAGATTCCAACTGTTTTTATCTAACCGTGGGGGTCCAAAAGCATCCAGCACAGGCCATTTCAAAGTCCGCGATTGCCCTGGCGGAATACGATTCGCTCGGCGAGTATCGGGGGAAATGATCACCCCATCGGGCTGACTTTCCGGTTTCAGTTCCTGGGCCACTTCCGTACTCATCAGTTTTTCTTCAATCCCTTTTCAATGCCTTTCAGGCTGGAGATCAATTCCTGGTCGTTTTTCGATCCCGACTTCAATACCTCTCTGGCATGTCCTATCTCCCGTTTACAAATGGGAGCATCACCAGCCAGATAGGCGACTTTGGCCAAAAACCAACACTTATAGCCATCTGGATTGTCGTAAGCTTCCCCTTGCTTAGCGTTGTCTAGCGCACCAATCATGTCCCCCGTGCGCAGTAGCGCATAGGCGGTCAAAATCCGCAGGGAAGAATTTTTAGGGTTCTCTTTATTCAGCTCAGAAAGCCGCACCAAGGCCAGTTTGTTATCCCCCTTGCGGATTTGAGCAATGGCATCTTGCACAGCACTTTGATCCTGTGTCGATAATCCGGCGAGGGAAGTGGCCAGTCTTCCATATTGCAAATCAAAATTTTCCACCGCTAAGGCCGGTATAGCCAACACAAACAAAAGCAATAACTGACGCATATCTTAATTGAACCTCATTTCAGCCAAACATTGCAGGCTGATTGTAGATCCCAATACTTGCGCTTTGTATTCCGCAAATAACTTTTTGAGAGAAAAACCGTTCGGCGGGCACTACTAGATAGATGAAAACGACAATCCTGTTATTTTTAACTCTGTCTGCCTGTGGGGCGGCTTCTATCGGCGAACGTGTGGAGTATATTGGTGGAACGTTAGATACTTTTGCGGGCAAGGTGGATGGCCGGGTGGTCACCTCAAACCAGGAGTTTTTGCGCTTTCAGACAAAGAGCAAAGGGGTGAATGTCCCATATGCGAAGATCAACGTGATTGAATACGGTCAAAAAGTGGATCGTCGTTATCTAAGTGCTGTTTTTCTTTCTCCCTTGTTTCTTTTGGCAAAATCGCGCAAACACTTTTTAACCGTCGGGTTTGAGGATGAACAGGGCAAGCAGCAAGCACTCATTTTTCGCGTGCAAAAGACCGATGTCCGAGCGCTGCTGGTTAGTTTGGAAGCCCGCACCGGGCGCAAGATTCAGTATCAGGATGAAGAAGCTAGAAAGGCTGGTAAAGGATGAGGTGTAAAGTATGAGGCGCAGCGTATTCCTTGGTTTGCTGGCGTGTTGCGCTGTTTGTGCGCTGGAGCAGCGACAAGACTTCCTGAAAGCGGTGACGTCCATCCGTCGGGTCTATGTCGATAAATTGAATGGTGGCGATCAGGCGCAGCATATTCGTGACATGATCATCACCAGTCTGCAAAATTCCAACCTGTTCATAATCACGGAAAATGAAGATAAAGCCGACGCCGTAGTTCGCGGGTCAGCCGAAGATCTTATTTTCACTGAGTCGCATCAATCCAGTGACGGAGTGAATGCCCATACCCAAATCTCGCTGCCCGGAACCAACGGCAGCACCAGCGGCAGGAATTCGAATCGCACAGGCATTGGAATGACGGTGGGCGATCATGAATCCCAGCAAACGACCGAGCGTAAACATGAATCCGTAGCAACTGTGCGATTGGTATCGAAAGATGGTGACGTTATCTGGTCCACAACACAGGAAAGTCAGGGTGGGAAATTAAAAGGTGCCAGCAAAGATGTGGCGGACAAGATCACCAAAAAGCTACTGGACGATATACAAAAGGCTCGTAATGCGCTGACTACTCCAAAACTCGAACCAGCTTCCGTTGTGAAGTCGCCCCGCTGAGTATTGGTACGCCTATCCGAGCCGTGACCGCAAGGGAGCGGTGTTTGTGCTATTTCATTACCTTCACATGCTATGGGACGCGATTGCACGGCGACGAATCGGGATCGGTGGATCGTCATAACAGTTTAGTTGGCAGCCGACGTTTGGAGCCCGATACCTTTCGTGTCCTGGCGGAGAGTCGAGAAATGCTTCAGGATCCCTATGTGCTCGACGAAGCGGCCCGGCAATCGGTGCTGGCGGCCATCCGAAAGCATTGCGCTCACCGGGGTTGGAACCTGCAGGTGGCGCACTTGCGGTCCAACCATGTGCACGTGATCGTGGAAGCCGGCATCCGGCCTGAGAGAATAATGAATGAGTTCAAAGCCTACGCCAGCCGTGCGCTAAACCAGTTGACAAGCGAGGGACCTTATCGGAAACGCTGGTCGCGTCATGGAAGCACGCGTTGGCTGTGGAAGGAAGAGGATGTGAGTCATGCCCTTCGGTACGTAGTCGAAGAACAGGGTAAGCCCATGGCGTTGTTCGTCTCCGACAAGCTTTGAGGCAACAAACACCGCTCCCTCGCGGTCACGGCTCGGTATCGAAATTTCCTCGCCTCCGCTGCGATGTCCATCACAGGGTGCCGTCGTGCATACCGCAGGATTAGTAGATCGAAAATTCCCTCGCCACCGTTTTACTTTAAGGTCCATGAATGCATCTGGCCGGTAGGAATCGTCACCGTTGTTGACTGTTTGAATAACGATGGCCCGGGCAGGTAACCCCGCCCCAATAGAAACACTTTGGCCACTCGGTCCACCTGGCAAACACCTGCTTCCTTTTCGCGATCAGCAGCCAGGCATTGAAAGCCGATCTCCCCAATTTGTTCAGCCGTTACTCCAGCAGGAAGCTCCACTGTGGTTCGGATCCAACCATCGCGCTCAATTGCCAAATCATTGCGTCCTAAATTCGCCATGTAAAATTCCGGCTTGTCTTTCAAGCGCACGATGGCCGCTGTGCGCGAACGTTGGTTCTTAATCTTCGCTTCAATAAAAATGTAGTGGCGAGGGTCACTGATTTTTTCTCCATCCACTTTGCCTGGGGGCCGAAGCTTGTTTTCTCGAATCAGTTCTTCAGCCATGACTCGCCAGGTAATGGGATGCTGGTCCATCACTAATTCCCTGCTGGCTGCTGTTAAATCGACTACGACTGGTGCCGGTTGGTAGCGCACGGCGGAAGGGCCTTCCCCTGCCACCATATTGTTTTGGGTGACCGGCATCAGCATTGGATGATCGCCTTCAAAGGGTCCGGCAAATGCCCCCTCGTTATGACCACGACCTTGAATCATGGCCGATTTACGGCTGCCTTGGGGGTCGAGAACAACTCGATAAACGAACTCAATATCTGTAGTGCGACCCCAGCGGGCCATCAAGCCTCGGGTGGAGGTGCCGCCGTCTTCGTTGGAAAAAATCACCGTATATTCCAGGACCGTTTCCCCTTCCACTCGCTTTTGTTCGCAATAGAGCACCAGTGGGATATCGGTATAAAGTCCTACAGCGGATTTCCGTTCATAGAGCATGGGAGCATGGCGTTCTACGATCCCATTGGATTGTTCAAACTTGGCGCTTTTCACGGTCAGCTCAGCATCTTTTGACGAGTAGATTGCGTTGCGGGTGATTTTCAAATGATGCGGACCAGCGGGAAGTTCCCCCAATAAGACCCGATACTGAAATGCCTGCGGACCGGCGAATAAAATGATCTGAAACGGTCCTGCGCCGTCCACCTGTACTTGGGCCATGGCTGCTTCTTTGCCAGCCAGACTCCAGTTGGTATTGGGTGCAGCCATTTCCAAAACTGCAATGGCTTCGCCGGTTTGAGGGAGTGTGAATGGGAACGTCTGGGAAAAGGCGGATGCGGCAAACAGGAGGCAGCAAGAAAGCTGCATTGTGGAAAGTTCAAATAGTTTCATACTAAAAATCCATTTACTCGAAAACAATTTGAGCAATCACCAGTTGCGGCAGTGCTTGATTCCAGGTGGACGGAATGGTGTCGAATGGGAGCCTGAACTCCCGTGTCTCCCCTGGTTTCAAAGGGCCGTTGCGAGCCTTCACCAATCCAACTTTTTCGCGAAATATGATTTGTCCGTTCGGGTCGGAAAAGACGCAGTTAAGATCCACCTGCTGCAATGGCCGATCACCCATGTTCCCGATTTTCCCCAAAATTTCCACTAACCGTTGGCTGGCAAAACTATCGGTGGCTTTCATTTCCACACCAGCCAGACGCAGGTTCTTTACATAGGCCTTTGATTCCTGGGATGCTGGCCCATCGACTGGTTTGGCAACAGGGCGAGTTAAATACCAGTCAGCTCCGCCACCGCAAAATAGAACAGCAATTGCTGCCACAATCGCTGCCACGGGCACACTGCGCTTTTCTTTAGACTGGCCAAGCATGACGCTATTATTGCCCACTAATCATCATTTCGCCAATGGCCAAGGTAGGGGAATTTACTGAACCGCGGAATTCCAGGTCACTTCCCACGTAGGCAATGTCCATCAGCATTTCTTTCAAATTTCCGGCAATGGTGATTTCTGAAACAGGATAGGCAATTTCACCACCTTCAATCCAAAGGCCCACCGCACCGCGCGAATAATCACCAGTGACAATGTTTACGCCGAAACCGATCAACTCCGTGACAAACAAACCGCGACCTATCGCTTTGAAAATTTGTTCCTGGGTTAATTCGCCTGGTTCCAAAAACAGGTTGCCATGGCTGATAGACGGCGCGCCACTCAGCCCCCGTGAAGCGTTGCCAGTAGTCTTCATCCCCAGCTTTCGTCCGGTGTAGGTGTTGAGCATGTAATTCTTCAGGACGCCTTTTTCCAATATAGGAGTGCGTCGCGAAGTAACGCCTTCATCGTCATAAGGAGAAGTTCCGAATCGACCCACAAGCGTTGCGTCGTCAATCAAAGTCAACTTTTCGGATGCTACGCTTTGGCCCAGTTTATCCACAAAAAACGATGATTTGCGATAAATTGTTTCGCCGCTGGCGGCATCGAAAATATGTCCCAATAGGCTTGGTGCCAAGGTCCGGTCAAAAATGATGGGTGCTTTTTGAGTGTCGATCTTGCGAGCCCCCAACCGCCGTACCGCCCTTTCAGTAGCTTTTCGACCAACCGATTCCGGTGATTCCAACTTCGAAAACTGCCGAGCCATGGTGTACCAATAATCCCGCTCCATGCTGTCTCCCAACTTGGCCACCGGCGTGGTGCTCAAAGAACAGGAACTGGTTCGATAGCTTCCCACAAAGCCTCGTGAATTGGCAAACACGCGGGAACCGGCATAGGATCCGAATCCGGCACCTTCCGAATTGGCGATTCGTTCATCGGCAGCCATGGCCGCAGCTTCTGCCTGACGGGCAATGGAAATTTTCTGTTCGGCAGGAACCAGTGCCGTCTCTTCGTAGAACAGCTCCAGATCGCCTTCCAACTTTCCTAATTCTTCAGGATCGGGAAGCCCCGCAAACGGATCTTCGCTGGTAATATGAGCCAGTTCCAGAGCCGCCCGCACCATTTGTTCCACGCCTTCTGGTGTCAAATCAGAAGTATAGGCCGACCCCTGTTTCTTCCCGATCAACACCCGCAGACCAACAGCTTTAGATCCGGCTTCTTTCAACTTCTCTACTTCGCCCTTGCGAACGGAAACACTAAATTCCGCCCCTTCCGACGCCGTGCATTCCGCATCGGTCGCCCCCAATGTCTGTGCCCGTTTTACGGCAGCAGCCACTAAATCCTCCAGCGGAGCGTTCCTCAAGCGGTGCCTCCCACGGTCATCTTGTCGATCTTGATGGTGGGAATTCCCACACCCACAGGGACACTCTGCCCTTCCTTTCCACAAACACCTACCCCTTCATCCAGCTTCAAATCGTTACCAACCATGCTGACGTGTCGCATGGCTTCTGGACCGTTGCCGATGAGTGTTGCGCCTCGCACTGGGCGAGTGATTTTGCCATCTTCGATGAGGTAGCTTTCGGAAGCTGAAAACACGAAATTGCCACTGGTGATGTCTACCTGTCCACCGCCAAAGGTTGTGCAATAAATACCCTTTTTGACCGACCTTACAATATCGCCAGGGTCACTTTCACCGGCCATCATAAAGGTGTTGGTCATGCGCGGCATGGGTATGGCCTGATAACTTTCGCGTCGCCCGCTACCAGTTGATTTTCCGCCAGTAACTTGAGCCGACAGTTTGTCTGTAAGGTATCCCCGCAGTATCCCGTTTTCAATCAGGACATTCGATTGAGTCGGCGACCCCTCGTCGTCTACGTTCAAGGAACCTCGACGATTGGCCATAGTCCCGTCATCCACAATCGTGCATAGCGGACTGGCCACCAATTGGCCGATTCGACCGGAAAACGCTGAAACACCTTTGCGATTGAAGTCCGCCTCTAAACCATGACCCACCGCTTCATGCAGCAGAATTCCTGGCCAACCAGGCCCTAAAACTACCGTGGTTTCCCCGGCTGGTGCTTCCACCGCTTCCAGTTGCACTTGGGCCTGGCGTACCGCTTCCAACGCAAAATGTTCAGGAGTCTTTTCGTTCTGGAACCAGTTCAGATCCACTCTGCCACCGCCACCGTGATAGCCACTTTGCGGAGTGCCATCGCCTTCGCGGGCCAGCACGGTGACGTTCATGCGGGCCAGCGGTTGCCGGTCAAAGGAAATGGTTCCGTCGCTTGCAGCAATCAACACATGCTTCAATTGATCGGCATAGGAAACCTGCACCTGGAAAACTCTTCCATCAGCCGAACGGGCGGCCTCATCGGCGCGTCGCACCAACGCTACCCGATCCATTAATGCTGTCTCATTCGGTGAGGTGAGCACAGGGTAAAGATCACGCTTCCCCATGGATTCCAGGGGAGTCTTCACTATCGATGCCGGCCCATTAGAGATACAGGCGGCCACACGAGCAGCTTGCATAATTTTATCGGGACTGAGATCGTCACTGTAGGCATACCCAGTGCGTTCGCCAGTGATTACGCGGACGCCGACGCCCAACGTGACGCCTTGCGTGGCATTTTTAAGAATGGATTCTTCCAGGCCGAGCGAGGAAGTGGAGACGTATTCAAAATATAGATCGGCATAATTGCCGCCTTTACTCAAGGCTTCAGCAAGGTAACGTTCCAGATCTGCGGCAGTGATGCCAAATTTTGTTGCAAAGAATGATTGGGGAAAACCCATAGGTACTTCCCAGTTTAGCGCTCAATGTTGAGGGTGCCTAATGGAACGCTTCGGAGTCCATTAAATTTACCTTGGAAGCTACCAAAAGCTGCAAGTCTTCCCAATGGAAATCCGCTCGTTTGCGGTCGGCTTCAGGCAACATCATGGCTAGCGTTTGGCATTCGCTTTGCCAATCGGCATCGTCTCCTTTGGGAGGTAGAATGCCCAGCCCCATGGCATGACCTAAACCGCAGCAAAGTGCAATCAGCGCCGGGCAATCGAAAACACTCAGTTCCGGATCTGACTCTTTTCGACGGGCAATAACCCGTTCAAATAGCGGTGGCAGTTTCCATTTCTTCACCAACTCCAGGCCCGCCTCCTGATGATCAATGCCGTAGTTCGCCCGCTCCACGTCCACTAGCCGCATTGGATTGCCGGGAATGGTTTCTAAAAGGTCGGCATACTTTTGAGAATTGGTCGAAATCAGGGCAATGCGACCAATGTCGTGCAGCAAACCCGCCGTATACGCTTCTGCCGGGTCAATATAGATTTTCTTGGCGATCTCTTCGGCCAAAACGGCCGTTGCCAGCGTATGTCTCCAGGTTTTGCGCAGCACCGGGGAATTGGCGCTCTTGCCCATGAATCCGCGCATGCCAACGGTCAAGGCCAGGCCTTTGACGCGGTCCATCCCAATCATCGCCAAGGCCTGCCAGATGGAGCGAATTTCACAGGAGGCACCAATCATGGCGGAATTGGCCATTTGCAGCACTTCCAAAGAAAAAGTAGGATCGGAGCTGATGGAATCACTGATCTCCTTCAAACCAATCTCCTGCCGTTGCAATAGTTGAAGCAACTTTGTTACCACCATTGGCAGCGGCTTCAAATTGCGAATGATCTCTAAGCCATCCTTCCTGGTGGGGAGAGTTTTTGTGGGCGGAATCGCCATTCGAACTGCGGAAACGATCAAGTGACCTTTGCTCCTCAGCTTTCTTATCGGAGCAGGTCAACGCTTTCCTTAAATCTTTTTTCGAAATGAAAAAAGGGCAGACGCGGAGTCTACCCTTTTCTGGCCACAACTAGAAAATCTAGCTACTGCTTGGCGACGATCTTCTCTTTCACTTTTTCATATTCAGCGTCGGTCAAAATACCCTTGGAGTTGAGTTGGTTCTTCATCTTGTAAGGACGACCCTGAATAATTTTCTGAGCCTGTGTATCGCTCACGCCCATTTCGCGTTTCAGGTCGGCAGCGCTGGCACGGTTAACGTCCAACTGGGTGGTGCCTTTGATTGCAGCTCCGGCCTTTTCCATGCCGTGTCCGGTCGCGTTGACCGTCTTTTTTGCCGCTGATTCGGTGGCATTGGCCGTTTTCTTTAAGCCAGTTTCCGTGGCGCTCAAGGTCTTAGAACCTGCTTCCTTGGTCACTTCCACGGTCTTTTTTGCTGCATTGCTAGTGGCTCCAGCAGCTTTCTTCGCTCCCGATTCAGTAGCTTTACCAGCGTCTTTGGTTACTTCCACCGTCTTCTTACCGGCTTCTTTGGTGACCTCAACAGTCTTTGAGGCGGCTTTATCGACTGCTTTGCCCACCTTACTGAGACCTTTTTCAGTCTTACCTTCTTCAGGCTTCTTGGCTTCCTGGGCCAGCATGGTGCTGGCAGCCAAAACAATACTCAGGAAAATGTTTAGTTGTTTCATAGACCTCTCTCGCTTTATACCAATGGTTGGTGAAATTCGCAAGCCTTTGGGATCACATTTTCCCTGGGCTCACACTGATTGACGCCGCATGGCAGAAGAAGTTCCTCCCCAATTTACGGGATCATTGCATACTGAAAGGCATGACTCGCCTGGTTTCCTTCCTGCTTGCAGCCCTTTGCCTGGCTGCACAAACGCCCGAACCTCCCCAAACAATCGAAATTATTAGTTCCAAAGATCATTCCAGACAACCGGCTCTGTTTTGGGCACCCGCTGCGGCCAAATCTGCCAAGCGACCATTGTTGGTCCATCTGCATAGTTGGTCGGCACACTATAACGAAAGTGACGGGTTACAGGTGGCCATTGAGCAGGCTCAAAAGCAGGGCTGGATCTTTATTGCTCCAGAATTTCGCGGGCCTAACGATCGTCCTGAAGCCGGTGCATCGCCATTGGCCATTGCAGACGTGTTGGATGCAGTGAAATACGCTGAAAAGAACAGCAAAGTGGATCGCCGCTATATTTATTTGTTAGGAGGGTCTGGTGGAGGACACATGGCCCTGGTGATGGCCGCCGCTGCCCCCAAAGTTTGGGCGGCGGTATCTGCCTGGGTCCCCATCACCGACCTGGCTGATTGGCACGCGTTTTCAAAGAAGACAGGATCGAAGTATGCGGCCATGATGGAAGCCTGTTGCGGCGGGACACCTGCCTATAAACCGCAGTGCTATAAGGAGAGGTCGCCACTATTTCATCTGAACAAGGCCAAGGGAATGCGCATCCAAATTGAGGTGGGTATTGAAGATGGGCACCAAGGGTCTGTACCAGTCAGCCAATCGCTGCGAGCGTTCAACGAACTGGTCAGAGTGAATGGATGGGACTCCAAGTTGATTCCCGAAGAAAGCATCGCCTACATTACGGAAAAGGCAAAGATTCCAGACCAGTTGGCTTCAGACTTGGCCATTGGCTTTCTCCGCAGATTCCCGGTGTTGTTTTATCGCAAAGCAGGACCGGTGGAACTGACCATTTTCGATGGCGGCCATGCCACCGATTTCGTATCAGCGGTGCGTTGGCTGGACTGGCACCGGTGACCGATTATCCGCAGAGGAGCTAGTACATCCAATCTACTTTGCCCGTGTCGATGTCGTAATATGCGCCCAACACTTTTAGACGACCCGATTCCACCATCTCTTTCAGCATCGGATCAGAGTTACGAAGTTGGCGGACCACATGATCGACATTGGTATGCACGGCATTGTCCACCAGATCGCCACTAAGGTTCCTGGCTTTTTGGACAGCCGGCTCAATTTGCTTGACCAGGGCGGCAATGTGTCCACCGGCATCGCCTCCAGCCGCAGCGGCCTGGACTGCTCCGCAACGTTTGTGTCCCATGACGATCACCAGGGGAACATTCAAGTGTTCCGCCGCATATTCAATGCTCGCCAATTCTGAGCTTCCGGCAATGTTGCCCGCTACCCGGATGACGAACAGGTCGCCCAAGCCTTTATCGAAAACTAATTCCGGCGGAACTCGTGAATCGGAACAAGTGAGAATAATGGCGTGCGGCTTTTGACCCTTAGCCACTTCCTCCAATCGACGGCGACTATGATGATCGTGATTATAGTCTGCTTCCATATGGCGTTCATTGCCTTTTTTCAGCTCATTGAGCGCTTCTTCCGCGGAGACTACCGGGGGGCTGGTAGGTGCGGAACGATGTGGGGCCGCTGCATGCGAAGCCGGGGAAGCTGTAGGTGCATGGGCATCGATAGGCTGAGGCGGAGTTGACTGGGCCATTAATTGAACTGGAATCACGCCTTGCGCCGCCATGAAAGATGCTGCCGGAACCAGGACGTAGGCTGTGCCGTTGGCGTAAATCGCCGGGGGCAGCAGCACAGGGGCTGCAATCGGGGCTGCAACACTGGCTGCACGAACCCGGACAACTGCCTTAGGCTTGGCAACCGCTGCATGGACCATGGGCTTGGCCGGTGCCGTGCGCTTCGGCTCAGGTGCCTTCACTTCAGCATGCGGCGCTGGTTTGGCTTCAGCTTTTACAGGTGCAGGCGGCGCGCCGTGCTCGGCTTTGGCAGCAGGCTTTGTTTCACCGTGACCTTTTTCCGCAGGCTTGGCTTCTACCTTCTTTTCGCTTCCATGCTCTGCAGGCTTGGGGCTTCCATGTTCCGCTGGCTTGGGATCGTTAGCCCAGAC
Organism: Acidobacteriota bacterium; assembly: GCA_025352795.1. GTDB lineage: Bacteria > Acidobacteriota > Terriglobia > Bryobacterales > Bryobacteraceae > JANXSF01. The sequence continues at coordinate 158,017 of JANXSF010000020.1, forward strand.
AGATACAGCCAATACCGCGAATAATCCTATTTTCTTCATCAGATTCTTCCTTGCACTCGTTATAAGGTTCTCATCGACAGGGAACACAACGGGACGATATTTTTTTAGTCTATTAGTTCAAGATGCAGTTTGGCGCAGTATCCATCGGTCATTCCGGCGATATATTCGCAGATCACTTCATGCGGCAAGCGTTGACTTGACTGCATCCGATACGGTTCCGGAAGTCGATCAGGATAGTCGAGGTAGAACTGAAATAGATCGGCGATCCGCTTAACAGATCGGGTTCGCTCTTCGAGTAATGACGGCGAATAGTAGACGCGCTTTGTCAGGAACGCTTTCAATTCCCCATTGGTAGCCTTGGCCGGTTCATTGTAGCGAACCAACCTTACCGGATGAAGCCTCACATCCTGCACACTCATCACTCCTGCTTCTATGGAAGCGGTTGCTGTTCCTTCTGCTAATCCTGAAACTAACAAATTAATCAGGCTACGTTGGCATTCCAGAAACTGAATGTGAGGCTGGGCTGCCGGGTAATGCATTTGGACCAATTCGAGAATTCGGGCAAACTCGGGAACAGCTTCGGCAATATCTTCCAGGCGGAACATACCGGCGGAGAAGGCGTCGTCGAGGTCGGCAGTATTGTAGGCGGTCTCATCGGCCAGGTCGATCAATTGCGCTTCAAGGGGCGGGCGTTGACCGGCCAGATAAGGATCAATTTCTTTGGCCTCGCCGAGTTTGAAATCGCGGGAATGTTTGACCATTCCTTCGCGGACCTCAAAGGTCAGATTCAAACCAGGAAACAGGGCATAAGCGTGCTCGAAGCTCTCCACAATTTTAAGCGAATGAAGGTTGTGGTTGAACGACCCGCCGAAACGCTGCATTTGCCTGTTCAGTTCATCCTCACCGGCATGGGCAAACGGTGGATGTCCAATATCGTGGACCAGGGCCAGGCTTTCGGTTAAATCTCCATTGAGTTCCAACGCCGTGGCCAGCGTACGGGCGATTTGAGTTACTTCTAGAGTATGGGTTAAGCGATTTCGAAAATGATCAGAAAGACCGGGGGCGAAGACTTGCGTCTTGTTTTCTAACCTGCGGAAAGCGCGTGTGTGCAGGATACGGTCGCGATCGCGTTGGAAGGGATTACGATACGGGTGAATCGCTTCAGGGAAGCGGCGTCCTAGCGATGCTTCCACAGGAAACCTTAACCAGTTAAGGCTTGGCGGACGATTGCCCATGGAAGCCTTCTTAACTATTTCCCTAATTCTGCCAGGGTGGAGATGGCGGTTCGGCTGACCAAAGAGCGTTCACTGGACCGCAGAGGTTCCAGAATTTTGCGCGCTTCTTCTGGCTTTGTTTTCCCAATGATCCGAGCCCGTTCAATTTGAGCTTGTTCTTTGGAAACCAGCATGCTGGGTGAATCTTCCAATTCTTTTAGCAGCTTTTCGGCATCGGCAGTCTTGTTTTGAAGGGTGTAGATTTGAGCCAAAGAAAATTTAGCCAGTGAGGAATAATCTTTGCCGGCATTGGCGATTACTTGCTGAAACTGCTTGCCCGCGTCATCCAGTTTGCCTTGATCGGCGGCAATAACTCCCATATAATAACGGGCCACTTCGCCTTCATCTTTACCGGAATATTTCAGAGCGAGGTTGGAAAATGCTTTGGTCGCCGCATCGGCCTTGGCCTGTTCGGAAGGAAAGCTTTTCATTCCAGCAGGGGCACTTCCACCGGCCACCACCACCACGCCTTCCTGAATTTTCAGTGCGTCCATCAGCTCCGCTTGCCGTTCGGTATGGGTCTTATCCATATAGAAATAGCCACCCAAGCCAATGATCAAAATTGCAGCAGCAATGCCGCCATAAAGCGCAAACTGGGACTTATGCCCTGCTGCGTATTCAACCGAATGCTGCACTTCTTCAGCAAAGCGGTCATGTTTTAATTCTTTACGATCCAGTTTTTCCACAAAAATCCTCTAAGCTAACTAATCTTTCATGATACCATTCGCAGCGGCCTGCACAAATGCTTTTACTATGGCTGCGCTAGCCAGCCAAAGGCTTCCGGGCCAGTTCCGAATCGTTTCCCTAAACCTTCAATGCGTTCTTTCAACCGTAAATAAATCTCGTTCTGGAACGCGGGTTGATGCCATTGAGAGTATCCCTGATGATCACTGATCTTGAATGCTGCATCGCGAGTAGTAGCGCCGTAACGCTTGGTGGACCGATGATGCAGGCCATCGCCAATGACATCATTTTGAGTGGCTTCGACCAATGCATCGGCCAGCTCTTCCGGATCGCAAGGGAGGATGGGGGCCAAGGTGGCGTGCACTTCAATGCCAGCGCTGCGAAGTTGACGGATTACACTCAGGCGTTCCTCAAAGGGAGCACAATGCGGCTCATACAATTTTCGGACGTCATTACGATTGGTGGTAACGGAAAAGCTCACTCGCAGGCGCGTTCTGGCGGCTAATCGCAACAGGATCGGAATGTCCCGAAGGATGAGGCGGCCCCTGGTTTGAATCGCGAAGACGCGTGGGGGATTGAGGATCAGCGCTTCCAAAATGCCGGGCATCGCCTCAGCATCCTTTTCTGCGGGTTGGTAGGGGTCGGTCAACGGCGAACAGTAGATTACTTGATTGGGGCGAAGTTCCTTTGTCAAACGGTTCGCAGCGTCAGGCTTGAATGTGGTGAACTGGCCCCACCGTTCCCAATCTTCGCGTCGCAGCCCACCGTAGATGCGCATGGTCGGCACATAACAATACGTGCAGCCAAACGTACAGTTGCGGGCTGGTGTCAGCGAGTGGGTGAAGCCAGCCTCTTTTATGAATCCGCTGGTGGGGGTGAGGATCATTTCAACCAGCTCTGGGAAAGTTTTAAGCCAACCCTTTAACCTTCCAGCCTCGTCGATACTTACGCTTCAAATACTGATTTGCTTCCTGCTTATTGCTGAAATTGAGCTTCGCCGAATCCCACTCCAGGGTGGTCTTAGGGAATCGTGTCGCCAAACTTCCCAACAAAACCGTCTCGCTCAAAGGACCTGCATAGTCAAAGGAAGTGGACGTCTTGCCATTGCCCATTACAGCATCTACAAACTGAAAGTAATGATTGGCCGCCTTGATTTCCAGCGTTTTCACTTCCTGCAATTTGGCCTGGGAGAACAGCTTGGGGAACCCTACATGCGGCAACAGCATTACGCCATCTGTTCCTACGATGATGGACCCCTGATCGGGCATTTTCTGATCGCCAATCAATGCCTGAATTTCCATTGGAGGTCGCTCATCTCCGTCGTACCAGGTGACGTTCACGGTCTTGCCTTCGGTGTATTGGGTACCAGGAAACACATACTTCACAATTGCGTTGATGGCCCAATTGGTTGCATTTGGGGCAGGCCCTTCAGCCCGTACTGAAATTGGAGCGGTCAACGCCAATGCGCCAAAAACCGGATCGTAAATGTGGCAACCCATATCGCCAAATGTTCCAGTGCCGAACTCTAAACGTTTCCGCCAATTCACTAAATGACAGTAATCTTTGATGTAGGGAACCGGGCGGGCCACCCCGATCCATCCGTTCCAATCGAGCGTCGATGGAACGGCATCTTTGGTAGAAGGCCGGGCATCCATATCGCCCCACTTTTTATTGCTCCAGGCGTGAACTTCTTTTACCTTGCCGATGGTCCCGTTCTGCACCAGCGTCACGGCGGTTTTGTATTCTGCCGAAGAATGCACCTGAATCCCCATCTGTGTGACTAACTTTTTGGACTGGGCGAACTCATTCATCATGCGCGCTTCGCCGACTTTGGAAGCTAGCGGTTTCTGGCAGTAAACATGCAGCCCGCGCTGCATGGCAGCCATCGCTTGCGGGGCGTGCATATGGTCTGGGGTGGCCACGCAAACAGCATCCAAATTCTTGTACTCTTTATCCAGCATCTTGCGCCAATCCTGATAATGTTTGGCGGCAGCGTACTGCTTTGTTACTTGCTCCAGTCTGGAAGTATCAATCTCGGCTACGGAAATCAAATCCACGGAAGGGTGCGTCGCTATTGGGTGCAACGTAAACCAAGCCATGTTCGATGCGCCCATGGACGCCAACCGAACACGTCCACTGGGCGCTGCCGAAATCAGGTTTTTTATAAAAAATGGAGCAACAAGAATTGCCCGCCGGGTGACGTTTTTCATGGTATTCCTTAGGATACTTCTTTCGCCCATTGCGTAAAAGTCTTGCCCTCTTCTGCTAACTTTTTCAGCAACGGAGCTGGCTCCCATAGTTCACCGTGCTGCGCTTCAAATTCCTTCGCCCGCCGGTAGACTTCCGGCAGCCCAACCGTATCGGCATAAAACATTGGCCCACCGCGATACACCGGGAAACCATAGCCCGTAAGGTAAATCACGTCGATGTCCACCGGACGCAGGGCAATCTTTTCTTCCAGAATCCGAGCACCTTCGTTGACCAGTGCGTACAGAGTTCGCTCAATAATTTCTTCGTCGGAAATTGTGCGTCGGGCAATGCCAGCGCCTGCCGTCAGCCGTCCGATCAAATCGTCCACAACGGGATCAGGACTGGGCTTTCGCTTATCGTCATACAAATACCAACCGGCTCCTGTCTTCTGCCCAAAGCGACCCATTTCGCAAAGTTCGTCAGCCACCATTGGCACGCGAAGCCCAGGCTTTTCCAAATGCTTGAATTCTTTTCGGATGCGCCAGCCCACATCAAGGCCTGCTAAATCACCCATAGCCAGCGGCCCCATGGCCATGCCCCATTGGTAAAGCGCTGCGTCCACTTGCTGTGGAGTGGCGCCTTCTTCCACCAGGAACTGTGCCTCGCGACCGTAGCAGTGGATCATGCGGTTACCCACAAATCCTCGACAATTGCCCACCAGCACGCCCACTTTGTTCAGCTTTTTAGCAAGACCCATGGAAGTGGCGATCACGTCTGAACCTGTAGCGGCACCGCGTACGATTTCAAGCAGCCGCATCACATTGGCGGGGCTGAAATAATGCGTTCCAATCACATCAGCCGGACGCGAAGTCGCCGATGCAATCTCATCAATACTCAATGTGGAAGTGTTCGATGCGAGGATGCATCCGGGCTTGGCAATTCCATCTATCGCCGCAAAGATTTCCTTCTTCAGGGCCATGCCCTCGAAGGCAGCTTCAGTGATAATATCGACCTGATCGAATCCATCGTAAGTCAGTTGCGGAGTGATCAACGCCATGCGCTGCTCCATCACTTCGGCGGAAAAACGTCCTTTTGCTACGGAATTGGAGTAGTTTTTGCGAATGATGGCCAGGCCACGCTCTAACGCTTCACTGGAGCTTTCCTTCAAAATCACTGGGATACCCGCGTTCACAAAGTTCATAGTAATGCCGCCGCCCATGGTTCCTGCACCAATCACCGCCGCGCGCTTAATCTCACGAACCGGCGTATCCTTGCCAATGCCCGGTATTTTGGCCACTTCCCGTTCGCCAAAAAACGAGTGAATCATGGCCTTGGATTGCGTGCTGAACAAGCACTTTTCAAAGATTTCCCGCTCACGCTGGCAGCCTTCGGCAAAGGGCAGAGTAGTGGCCAATTCCACCGCGTCAATGGCTGCCAAAGGTGCCGCCTGATTGCGATGCGTCTTCTTTGCTGTGGCGCGTGCTTCGGCGAAAACAGCAGCATTTCCAGTTGCTGTACGATCCCTTGGCTTGGGATACGGGCCCCCTTTATCGGCCATTTCATTGGCAAAAGCTACTGCACCGGTTAAAAGATCACCATCGATAATCCGATCCAAAATCCCCGCAGCCAGGGCGACGTCAGCCTTCACTGGTTCGCCAAAGGCGCACATCTTCGTCGCCAACTCCACGCCAGCTAGCCGAGGCAATCGTTGCGTTCCAGCCGCCCCAGGGATGATCCCCAGCTTGACTTCAGGCTGGCCCACTAGTGCCGATGGAACTGCCACCCGGTAATGCCCACCCATAGCCACTTCAAGCCCGCCTCCGAACGCTGTGCCATGAATCGCCACCACCACTGGCTTGGCCGAATCTTCCATGGCCAACATCACTGGAAGCAGGGTTGATTCCCGCTTGGCCCCACTGGTAATCTTGCCGAACTCCTTGATATCAGCACCCGCGATGAACGTGCGGCCACCGCCAATCAAAACAATGGCCTTCACTTCGGCATCTTCCGCGAACTGTTTTAGCCCATCGGCAATCCCTTCAGGAACCCCAGGACTCAACGCATTCACTGGTGGATTGTTCACGGTAATCACACCGACGGAACCTTGTTTGCTGAAAATAATCAAGTCGCTCATGCTTTTCGTTTCTCCAATTCGCTATCCCGCAGTTCTCTGCGCAAAACTTTTCCAACACTGCTTTTGGGCAACGCAGCAACAAATTCCACTTCACTGGGAACTTTAAACTTTGCCAGGTGCCCTTTCAAATATTCCAGGATTTCGGCAACCGAAGCCGCTGCCCCAGGCTTTAACACCACGAAAGCTTTCACCGCTTCTCCACGATACGGATGCGGAACCCCAATGACACATGCTTCCATAACTTTCGCATGCTTAAAAAGTATTTCTTCCACCTCCAGCGGAAATACTTTAAGACCGCTAACGATGATCATGTCCTTCACACGTTGGACAATGTAGAAGAAACCATCCTCATCCATTTTCGCAACATCGCCAGTGTGCATCCACCCATCGCGCAAAGCATGGGCGGTTTCTTCAGGCTGGTTCCAGTAGCCCTTCATGATCTGCGGACCGCGCACGCACAGTTCCCCTTCCTCACCAATGCCAACTTCTGTCACATGATCCATCAGATCCACAATCTTGAAGTCCGTGCTGGTAACCGGAATGCCAATGCTGCCGATCTTGCGCTTCGCCAGCAGTGGTGTGGTGGATGCAGTGCAAGCAGTCTCCGACATTCCAAAACCTTCCCGCAACATCGCTCCACTCATAAGCTCGAACTGTTCTATTACTTCGACGGGTAAAGGTGCGGAACCACTGTTGAAGTTCTTCACCTTGTGCAGGCCGCAGGTCTTCGCTTCCGGGTGGTTGAGCAGGGCAATAAATAAAGTAGGAACTGCCGGGAAAAAAGTGGGCGAGTATTGTTTGAAAGCGGCGATCAACATGTTGATGTCGAACTTGGGAATCAGAATGGTCATGGTGCCGTTCCAGGCACTCAACAATAGCCCAACCACTTGCCCGTAAATATGGAAGTAAGGCAGCACCATCAGCATGCGCTCTTCACCGCGGCGTGTATGATACGAATTCCAAAGTACGTTCTGAATGGTGTTGGCAAATAGGTTGTAGTGGGTCAACATGGCACCCTTCGGAGTACCTGTGGTCCCGCCGGTGTACTGCAACAAGGCGACATCTTCGGTGGCATTTATCTGCACCCGAGGCAGTACGCCAACATTACCTTCCGATACCAGTTTGTTCAACAGCAATGGAAAGCCTGTTAACGGTGTTCCATCCAAGGTATATTCGGCTAACGATGTGACGATGACATGCGCAACATGAATTTGTGCAGCCTCAGCCAACGGTGCAAGCAGGTCCAGAGTTATTAATGCGCAGATGCCTGCATCCAGCGCCACCACCGCCAATTCCCGAGCCGTATAGGCAGGGTTGATGTTCGTCGCAATGGCTCCCAGCCGCATCAACGCAAAAAACGTGATGGGATACTGGGGGCAGTTCGGCAGCATGATGCCGACCCTATCGCCTTGCCGAATGCCCAGTGCGTGCAGGCTGGCCGCCATTCGATCAGCCTGTTCTTTGATCTCTCCAAATGTAAGCTGCGCTCCAAAGAAGACGGTAGCCGGACGGTCACGATATTGGCTGGCTGCGGTTTGGAGAATCTGGTACAACGACTGCTTGGGGAAATTCGTTGTTGGCGGAACCCAGAAATCGTAATTGTTCAGCCAAGGTCGACTTGCGTAGACGCTCATTTAACCTGAATCCTGAACTGAGTGGTTTCTTGGTTAAAAGACCGCTCCCTTGCGGTCACGGCTCTGTCACGTTCTGATTCTACCGAGCCGTGACCGCGAGGGAGCGGTTTTTCAAAGGGCTGATACGCTTCGTGATGAAACCTGAAGCCATCCGATTGCGGGAACACTAAGTGACATTGGGCCATGGATTGAAAGTCGACGCTCATTAAACCGCCGTTCCACCGCCATCCACGGCGATCGTTTGACCTGTAATATAGCCGCTAGCTTCGCTGGCCAAAAATACGGCGACGCCCTTTAATTCCCCTGGCAAACCAGCGCGCCGCATCGGAACATTGGCCGTGATGGAAGGCATCACTTGATCCATAATCTTCTCTGTCATCCGCGATGGGAAGAAGCCCGGAGCAATGGCGTTCACCCGAATATTATGCTGCGCCCACTTCGCCGCCAGCTCTCTGGTGAGTGCGATTAAGCCACCCTTGGACGCCACATATCCGGCATAGTGCAAGCCTTCAGGCATGCTACCGCGCAACCCGGCGATGGATGCAATGTTGATGATGCGCCCAAACTTCTGAGCAATCATATGCTTAGCGCAAGCCTGAGAAAACAGGAACGCACCGGTGAGGTTGGTATCCAAAACTTCATGCCACTTATCGAGCGGCATGTCTTCGGCGGGAGCGCCCCAACTCACTCCAGCGTTGTTCACCAGAATGTCGATGTGTCCGAAGTGTTCCAAGGTTTTATCCACTGCCGCTTTCACTTCGTCGGGACTGGTGATGTCGCAAATAGCCCCTTCGCAATAGAAGCCTTTGCGCTTAAAATCTTTTACGGCAGGGGTAAGCCATTTGTCTCGTCGAGCGACAAGCATCAGCGAACAACCCGCCTCGGCCAGCCCTTCGGCCATTTCTTCACCCAAGCCTCGCGACCCGCCAGTGACCAGGGCAACTCGGCCATCTAAATCGTAAACGTCTCGTAGAGATTTCATTCGTGGATGTTCTTGTGAATCTTATATTGTAGAGCAGTCACGAGTATATCTATTGGGATTGTGTGATTTTTAAAGATCGAGGTTTTTCTCGGCCCGACCCTATGCCGCACCGTTCCAAGCCGTCTTCATTCGGGAACAGTCAACCTTACCCTTGTTAGTCCAGGCCGATGGAAATCAACCGTAACAAATTTGCTTGCTCCGGCCGGGACTTGCAATTGCGTCTTCTGGCCAGCCACCGCCCCGCCTCCATTGTCGAGTAGTTCAACCCTTACGAGTCCCGACCAGTGAGTTTTTGCAGAGTTCGAAATATTGCAGTAATAACGGTATAGCCCACCCTCAACAGCGGGAACCTTCACGATCTCTGCTCTCAGCCCAAAGGGGGCTGGGTCATCATCGGTCATGGCCATCTGGCTCACCGGAGTGTGCTTTTTCGGCGGCCTGCGGCTGTTGAGGCTGTACGAAAACGCCAGTCCTGGCATTCCAGTAATACACCGCCGCCCCAATAAATAATGCGGCTAAAATGAAGTGCTCAGCCTTGACCTTGGTTCCGCTTTCCATGACTCCTCCATCTCAGCCTATCCCGCATCAGTCTGCATCCTAGTCAAAGTACAACCGAATTGGCTCACACCTTCGACCCGGGCTCAAATTCACTCTCTACTTGTTCGGCAAACGCCTCTTCTTCAGCTAGATCAGCTTCGATTTCCTCGACATTCGCGTGATAATAGCTGAGGGCTGCGTGCACTTGGGCGAGACTGATATGACCATACTGGGAGGCGATTTCTTCTGGAGTAAAGCCCATCTTGTACCATCCCACAACCCGCATTACGGTTACACCGGTTCTGGCAATCTTGGGTCGTGCCCCCCGTACCTTCGGATCACTGTCGATCAGACTTCCAATCTCGACTGTGGCAATCATGCTTCGATTATAGACAGAATTCTTGTCCGTCAGACTTCTAAGCCACGGGCTCGAATATATGTGAAGTTGAGCACGGGAATCTTGTCATAACTTAAGAACCGATATAAATCCAAGTCATCTGTGAACACAGAACAACCCCTTCTCCGCGCCGCAACACAAATTGCTGCATCGGAAAGTCCAAGTTTGTTGTAAAGAGGGTCGTCGGCCGCTTGCGAGCTTGGTATCCCCACTTCTTCAAGTAGCAAGATAGTTTCTTTGACCACGCGTCGGGCTTCTAGCCTCTCGGGGCCCGGGAGATCAGTGAGGTTGCTGACTTCAGCCATGACATGCGCGACTGTATAGAGGGGTTGGAATTCTTTCAGTACATCAATCAATAAGTCGTAATCCGCAATAGTGTATTGTCTAGTTCTCTTGAAAGTTTCGATCCGAAAGCGGTTCACCCTACCTACGGCATAGAGCACTAAAAGATTCGTGTCAACCAATAGCCCGGCAGCTATCCCTGCATTCATTGTGATGCGACTTCACGGATCTTTACGGCAGCGAGTTCGCCCGTCTCAACATCAATCAAAAAACGTTTGTAGTGGAGTGCATCAATGTAATCACGCCCTAACGACGCCAAGGGATTTTTTTTAAGCTTGTCAGGCAGGCTTAGCGTGATGCTCCACACTTCCCGCCCTTTATAGGTTTCCCGTTCAATCTCTTCCAAGTTGGAGGAGAGTTCGTTTAGTATATTTGCCGCTTCTTTTTTTGCGATTTGAACAGCCTGCTTCACATCTATCATCGGCAGATTCTCCTACCCAATCGTCGCACAAAGGCTGCCTCACGCCACCAGCGTATTCAACCCACCAATGCGCTTCGCTTCAAACGCTTCAATGGCTGGCAACTGCTTCAAAATATACCCGATCTCATCCACGCCATCCACCAGACAAGCTTTCGAAAACGAGTCCACTGGAAATTCCACGCTTTCCCCATCCGGCAGCGTCAGGCGTTGCGATTGCAAATCAACGCTCAGCTTCATTCCTGAATCGGCGGCCCTCATCTTGAACAGCTTGGCATGCACATCACGCGAAACCACAATTGGCAATAACGAATTCTTCAGGGAGTTGGCCTTGAAAATGTCCGCAAACGATGTGGAAATCACCGCCTTGAATCCGAACTGAGTCAATGCCCATGGCGCATGTTCGCGGCTTGATCCGCAACCGAAATTGTCACCCGCTAACAGAATTTCAGCACCCTTCGATTCTACCTGGTTCAACACAAATTCTGGATTCGGCGAACCATCGGCCAAGTATCGCCAATCATTGAATAGCTGATCCCCTAACCCGACTTTTGAGATCGTCTTTAAGAAGCGCGCCGGGATAATCTGATCGGTATCAATGTTATCGGTCGGCATTAAAACCACTCGGCTTTCAAACTTCATTTACTTAACCCCCAGCAAAGTTCGCACGTCTGTTACAACCCCATTTACCGCACTGGCTGCAGCAGTCATCGGGCTGGCCAGGAACGTCCGCCCACCCTTGCCTTGCCGACCTTCAAAATTTCTATTCGATGTAGACACGCTGTATTGCCCTGGTGCCAATTGATCGCCATTCATGGCGATGCACATAGAACAACCAGCCTCACGCCATTCCGCACCGGCTGCCTTGAAAATCTCGTCCAACCCTTCCGCCTGTGCCTGTCGCTTGATTTCCTGCGACCCCGGAACCACCAGCATGCGCACGCCCGGATTCACCTTGCGTCCCTTCAATATGCTGGCCGCAGCTCGCAAATCGCTCAACCGGGAATTCGTACAGCTTCCAACGAACACCACATTCACCGGATGGCCTGCCAAGGGTTGCCCAGGTTGCAGATCCATATATTTCAGAGCCTTGGTCAACGAATCGCGCTCTAACTTATCGGTCATGGCAGCCGGATCGGGAATCAAGCCTGATATCGAAATGCCTTGTCCAGGATTGGTGCCGAACGTAATCATCGGTTCCAACTCATCGGCGTTGATGGTAATGCTGTGATCGTAGACAGCACCTTCATCCGTCGGCAACTGCTTCCAACGGGCCACAGCGGCGTCCCAATCGGCACCCTTCGGAACAAAACGACGACCCTTCAAGAATTGATAAGTAGTCTCATCCGGGGCAATCAAGCCGGCCCGTGCGCCGCCCTCAATGGCCATGTTGCAAACGGTCATCCGCTCTTCCATGGAAAGTGCTCGTATGGCTGACCCGGTGAACTCAAAAATACAACCCGTGCCGCCGCCGATCCCAATGCGACTGATCAGCGCCAGAATAATATCCTTGGCCGCTACGCCCGGCTTCAGCGTTCCATCTACCTGAACTTGATATGTCTTCGATCGGCGCTGCAGCAATACTTGGGTGGCCAGCACCATTTCCACTTCACTAGTCCCGATGCCGAAGGCTAAGGCCCCAAACGCGCCGTGGGTGGCGGTATGGGAATCGCCGCAAACTACGGTCATGCCGGGCTGGGTCAGTCCTTGTTCAGGTCCAATCACATGACAAATGCCGTTGTTCTCATTGTGAAATCCGAAGTACGGAATGCCGAACTCGTCAGCATTTTTCCCCAGTTGTTCCACTTGCGTGGCGGCAATCTGATCCACAATCGGCAATGATTTCGCCGTGGTGGGTGTGGAATGATCCACTGTCGCAAACGTGGATTCTGCCCGGCGGACGGTGCGTCCCATTTCACGCAAGCCAGAAAAGGCTTGGGGCGAGGTCACTTCATGCACCAGATGGAAGTCGATATAGAGCAGGCAGGGGGCCCCCTCTTGTTCGGCAACTACGTGCGAATCCCAAACTTTTTCAATAATTGTGCGTGGCTTAGATTGCATCACAAACAGATTCTCCTACTTGTTCCGTGGTAGCGGGCGTACCTTTGGGCTTCAAATCGGCGGTGGTCTTGCCGCTATTCAAAACCTCTTCCATGGCCTTGTAAACGGCCTGCGCTTCTTTCATCAAACCGAAACTGTACTCGAACATTGCCGCCACAGAGCCGATAGCCCCCAATGGATTGGCTTTGTTCTGACCGGCAATATCCGGGGCCGAACCGTGGACCGGTTCATACAGCCCAACCCAGGCTCCCGACGGCTTTTTGCCGCCAATGGAAGCCGATGGCAGCATTCCAATTGACCCGGCAATTACCGCGCCTTCATCACTTAGGATATCGCCAAACATGTTTTCCATCACCACAACGTCGAACTGTTTGGGTCGCAGGATCAATTGCATTGCGCAGTTGTCTACCAGAATGTGTTCCAGTTCCACGTCAGGGAATTCCGGCGCCACTTCACAAACCACGCGACGCCATAGCTGCGAAGTTTCCAGAACGTTCGATTTATCGACGCTAGTAACTTTTTTACGACGATTTCGAGCCAGGCTGAAGGCCATCCGTGTTACTCGAGCAATTTCGTCCCGCGTATAGGTCATGGTATTGGTGCCGCGCTCTTCGCCACCTTCGCCGGTGATTCCTCGCGGAGTGCCGTAGTAAATGCCACCAGTCAGCTCCCGAACAATGATCATGTCCACGCCGTCTACCAAATGATTCTTCAATGGTGAGGAATCAAGCAATGACGGATAACTCTTAACAGGCCGCAGATTGGCGTAGACTCCCAGAGCCTTGCGGATTCCCAACAACCCACGTTCCGGACGCTTTTCTGGTGGCCAATTGTCGAACTCGGGAAGTCCCACCGCACCCATCAAAGTAGCGTCTGCTTCCAAGGCTAACTTCCTTGTTTCCTCTGGGAAAGGCCCACCGGTCTTATGAATGGCGACGCCACCCAAAAGTCCCTCAGTTAAATGCAAGCTGTGGTTGAACTTTTTACAGGTATGTTCAAGAACACGAACTGCTTCCTTGGTTACTTCAACGCCAATCCCGTCGCCGGGAACAATCAAAACATTCAGATTCATAGATTCCTATTGAGCCACTGCCGCTTTGATTTCCTGGCAAAGTTGGGCAATTTGTTCATTGCGCACGCCCTTCACCCGGTCGGCCAATGCACAGAAGCCTTTATATACCAGATCCAACTCTTTAATATCCAGCGTGTAACCCAATGTTTCGCAGCGATTTTTTAATGCATGTCGGCCACTGTGTTTGCCCAGAATCAACTTGCCTTCCGGGACCCCTACTGTCCTAGGGTCAATAATCTCGTAGGTCGATTTTTCCTTCAGATACCCGTCCTGATGGATCCCCGCTTCGTGGGCGAAGGCGTTATCTCCTACAATCGCTTTATTGGGTTGCGGCCCAAAGCTAATCATGGACGTTAACAATTGACTGGCTGAATACAGGTGCTCGGTATGAATGCCGGTAATGTACGGCAGCTTATCAGGCCGCGTTTTGAAACACATCACCACTTCTTCTAGAGAAGCGTTTCCAGCACGTTCGCCGATCCCGTTAATCGTACATTCCACCTGCCGAGCCCCGGCTTGCACAGCAGCCAACGAATTCGCCACTGCCAGACCCAGATCGTCATGACAATGCACGCTGACAATCGCTGAATCGCCCAACTCTCTGACTACATGGCCAATCATCTCAGCATATTCCGATGGCACAGAGTAGCCCACTGTATCCGGCAAATTCACGGTGCGGGCTCCGGCTGCCACCACGGCTTTGGAAACTTGGGTCAGATATTCAATGTCTGTCCGCGATGCATCTTCGGCGGAAAATTCCACATCGTCAACGTATTTACGAGCCAGTTCAACCGATCTAACTGCCGCTTCAAGAACCTGTTCCCGACTTTTATTCAACTTAAACTTTAGGTGAATATCGGACGTTGCAATGAACGTGTGAATGCGCGGACGCTTGGCGTTCTCAAGGGCCTTGGCTGCACGTTCCACATCCAGTGTGTTGGACCGGGCCAGCGCTGCTACTTGCACCCAGGGAAACTCCTTGGCCACGGCACCAACCGCTTCAAAGTCGCCTTCGGAAGCAATGGGGAAACCCGCTTCCATAATGTCTATACCCAAATCGGCAAGCTTGGCTGCCATCCGAAGCTTCTCTGGTACCGTCATGCTACAGCCTGGCGATTGCTCGCCGTCACGTAAAGTAGTGTCGAAGATGTATACGCGTTGACCCATTGATTAAGCCTCCAGAGATTTCATTATGGGCGTGTACAGTGAATATCGCAAATTTATAATATTGTAGAGCGGAATAAGTCCTAGTAATACTAATTAGCAGTTTGCCTTGATCGAGCATCAAATTTGGAATAAACTATCCTTATCGACGAGCGCACTTACATAACATGGAACTACACGCAATCCGAGTTTTCCTCACCGTCGCGATTGAAAAATCTTTCTCCCGCGCGGCTGAAAAACTGCTTCGAACGCAGCCTGCCATCTCCTTAGCTGTCCAACGTCTGGAATTGGAACTGGGTGAAAAGTTGATTGATCGTTCCGGCAAAGAGCTGTTGCTCACCGATGCCGGCAAAATCGTGCTGGAATATGCCCGCCGTTTTGAAACGCTGGAAGGCGATATGGGCAACGCCCTCAATGAAATGCGTGATAACTCCGCAGGGCAACTTGTGATTGGCGCCAATGAATCCACTACACTATACCTTATCCAGCATATCGTACAGTATAGAGACCTTTATCCTAAAGTGAAGGTTCGCATTCGACGCAGCTTGTCCAGCAAAATTCCTGCCCAATTGATTGATGGCGAACTAGAACTAGGCGTCATCAGTTACGACCCCAACGATGATCGGCTGGAAGCATCGGTTATTTATACCGACCACTTGGCGTTCGTTGTCAGCCCGCAACACCGGTTCGCTCAGCTCAAACAGGTTTCCATTACCGAACTGGGAATGGAAACTTTCATTGCCCACAATGTGCTTTCGCCTTATCGGGAAATGGTGTTGCGTGAGTTTCAACGTCACAAAGTAGCTCTGAATATGGACGTGGAAATGCCCACAGTAGAAACCATTCGCATTCTTGTGCAGCGTAATCAAGGCGTGGCCTTTCTTCCAAAAATGTGTGTGGAACAGGAAATTGAAGCGGGCCTGCTTTGCGAAGTGAAGATTCCTGAACTGATGGTTGACCGCAAAATCTACCTTGTCCAACCAGCGCGCCGGGCACTCAGCCATGCCGCCCACGCGTTTCTGAATGTGATCAAGTCATAATCAGGAGATGTCAAAATTCCTCTTCCTGATTGCGGCAGCAGCAATGCTGGCTCAAGCCCAGCGTACCCGCATTGAACTTACCAAGCCCACCACACCAAAGGATGACGCCAAGGCCAACAGCCCTGAAGTCCCCGATGTGTACGCCATTCCGGCCAAGTTTGATCGTGTTGTGGTGCTGCGCTTCAAATTTGATACCGATCTTCTGGCCGGAATCGAAAAGATGGTGAAACAGCAGAATATCAAGAACGCCGTGTTTCTTTCTGGTATCGGTTCACTGCGCGGCTACCATGTGCACTCGGTCAGCAACCGAACTTTCCCATCGAAAAATACCTTTTGGAAAGATCCCACCGCCCCTGCCGACATTCTCTCGGTAAACGGCTTTGTCATTGATGGTAGGATTCATGCACACATGACACTATCGACGGGGGACAAATCCTTTGGCGGCCACATTGAGGCAGGGAATCCTATATTCACCTTCGCCATTATCACGCTGGGTATTTTTGATGGAAGCGTGGATTTGAGTCGAGTCGACGATAAAACCTATCGTTAAGAATTATTCTTTATAGAAAAGACTCATTTGCGTCAGCACCACTCCCGCTAAAACGCTTGCCGCTGGCTCCGACATCAGCATAGTGAATAAAGTGGACACCCAGTTATTTTCAAGCTTGGGATTGCTTCGAGAATGAGCCGCCAGTCCCCGGAACCATCCTACTGATTGCTAGAACTTTCGTTTTCTCTGAGAGAATTTGGCCCCAATTCACACTAATTCTATATGGGACTTCTCGCAATCATAGACGACATCCGCCATAAAGGTCGCTTGCGCAAATGGACACGCACCGCCGCCAGCGGACGCTATGCTGAGGATCTAACCCATCGCTATCTGCAATCGAAAGGGATGACCGTGGTAGCTCGGAACTGGCGCGTCCTAGGTGGCCGTGGAGAGGTGGATCTGGTCGCCTGGGATGCCGATGTCCTGGTGTTCATCGAAGTCAAATCCCTTCATTCCAATGAATACAGCCAGCCGGAGCGCTCAGTAAACAAAGAAAAGATGTTTCGCATCAGCTGTGCCGCCCGTGAGTACATGCGCCGAGCCGAACTGGAAGCGGTTCCAGTTCGCTTCGATATCGCCAGCATCGTTCTTTGGCCTGAGCCTGTAATGGAATACTTTCGCGATGCCTTCCTTCCCTTCCCTAGAAAAGTGTAACGCCGCCCTCGGTGAATTTCCCAGTCGTCGCTGTCGTCTGTTGAGGGGCTAAAAAACACAATATAATAAGAGACTCATGCCCGAACTTCGTAAGGATCCAATCACAGGCAGGTGGGTAATCATCTCCACTGACCGCGCCCGCCGGCCGAACGATTTTCTCAAGCAATCGGTCAAGATTGAGGGTGGTCGATTCTGTCCCTTTTGCCCTGGACACGAGGATAAAACTCCTCCTGAAGTGTTGGCGTTCCGACCTGGTGGCGGGGCGAACACTCCTGGTTGGACACTCCGCGTGGTTCCCAATAAATTTCCTGCATTGCGTGTGGAAGGGGAAATGTTACGTGAAGGGGAAGGTCTGTACGACAAGATGAACGGCGTGGGTGCGCATGAAGTGCTCATTGAATCACCAGATCATCAGGCTACATTGGCCACAATGGACGAACGGCAGGTGGCGGACCTTTTGTGGGGGTTCCGCGACCGTGTCCACGATCTTAAGAAAGATACCCGCCTGCTTTATGTATTGCTGTTCAAAAACCATGGCGAATCTGCTGGGGCATCGCTGGAACATTGCCACTCCCAACTCATCGCACTGCCCATTGTTCCCAAACGTGTGGAAGAAGAACTGCAAGGTGCCAAGCGCTACTACGATTTCCGCGAGCGCTGCGTCTATTGCGATATCGTCCAACAGGAATTGGCCAGCAACAGTCGTCTGGTAATTGAGACACCTGAATTTGTTTCCGTGTGTCCCTTTGCCGCGCGTTTCCCATTTGAAACCTGGATCATCCCGCGCAAGCATAACTCCCATTTTGAAAGCATTCAGGAAAAAGAAATCCACAACCTGGCTTGGGTGTTGAAGACCACTCTGCAAAAGATGGACAAGGCGTTGGAACTCCCCGCCTATAACCTGATCATCCACACCGCACCGGTGCAGGATGGTCCCATTGATTCCTATCATTGGCACATTGAATTGATCCCCAAGCTCACCCGCGTTGCCGGATTTGAATGGGGTAGCGGATTTTATATCAATCCCACGCCTCCCGAAGAATCCGCACGCTATTTGCGCGGCACTCCCTGAGTATCCGATACCGAGCGCTTCAGCCCCTCATCCATAAGATAGAAACGGAGTGCCATAAAAGGCTACTCTTGTAGCTGCCATGAGTGATCGACTTCCGTTTCTAGCCTCGGATGCAGCCCGGGGATACGAAAACATTAAAAAACTTCCCGTCTCCGTCCTACTGGAAAATGTTCGTAGTATGTACAACGTTGGTTCCTTTTTCCGCACAGCCGACGCTGTCTCCCTGGAAAAGCTGTATCTGAGCGGGTTCACTTCGTATCCACCCAAGAAAGAGATCACCAAGACCGCACTGGGTGCAGAGGACCGCGTTGCATGGGAACACTCCACCCAGCCGCTGGAACTCGCTGCACAGATCAGTGCCCAAGGTTACGAATTGGCGGCAATTGAAACCAGCCCTCGGGCGGTGGATCTTTTCGATTGGGTCCCGCGATTTCCGGTATGCCTGGTCTTCGGTCACGAAGTGGATGGCGTCACCCCGGACCTGCTGGAACGGTGCGATAGTTTCGTCAGAATCCCCATGTTGGGCAGCAAGTTTTCGTTGAACGTGGCCACCGCCGGCGGAGTGGCTCTTTACGAACTTTTGCGCAAGTATCGTAATTTGTTGCAAAATGCTTAACATGGCTCTTCGTTTTTTCATTCTCTTGCTTCTACTGGCAACTCTTTCTCCGGCTGACCCGCCAACCATGTTTCCACCGGTTCGCGGCACTCGGGAAATGGTGGGTGCCGCCAATAATTTTGAGGTCGAAGCAGGTTTCCGGCTTCTCACTGCAGGTGGAAATGCGGTCGATGCAGGTGTGGCTGCGGCGCTTACTGCCGCCGTCACCGAACAGGCACGCTTCGGCTTAGGTGGAGAAATGCCACTGATCATCAAGATGACCGGTCAACCTGCCACCATCGTCAGCGGCGTAGGAACAGCCCCAGCAAAAGCAACGGTAGCTTTTTATCAGGCCAGAGGCCCGGAAAGCTGGGAGGATTCAGCAAAGATGCCGCCCATACCAGGCCAGGGAATCAAGGCGGCGATTTTACCAGGTGCCTTCGACGGCCTGATGCTCGCCCTACAAACACACGGCACAAAGTCTTTCGCTGAAGTGGCCAAGCCTGCCATTGAATACGCCGAAGGATTTCCAGTAGGAGAAGAGTTTTCAGGATTCGTAAAGAACTTCCGCGGTCTACTCGACCTATGGCCTACTTCGGCCAAATTTTTCATGCCCGACGGAACGCCACCGGCATTGGGGTCAGTTTACCGATTACCCGATCTGGCTAGAACATTGCGCGAACTGGTTGCTGCGGAAAAGAAGCAGCGTGGCAATCGAGCTCGGAAGATCCAAGCCGTTCGCGATTATTTTTATCGGGGTCCCATCGGCAAACGGATTGCAGCCTTTTCTGAAGCCAACGGCGGGCTAATTTCGGCCCAGGATTTAGCCGGTTTCAAAGCCGAGTTTGACACCCCTAGAAGTTCCCTCTTCCATGGCTATGAAGTGGTCAAGCCGGGATTTTGGACGCAGGGTCCGGTAATGATTCAGGCTCTGAATATCCTGGAAGGTTACGACCTGAAAGCTATGGGACATAACAGCCCGCAATACCTTCATACCTTGGTTGAAGCCGTGAAACTGGCCTTTGCCGATCGCGATCGTTACTACGGCGACCCCAAGTTTTCTAAAATTCCTGAAGAAACATTGCTGTCCAAGGAATATGCCGCTGAGCGCCGCAAGCAGATTGATCCGGCAATTGCCAGCATGGATCACCGCCCAGGCACATTCGGCAAACTGATTTCGTTGAACAGCATGGGAACAGCATCCAGCAATGTTCACGACACAACTTGCGTGAACGTTGTCGACCATTGGGGAAACGTGTTTTCAGCTACACCTTCCGGAGCCTGGCTGCCTTCGGTCATTGCTGGGGATACCGGCATCCCCTTGAGTACCCGCTTGCAGAGCTTTGTAGTGACGCCAGGGCACGCCAACCAGTTAGCCCCGGGTAAACGTCCCAGAGTAACCCTCAGCCCCACTATGGTCCTGAAAGATGGCAAGCCGTTCTTGGCGATGTCCACCCCTGGTGGGGATAATCAGGATCAAGCCATGTTGCAGGTCTTACTGAACATTGTGATCTTCAATATGAATCCGCAGGAAGCAGTGGAATCGCCGCGCTTTCAGACGGAGCATTTCTACAGCTCCTTCGCCAATCACGAATTCGTGCCAGGGCGGCTGAACATAGAAGGACGCATGGCCAAAGCCAGCATTGAAGGTCTGCGAACGCTTGGACACAAGGTGAATGTCACCACCGATTGGTCAAACGGATCGGCCCCAACGGTGATCAAAATCAGCAATGGAGTTTTGGATGGGGCAGCCGACCCACGCCGGGCACGGTTCATTTTCGGCAGGTAGTCGGCTTACAGCACGTCCGCAAAGCCACGCTTGACGTGACGAAAGAATAGTCCACCAGCGATGAAAATCACTGTTGCGTAAAGTGTGGCAATGCCCAGATCGTCCCAGTGGGGCATGTTTTCTGACAGCAATCGTTCGCGGTAAGCCCGCACCAGATAAGTGAGCGGGTTATAGCGGATGATGAAACTCAGCTTTCGCGGAACCTGCTCTTCGGCAATGAAGATGGGGGTCATCCATAGCATGAAGTTCAGCCAAACCATTACTGCCTGTGCGGTATCGCGAAGGTACACCTGCAATGCCGATGTGACCCAGGCAATCCCAATGGCAATGCCGCCCACCAGCAGTGCGTAAATCGGCAACAGCAGCACCAGCGGATGCAGGTGATGGTCCCAAATTCCGATCACAACAATGGTCAAGGCCACGGCCATTCCATGATGGATCAGTGAGGAAAGAAACACGGCAATGGGCAGTATCTCCGATGGAAATACGGTCTTGGTGATCAGGTTGGCGTTGTCCACCAACGTCCCCGTGCCACGCTGTACGGTTTCCTGAAAAAGCATCCAGGGAAGATAGCCGGACAAAAGAAAAAGCGTGTAGTTATCGGTGAGCCCATTGGCGGGCATAGTAGTTTTCAAGCAGTATTGAAAAACAAAGGTCCAACTGGCAATTTGGAAGATAGGCTGAATGAGTCCCCACAACCACCCGGCGGCGGAACCCACGTAGCGTTGTTCAAAGTCACGCCGGACAAGTTCCAACAGCAGATTACGACGATGAATCAGATTGTAGAAAAATTGAGCGCCAACCACATTCCAGTGTAACTTCTAAGGCTTGGTTGACGGGTGTGTACTTAGCCACTAAGCGTATTAAATAAATATTTCTTAAATAAAAGACTTGCACCCTGTACCAAGATACGGACCTATACTCGGAACATGGAAGGACTCAAAACGGCCCAACTGGCAAGTCAAGGAGGCGTCAATGTTGAGACGATACGTTATTACGAACGCCATGGTTTATTGGCGAAACCACCACGCACGGCGTCTGGTTACAGGTTGTTCTCTGCAGAAGCGGTCACTCGTCTTCGCTTCATAAAACGATCTCAGGAGTTGGGTTTTTCGTTGAATGAGATCAAAGAACTGCTTAGCTTACGAGTGAAGCCTGGAGGTAGCTGTGTAGATGTATTGCGGAAGGCAGAATCGAAAATTATCGACCTCGATGAAAAAATAAGCCATCTTCAGGAAATCAGAAAGGCTCTTGTGGAACTGACCAACGCCTGCAGTGGGCAAGGGCCGGTGAGTAGTTGCTCGATTATCAAAATATTGAACACTGGAAAAACTTCATGACACTCACCTTCAGACGAATGCTTCTCGCGATGCCTGGAATCGGGGTCGCGATGCTGCCAAAGCTGCTTTGTCCCTTATGCTGGCCAATGTACGCCGGAATCGTGTCGTCTATCGGACTCGGTTTTCTAATTGGCACAACCTACTTGTTGCCAATCACCGGTGCATTTCTCACTTTAACGCTTGCCGTCCTGGGGTTTCAAGCAAGGCGACGGCGTGGCTTAGGTCCGTTCCTGATCGGACTCGTCGCCGCTGCCATGGTCCTGATGGGTAAGTTCAATTTGGAATCGAATTCACTGGTGTATGGCGGTGTGTTCCTTCTTGTGGTGACTTCTATTTGGAACGCCTGGCCCCGCCCAACGAATACAACCGTGTGTCCAAACTGCACTCCAAACACCACGGTTCAAATCACTGGAGTGCATAAAAAAGGGGATGTTAACTATGAACAACAAACGGAACATTGAAATATTCAGTGCCGGATGTGGCTGTTGTGAGGAGACGATCCAACTGGTGAAAAGCATTGCCTGTCCTTCGTGCATCATTACCGTGCTTGATATGAAAAATCTTCACGTCGCGGAACGGGCCAAGAGTCTTGGTGTGCGGAGCGTTCCGGCAGTCGTAATTGATGGCGAACTTGCCAATTGCTGCACGGGGCGTGGTCCAGTAGAGGCCACGCTTCGTAAGGCTGGTTTAGGTGTTTCTCTTTGAAAATTGAAGTCTTTTACATTGACGGGTGCCCTAACCACGCACCCACCGTCGAGCGAATCAAGGCAATGCTCCAGGATTTAGAAGTAGCCGGAGAATTGGTGGAGTCGGTAGTCGATGATTCGGCAACTGTAGCAGCGCTCCGATTTCTAGGCTCTCCGACCGTCCAGATCAACGGTATTGACGTGGAGCCGTCGGCACGAACTTCAAACCAGTTTGGATACATGTGCCGAACATATGCCAATGGCCCATCCCAGGAAGGGATTCCGTCACGCCAACTGATCCGCGCAGCCATGATGGAGGCGTGTAAATGAAGGCAGAATCCGTTTCGGTCCGCTATTAGCCTCATCGCATGAGTCGCCCTTTTTTGGTTAGGCTATTTATCTGCATTCCCACAGCGGTGGCTTGATCGGCCAGCGACTGCCAAAGTGTCGCGTTCCCGATCACGGCACCCAGAGGATGATTGGGGAGTTCATCCTGGAAACGGTAGTCTAACAGGGAGGCGGAGCACTTAATTTAACGATCCTTCCCAGTATTCGTTCCAACTATCCTGGGTGAACATATATCCAGCGCAAAGCTGGCGCCTTCCCATCATGATTCCGTCATCAATGGTTTGGGCGTGCAGGGTTGTGCAAAGCAGCAGGAGCGAATAAGGAACAAGTCGTTTCGGCATAAAGAGCGCTGCCAGAACCGCGAACGGCGCTAGGCAACATCAAATTATTGAAACATTGGGGGAAGTGAATGGGCAATAGTAGAAAACAACTAGAGGAAGGTTAGTTGACAAGCGGGAACCTGCCCCGCAGTGCTGCTTCGTTCCCTTCTAACTCTACAAAGCGCTTGCTGTTGCTTTGGGCGAAGCTGTAGAACGCTTTCAGCACCTCTGTTTGTGAGTCTCGCAAGACTTCTTTCAGATCGTCAGCGATGTGATGCATTTCGGATTGCAACATATCAAGTTTAGTCTGCACACTAGCCTCAAGGGATTGCATATCAGACTTCAATTCTGATTTCATGGATTGCAAGTCAGACTTCACCAATTGCAAATCAGATTTCGTAGCAGGATCTTGGGGGTTGCCTTCGAACATAACTAATCTTACTTCGTTCCACATCAAAATGTTAAGTTAAATGGTGAGCCGGGCGGGGCTCGAACCCGCGACCACCGCATTAAAAGTGCGATGCTCTACCAACTGAGCTACCGGCTCGCAAATTGGGGCAACGTTTTTACGTGCCCTAAACTGGCGTGATTTTCATTTTAGCATGATAGGCGTCCATCACCAATTTTTGCAGCCCTATCCTTGCACAAATGCACAAAAGAAAAGGCTGGGCAGGCACTGTTGCCTCCCAGCCTTGTCCAAACATCACATGCTTAGTAACGATAGCTGTCGGGCTTGTACGGACCTTCCACCGGAACTCCGATGTAATCCGCCTGAGCCTGGGTCAGGGTTGTCAGTTTGACACCAATCTTTTCCAGGTGCAAACGGGCCACTTCTTCATCCAAAGCCTTGGAAAGAGTGTAGACTCCCACTTTATAGGTGTCCTTGTTTTTCCACAAATCCAACTGCGCCAAAGTTTGATTGGCGAAGCTGGCCGACATCACGAAGCTGGGGTGGCCTGTGGCGCAACCAAGATTCACCAAACGCCCTTCTGCCAACATGAAAATGCTGTTGCCGCCGGGGAAGCTGTACTTATCCACCTGTGGTTTGATATTCGTCCGCTTCACACCTGCTGTTGTATTCAGGCGTTCCACTTGGATTTCGTTATCGAAATGACCGATATTACAAACAATGGCCTGATCCTTCATGTGCGCCATATGGTCGAAAGTGATAATGTCCACGTTGCCTGTTGTGGTTACGTAAATGTCACCACGTCCCAACGTGTCTTCCAGGGTAGTAACTTCGTAGCCTTCCATTGCGGCTTGCAATGCATTGATGGGATCAATTTCCGTGATGATCACGCGAGCACCCATACCACGCAATGACTGGGCCGAACCCTTGCCGACATCGCCGTATCCGCAGACCACAGCAATCTTGCCTGCCAACATTACATCGGTGGCGCGCTTGATTCCATCGGCCAAAGATTCGCGGCAACCATACAAGTTATCGAACTTTGATTTGGTGACCGAATCGTTAACGTTGATTGCTGGGACCAGCAACTTACCGTCCTGCTGCATTTTGTACAAGCGATGAACGCCAGTTGTGGTTTCTTCAGAAACTCCCCGCCATGCTTTGACCAAACCGGTCCACATAGTTGGCTTGCTGGCATGAACTTTCTTGAGAAGGTTCTTGATCACCGACTCTTCATGACTGTCCGATGGGCTGTTCACCCAATCGCTGCCCTGTTCCAGTTCGTAGCCCTTGTGAAGCAACAAAGTGACATCGCCACCGTCATCCACAACCAGTTCAGGACCTTTGCCATCGGGGTGGCAGACAGCCTCTAGCGTGCAATCCCAGTACTCTTCCAGGGATTCACCCTTCCAGGCAAATACCGGAACACCGGTTGCAGCAATGGCGGCAGCGGCATGATCCTGGGTTGAAAAAATATTGCAACTGGCCCAGCGTACGCTGGCTCCCAGGTCGACAAGCGTTTCAATAAGAACCGCAGTCTGAATTGTCATGTGGAGGGATCCGGTGATCCTGACTCCCGCCAACGGTTTGGATGCCGCATGTTTTTTGCGAATGCTCATCAAACCGGGCATTTCTTCTTCGGCGATGGAAATTTCTTTCCGTCCCCAGTCTGCCAATGCGATGTCGGCGACCTTAAAATCTGATGTCATGGTAGCTGTACTCATATTTGTTGATATGACTCCTATTTTACCTCAACTGACGCATTTTAATTGTATCGAGTCAGTTATAGGCTTCGTTTCTTAATTTCAATACTCAAA
Source organism: Acidobacteriota bacterium (assembly GCA_025352795.1). Taxonomy (GTDB): domain Bacteria; phylum Acidobacteriota; class Terriglobia; order Bryobacterales; family Bryobacteraceae; genus JANXSF01. The sequence goes on from JANXSF010000020.1 coordinate 183,526, forward strand.
CGCTTGATCTTTTGATTCAGAGTGGAGAGGGGAATGTGAAGCCGCTCGGCCGCCTCAGTCTGACTATAGCTGACTTCGTCCAGAACTTGAAGGATTTTCGCTCGCTCAAAATCGGCCACCATCTCATATAGGGATGCATCCGATGGAAGATTCCCGCTGGAATCGTGACGAATGCGCATTCCTCCGGCTTGCAAAAGTGTCTCCGGCAAAGCAGTCGCAGGCACTACGGAACTGGTCGCCAGAACCACGGCACGCTCCACTGCATTTTCCAACTCTCGCACATTTCCCGGCCAGGCGTGTTCCATCATCAGGTGCAATGCTTCCGGTTCAAACTGAAGCATGCTTCGACCTTGAGGGTCCAGAAACTTGTCGTTTTCCTTGCAATACCTGCTGAAGAAGTGCTCAATCAACGGAGGAATGTCTTCCTTGCGATCGCGCAACGGCGGCAGTTGCACGTTGATCACATTCAGCCGGTAATACAGATCCTCGCGAAATCGGCCTTCCTCAACCAGGCGTTTCAGCTCGGAATTGGTAGCCGCCAAAATACGAACATCCACCCGAATGGTTTCCGTGGACCCCAGCGGCATGAATTCGCGTTCTTGAATTACCCGCAGAAGCTTGGCCTGCGTCTCCAAACTCACAGTTCCGATTTCGTCAAAGAAAATCGTCCCATGATTGGCCGTTTCAAAGCAGCCCTTATGTGTGGAAACAGCGCCCGTAAAGGCGCCCTTAGCATGTCCAAATAGTACCGATTCCAATAGTTCCGCCGGTAGCGATCCGCTATTGACGGCAATGAATGGATGATCCACACGTGGGGAATTCGTATGGATGGCTTTGGCAATCAACTCCTTGCCTGTGCCCGTTTCGCCTGTAATCAGAATGGTGGTGCGGCTGGGCGCAATCTGCGTCACCAGATCCAGAATCCGCAACATACGGTCACTTTTGCCGACGATGTTGGGGAAGCTATAGCGCTGCTTTAGCGCCCGTTTCAACTCACGATTTTCATGCTCCAGGTGGCTCTTGCTGATCTGCCTGTCAATTTCAATCAGCAGCTTTTCGTTGTCCCATGGCTTTGAAAAATAATCGTTGGCCCCATTCTTCAGTGCCTGCACGGCAACTTCCAGAGAGCCGTAGGCGGTAATCAAGAAGACTGGGGTGACGGTGTCCCGCTGACGAAACTCCGCCAGAAAGTCGATGCCTGATTTATCGGGCAACATCAGGTCCAACAGCACTAAATCAAAAGAAGTCGTTTCCAGACGGGCCAACCCTTCGTTCGCTGTAACTGCCTGATCGACACGGTAATTTTCCAGAGTTAAAAGGGTTTCCAAACCCTCACGAATATCTTCTTCGTCGTCCACAATTAAGATGCGGGCACGGGGAACATTGCTGTGGCTGGAGTTGGGGTCGGAAGTGGGCTCAGGCATTTACCGCTTTCCTCGCCAGAGGAAATTCCAATTGGAAACGGGCACCCTCACCGGGCTTACTTTGAACATCAATGGAACCGCCATGTTCTTTTACGATACCGTAAGTGACGGCCAGCCCGAGGCCGGTGCCCTTTTTGGGTGCCTTAGTAGTAAAAAATGGATCGTAGATGCGGCTAAGGAGTTCCGATGCAATGCCCGATCCCGTATCAGCGATCGTCACAACAGCCTGATCCTCTTCGGCGAAGGTCACAATTTCCAAAGTGCCACCCTTTTCCATGGCATCGCGGGCATTCAAGATCAGATTGAGAAATACCTGTTGTAGCTTGCCTGGATTTCCTTTCACTAAACCTAATTGCGGATCAAGCTTTTGCTTAATATTTACCAACCCACTGGACAGTTGCGGGGCCACCAAAGAAAGCGTTTCCACAATCACTTTGTTCAAATCAATCTCTACGAATTCAACCGGAGAGGTTCGCGAAAAATTGAGTAGGGAATTAACGATTTCACTGGCACGGAAGGTTTGTTTGGCAATCTTCTCTAACAGTTTCGACTTACTTTCATCCCCTTGTACTTGCTTTGCCAGCATCTGGGCATAGGTTGAAATCACCGCCAGCGGCGTATTCACTTCATGAGCCACTCCGGCGGCCAGCAACCCGATGGAAGACAGTTTGTCAGCCTGCACTAAACGAGTTTCCAGTTCCGCACGCACAGTGACGTTGTCAAAAATGATCAACCGGCCAATTCGTTCCCCATCTTTCGATACCAGCGGAGCCACGGCAATGTTCAGGGTGGAAGCCTCTACGTCAGCCGTGGGCAGCATCTCGAATTTGTAAATGTTATGGACACCAGCTTCGTGCCGCACTTGATCCAGGTGACTAACAAGCGACGCTGGCAATAGCTCCCGCAATCGGCATCCAACTGCCTGATCACGGCCCACTCCGGTCAACCGTTCCATCTGGTTATTCCAGCTCTCCACACGATCTTCCAGATCCGCAGCCAGAATCCCCACATTGATCGATTCCACAATGTTTTCGCTAAACTCTTTCAGCCGTTCGTACTCGTCAGCTTTGCGTTGCAACGAACGGTAGAGTCGGGCATTTTCAATGGCGATGCCTACGTAACCAGCCAACGTCACCAACAACTCAACGTCGTCGCTGGAAAGAAAATCGCCTTTTTCTGTTCGACTGATCCCCATCCAGGCGATGGTCCGTCCACGAGCATTGCATGGCACGTAGTAGGTTAAATCCAAATCGGCGATGGTATGACGGACGCTTTGCGCATAATTGGCCATACGCGCATCCAGCACATTCCGCGTCCTTTCAAAGAAGAGGTAGGGAGTATCAAGAGGAAAGGTCAAAAAGCTTAGATCCATCAGGTCAGGAACCGGTCGGGAAAGCCCCGCCGTTAGATAAATCCGGTAACTATCTCCTGATTCCGCTTCCAGAAAGAAAGCGATGTGCTTAATGGACAGCGTACGAATCAACCGTTCAGCCACAGAATTCAGCACGCCGTTCAAATCAGTTTCAGTGCTCAACTCGCGGGCAAATTCGATCAGTGTCCGCCGATAATCGTAATTTTCTTTGTAGAAGAAATAGCGGTCTAACAGTTCCTGTATCCAGTTGCGGATGGGTTGAAAAATGAACGTGGCAATCAGAATCACCGTGACCATGGATGCTGGTGTCAGGTCATCCAGTTTGCCTAAGGTAACAATCAGCCCGTAGAAGACAGCAAGCACGGCAAGTGTCGCAATGGTGTGCACGTACCCTTGCTGGAAAATGACATCCACATCCATCAATCGGTAGCGGATCGTGGCGTAGGCCCACGTCAGAGGAAGGAAAATCAGAAACAGGATGGTCATTTCCATGTAGCCGTTGGGAACCACGCCAGCGGTATAGGGAATCACGTAGAACAAAGTGAACGGAATGACTCCGATCATGACGCCGTTACGCAGCCATTTTAGTTGGTTGCGGATAATAGGGTCTTCTTCCTTGCTGTGGGCAATTGCCAGCACCATTGCACCGGCTAAATAACCTGTGGAAAGGAATGGAAGCCAAATTCGATCCAGCACCCAACGAAGTTCAATCAACGAAAAAACAGTTTGCAGGGTGCCGCTGGTGACCAAAAAGAACACCACAGCAATTCCAGCCGCAGGCAGGTAGAGCAAGGCTGCCCCGAAAAAACGCTTCAGCCAACGCCTTGGTTCAGGAAAGGTGAGAGTGAAATGCAGAAATAGCGATGGGACCAGCAATCCGGCAAGGAAGTTGCCGAAGTAGATCACCTTGTCAAAGTTGTTCAGCTTTCCTGTGTAGTGGAAGGTAGAAAGAATGAAAGATGCCAGGCACAGAACGTAAAAGTGAATGGCTTTATCCGCATCGCCCCGGCGAAAATAGACAAAAAGTCCGATAAAAAGATAAGCCGCACCAACCAGATATTGGTAGTAAAGCAAGGTGGATGGAGTATGCTCTCCAATCAATACTTGGATGGGCACAGGGGTGGGATCACGATCAGGACGGGGATCTACCCGTTCGATCACGTAGACAGCTTTTTGCCAAGCTCCAAAACCGATCAGAACACGGGTGACTTCCATTGCCGTATCAATGTGAGTTCCAGGTGAAGGATCAGCCCCAGGGGCGGTTACTGGACGGATAATGCGAAGAACATCGCCATTTTTGATACCCGCCTTGGCCCCAGGCCCTTCCGGTTCAACATAAAATGCAACAACTGCAGGTCGAAGTTTGCCATCAGGTTTGGTCGCCGGTTCAAAACGATCCACCCAAGTGACGCCATCTTCGGGGATGCGAAACTTCTTTTGCTGTTGGAAATTCACGGCGGCAGCGACAACCGCAGCCATCGTCAAGATGACCAGTAACGCGCCGATTAATTGTCGTTTGAGTTCCCGCACAGAGCGAACCAACACTTCCCCACCAGGGCTGTTGCAATTATGTCACCACTTGGATGGCGTCTGCCAGATTCATTTCCGTCATATGATTTCAATCACTTAGCTATTGTGGAAAAAGGCTAAGTTCTGATTCTGGGATATGCACACTATTAGAAAGTGTAGAGTTCCCCAACAGTGTGCAAGATTCAGCTCGGCCTTTAACCGGAATCGCAAGGTTGGATGGCTGCTGGCATCCGTGGCCTAACTTGTTGCGGGAAAACTACTTTTGGTTAACAAAAGACCGCTCCCTTGCGGTCACGGCTCGGTAACACACTGATTCTACAGAGCCGTGACCGCGAGGGAGCGGTTTTTCAAATGCCTGATACACTTCACTCCAACACTTGAGGCAATTCCGCCTGCCCGCTCGTTTGCGTTAACAGGGCTCTTAGCTAGTCAGACCGCCAAGTTTTTGCGTTGCCGTGGGGAATTTTTGTATGTCGGCGTGCATCACGTCATCAGCCACAGTCAAGTAAAGATCCGCCACAGTTCCAGTCATTTTGGAATGAACTCCGGTAACTAATTTGGGATTGGCGTGCCCCGCAATAATGGCGGCCATGCCATTATTTTTGTGATCGTTGGCTTCCGCATGTTCATGGACATACAACAGGCAGGTGTTATCGAATACTGTTCTTTCACCTTCGTTAATTGAGCGCAACTTATTGCAAAGATACGCAAATTCTTCGGCATGCCAGTGACAAATATCGCGCATGGTTCGTTGACCTGCCAGTTTCCCGGGGCTGTTCGACGGCGCGTCACCATGCGTGTAATCGTGATGCCGACCGTGGGTGTAGCCCAGCCACGGGAATCGCGATAGGCCCTGACACTTGGTCAACATGTAGCTGGCCACCCTGGTTTGCCGCGAAGCAAACGCGTGGGTCAGCAGGTCCGATTGCAACCGGGCAATTCGTGGCCAATCTTTCATATCCCCGTCGTAATCCGGTTGCTCCACTTTCCGATAATTAGCAGGAAGCCCATCAATGGCCCGTTCCATGTCCCGAATGGATTGCAGATGCTCATCAACTTTGCCTGTATCTTCTGCACCTAAATTTTTCTTGAGCCCAGCTAAATCTTCCCGCACGGCATCCAGGATGCTATGCTTCCGCTTCACCCAACCATCTTCCCGCGCACCAAACAAGCGATCAAAAAGCTTATGGGGCAACATTTCTGGCGGCAAAGGACGGTCATAACCAGCCCAACTCATGTTGCGTTGAATGCTTTCCCCAAACGATTCCTGCGAAACTCCAATCTGCAAAGATCGAAAGCGTGACGTCCCTCCAATTTTCTGGGCAATCACTTGGTCAATGGATGGACCACCCGCTCCCCTGCCAGTGAATTGGGTACCGCTCATCAGCGCACTCATCGACCGATGATGATCATTTCCAGGCCCCGGCATACGCGCTGCAGGATTATCCAGACCAGTGACAATGTGGATGTCTTCTTTGAACGTCTCCAGCGGCGCAAGGCATGGAGTCATAGAAAAATCGCGACCAGTTTCCGAAGGGATCCAATATTTTTCCACAATGCCGTTGCCGTTGAACCACAGCACAAAGCGCGTTTCAATCTTACTTTGACCGGCTGCCCAAGCGGTGCCATTCCCATTAAACATGGCTGCCAAAGGTGGAAGTCCTACGCGAATCGCCGAACCGGCAATGGTTGCTCCGCTAAGAAATCGGCGGCGCGAAATATTGGTTGGACGGGTTGAGATGTTGCTCATAATTCACTGCCAGTGACTATAGCAATCATAAGCTCTTTAAACTGGAATTGCGAGTTGGTAAACGCTTTCAAAGCATGATCCAGTACTGGTTGATCGGCACGAGTTTCTGTACGACCCAGGCAGTATCGAAACACTTGTTTGGCGACGCAAGCACGGCAGGCGTCGCTTTCCGAAAGAATCTTCCCTAGCTGTGGCGGATTTTGAAACTCGGAATTCCGTAGCCCCGCCACATGCCCGCTGATGTCGATGGGAAGTTCCAGATCCACTTTTCCCTTCTTTGCTTCTTCCCTGCCCTGGGCAGCATGCGCCACGAACTTCTCCTGATACCGACCGGCTGCATCAAACTTTTCCAAACCGAATCCGATGGGGTCAATCAGCTTGTGGCAACTGGCACAGCTTTCATTGGTGAGATGATCGGCCAATCGCTCCCGGTTGGTCATTGGGCGATCCTCTTTCACTTCCGGCAGATTCGTATTCACTCCCGGTGGCGGTTGCGGGACATGCTGGCAAAGCAATTGCTCCCGAACGAATAAACCGCGAGCCGTAGGGGACGTCTCCACCGGCTTTGAAGTTTGCACCAGAACGCTGCCATGGGTCAGAATGCCAGAGCGCATAGATTGCGCGGGAAATTGTACTTTGGCAAATGGTTCCGCAGGCGCTGGAAACTGGTAAAGGGTCGCTAAATCAGCATTCACAAAGCTGTAGGAAGCCGATACAAATTCCATAAAATTGGCGTTGCTCCAAACCAGATGATGCAAAAAGCGACGAGTCTCTTCGTTCATAGCCAGGGCCAATTCGCGAGTGAACATGGGGAATAATCGGCGATCTTTCAACTGATTGGTAACGCGATCAAAGCGGAACCATTGCCCAATGAATTCGTCCAGACCGACTTTCGATTGGTCATTGGCCAACATTTTCCGCGCCTGCGCTTCCAACCCAGCAGCGTCGTCCAGCTTGCCTGCTTGGGCAAGGGTTAGCAGGGCTTCGTCGGGCATGGTGTCCCAAAAAAAGTAGGATAGGCGGGAAGCACGGGCGTACGATTTCCATTTCTGGTTGGTTGTCCGCTCCAATCGAAACAAGAAGTTTGGCGATTGCAGCATAGCTTCCACAGTTGCCTCTATCCCCGACCAAAAGTTGTTGCCGCGCTTGGCTTCGGCAACAAACAGGCGACCATACCGATTCTGTTCTTCGGCTTCCAAAGGACGGCGAAATGCGCGACGTCCAAACTTGCGGATAAATTGTTCGCGACACGCCCCGTCAGTCGGGCCAGTTGGCTTACAAAAAGTGAGTTCCTTCGCTTGACGGCGAACAGCGGAAACAGCCAGTTTTTCTGCCGCTGCAGCGTAGTTTTCAGCAAGCAATGGGGAAAGGTTTTGGCCTTGAATCTGGTTTTTGAAACCGTTGATAAAATCTTCAGGTGGAAATTGCGCAGCAGGGTTGGATGCGTCGCCCAGCAGATCTCGCACAGTGTTGTTGTATTGGCTATGCGTCAACCGGCGCAGCGTTTCCGCAGCAGTCACTCGACGTTTCGGAGTTGGCGGAGTCAGCGCAAGCAGTTCCTGAGGGGAAAGACCAGCCAAGTAATTCACCCAGACTTCCAGCAACTTCTCTTCCGGCCCATTTTGGGCAATGCGCATGCCGCCAGAGTGCTTGAGTCGATTGGTGGGCTTCCTACGCAGCAGGCTATCGGCAGGAGATTTGGGATTCACCCAACGCTGCAATTGCAGGCCGAAGATTTCCCGCTCCGCATCGGAAGCTTCGGCGTCTGGGAAAACAAGATTGGTGGGTCCGGCGACTCCATCGGTGACGTGACAGGTTCGGCAATTTGCCTTTTCCAAAACAGGGTATAGATTGCTGACGAACCAGGGAGCATCCATTGGCTGGGAATAAGCTGTTAGCGCACTGGCAAGAAGCAGGACAGAAAATCGCATCTGTATCTGATTATCGTAACAACTCAGATATATTTAAAGAGGAACATGATCAAACGAAATTTTGCGGTGAGTGCGCTGTTGTTGCTTTCGTCCTGCGCCAAGACGGAAGAAAAAGCTGTGTCGAATCCCGTGGCCACCCCAGCCAAATTGGGGGAGTCGACTATTGCGGGCAAGGTGACGTTTATTGGGGCGAAACCAATACCCAAGGATATCCGACCCCAAATGGAAGCTGTCCCATCCTGCCTAAAACAGCATCCTGGCCCGATTTATTCTGAGGATGTGTTGATTGACGCAAACGGTGGGCTGAAAAATGTTTTTGTGCGGGTTAAGGAAGGATTACCCAATCAAAGTTGGCCCACCCCGACGTCCGCTGTATCCATTGATCAATCCGGATGCATGTATGTTCCTCATGTGATTGGAGCGATGGTGAACCAGAACGTGGAGTTCTCCAATTCCGATATGGTGAACCACAACATTCATCCCTTGCCGAAGGTCAATCGAGAGTGGAACGAATCCCAGCCACCGCAAGCTGAAAAAAAGTCCAAACAATTCCTCAAGGAAGAGTTTATGGTGCCGATAAAGTGTAATGTTCACCCCTGGATGCGGGTGTACGTGGGAGTTTCCTCACACCCATTCTTCGCAGTTACCGGCGAAGACGGTTCGTTCGCCCTTAAAGGGTTGCCCCCAGGCGAATACACATTAGAAGCCTGGCACGAACAATTCGGCATCCAACAGGTAAAGGTAAAAGTTGGCGAGAAGGTTTCAGCAACTGCCGCCTTTAAATTTAAGTAGACTGCGCTTATATTTCTCGCCTGACAAGAACTTTTCGCGTTAGAATAGAATTCTAGCGTGAATACTTCCGCTAAGAGACTCTCATGAAAAACCCTGGTCTGCACAAGTACGCATTATTCTTAGCTTGCTGCACATTGTTATTAGTGTTAGCAGGCGCGTCGGTAACCAGTACCGAATCCTCCCTTTCGGTCCCTGATTGGCCTTTATCTTATGGCCAAATCCTCCCCGAAATGAAAGGTGGCGTGTTATTTGAAACCGGTCACAGACTGGTAGGAAAAACCGTTGGCTTCCTGGTGATCATTCTGGCTATCTGGATTCAGCGTAAAGATGAACGAGCCTGGATGCGAAAACTCGGTTGGACGGCCCTCGGAGTGGTTTGCCTCCAGGGAACATTGGGCGGGTTGACTGTCCTTTACCTGCTTCCAAAGCCGATCAGCATTTCCCATGCCTGTCTGGCGCAACTCTTCTTCTCATTGATCGTTTCCATTGCTGTATTCACTTCCCCGGCGTGGCGACAAGGCGCGCAACTGGTGGAAGATTCTGGAACCCCCTCATTCCGCACGCTGGCTTGGCTAACTCCAGTCTCTGTGCTGTTACAAATCGTATTAGGGGCTGGTTTCCGGCATCATGTCATCAACATTCTTCCGCATGTGGCGGGCGCGGTGATTGTGACCTCCATTGTGATGTACACAGCAATTTCGGTAACAGTGCAGTTTCCCAACCACAAAGGGTTGCAGCAATCCGGGATGGCGTTGTTAGGGGTGACGAGCATGCAGGTTCTACTGGGAATCGCCGCTTATCTTAGCCGATTATCGTCGGCTGGAGCACTGACTCCGCCCACTTCCACCATTTGGTACACCGTACTCCACGTAGCTGTGGGAGGATTAACCATGGCCGCCAGTGTTGTGCTGGCGATTCAAATTCGTAGAAATGTGGTTCCGGCATCGGAATTTTCGCAGCAAAAGTTGGCTATGGCATCATGAACGATTATTTGGAACTGACCAAACCCCGCATCACCTGGCTCATATTAATGAGCACGGCTATCGGCTACTTTTTTGGTTGGGACGGCTCTTGGAATTTTTGGCTACTGTTTCACACAGTACTTGGCACCGGACTGATTGCATCGGGGACGGCTGCGTTGAATCAATGGTACGAACATGACGCCGATGCAAAAATGTTGCGTACCAATAAGCGACCCATACCTTCAGGTCGGGTGACTGCACCGAATGCGCTGCTGTTTGGGATCGCCATTGCTGTTCTTGGATTTGTGGAATTGGCATGGGGCGTCAATCTGCTCACAGGCTTATTGGGTGCGTTCACTTTGGCCAGTTACCTGTTCGTCTACACTCCCATGAAGCAAAAGTCCTGGCTATCCACCACCGTCGGCGCAGTTCCCGGTGCAATGCCGCCGATGATCGGATTTGCCGCCGCCAAAGGCACGCTGACTCCTGAAGCTTGGATCCTATTCGCCATTTTGTTTCTGTGGCAGTTCCCTCATTTTTACGCCATTGCCTGGATGTATCGGGAAGATTATCAGCGTGCTGGAATCCAAATGCTTCCGGTAGTGGAACCCGACGGAAACTCTACATCGCGACACATGGTGGCATTTTCACTGGCGCTGATTCCGGTCAGCCTAATGCCTGCCTTCTACGCCATGTCCGGTAAGTTCTATTTTGTGGGCGCTCTGATGTTAGGAATGGCCTTTTTGTATGCCAGTTGGCAGGTATATTCGGATCGATCCCTGATCAATGCCCGGGGTGTTCTGAAAGCTTCGGTTATCTATTTACCCCTCCTATACTGTCTAATGGTTCTTGACCGGACCATTTTGTGATAGTTACCACCAAAAATCTTAAACTCAATTACGGAACGCAGCGAGCATTAGAAGACGTTTCTTTCAGCGTCGAACAGGGAGAATTATTCGGCATTCTTGGACCCAACGGTTCCGGAAAGTCCACCATGTTTCGCGTTTTAGCCACCATCGAAGAACCCCAGGCAGGCACCGCCACCATCAGCGGATTGGACGTAGTCAGCCAAGCCCAGCAAGTCCGCCGACTGATTGGCGTAGTGTTTCAATCGCAAAGCTTAGACAAATATCTGACCGTGGAGGAGAACCTTTCCAGTCAGGGCCATTTGTTCGGATTGAGCGGGGCTAGCTTGAAAGAGCGCATCACGCGGCTGCTGGATCGTCTACAACTGACTGACCGCCGTTCCAGCATCTTAAAAACATTATCTGGCGGGATGAAACGTCGGGTAGAAATCGCCAAGGCTCTTCTCCACGATCCGAAGGTTCTTTTAATGGACGAACCGACCACTGGCCTGGACCCGGTGGCGCGCATGGAACTCTGGAAGTATGTCGATGAATTGCGTCGCGAAACTGGAGTCACCGTGATTGTCACGACGCACCTTCTTGACGAAGCAGAACGAGCATCGCGGCTAATGTTGATGCACATGGGTATTTCCGTGTTGCAAGGCACTCCGGCACAATTAAAGTCCAGTATCCCCGGCGATGTCGTACTGATTGAAAGTGACGATCCGGAAGCGCTGCGCCAAGGCGTATTTCTTCATTTCGATAAGCAGAAGTGCACCGTGGTTGATCACCATGTCCGCACCATTGTTGAAAACGGACCGAATTTTGTCACCCAAGTGGCCGCAGCATTTCCGCAAGCTGTTCGCGGCATTTCGTATCACAAACCAACGCTGGAAGACGTGTTCCTTAAGGAAACAGGAGCGCGCTTATGAATTTTCTACTACCCACTTGGACGCTCTGGCGTCGCGATTTAATCCGTTTCTGGCGCGAGAAAGCTAGAGTAGCCGCCTTTGCCGCCTCCCCTATTTTATTCTGGTTCGTCATCGGTTCCGGCTTTGGGGATCTGAGCGTATTCTTCCCTGGAGCGTTGACCATGACGGTGATGTTCGCCGCCATTTTCTCAACCATGTCCATCATTGAAGATCGCAATGAAGGGTTCCTGCTTTCCATGCTGGTATCACCGGCACCCCGGCTGTCCTTAGTGGTCGGCAAGCTGCTGGGCGGGGCCACCATGGCCTGGGTGCAGTCCCTCATATTGCTCTGCTTCACGCGCATCGCCGGGTATCAGACGGGCAATCTGCTGGAAGTCGCCGCTATGTTGTGGCTGATCGCATTCACCTTCACGGCTCTTGGTTTCCTGATCGCCTGGCAAATGAATTCCTCTGCCGGATATCACGCCATGATGAACTTGCTGCTGTTCCCCATGTGGCTGCTTTCCGGGGCCATTTTTCCGCCTTCCAAAGCTGTCCCGTGGATGCGCGCAGTGATGAGCGCCAATCCCATGACCTACGCTTATTCGGCCTTATGGCAGTTGCTTGACCCCAAGGCTGATCAATACGCAAGTATTTCAACTTGTGTCACCGCAACCGCCGGATTCGGCATCTTATTAGTGGTTATTGCATCATGGATCGTATCGCGTCCCAGTCCCCGAACTGCCGGTTGAGGTCAACATGCCAGGCCATCTGCCCGCGCAGATCTGTCCGTAGCGTGGCTAAGCCATTGATGGCACTTCTATTCCTACTATTTCTGATTTCAACCTCCTGTCGCAAAGAGCCTGATCTGGAAGACTTCGGCCTTCTCCCGGATTTCCAATTGACCGATGAATCCGGCCAGCCCTTTGGAACCAGCCAATTGACCGGGACCCCCTGGATCGCCGATTTCATTTACACCACTTGCCCCGGCCCATGTCCACGTATGAGCGCCATCATGGCCCGACTTCAGCAGGACGGCACAAATTTCCGAATGGTGTCCTTCACCATTGACCCGGCCCACGATACACCGCCCGTGATGGCCGCTTATGGCAAGCGTTTCAAAGCCGATGCCACCCGTTGGACCTTCCTCACCGGCCCGCGCCAGACGTTACAGATGCTCAACCGGAAAGGGTTCAAACTAGGAGATGTGGACGGCTCGCTCGATCACAGCACTCGCTTCGTTCTGGTGGATAGAAAAATGCACATCCGTGGCTATTACGGAACATCAGAAGAAGATGGAATTGTGCGCTTGAAACAGGATCTGAGCAGGCTGGTAAAGGAGTCCCGCTAAGTGGCAGGGTTAAACGCAATCTTGAATGGCCTATCGGCTATTTTGTTGATGATGGGATTTCTGGCCGTGCGCCGCCGCGACATTAAAACGCACCGGCTCTATATGTTGTCTGCATTCACCTGTTCGGTGTTATTTCTAATCAGCTATCTGGTCTATCACTTCCGCGTAGGATCGGTTAAATTTCAGGGCACCGGGACAATCCGAATCGTTTACTTCACAATTCTGATCAGCCACACCATCCTAGCCGTTACCGTTCCGTTCCTGGCCAGCATCACGCTATTTCGAGCTTTGAAAGAACGGTTCCCCGGTCATAGAGCCATCGCTCGCTGGACACTGCCCATCTGGCTGTATGTTTCTGTTACTGGGGTGATCGTTTATCTGATGTTGTACCAGATGTAGCCGATATAATGGCAGTTACGCCATATGAAGAAAGATTGGAAGCAAACTGCTGCAGCTTGGAACCTACCCATCCCCGCTGAAGATTTAGAAAAAATTATCCCCTCGTTGGATGGTTTAGAAGCTGGTTTCCGTCCGCTAGCCAACTCACTCGATGCCAACACCGAATCGGCCATGATCTACAAGCTTCTGGGGCCAGTAGAATGAGAACGATTGTCGAGGCATCCGCCGCACTGCGATCGAAAAAAGTCTCTTCCGTGGAACTGACCAGGCAGTGTCTGGCGAACATCGAACGATTAGAACCCAAGCTGAACGCCTTCATCACCGTCACTGCCGAACACGCGCTGAACCAGGCCCGCATCGCCGACGAAGCATTAGCTAAAGGAGTTGATCGAGGTCCACTGCACGGAATCCCAATCTCACTGAAAGACCTCTACCGCACCAAGGGCATTCGCACCACCGGAGGATCGCTGCTTTACCGCGACATGGTCCCCGATTACGATTGCACTGTAGCTGAAAAGCTGAACGCCGCCGGGGCGGTGATGCTAGGCAAAACCGGTCTCCACGAATTGGCCTACGGAGTGACGTCGAATAATCCGCACTTCGGAGCTGTGAAAAATCCCTGGAATCTGGATTGCATCCCAGGTGGCTCATCGGGAGGTTCCGGTGCTGCGGTCAGCGCAGAAATGTCATTTATGTCCATGGGAAGCGATACCGGTGGTTCCATTCGAATTCCCGCAGCATTCTGTGGCGTTGTCGGGTTGAAACCCACCTACGGGTTGGTCAGTCGCTACGGCGTCCTTCCGCTGGGCTCCAGCTTGGATCATATGGGCCCTTTGAACAGTTGTGTTCGCGATGCCGCAATGACTCTGGCAGCGATCGCTGGCCCAGATGCCCGCGACGAATCGTCCGTCGCACGACCAGTGGAATCCTATTTGCCGCCATTGAATATCAGTTTGAAAGGCCTGCGCATCGGAGTGCCCGATAGTTTCTTTACGGAAAGAGTGGACCCTACGGTGATGGGTCGCGTGCGGGCCATGGTCCAGTTAGCCGCTGCCTTGGGCGGACAAGCCGAAGTAGTGCGTGTTCCTGATATGGCTGCAATCAACTTAACCGGGCGAATGATTCTGCTGGCGGAAGCTTCGGCCTTATTGGAACAACACAGCCGCAATCGGACGAATTTCGGGGCTGATGTCCTAGCGCTGCTCGATCAAGGCAAGCTTCTCGCCGCCACCGATTATGTAAATGCGCAAAGGTTACGATCCAGCTATCGTCGTCAATTCCTCGATTTGTTCCAGTCGATTGACGTTTTACTTACCCCCTCCATTCCCATGGGGGCCCCCAGAATCGGGCAGACTAAGGTTTCCATTGATGGGCAGGAAGAGGACACACGGCTTGCCACAACGCGTTTCGTCCGCGGTATCAATGTGATTGGCTTCCCTGCCCTTTCCATGCCCTGCGGTTTCGATACGGGCGGGCTTCCCATTGGTCTTCAAATTATTGGACGGCCTTTTGAAGAAGCCACCATTTTACGCGTTGGAGCGGCTCTGGAAGATGCAACAGACTTTCACTTGAAGCGCCCTCCAGTTTTGTAATTCATTTTTTTGACTGGGATCTCTAATTCGATGCACTCAACCTGCCGATAGTAAGGGAAACCAAATGAAGAGGATCTCCGTATTCGCCTGTGAAGCTCAGCCCATCGTGCTGGAAGGACTGAACAAGGTTCTGTCGATTGATGCAACGTTCGAGCTGGTCGGAACCGCCTCCGACGTGTCGTCGGCAAGTGCCACCATTGGGTTGTTGAAACCCGATGTAGTACTTCTGGACACCGGAGCCGGGTTTAAAGCAACCTTGCAATTCGTGGGGGAGCTAAAATTCCTTTCCCCAACCAGCCGCGCCGTACTTTGGGTCAACGATCTGGCAGAAGTGGAATCGTTCCGTTCGCTCCAATTAGGTGTGCGCGGGGTGGTAAAAAAGACTTTTCCTATCTATCAACTTCTGGAATGCTTAAAAAGCGTTGGTGAGGGAAATATTTGGTTGGAAAACTCCATTTCCCAACAAGTGAACAGCATCCTTAATCGAAAATCGTCGCCTCGTTTTACACCTCGTGAGCGCGATATTGTGAATCTGGTATGCCGGGGAATGAAGAATAAGGAAATCGCCGAGGAGCTGTATATCACCCCGGGGACTGTCAAAGTCCACTTGATGCATATCTTTGAAAAGGCGGGTGTCAAGGATCGCTTTGAACTCGCGGTGCAGGGTCGTCGATTGTTGGGAACCGATGAGCCGGTCATCCTTGAGGTAAATCCCTTAACCGTAGAAATTACTGCATCGGGAGACTAAGGTTTCTGCTGAAAACTGTCGAATGTTTTGTAGAGTGCGTAATGTTTTACACGCAATCACAAGACAGCAATGACAGAAACTACACCTTTTCTTAGTGATGAATCCACGGCAACTCCAACCATTCGTAAGGTAACCATCCCCGAGCGATGGCCTTTGTGGAAGCCTACATTTTTAGATTTCTTCTTCATTGCAACCATGGCGTGGCTATTCGCTTTGGGACCTGCGGGTTGGGACAGCTTACTCGCCGACGGCGACACGGGCTGGCATATTCGCGCCGGCGAATACATGCTGAACCATAAGCAGTTCATCCACGAAGATTTCTTTTCCTTTTCACGTCCTGGACAGTTGTGGTTCGCCTGGGAATGGCTCTCCGAAGTACAGTTTGCCTTGTTGAATTCCTTTGGCGGATTGAAAGCAGTCGTGTTGTATTGCGCCGTCATCATCACACTTTCTTTCACCCTTGTTTTTCGTCACATGATTTGGCGCGGAGCTTCACCCTTAGTGGCCATGGCCATTTCCCTGGTTGCCACTGGAGCTGCATCGAACCACTATTTGGCGCGTCCCCATGTGATCACGTTTCTGTTCCTGGCCATTAGCCTTTTTCTCATTGATGTTGACCGTCAGAAGCCCACGCGATGGTTATGGAGTCTTGTTCCATTAACCATGCTTTGGACTAATCTCCACGGTGGATTCTTTTCGTTGATTGCCTGCCTGGGGCTGGTTGCCATTGGATCTGCACTTGCCAGCGAGTGGACGAAAATGTGGCGCTATGGAATTCTTGCCGGGCTGTGCCTTGCCGTAAGTGTCATAAACCCATACGGAATTGCCTTGCACAAACACATGGTGGAGTATTTACAGTCGGACTGGATCAAATCGGTAGTGGAAGAGTTTCAATCGCCCAGCTTTCGCAAGGAAAATGTCTTGCAGTTTGAAGGTCTGATGTTTCTGGGCATTGCGTTTGCGGGCTTCTTAATTTCGCGCAAGAAATATGTGGAAGCGCTCTTGATCGTATTTTGGGCGCATAATGCGCTTGTCTCGGTACGTCATATTTCAGTTTTCGTACTGATTGCCTCGCCGATCATTGCCAGCGAACTAAGCAATTTGTTGCGCGCATTTACGCAAAGGAAGCCCAAGAACTCCATACCTCGCATTTTGCAGAGCCTATCCGATGATCTGCGGCCCGCTTGCTTGCACGTTGGCATATGGCTGGTGGCAACGGTGGTGGGTCTGGCGCTTTGGAACGATCCCAAACGGTTCCCTCAGGATTTTCCTAAAGAGAAGTTTCCTCTGTCCATGATGAGTAAACACGCCAAGGTGCTGACCGCTTCCAGAGTTTTAGCTCCCGACGAATGGGGTGATTACATGATTTATCGCTTCTTTCCCGATGTAAGAGTATTTTTCGACGGTCGCAGCGACTTTTACGGTCCCCAGTTGGGCAAGGACTATATGGCTCTTCTCCAAGGGTCCTATGAATGGGAAGAACTCTTGCAGAAGCATCGTTTTACGGCAGCACTGATACCCCCTTCCTGGCCACTGGCTAGTATCTTAAAAAGAAATTCTGGGTGGAAAACCGTAGAAGACGACGGAAATGCAATTTTGTTCATAAAGCGAACAAACGATGGGGAAAGCAGAGATTTAGCGAACCGCATGGGTAGTGAGAAAAAAGTTCCAGTAGACCTAATGAAAAACCCCAACAAGGCCGAAATAACTAAGGGAGACGATAAATCATGAAGTTGACCAAAAACAACGATTCACTTTCGCCAGAACGGGTTCAGCCCAGTTCGCAAGTAAATCGGCCAGGCTGGGTGTTGCCATCCGGAAAGCGGTTGGAACATTTCGCGATGGAAGGTGGCTTTTTGGGGTCTCTGCTGTTGAAAATTGGCACAAAGCAGCCTTTAAGAAATTCGATTGGTAAACGCAGTTCATAAGGAAAGCGCGCATGGAAGGCCAAATCATTCTCGCCGTTGGAATAGGAATCGCCGCAGTAGCGGAAGACCTATGGCATCGACAAATTTCCAATTGGACTTCGCTTGCAGCTTTAACTGGTGGACTCGGCTGGCATTTTTTTGAGCGCGGCGGACATGGCGTAGTTTCGGCTTTTGGAAGTGCACTCGCCGGATTCGGAGTTTTCCTAGCATTCTACCTACTCGGGGGAATGGGCGGAGGAGACGTGAAATTGATGGCCGGATTTGGTGCTGTCCTTGGTAAACCATCCATCCTGCTGGAAGCGGCATTGTGGGCAGCAGCAATTGGCGGATTGATGGCAGCATTGGTGCTGATTGGCAGGGCAATTTTTAAGTTCTTCAAGCCTGTTGTGAAATTGGCGGCCGCTGGTCCTGAAGACGTAGTTTCTGAAGACGTAGTTTCTGAAGACGTGGAAAAGCGTGCTTCCATCCCTTACGCTCCCGCAATAACGCTGGGAGTATGGTTAGCTCTTCTCGGGAATGTCTAAAGTTTTGATGTCAGATTTTGAAAAGGTTTTAAGCCGGGGCAACTTGGTATTTTGGGCGGAAACGGAGGCCTAGAAATATGGATCGCAGATTTTTAACGGTTCTGGGAGTTAGCTTGGTGTTTGCACTAGTTGTGTCGAGCATCTTTTATCAGATGGTCGGCAAGGCTGGCCCAACACAGCAATCCCAGGTCAAGACGGACCTCAAGGATCTAGTTGTGGCCGTGAAACCCATTTCTGTCGGAGTAATCATTAAACCCGACGATGTAAAACTGACTAAGGTCTCAACCGATGCTTTCCCCAAGGGTGGATTCGGAAAAGTTGAGGAAGTTGTCAGTCGTCCAGTCATCAGCAATATCTTGCAGGATGAACCGATCATTGAGGGCCGCCTGGCGCTGCGAGGCAATCAGGGCTTACCGTCGCTAATCCCAGTGGGCATGCGCGCGGTTCCCATTCGAGTGAATGAAGTCGTCGGAGTTGCCGGCTTCGTAATGCCTGGCATGAAAGTCGACGTGCTCACCACCGGTCGTCCCCCAAGTGGCGAAGGCACGGTGACCACTACAGTTCTACAAAATATGCAGGTGCTATCAGCTGGTCAGGCAATTCAAGCAGATTCTCGAGGTCAGCCGATTAATGCCACTACGGTCACGCTACTGTGCACTCCCGAGCAAGCCGAAACGCTCACGCTCGCTGGTAGCGAGGGCAGAATTCAGTTGATTTTACGAAATGGCAACGACAACGAACTGTCCAAAACTGCTGGTCGGGAAGTTGGTCAACTGTTCGGTGGCTACACCAAAGCACCGTCGTCAAAGTTAAAAATGACCAATAACAGCAGCAACAACAACGTGGATGACACAGTGGCTCCTATACACAGGCCGAAACCTGTAGTCCGAAGACAAGTACAGGCGGATCCTGTTCCGATGGCTTTGGCACCCCCCCCACCACCACCGCCACCCAGCGAAATCGTTGAATTCCGTGGAAATATCAAAACCATTGGTACGGTAGCTCCTAGAGCAAACTGACAATGCATCGGCAATCGAAAAGTACGCTCAGCTTAGGTCCGGTCAATAGACAAATTGGGATTGGAGATTTGCATGTCGAAGGTTAAAGCATTTACGAACATATTGCGGTCTGCGGTTGCCGCCACGCTCATTCGGGTGGCATTGCCTATGGTGATGCTCGCTGTGGGCGGTTGGGCACAGTCCATGCAGGAATTGAAATTGACTGTTGGAAAGAGTGTGGTGATTGACTATCCAGAGGACATCGGCCGGATCTCCACCAGCAATCCGGAAGTTGCCGATTATATAGCCGTCTCCACTCGTGAGATCCTGCTCAATGCCAAGGCCCCCGGTGGTTCAACTTTGATTGTCTGGTCGCGAAGCGGGCAAAGGGAGTTTTACGCGATTACCGTTGAGAACAACCTTGAGCCATTCCGGAAGCTCTTAAAAAGCACTTTCCCAGACGAAAACATTCAAATTCAAGCTCTGCGGGATACCGTGACCCTCGGCGGAAGTGTTAGTTCCCAGGCGATCGCTGACCGTGTGGCGGCAATGGTCGCTCCGCTAGGCAAAACAGTTGTGAACAACATGAAACTGCCCATACCGAAAATGGAGCGACAAATCCTGTTGCGAGTCAAATTCGCGGAAATTGATCGCAATGCCGGAACAGCCTTCGGGGTCAGCATAGCCGCTGGTGGCAACACCTTGACCCGATCCAATCCCGGCGGAATTGCGGCACCAACTTTTGGAAATCTGAAAGCAGGAGGAGGCTTCGATATGAGCGATTTACTCAATATCTTTGCCTTCCGTCCAGACATCAATCTCGGGGTGTTTCTGCGGAATATGCAGTCCAAGGGATTGTTGCAAATTCTGGCCGAACCGAACTTAGTCACAAATAATGGCCAGATGGCGACCTTCCTTGTTGGTGGTGAATTTCCAGTTCCTGTGCTGCAAGGCGGCTCGAATGCAGGTGCCGTTTCGGTTGCCTTCAAAGAGTTCGGCGTAAGACTTCAGTTCAAGCCTGAGATAACGGAAAACAATACGATCAAGATGTACATCAAGCCTGAGGTTTCGACGATCGATTTAGCGAACGGTGTCCAGTTCAACGGGTTCACGATTCCCGCTATCGGCACCCGACGCGTTGAAACGACGCTGGAACTGGGTGAAGGACAAAGCTTCGTCATCGGTGGGTTGATCGACGAACGAGTGACCGAAACAATTTCCAAGATCCCAGGATTAGCCAATATTCCTTTACTCGGCCATATTTTCAAGACCAGAACCGAGAATCGCAATAAAACGGAGCTGATCGTGCTGGTGACGCCTGAAATCGTCCAACCGATCAAAAAAGAAGATCCTAAACCAGAGCTCAACTTCCCCAAGGAGTTCTACCAGGAGTCTCCGAAAGAAAGCCAGCCTAAGGTTTCAGGAAACAAGTCCACCGCAGCAGCGGCACCGAAAGCCAGTTTCGCCAGCAAACTGTTTGGAAGAGGCCGTTAGTTCCGGCAAAAAATAGTCGAGAGTGAACAGAATGTCGAAAGAAACGCAATTAACGGCGCTGATGATCGCTCCCAACCGGGATCTGGCGCAGGCGTTCGCGCATACTCATAGCGCAACGCAAGCGTTCCACGTTCTCTCGGAAATGAAGAGCTTCTTGACGGGCCAGGCTCTGGAACTCAGGCTCAGACAACTAAAGCCCGATGTAGTTCTGCTTGATCTAAGCTCGGGTCTCGACCAGGCTTTGGAATTGATCCAAATTATCCAGGGGAATCCGCAAAAGATTCATGTCGTAGGACTCCATACATCGAACGATTCTGAAGTGTTAGTACGATCCTTCCGAGCCGGAGCAAGCGAGTTCTTGTACGCACCTTTTGATGCTTCGACGATGCTCGATAGCGCTGCTCGAATCCAAAAATTGCTTCGACCTGACGCTTCGACAGAACCAGAATTTGCCTTTGTATTGGGATTTACCAGCACCAAACCGGGCTCGGGTGCTTCCACATTGGCCGCGCAAACAGCCTTTGCCCTTCGCCGGATGAATAAGCGGAAAGTATTGCTGATGGACCTGGACCTAATGGGCGGCACTGTCGGTTTCTACGTGAAGATACAAAATCATAATTCAGTCCTTTCGTTGCTGGAATCGGAAGGAGACTTGGAACCAAGTCTATGGAATGGACTAACCGTGAACGCCAATGGCGTGGATATTTTACCTGCACCCGAGGAACCGTCAATGGTGCAACTGGATCAGGTAAGACTTCATGAAATTCTTGAATTTGCCCGTCGCAAATACGATTGGATTATTCTCGATATGCCTTCCATTTTTAATAAGACCACGTTGCTTGGAGTACCGGAAT
This sequence comes from Acidobacteriota bacterium, assembly GCA_025352795.1. Lineage (GTDB taxonomy): Bacteria > Acidobacteriota > Terriglobia > Bryobacterales > Bryobacteraceae > JANXSF01. The sequence goes on from JANXSF010000020.1 coordinate 204,931, forward strand.
CAGATCTCACATTTCTTGTCACAACATCGGAGCTGCCCAGCCTGCACTTGACCAGAAAATCTATCGCGATGATCAAACAACTGGGCTTTGAAAGCAGCCGGTTTCAAGTAGTGGTCAACAGATTAGATAAGCGCGACGGTATCAGTGGTAGCGATATGGAAAAGATGTTTAACACTCCCGTGTTCACGACGATTCCCAACGATTACTTTTCCCTCCATCGGGTAGTGACGTTAGGTGAGCCTCTGGGACAGGATAGCGAGTTGGGTAAAGCCATAGATTCTATGGCAGTCAAGGTGTCGGCCCTGATCGAAGCCGCGCAAAAAGCCAGCATGGGCACCGGACAGTCCAAACTTGCACTAATGCAGGCCTAGACACATGAGATCACACAAAATTCAGAAGAGGAACAACACGGCATGATCTCTGGAATTGAACCAAAAACACCGCAACAATTGAACTGGGAACAGCGGCTACTCAAAAATACAGCGAAACCGAAAGGAGCGCTTAAACCTGAGTATCAGGAATTAAAGTTTACGCTTCACCGCAAGCTGCTCGATAAGATCAATTTGGAAGCGTTGGCGACGATCGACAACCAACGGGTCCGCGGGGAAGTCCGCCAGGCACTGGTGTCCCTGATTGATACAGAACCGACGCTTCTAAGTTCTATAGAAAAGCAACAGATTTGCGACGAGGTCATTGACGAAGTTTTCGGCCTTGGACCCTTGGAACCGCTTTTGAAGGATCCGACGATCTCCGATATTTTGGTGAATGGTAGCAAGCAAGTTTACGTCGAACGGCGCGGTCAATTGGAATTGACGAGCGTAACTTTTCGCGACGATGCCCATCTGTTAAGGATCATCGACAAAATTGTTTCTCAGGTTGGACGCAGAGTTGACGAATCCACGCCAATGGTCGACGCGAGACTGCTCGACGGCTCGCGCGTCAATGCAATTATTCCGCCTCTAGCTCTCGATGGACCACTCGTTTCAATTCGTCGCTTTTCTAACGACAAGCTGATGCCTGCCGATTTGGTGTCGAAAAAAGCGCTTACTCCTGGCATGATGGAACTCCTCGAAGCCGCCGTTAAGGCGCACATGAACATTATCATCCTGGGTGGTACTGGCGCCGGAAAAACAACACTGCTCAATGCACTTTCGTTTTTCATTTCGCCGAAAGAGCGGATCGTGACCATTGAAGACGCCGCCGAATTGCAGCTCAAGCAGCCTCATGTTGCGCGACTGGAAACGCGTCCGGCAAATCTCGAAGGAAACGGCGCTATCCGACAACGCGAATTGCTAATCAACAGCTTGCGTATGCGTCCTGACCGTATTGTGGTCGGCGAAGTCCGCGGTGGGGAAGCGCTCGACATGCTTCAGGCTATGAATACGGGTCATGACGGTTCACTGACTACGATCCACGCCAACACGCCTCGCGATGGTGTTTCCCGTCTGGAAGTGATGGTGTCACTTGCCAACGCTAGCATGAAGCTTGAATCGATCCGCCAACAAATCGCCAGTGCAGTGCATTTATTCGTCCAGGCTGCCCGCTTAAGCGATGGCACAAGACGTGTAACGAGCATCACTGAGGTAACAGGAATGGAAGGCGAAATCGTAACCTTGCAAGATATCTTCGTCTTTGAAAAGCGAGGACTTGGGCCTCAAGGGCAAGTGCTCGGACGATTTGCAGCAACGGGCATTCGACCAAAGTTTTACGAAAAACTTCTCGCTGCCGGAATACGTTTGCGCCCGGATTTGTTCGACGAAGTTTTGGAAATCGAGTAAAAGGAGCAAAGAAGTATGGGTACGTTCCTAGCTATGGCCATTGGTGTTTGGATTGCCGCATTGGCGATCTGGTACATGTTAAGTAATCTTCTGCGCAATTCCGATCTCGGAAAAATTAAAAGCCGTCTTGTGGGATCGCAAAAGAAAACGGAAAAGCTGAAAAAAGCCGGTCCCGCACTAATTGAAGTCGAGGAAGATAAGACAAAAGTTGTATTTAGGATTCTGCACCGGTTTGAACTGGGCGTTAAACTGCGAACTTTGTTGGAGCAGGCGGGGCTGAAATGGACCCCCGCAAAACTGGTCAATTTCTGTCTCATCGCTTTCGGTGCAGGTTTCGGTGCAGGTTATTTATTCTTGCCTAGCCAATTCCAAAAGCTCTCCGTGCTATGTGGAATCATCCTTGGTGTATTTCCGCTTCTCTACGCAATGAGAATGCGCAGTTCGCGCATCCATAAATTTGAGGAGCTGTTTCCCGACAGTCTGGAATTCGTCGCCAGATCCATGCGTGCCGGTCATGCATTTTCGGTGGCGATGGAAATGATACACAAAGAGTTTCAAGAGCCTCTTGGCGGGGAATTTCGCCGAGTCTTTGAGGAACATAATCTGGGTTTACCGCTGGAGATTGCGCTTGAAAAGCTGGCTCAGCGGATGCCACTGTTGGACGTTCATTTCTTCGTTTCCGCCGTCATGCTTCAAAAGCGGACGGGTGGCAATCTCGCCGAAATTCTCGACAAACTCGCCTATGTCATCCGTGAGCGTTTCAAGCTACGCGGAAGGATAAAAGCCATCAGTGCTCACGGCAGAATGACGGGAACCGCGCTTACGTTGATTCCGGTTGGTGTTGCAGTAATGATGTTCTGGACAAGTCCTGATTACATTCGCTTTTTCTTTTTGGATGAAACAGGCAATTACATGATGGCTGGCGCAATCTTTTTGCAGGTTATTGGGTACGCCATCATTCAAAAGATCGTCACGATTGAGGTATAAATTATGCCCATTATTTTAGGAATAGCACTCTTTCTCGCAGTCATGATAGGAAGCGCATTTGTTGGCATGCGACTGTATGTCAAACCTTCTGAAGCCATTGATCGGGTCAAGGGTACCGACATTCAACAACAGGAAACACCCAAGCATCCCAGCTTACTGCTGCGCGATTTTTTGCTTCGCATGGGAACGCTTATTCCAAACTCACCCAAAGATGTTTCGGTGATGCAACGAAAACTAATCCGTGCCGGGATTAAAAATGAACATGCGTTGCGGGTCCTTTATGGATGCAAAGTTGTTCTGGCAGTGTTATTTCCGCTGCTTGCCAGCGTCTTGATTGCAAAAACGCAATCCGATTCCACCAACAAGATCGCTTTCATTTTGGCTTCCGCTGCTGCTGGTTTCTGGGGTCCTAACGAGTTCGTCAAATTAAAGGCCTCAAAGAGACAGAAACAAATCCAAAGAGGCTTGGCCAATGCCCTCGATCTGATGGTTGTTTCCGTGGAAAGTGGCTTAGGTTTGGATCAAGCCATACTTCAGGTGGCCAAAGAACTCGAGCACGCTCATCCGGAAATCAGCGAAGAATTCGCCATGGTGAATCTGGAGCTGAAGGCCGGCAAAAGACGCGCTGAAGCGCTTCGCAATCTCGGAGAACGCACCAACGCTGAAGACTTAAAGAAGCTTGTGGCTGTACTTGTGCAAGCCGACCGTTTTGGTACTGGAATTGCCCAATCCTTGCGCGCTCATGCTGACTACATGAGAGTGCAGGCACGGCAAATCTGCGAAGAGAAAGCGGCGAAACTCGGCGTCAAGCTGGTTTTCCCGATCTTCTTTTGTATTTTGCCGTCATTGTTCGTAGTGACGGTTGGGCCGATGGTTATCAAGATCACGCGGGAACTACTTCCCATGATGAACAGCATGTAGTTTGTATTAGATAAAAGGAGAGGACAAGACAATGGATTCAGGATTGATTCGCATCGTGTGTTCAGTGATGGCGGCAGCTTTTTTAGGGCTAATTATCGTACGCCGCCGCAACACTGAGGAGTAAGGTATTTTGACAGTTTTACACCGGTTTCTCCGGGTGAAAGCCTAGAGAAACCGGGAATACAATTAGTTATTGCAAAAATGAGAATCCTTATCAAAGGATTCCCCGTTTTCAGTCTATTGCCGGAAGCAAGATCTTCCGATGGTTTCTATAAAAGGGAGTTAGGACAATGAGTGCCCAAAGCCGGTTTCTGAGTGTGTATCGTGTAACTGCTATTTGCGTGATGTTGTTGACGACGGCTTCAAGCTGGGCTGCAACACTCGGCAAAGTAATTCCGATTGGCGGGAACGCAGCGGATCTTGCTTTGGACGAAGCACGCCGTGTGCTGTACGTCGCCAACTATACCGCCAATAGGATCGACGTCATATCGCTTAGCGATTATTCTCTGCGCACTTCTTTGAACGTTGCTGCAGAACCAAGCTCTTTGTCGATTTCCCCAGATGGCCGATTCTTAGTGGTTGCACATTTTGCCCCATTCGTGGCACCCGTTACCTCTAACAACGCAATCACAATTATTGACCTCAACACCAATGGTCGGCGAACATTTGCGATGCCCGGTGCACCGCTTGGAGTACAGTTCGGTATTGATGGGAGGGCGCTAGTGGTAACGAGTACTGCTTTCTTGTTGCTCGACCCCACTACCGGCGCTACCGAAACTCTATCGACTGCCGCATTGATAGCAAAGCCGCTTCCCGCAAGCCCGGGTGATACTCCGTCCAACATTGTCGCCAGTTCGATGGGCTCTTCAGGTGATTTGAGCATCATCTACGGTGTCGTCGCCGGTGGTACCGATACGAACACATTACATTTTCGTTATAACGTGAATACGAAGTCTCTTCAAACACAAGGATGGATTCATACACCTGCCCTAGGACCTCGCAGTTTAAGTGTCAGCCGAGATGGATCCAACTATATTGTCGGGTGGAGCTATTACGCTGCGAACTTGAACGTAATTGCATCGTTCCCCAGTCCGAGTGGGATTCTCAATGTTGGTACACATGCAATTGATTCCAGCAGAGGATTAATCTATTCTCAGTTCACAAATGCAGCACCGACAACGACCGCCACAACTGCTCCCACCGCCACGCCCGCCCCGGTCTTGTATGTTCAGGATGCAGATAACCTCACGATTCTGGAAAAACTACAGCTACCAGAAAATCTCACAGGGAAAAGTATACTCAGCTCCGACTCGAACTTGATGTATTCAATTTCTGATAGCGGTGTTATGGTGATTCCTGTTGGTTCACTCGCGCAAGTCGCTCGCATCCGCGCAAATGTTGAGGATCTGGCGTTCAAAGGCAGTTTCTGCGATAGGCGCTCGGCATCCCAACAAATTACGATTCTTGACCCTGGCGGCAACAGAGTTCCGTTCACTATCGCTAGCGACAACGGAGGAGTTAGCCTTTCGCCAAACTCAGGAGTCACTCCAGCCACAATTAATGTACGCGTTGATCAGGAAGCTTTTCGCAACAGGAAAGGAACCTCCGCAGTCACCTTGAAAATAGCTTCCAATTCTGCCGTGAATCTCCCACCCGATGTTCGAATTTTAGTAAATGCTAAAGAGCCCGATCAACGTGGTACCAGCGTAAATGTACCTGGCACGCTTGTCGATGTTCTGGCAGATCCAACTAGAGACCGCTTTTTTGTTCTCCGACAAGACAAGAACCAAGTCTTAGTCTTCGACGGTACTTCATACAGTCAGATAGCTACGCTTAAAACTGCCACCAATCCGCTTCAGATGGCAATTACATTTGATCGTCGTTACTTGCTAATCGCTAACGACTCAAGCAGGGTGATCCGGGTCTATGACCTGGAGACGCTCCAGGAATCTTCGCCGATCTTCATGCCCGGCAGCCATGCTCCACGTTCCATCGCCTGCGCCAGCAACACATGCCTGGTGTCTGTTCGCAATGAATTGGGAAACCCTGTTGCTCTTGTAGATAAGATTGACGTGCCTTCGCGACAGGTATCTACGCCTGCAACTTTGGGCGTTTATAAAAACGACATTAGTGTTTCGACAACTTTGATGGCGTCGGCAAATGGCTCATCCATTCTGCTCGCTCAACAAGATGGAACGCTGATGCTGTATAACTCAACGGCAGACACTTTTACTATTTCGAGAAAGCTCGGCAATCCCATCACTGGAGCCATCGCCGCCTCTAACTTCGACCAGTTCGTCGTCGGAAATCTGTTGCTGAATTCCTCACTGGGAAGGATTCGTACAATGGATACCGTCGGGGGAGTCAGCTCCGGATTCGTCTTTGTGGACCAGAGTGGATTGCGCGTCGGCGCGCCGGATTCATCCAGCCCCGGAATGATTCAGAGAGTCGATCCTCTAACGGGCGAATCTCCGGCCACCCGCATCATCGAAGCGCCAATCCTTGCCGACACAACCGTCCTCAGCAATAAGCTTCCCTTCACCCGCACCTTAGCGCCTTTATACAGCCGAAATGCTGTCGTTGTGCTGACCACCGGAGGATTCACCGTCCTTCCCTGGAATTTCGATGCTGCCACCGCAGCCCCGCGATTGACTCAAATTTCAAATGCTGCCGATCAAAGTTCCAGCGTCGCTCCAGGTAGCCTGGTAAGCATCATCGGAACAGATCTCAGCCCAGTCAGCATGTCCACGAATCAAACGCCACTCCCCACCGCACTGGGTGAAAGCTGCCTTACGGTCAATGGGCTGCCACTACCCGTGCTGTTTGTTTCGCCTACACAGATCAATGCTCAACTCCCCTATCAGGTGGATGGGAACGTAACACTTGTTCTCCATACCCCGGGCGGCGTCAGCGATAATTTCAACCTGACCATGTTGCCAGCAGCTCCTCGGATTTTTAGAAACGGCACAGCAGGAACGGACACGTCCATTCCGGCAATCGTCAGGGCAAGAAATAACGAATTGGTTACTTTGTCGAACCCGGTACACAAAGACGACACGATTACTATCTATTTGGCAGGCATGGGGAACACGTCTCCCGCCGTCGAAGCTGGTGTTCCATCCCCAGCCGATCCGCTTCCTTCTGTCCTGATAGCACCGGTAGTCACTCTGGGCGGAATTGCCCTGCCCGTCTCCTTTGCAGGCTTGACACCTGGTGAAATCGGAGTCTACCAAATCAATGTCTCGATAAATCGGCGAGTTCCCTCAGGACTCTCTATCCCTCTAGTTGTAACCCAAGCCGGAAATTCCACCACAGCAAATGTAAGGGTGGTCGACTAAATTGGGACTAAAGTTCTAGGGCAACACCGACGATAGAAATCATATGCGGACTCTACGACTGATCTATAAAACTCTACTTACCGGGCTGCTCCTACTGGGCACCCCGCAACTTGCATCGGCCCAAACAACTCGCCCACAGACTCACGACGAACCCCTATTCGAGTTCGGCGGCGGCATCGGCGGTAGCTTTTCTCTGCCAAAGAAGATCACAGGAACGGGTGGGACTGCCGATGCTTCTCTTCCCCAAGGCCTGATCGGTAGTATTTGGCTTGGTCACAATATGTACCGTCTTGTTGGAGGTGAATTTCGCTATGACTTCGAAACCGGGGATTACAAACTGAAAGGATCTGGCCAGGAAGTCAGCTTCGCCGGCAGAAGTCATGCCGTCCACTATGATGTTCACGTTCACTTCTCACCCGTTGGCTCAAAAGTTCGGCCGTACGTGTTGATTGGCGGCGGTGTAAAACGATATCAGGGAACCGGAGCAGAACATTCCGTTCAGGCCCTCAGCCGCGTTGCCGTTCTCTCCAATACCAGTGAACTCAAACCCCTCATGACGTTCGGCGCAGGTGTCAAAATGAGTATCGGGCACAACTTGAATTTCCGAATCGAATTCCGCGATACTTTAACCCCCTTCCCTGGGAAAATCATTCTACCAACCACTGGCGGAAGTCCTGGCGGCTTGGTTCATGACTTCACCCCATTGGCTGGAATCAGTTACGTATTTTAATGTTTAAGCCTCAAATAATTAACACGAAGCCGCAGATTCGAAACAACTAACATCCACGGTTTCGTGTTCCAATTAAATGGTTGGCTATGATCCTCGGTCCCCCTAAACTATCGCTCATTTTACCTTTTCTGTTCGTTGCGCTGGTCAGCGGCCAGGAACAGACAAAACCAACATCAAACGGCTTTGCAGGCAACGATGTTTGTCGCGCTTGTCACCCGGCTGTTTGGCAGAATTTTTACAAAAACCCTCATTTCAAAAGTGTCGCTGCCGGTACCTTGCCCCCAGATAAGAACGGCTGTGAGGGATGCCATGGTCCAGCCCAAAAGCATGTCGATGCCAAGGGGGGCAAAGCAACAATTCTGGCTTTTTCCGTGATGCCAGCAAAACAAGTAGTGGACGCTTGCCTTGCCTGCCATTCCAAAGATATCAGCCGTCACAATATCCGTCGCAGTAGCCACACCCAAGCCGATGTTGCCTGCAATAGTTGTCACTCCATTCACAAACCAGTCAGTAGCAAATCATTGCTCGCGTCCAAACAAAATGAGCTGTGCACAAGCTGTCACGCCAGCGTCCGCGCACAATTTTCAATGCCTTTTAAGCATCGGGTGAATGAGGGGGCCATGCAGTGTTCCGATTGCCACAATCCTCATGGCGTGCCAGCTCCAACAACGAACATGAGCGTCCGCCCCCGCATGATGGAACATGCACAAGCGAATGAACAGTCCTGCATAAAATGCCACGCCGATAAGCGTGGTCCCTTTGCCTTTGAGCATGCCGCAGTGCGGGTCGATGGTTGTGAAACCTGCCATTCCCCTCACGGCTCAATGAATGCCAAACTACTGCGTCGCCCAGTGGTGTTTACTTTATGTCTGGAATGCCATAACGGGGCACCCGGGTTTGGGCGCTCCTCCCAAGGTATTCCCACTCAATCCGGTTCCCACAATATGGCCGATCCTCGCTATCAGAACTGTACAACCTGCCATGTTCGCATTCACGGATCCAATGCGGACCCGCTATTTTTGCGTTAGGAAATTATCGATGCGAAACACGATCCTCTTCCTTTTAACTACATCCTTTTTGCAAGGGCAGCCTTTGGTTGGACCCACACCCCAACAAGCCGGACCGGCGCGCGGTGAATCCGTCGGCGATTACAACCTCACCAATTCCTTCGAAACTGGCTACCGTTTCTATACCGTCGATGGCAACGGCGGCATGTACCGCAGCAATGTGAATTTGCGCAATGGATTACGACTACTCAGCGGCAGTTTCACCGCTAATTCCAAGGCCGGACATGGAAAGTACTTCGACGAACTTGTGTTGAATGTCCAGGGACTCGGAACAGATCCGTATCAGTCCTCTATCCTACGTCTGCAAAAGAACAAAATTTACCGTTATGATTTCATTTGGCGCTCCAGCGACTATTACAATCCCGCTCTGACCATTTCCGGGGGCCGCCATTTCCTCGATACAACACGGCAGTTGCAGGATCACGATGTCACTCTGTTTCCGCAAGCCAAATACCGCTTGTTTTTTGGGTATTCGCGCAATATCCAAAACGGTCCAGGCCTTTCCACCACCCAGTATTTCGATTCCCGTGGTGACGAATTTACCTTGTTTGCGAACATTCATCGTCTAAGGAATGAATATCGTCTGGGCGGCCAAGCCGATTTGTTTGGCTTACGCATCAATTTACTCCGTGGATGGGAGAATTACTCTGAATCGCAGGATCAAAATCTGGGAGCGCCCAGCGTTGGGAGCAATCCGAATGACAGAATCACTTTGAATAGTTTTCGCCGCACCCAGCCTTACCAAGGCAGCACTCCTTACTGGCGTCTGTCCTTGCTCCGAAACGTGACCAAAGTGTTCCAAGCCAATGGACTGTTCTCCTATTCTGAAGGTCGACGGGACTTCTCTCTCACTGAATCCGCCGACGGAACGAACCGCTTTGGAGCATCCGCGAACAGACAGATTCTTCTTTCAGGAACAGGAACTCGACCCGTAGCTACCGGGAACCTGACGCTGAGCTTCTTGCCAACCGATAACCTCACCATAACCAACCACTCAAGCTTCTACAACATCCGCATGAGTGGCGATTCCACTTATAGGGAATTGAACAACGGTACGGCCAATCTGGCTCTGCTCAGTTTTCAATTTCTGGGAATTCAGACGTGGAGTAACCAGACCGACATTTCCTATCGTTTTACAAAGTGGGTTTCCGCATACGGAGGCTACCAGTATGCTTCCCGAAGGATTCGGTCTATTCAGTATCAAGATATCGACCCAGCTAAAGGGCTCATTCCGGACGAACAGAACAATCGTCTCAACAGTGGTCTTTTTGGATTGCGGTTTCAGCCCGTCAAAGGACTACGGTTTTCTGTAGATGGCGAAACGGGCAGAACTGATCATCCCATTTACCCTGTCAGCGATAAAAACTATCATGGACTTGGTGGCCGGGCTCAGTGGAAAACCAGGAAATTAACCCTTTCCACCAGTTACAAAACAAATTACAATTTCAACTCGACGGCAATCACTGCATTCAGTTCTCGGGGTCGCAATGCTTCGTTTGATGCCGCCTGGAGTCCCGTAACCTGGTTCACCCTCGATGGCGGATATTCCAAACTTCATTTGAATACTTTATCGGGGATCGCCTACTTCAGTTCTTCACAACTGGTCACTGGAGATCGAAGCGCTTTTATCAGCAATATCCACGCTCTAAATCTAGCCTCGCGCATTAACATCCGCAAAAAAGTGGACCTCTATCTGGGGTTCAATCGTGTCAATGACACCGGCGACGGTCGCAGCAGCAGCACCGAATCTGCTCCTGGCTCCCTTTTAAATCCGTCCTCGAGCGCCGCCTTTGTTACCGCTCAGACCTTCCCTTTAGCCTTCACTTCTCCGCTGGCCCGCATCTCGATTCGTATTAGGGAAAAATTAAGGGTGAATTTTGGCTATCAATATTACGGCTATGGCGAGAAATTTTATTCCTTTCAGGATTATAATGCTCACACGGGCTATGTCAGCCTGACTTGGGCTTTCTAATCAAATGCATCTTCGGCTAACTGATTTTGGCATCTTAACGATGGCACTGGTGGCAGTCACCGTCTGGATGGCGGCGGCGCGTTCGCAGCTTCCCAATGAAAGCAACTGGCCCCTGGTTTATTGGGGCTTAATGATCGCTTACCTGCGCTGGTCGGATGACATCATGAGTCAATATGTCATTTACGTGGGCCTGGTCATTGCCCTGTTTGTACGCTTTGAATTTCTGGCACCAGGACTGATCCGAGTGCTCAACGTATTGGAATGGATCTGCTGGGGTTATGTGATCATAACCGGCTTGATCTACGTTCTTAGTTAAACTCAACATTCTGAATTAATTAGACCGCCGGATAGCCGCTCCTAATCCGGCTAACTTCTTTTCAATCTGCTCGTAACCGCGGTCCATGTGATATACACGGTCCACAATAGTTGTACCGTCCGCCACTAACGCAGCCAGCACTAAAGATGCGCTTGCCCTCAAATCGGAACAGATAACTTGCGCGCTACTTAGATGACTTTTACCCGCCACGATGGCCTGCCTGCCTTCCACGCGGATATTCGCTCCCATGCGAACCAGTTCCAGCACGTGCAT